>NZ_JOJF01000001.1:0-600599 GCF_000720265.1 Nocardia sp. NRRL WC-3656 | reverse complement strand
AAACGCATCGCCCAACTCACCGGCTTCGACCCCACCCAAGCCAGCGGACTCTGGTACCTCCGCTCCGCACTCGTCGCCCGCACCTACACCACCGCATGAGGCCCAACCACCGGAAAAGGCATCGGTCGCCGCACCGCAGCGGCGGTCAGTGGGCAGGGTGTCTGCGTATTTCGGCGACGTAGGCGCGGGAGACGGTGCAGGTCAGCAGATCCAGCATGTCGACCAGGAAGCTGCGATCGGCCACCGGATCGGTGGTTCCTTTACCACCGGCCGGATCGATGCGATCAAGGGTCAGTTTCACCCCGTCGTGAATCGCGTGCTGCACGATATCGATCGGTACGCCGTCGCGCGCCCACACCGCCGCGGCGTGTTCGAGTCGCCGCAGCGCCCGCGCCGCGCCGGTGGGCGCATCGCCGAGCAGGATGAGTGCCAGTTCGAATCCCATTCGCATGACTATCGCGGGATCGGAATGCGTTGCACTCCCGGCATTTCCGGAATCGAATCCATCGCCCTCCGCGGATTCCGCATCCCAGGAGTCGTAGGCCGGCATCGCGCTCCTTCCGTGCGCCCGATCCCCATCGCACTGACGAAGGTAACGGTGACGCGCGGTGATTACGAGCAGTCGGCGCGGGTTGGCCCAAACATCCGAACCACAGGGGTCCGCGGTTGTGAGATCTCCCAATCATCGGCGGAATTCGGGTCATCCGTCCGCAATTCGGACGGCCCGGTCCGGCATACGAGAACCGTCGGCCCATTCCGGCAGATCCGCGGGTATTCGCGACTCCGGCCGCGCTCGGCTGTCGCCGAAACCGTGATAGCCTGAACGTGATACATGCTAGCGTGATTATCACGCGAAGGAAAGCGATTGGGGCGGAAGAGATTTCGTCGGACGTATGATCATCACGCAGCAGTGCTTCGTTTCGTCGACCTCCCGGGCCGCGCGCCGCGCCGATACGCTGGCACCCATGGGAGCCCGATTACGTACCGCGCGAAAATTGCTGCTGGGCCGCGAGATCGACCATATGATCAGCGCCGCGGGGGTGAATCAGGCGGAGGCCGCGCGGATCATCGACACCAGCCAGAGCCGGATCGCGATGTTGATCAACGGCGCCAGCTCGATCACCGTGGGCGATCTCGAACGCCTCGCGGTCGCATTGGGTTTCACCGACCCCGGGTATCTCGACAGCCTCGAGGCGTTACGCCGGGACAACCACAAACGCGGTTTCTGGAACACCGGGCACCGCCGCGCCTACCTCGAGGAATTGCGTCTGCTGGTGGACCTCGAGGCCCACGCCAGTCTGCTGCGGGTCACCGAGGCCGAGATCGTGCCCGGACTGATCCAATGCGAGTCCTATATCCGGGCCCTGCACGAACCCCCGCACGACGGGCAGACCGCGTCCGCCGATCCCTGTGCGGTCACCGTGGAGGATTCCGTACGCGCGCGGCTGGCCCGCCAGGACGTCCTCACCGGTCCCGCCGCACCGCGTTTCCACGCCGTGCTCTCGGAATCGTGCCTGCGCCGCGAATACGGCGGCCGCGCGGTGATGGCCGAACAACTGGAATACCTGCTCGAACTGTCGCATCGGCCCAACATCATCCTGCAGGTGCTGCCGTTCACCGTCCCCACCCGCGGCGCGGGGATGGAGGACCGCTTCACGCTGGTGCGGGTCCCCTCCCCCGGCGCGGCGGGCGACCTGGACATGGCGATCGTGGAGAGCCAGGGCGACATTCGCTATATCGACGACAAGCCCGCGGTACGCGCCCGGGAGACCGTCTGGGACCGATTATCCGCGGCCGCAGCGGATCCCGATCGGTCGCGAGCGTTCATCGACCGGATCGCGCGTTCGTTCCGACGCGAGAGCGTCACCGGGACGTGACCCACCGTCCGTAATCTGCAAAGCCTAAGGAGTGCCGGGCAGCTATGAGCGACAACGACTTTCCCTCACGCGACATCGACACGAGCCGGCCCTCGGCGGCGCGCATGTACCACTACTATCTGTCGGGACAGGCGCTGTTCGACGTCGACAAGGTCTTCGGTGAGCGGGTGTTCGCGCTGTTCCCCCACGCCGATGCCTGGGCGCGGCACAATCGCGAATTCCTGCGCCGCGCAGTCGATTTCATGGCCACACTCGGAATCCGGCAGTTCCTCGACATCGGCGCCGGCCTGCCGACGGCGGGCAACACCCACGAGATCGCACGGGCCCACGAGCCGCGGACCCGGGTCGTGTACGTGGACAACAACACCGAGGCGGTGGCGCGCTGGCTCGATCTGCTGCGCCGTACCGACGCTCTCGCCACCACCGCGGTCATCGATGCCGATCTGCGATGTCCCGACGATATTTTCGACCATCCCGAGACCCGGCGCCTCATCGATCCGGATCAGCCCCTCGGATTGCTCATCGTCGGCGTCTGGCCGTTCGTGCCGGACAGCGACCGCCCGTACCGGCTGATGGCCCAGCTGCGAGATCGGCTCCCGCGCGGCAGCTGTGTGGCGATGAGCCATGCCGGTCTCGACGACGCGTCCGAGGATGTCAGACGCGGAATGGCCGCGGCGGCAGAGCTCTACAAGCAGACCTCGGATCCGTTGACCCTGCGCCGCCGTGACGATTTCGCCGCCTTCTACGACGGCCTCGAACTCCTGAATCCCGGGATCGTGCACGCCCCCGATTGGCGGCCCTCTGCACCGGTGGACATAGCGGATCCGGCACGGCCGTGTAATTTCGCGGCCGTCGGCTACAAGCCTTAGCCGGCACGGTCGGCGCGGCGGTCCGCGCATCGGTGCGCCGGCAGCTTTACTCCGTAGAAAGGGCATCCGATGACGCGGCCACCGACCTTCACCGTAGGTGAATTCCGAAAAGCCTCAGCCAGTTCCCCGCACCAGAACTGCGTGCGCGTCGCACGCAAACACGGATGGACCGCCGTCTGGGACGACAAGTGCGCTACTGCCGCCACCACCGCCGCCACGGCCGTGGGCAGCACCGAGATGCTGCTGGTCACCGACGAACAGTTCGACAACTACCAGGCGGGTATCCGCGCGGGGCGCACCGAGCGATTACCGATCACGCAGTTGCGGCGCCCCGACGGACGCTATGTGCTGCGCACCGAAACCAGCCGTCGCGCAACGGATGTGGAGCTCGTCTTCGATCGAGCCGAGCTCGACGCCTTCCACCACGGTGTACGGACCCACGAATTCGATCTGCACAGATTCACCGCACCGACGCTCGACGGTGCCGAATACGACACTCGCGCAAGCGGTCTCACGGCTCGAATACCGGCCTAGCGGCTCCCGCACGCCTCCGGTGCCCGCCCGCGCGGGCACCGCTCCCCTCGAAAACTCCTGCGCCGCAGAGTGTCCGGATCAGTCCGAGCCCGCGGCGGTGTTGTCGTCCAGCTGCACCCGTACCCGCACCCGGCCCTTCTCGTCACGCGTCGCCACGGCGTGGCCGCGACGGTCGCCACCGTCCAGATGCAGCGTGATGGGGCCGCCCTCGCCGGTGAAGTTGCGCCACCAGCTCTTGCGATCGGGCATAGCGACGCCGATGAGGATGGAATCGCCGGAACGCCGATAGTTCACCGGTGTGCTGAACGTCTTACCCGACTTTCGCCCGACATAGCTGATCTCGACGAACCCCTTCCGCATCAGCGGGCCGAGAACCGGCGCCTCCGTCAGCGTGAGTACCACCGAATTGAAGCCGCGCACGGCCGATTTGACGTCCACCTGTTGCCTCCTGACTGGCCCGACCGAAAGATGTCACTCTACCGGCGGCCGGTGACATCGCCAGGCGAGCGACGACGTTCAGCCCAGGTCCGGCCCGGACCGGATCTCGGCCCCGAGCGGGTGTCCGGCACGCCGCGGCGATCGGCCGGCCGCCCGGCATCCGGCCGCACCTCGTCCGCCCGCGGAGGCGTCCGCGACCCGGTCGATGGTCCGATCCGGTCCGCGCACGGGCGGCTCCCGCGTCGGCTCCGGCAGGACACCGGCCGGCCCGGCGCCGATTCCGAGTGCCGGCCCGGCGAGCGCGCCCGGTGCGAAGGGGGCGACCACCGCGCGCCGCCGAGCGGGCCACGGCGACGTCGCGCGCACCATCGCCCACCAGACCCGGATGCCGTCCGCGGTCGCGTCGCAGAGGCGCAGATACGGCACGGCGGCGTAACCGGCGGCGAGGATCAGGACCGCACCGGCGGCGCAGTCGAGCAGATAGTGGTTCGCGGTCCCGATCACCACCAGCGTGATGAGAATCGGATAGCCGACACCGGCCCAGCGGGCGAGCGGAGTCCGGCCGAAGCGGTACAGCATCAGCCCGCACCACAGCGCCCAGCCGACGTGCAGGCTCGGCATCGCGGCGAAATCGTTGGTGAGCGAATCCAATCCGCGCGGCGTGCTGGCATCACCCTGCCACCAGCCCACCGAGGCGTGCAGTGCCATCACGTCGATGAAACCGTGGGACTCTTCCAGCAGTCGCGGCGGCGCGGTGGGCAATGCCACGAATCCGATCAGGCCCGCGACGGTCGCGATGCCCAGCTGGGTGCGAGCCGCCCGGTACTGCTCGCGGTGCGCCCACCACATCCAGATCAGGATCGCCGGAGTCACGACGTAGTGCAGCGTGGCGTAGGCGAAGTCGGCCGGAATCGCGATCCAGGCGTGGCCGACGAAGATCCGGTTCAGCCACAGTTCGGGGTCCAGCCACAGCCAGTCCTCGATCCGCAGCAGCGCGTGCGCGTCGTGACGGGCGTGGTCGATACCGCTGCCGAACAGCAGCCGGGCGCCGTCGTAGGCGAAATACACCACGACGACCAGCACCACTTCCCGAAACCAGCCCCCGGCTCGCGCCGGAGCCTGCGCGAGCGGACCCGAGATGGTTGTTGCAGCCACGACCCGACCTCCACGACGAGGGCTGACGTACAACGTACGGTACGTCGTACGTGCATACTACAATGGCGGCGAGACCGGATTTCATCCCGACCGGAGACAGTGCCGTGACATCTGAGCCCGCCCGACGAACCCGAACCGGGGGCGGCCGCCGCCGAGTACCGCGCCATACGCTCAGCGCCGAGGCGATCGTGGACGCCGCGCTGCGCATGCTCGACGACACCGACTGCGAAGGCATCTCCATGCGCGCCCTCGCCGCCGAACTGGACGTCGGCACGATGACGCTCTACACCTACTTCCGCAGCAAGGACGAACTGCTGCAGGCCGCGCGCGATCAGGTGCTCGACAGCTTCCATCCGCCGGACGTCTCCGGCGACTGGGCCGACCGGGTACGGGCGTGCTGCCAGGCGCTGTACCGGCTGCTCGTGGAGCGCCCGGCGGTGCTTCGGGTACTCGCCGTGAAGCCCGACGGCGACGGCGATTTCGCCGATACCGCCACCGCCGCACTGGAATTGGTGCTCTCCCAGTTACGGGCCGCCGGCCTCGGCCGGCAGGAGACCGCGCGCGGATACGTGGTGCTGTTGCAATACACCTTCGGCTCGGCGCTGCGTCATGTGTTCGCCCCGGCGCGCCGCAACGGTGAGAACATCCCCAGCCGCCTGCAGATGCTGGATCCGGTGGCCCATCCGACGATCACCGATCTGATGCCCGAACTGGTGATCACACACGGCAGCGGCGAGGAGCAGTACCTGTTCGGCCTGGATCTCATTCTCGACGGGTTGCGCAAGGCGGCCGCGGCACAGCACTAGTCGGGCGCGGCACTAGTCGATCGACAAGCGCAGGGCCAGGTCGATGATCACCGCCTCACGCGGTGCCACGACGTCGCGGCGAGGTTCGTTCACCCACAGCACCGTCTGGCCGGCGCCGTCGAAGCGGGGCAGCGCCACGCAGCGCCGCGGCCCGACCACCACGACACAGTGCAGACGCAGCAGATGCAGCAGCGCCAGCGGCGGATCGGGGGCGGGTGCGGTGACCACGAAAGCCAGGCGCCGCGACCGCGGATGCCAGAGCACCGGACCGCAGATCGGCAGTGCGCCGATCACCCTGTGCCCCAGTCGGTTCGGCACAGCGATCAGGCCGAATCGGCCACCGGTCACCAGATGCGGCCGGGGACCGATCATCGTGACCGGCAGTCCGCGGCCCGCATACGCCGCGCGCTTGCCCTCCGGGTCGTGGACGTCGGCGAACATCATGAGCCGTGCCCGTTGCCTCGCGCCACCTCACCCGTCTCCCTTGCCGGCCCCTCAGCTCAACAGCCGCGACGTGGCCGGATCAGGGCGGAAATTCCCCGCAATCGGGGACCTTGGTCATCGATCCGGGATTTGTAGGATTGCCGGAAAGTAGCAGGAGCTGCTTCGGCAATCGGGAGGCCCGATGATCGACCGGAACCGGACGGCGACACCCGTACGCGGCCGCTGGGGCATGCTGGCGGTGCTGTGCGCGAGCCTGCTGCTCGTCGCGATGGACGCCACCGTGCTCAACGTCGCGTTGCCCTCGCTGATCGAGGACCTGCAACCGGGGGCGGTCGCCCAGCTGTGGATCGTCGACATCTACGGGTTGGTTCTGGGCGGCCTGCTGATCACCTTCGGCGCGATCGGCGACCGGATCGGCCGCAAGCGGCTGTTCCTGACCGGATTCGCGCTGTTCGGCGTCGCGTCGGTGGTCGCGGCGACCGCACAGGTCACCGGTCAGCTCATCGGCGGCCGCGTGCTCCTGGCGGTGGGCGGCGCGATGGTGATGCCCTCGACGCTCTCGCTGATCCGCAACATCTTCGACGATCCGCACGAACGCACCCGCGCCATCGCGATCTGGGCGGCCATCGCCGGGGTCGGCGCGGCAGTGGGTCCGATCGTGGGTGGCGTCCTGGTCGAACACTTCGGCTGGGCCGCGGCGTTCTGGATCAACGTGCCGGTGGTCGTGCTCACGTTGGCGGCCGGTATCGGTTTGCTGCCCGAATACCGGGCACCGTCGACCACCCCGTTCGACTGGCCGAGTGTGCCGTTGTCGGTGCTCGGTATCGTCGGATTCGTCTGGGGCGTCAAACATCTCGCGCGCGGGGAGGACATCGTGCTGAATGTGTGCGTCCTGCCGGCCGGGCTCGCCATGCTGTTCTGGTTCGCGCGCCGGCAGTTGCGGCTGACCGATCCGCTGCTCGACATCCGGCTGTTCCGGCGACCGGTCTTCCTCGCCGCGGCCCTGGCGACACTGATGGCGATGATCGCGATCGGCGCCGCCCTGTTCCTGATTTCGTTGTGGCTGCAATACATTCACGGCTACTCTCCCGCCGAAGCCGGGATCCGGACGGCGCCGGCCGCGGTCGCGACTCTGGTCGGCTCGCTGACGACGCCGGCGCTGCTTCGCTGGATCGGTGTGCGCGGGGTGATGGTCACCAGCCTGCTCATCCTCGCCGCGGGCTTCGCGGTCCTGGCGATCTCGCCCGAACCCACCAGCTATGCCGTGGTCGCGCTGGTCCTGGTCTGCCTGGGCATCGGTGACGGCATCGCGGTCACCGCCGCCGCGGCGGTTCTGGTTTCCTCGGTGCCGGCCGAACGCGCCGGCCAGGGCGGGGCGGTCGAGGAGACCAGCTACGAACTGGGCAACGGCCTGGGGGTGGCGCTGCTGGGCAGTGTGCACGGCGCGCTGTTCACCCATTACATGAGCGAGGTCCCGCTGACCGGAGCCCAGGGCGAGACGGCCCGCGAATCGGCCGGCGGCGCGATCGCGGTGGCCGGCGACATCGGCGGTGAACTCGGGAGCCGAGTGCACGAGATGGCTTCGACGGCATTCGATTCCGCACTCACGGTCACCTCGTACGCGGCCGCCGGTGTGGTGGCTGCGGTCGCGGTTCTCACCGCGATACTGATCCCGCGGCACACCAGCGTGACACCGCAGCACTGACGCGCGCGCCGAACGCGCGTTCAGCCGCCGCGTTTGCGGCGATGGCGGCGATGGGTGGTATCGCAGAGCGGATAGATCCCGGACCGGCGGCAGGTGCACACCGCGACCACGAACCGATCGCAGCGCACGACGCGGCCGTCGTCGGTCACCAACTCCACCGGCCCCTCGACGAGCGCCGGACCGTCCTTGGTGAGCGTGACCCGCGTGCGGCGGGCCGGGCCGGGGGTGGGCTCGTCATTCTCGATCGGCACGGATCACCACCAACTCCTCTTGCCGTGTTCCCGGTTCGATCAGGCGCTGTTGCTCCAGCCAGTGCGCGCGCCGGTTCAGTACCGGACCGAAGTCGCAGGTTTCCCGCACCACGATCGCGGCCTTGAGCCCGCCGTGGCGCAGTTGACGTACGGTCAGATCCGGATCACACAGCGAGGAATGCACGATCAGCGCGATTCCCTTGGTGCGCAACAGCTCCGGCATCAGCCGGCACAGCGGGTCGAGCAACGCCCGCCCGCGTGGCCCGCCCTCCCAGGCTCGTGCCCGGCCGTGTGCCGGGATCTCCGCGGGGCCCGGCACGTAGGGCGGGTTCGCCAGCACCGCGTCGAAGGTACGCCGGTGCAGCACCCGGCCGAAATCGCCGTGCAGCAATTCCAGCGGCACCCCGTGCAACCTGCTGTTGAGCCACGCCGAGGCCAGCGCGCGGCGCGAGATGTCCACCGCGGTGACCGCGGACGCACCGGCCCGCCCCGCCTCGATCGCCACGGCGCCGGTACCGGTGCACACGTCCACCACCTGGGACCCCTCCGGGATGGCGGCGGCCCCCAGCGCTCTGATCAGCAGTCCGGTATCGGCTGTCGGGGCGTAGACACCCGGTGCGCGGAACAATCTCATGATCGCCGAATACCCGCCTTCCGATGATCAATCCGCGCGATCGCGCGGGATCGCCTCCGGGTCACGAAGTGAGCTGCGCCCGGCCGACCAGCTGTCGAGCATGTGGCGGTCGATGGCGTTCTCCAGCAATGTCGTCGCCTGGATGCCGAAGACCATCGGTGCGATCAACTCGGGCTCGCGGACCGACAGATCCCCGATGACGTCGCGGCGCATCACCTGTTCGTGCACCGCGTCGGCCTCCACGTGTTCGGCGTAGAAGCGCACACACGCCGGATGCGCGTCCAGCCGCCGCAGCGTGTCGACCATGCGGCGCGCCGCGGGTGGCGACCCGATCTCGACGCTCGCGAAGTGGCCGACCAGCTCGCCCCGGAACTGCCGGTGCAGGCCGAACAGCGACATCATGTTCACCAGCGCCAGCATCGGCGCCGGGACGGCATCGAGATAGTGCAGGTAGGTGTCGTCGAGGCCGGCGCCGGCCAGCAGATCGGCGAACAGCTGAGCGTGGACGTCCTCGCCCCGGCCGGCGCCGAACTCGTCGTATTCGACCGCGACCAGCGCGGCCTTCGCCTGACCGCGCAGACGGGGAATCACCCACGCGTAGGGATCGGCCTCCTTGTGGTGGTAGATCGAGCGGTGCGCGAAGTATTCGCATACCTGCCACCACTGGCCCTGTTCGTTCAGGAAGTGCCCGACGCCCGTGCCCTCGACCGGCTCGACGAGCAGATCGTCGAGTTCGCCGTCGAGGTCGTCGCCGCCGGGCACATCGCGTCGCATCGCGGCCAGGAACCGGTCCTCGAGGTGGGCGCGCATGCGCAGCAACGCCGGGTCCCACTCCCAACGCGGGTCGACGGAATCGAATCCGCGGTAATGCAACTCGTAGCACAGGTGCAACGCCAGCTGCAGATCCTCGCCGTACGGGTCGGTGTTCGCGGTGTCGAAATCGACGTGGCAGGCGGTGCCGCTGAGCAGTGCGCACAGACCGGCGGAGAGTTCGCCGCGCGGCTGCGGTAGCGGCGGCGCGCCGGTGTTCGCCGTCACCGGCGCCGGGGTGGGCCGATGCCGGGACGCCGAGAGGTGCCGATGGCCGGATGTTCGGCGCACTTCGGGGTGCGGAATCTCCATAGGCGCCGCATACCCGGTGCTCGTCGCCTTCAATCGGCGCACCGGGGCAGACAGGTTCGAGCGCAGATCGGCGGGTATGCGCGAAACAGAGCATCCCGTCGCCCGTCGAAAGGAGCACCTTGTGAACGACCCGACCGGTTCCCGAGCTCCCGGGGACGACCTCACCGCCATCGCGATCAGTTGCACCCTGAAGAAGTCGCCCGATCGATCGAGCAGCGAGCTGATCGCCGAACAAGTACTGCGCGAACTGTCGAACCACGGCGTCACCGGCAAGACCGTGCGCGCGGTCGACCTGGACATCCGACCCGGCATCACCGCGGATGAGGGTGACGGCGATCAGTGGCCCCACCTGCGCGAACAGATCAGCGCGGCCGACATCGTACTGATCGCGACGCCCACCTGGCTGGGCCACATGTCCTCGGTCGCTCAGCGGGTACTCGAACGCCTCGACGCCGAACTGTCGGTCACCGACGACCAGAACCGGCCCGCCATGGTGGGCAAGGTAGGGATTGCCGCCGTCGTCGGCAACGAGGACGGCGCGCACAAGATCTGCGCCGATACGTTCCAGGCACTCAACGACATCGGCTTCACCGTGCCGGCCCAGGGGTGCACCTACTGGAACGGCGAGGCCATGAGCGGCGTCGACTATCTGGACCTGGACAGCACTCCCGAGGCCGTCGCGACGACCACCGCGGGCATGGCACGCAATGCCGCGCATCTGGCGCGGACCCTGAAGGCCGCGCCCTATCCGGCCTATCCGTCGTAGGGCCCGGGCGGATCGCACCGCGAATCTTCATGCGTTCGAGGAGCCGATATGTACACCGAAAGCGCCGGACCGCGAATACGGGCGAGCGAGACCCCGGTCCCGGAACCGGTTCCGCCACAGCCGGTTCCGGATCCCACGCCCGAACGTCCGATCCCGGCCCCGGAGCCCGATCCGCGGCCGCCGTTCCCGGAGCCCGGTCCCGTTCCGGGCCGTCCGCCCGAACCCGGCCGCCCGATACCGGGACCCGCCCCGGATCCGATCCCCGGCCCTCCGCCGCCGAGCCCCGGCCGACCGGTCCCTCCGGAGCCCGTTCCGGAGCCGCCGCCCGACCCCGGCCGACCGATACCACCGGAGCCCATTCCCGAGCCGCCGCCTGATCCTGGCCGTCCGATCCCCGGCCCGACGCCCGACCCGAACCCGTCCGTACCCGGCCGTGATCCGCGGCCACCGGTTCAGCAGGCCGGTGTTTCACCGGCCCCGCGCCGGGCACCCGCCGGACATGACATCCGATGAGCAGACCCCTGGAACGCATCCGCAGGTCACCGCCGAGGATCTGCGGATGCTGCTGGACGCGGGCAGTCCCGGCACCCGCCTGGTGCTGACCGAAGGCCGGGTCCGGCTCGCCACCGACAGTGGTGAGGACGGAATGGAGTTGATCCGGCGCCCCGAACTGGCCGACCGCATCGGCGACCACCCCGATCAGCACGAACTGGCCGAGCAGGCCGAACTACTCAACACGCTGATTCGCCTGCAGGGCGCCTGAGCGCCCGCGCGAGCCGCGAGAAGGAGACGAGATGAGCCGACCCGAGCGAGAGCCCACCGTCCTGGTGGTCACCTCACAGACCGGTGTGGAACGCGACGAGCTGCTGAAGCCGCTGAAGCAGTTGCGCGCCAACGGAATTCACGTCACCCACGCCGCCCCGTCCACCGATGCGGTGCAGACCTTCGTGCACGACACCGAAGCCGACACCACCGTCGACCCCGACACCGATCTGGCCTCGGTGTCGGTGAGCGATTTCGACGCGCTGGTGGTGCCCGGTGGCACCGTCAACGCCGACAAGTTGCGCACCACCAAGGAGGCCGTCGACTTGGCGCGCGGATTCGCCGACGCCGGAAAGACGATCGCCGCGATCTGCCACGGCCCGTGGCTGCTGGTGGAGGCCGATCTGATCCGCGGCAAGACCATGACCTCGTATCCGTCGCTGCAGACCGATGTGCGCAACGCGGGCGGTCAGTGGGTCGACGAGCAGGTGGTCCGGACGCAGGACGGCTGGACGCTGATCACCTCCCGCAATCCGCGCGATCTGGACGCGTTCTGTTCGGCGATCGAGACCGAAATGGGCGCGAAGTGACGGTGACGGCACGATCATGGTGAAAGCCCCGGGTGCGGCGGAATTCGTGCCGGACACCATGGATCTCGCGCGATTGCGCGAGGCCGCGGGCGGATGTCACGGCTGCGATCTGTACCGGCATGCGAGCCGGACCGTCTTCGGCGAGGGCCCGGCGCACGCCCCGATGGTGATGATCGGCGAGCAACCCGGCGACCGTGAGGATTTGGCCGGACACCCGTTCGTCGGCCCTGCCGGGACGCTGCTGAATCGCGCCCTCGCCGATGCCGGAATCGACCGTGACGCGGTGTATCTCACGAACGCGGTGAAGCATTTCAAGTTCACCGAGCGTGGTAAGCGACGCATCCATCAGAAGCCCGGGCGCACCGAGATCGTCGCGTGCACGCCCTGGCTGACCGCCGAACTCGACGCGATCCGCCCGCAGTTGGTGGTCTGCCTGGGTGCGGTGGCCGCCCAGGCCGTCTTCGGTCCCGATTTCCGGATCACCCGCGACCGCGGGCGGCTGATCGCGCACGACGATCACCGTGCGCTGGCCACCATCCATCCGGCCGCCGCGCTGCGCGCTCCCGATCGCGACGAGGCCTACGAAGGGCTGGTCGCCGACCTCACCGAGGCGGCCACCGCACTGTCCGGAACGGGCTCCTAGGAGCGAAAACGCTTGCGGCACACCACGGCCGCCGCCGGTGGTCCGGCGGCGGCCGTTGCTGCCGGAGACGGGCAGCCGAAGTACGTCAGCTCGGCGTCGTCAGCTCAGCTTCAAGGAGCGGCCGATGATCTCCTTCATGATCTCGGTGGTGCCACCGTAGATGGTCTGCACGCGCGCATCCATATACGCCTTGGCGATGGGGTACTCGCGCATGTAGCCGTAACCGCCGTGCAGCTGCAGGCATTTGGTGATCAGGTCGAGCTGTTCCTCGGTGCTCCACCACTTGGCCATCGCGGCATCCTCGGCCGAGAGCGTGCCGACGTTGAGGGCCTCGATGAAGCGGTCGACCAGCACGCGCACCGCGGTGGTCTTGGTGGCCAGCTCGGCCAGGACGAAACGCGTGTTCTGCTGGGCGCCGATCGGTTTGCCGAAGGCCTTGCGGTCGCGCACGTACTGGATGGTGGTCTCCAGGCAGCCTTCCATCGCGGCGGCGGCCATCACGGCGATCGACATCCGCTCCTGCGGCAGGTTCTGCATCAGGTGGATGAAGCCCATGCCCTCGGTGCCGAGCAGGTTTTTGGCCGGAACCCGCACGTCGGTGAAGCTGAGCTCGGCGGTGTCCTGCGCCTTGAGACCGATCTTGTCGAGGTTGCGGCCGCGCTCGAAGCCGGGCATGCCGCGCTCGACGACGAGCAGCGAGAAGCCCATCGCCCCCTTCTCGGGATCGGTCTGCGCGACCACGATCACGATGTCGGAGTTGATGCCGTTGGTGATGAAGGTCTTGGCGCCGTTGATGACCCAGTCGTCGCCGTCCTTCACCGCGCGGGTCTTGATGCCCTGCAGATCCGAACCGGTGCCCGGCTCGGTCATGGCGATGGCGGTGATGATCTCACCGGAGCAGAATCCGGGCAGCCAGCGCTGCTTCTGCTCGTCGTTGGCCAGCTCCAGCAGATACGGCGCAATCACGTCGTTGTGCAGCGAGAAGCCCAGACCCGAGTACTGACCCTTGGTGGTCTCCTCGGTGATCACCGCGTTGTAGCAGAAATCCTTGACGCCGCCGCCGCCGAACTCCTCGGGCACGGCCATGCCGAGGAAACCCTGCTTACCGGCCTCCAGCCACAGCTGGCGATCCACGACGCCCGCCTGCTCCCACTCGGCATGGTGCGGCGCGACGTGCTGATCCAGAAATTTACGGTAGGACTCCCGGAACAGATCGTGTTCGGGCTCGAAAAGGGTGCGCTCCACGCCAACCTCCTAGTGACCACATCGGCAACTCGCCTGCCACATACGGTACCCGGAAGGGGAATCGCGGTTCACTTCAGATCCGAAAAAAGTCGCCCACCTGTGCGAAAAGCTTCAGCAGGTGATCTCTGCGCACCCTGAACGCGGGTAAACCTCTACAGTCCGACAGCGCCGCGGACGCGGCCCCACAGGGTGCGACCGCGATCACGATCGCGCTCGGCCAGCAGAGCGGTGATCTCCTCCTCCAGCGCCTTGCGCACCACCTGCTGCAATTCCTCGGCGGCGGCGTCCAGATCGGTGGCGTCCTGCCACGGCGTGGTCTCGATGGGCGTGCCGATCGAGTAGTAGAACCGTTCGGGCCGGGGCACGACGGTGGGACCGATTCCGCGCATGAGCGGCGGAGTGAGATTGCCGCGGATACCGAGCGCCTCGACGGTCCAGCGCAGCGGGCTCATCACCGGATGATCGCCGTCGAAGACCACGTCGAACACGTCGTCGGCACCGATCATCGCGGTGGGCAGGATCGGTGCGCCGGCCTCGATCGCCATGCGGGCGAAGCCGGTACGCCCCTCCCATTTGAGGTGGTATTTCTCACCCTTGCGGCGCATCGCCTCGCGGCCGCCGCCGGGGAACACGATGACGGCCTCGCCGTTGTCGAGCAGGGTGCGGCAGTTGTCGCGCGAACCGCGCACGCTGCCGATCCGGTGCACGAGCTCACGCACCGGCGGCACCCGCATCAGCACGTTCTCCGCGAGGCCGCGCACCACCCGGCCGGTGCGGTGGTAGATCTCGTGCACCAGCAGCGGCGCGTCCACGCCGCCGAGCAGCGTGTGGTTGCCGACGAGCATGACCGGGCCGGTCTCGGGAATGTTGTCCAGCCCGTGGAAAACCGGACTGTTCCACAGCCGCACCGGCGTCGACAGCGCGTCGAAAACGCGAAGATCGATGGCGGGCACCGTCATTCGCAACGGTGCGCCGTCACTGAGCGTGGCGGGAACGCTCGGCTTCGCGCCGGCGCTCGGCCGTACGGAAGCGTCCGGCGACGCGGACTGCCCCGGTGTTGCCGACGAGCGCTCGGCGGTGGATTCGACAGGCATGGAATCGACAGGCATGACATCGTTCCCGGACATTTGCACCCTCCCTGCAGCCGTTCGGTGACGACGCGATTCTACCGAAAACGACTGTGGCACACAGACTACGAAAGCTTCAGTGCGAAGGCCCCGCTGCTTCCGCACTGCCGATGGTGCCCGCGTGCGCGTACTGCGACAGGGTCGGTGCGAGCGCCCGGGGAACCCGGGCCCGCACCCGCGTACCACCCTCCTCGTGCGAGGAACTGATGATGCGGCCGTCGGAGTGGATGCGCGCGAGCAGATCACCACGAGTGTACGGGAGCAGCACACTCACCTCGACATCGAGCCCGCCGAGGATCTCCGCCAGCCGTTCGCGCAACTGGTCGATGCCGCGTCCGCTGCGGGCCGAGACGAACACCGCGCCCGGCAGCTGCGCCCGCAGATGCGCCAGCTGCGTCGCGTCCAACGCGTCGATCTTGTTCACCACCAGCAACTCCGGCGGCCCGGACCCCTCGCCCTGCTCGCGCAGCACATCGGTGATCACCTCGCGCACGGCCTTGATCTGCTGATCGGGCAATGCGTCGGAACCGTCGACCACGTGCAGCAGCAGATCGGCGCCGGTGACCTCCTCGAGGGTGGACCGGAACGCCTCCACCAGCTGGGTCGGCAGATGCCGGACGAATCCGACGGTGTCGGTGAAGACGACCTCGCGGCCGTCGTCGAGCGCGGCCCGGCGAGTCGTCGGATCCAGGGTGGCGAACAGCGCGTCCTGCACCAGGATGCCCGCGCCGGTCAGGGCGTTCATCAGGCTGGATTTCCCGGCGTTGGTGTAGCCGACGATCGCCACCGCCGGAATGCCGCTGGAGGTGCGCCGCGACCGCTTGGTGTCACGGGCGGTCTTCATCTCCTTGATCTCGCGGCGCAACTTGGCCATCCGCTCGCGGATCCGGCGGCGATCGGTTTCAATCTTGGTCTCACCGGGGCCACGGGTACCCACACCGCCGCCCGCACCACCGGCGCGGCCACCGGCCTGCCGCGACATCGATTCACCCCAGCCGCGCAGTCGCGGCAGCATGTACTCCATCTGTGCCAGCGACACCTGCGCCTTACCCTCGCGGGAGGTGGCGTGCTGGGCGAAGATGTCCAGAATCAGCGCGGTGCGGTCGATGACCTTCACCTTGACGACCTTCTCCAGCGCGTTCAGCTGCGCGGGGGTCAGCTCACCGTCGCAGATCACCGTGTCGGCGCCGGTCCCGAGCACCACCGACCGCAATTCGTCGGCCTTACCCGAGCCGATGTAGGTGGCCGGATCGGGCTTGTCGCGGCGCTGGATCAGCGCGTCGAGCACCTGGGAGCCGGCGGTTTCGGCGAGCGCGGCCAATTCGGCCATGCTGGCGTCGGCCTGCGCGGCGTTGCCCTCGGTCCACACGCCGACCAGCACGACTCGCTCCAGTCGCAGCTGCCGGTACTCGACCTCGGTGACGTCGGTGAGCTCGGTGGACAGCCCCGCGACACGGCGCAGCGCGCTGCGTTCGTCGAGTTGCAGTTCACCGACCGTGGGCGCGGCCGCCCAGCCGTTGCCGGAGTAGCCGCTGCCGTCGTCCTCGTCGGCGTCGTAATCGGTCACGCCGGTATCGGCGTCGTCATCGCCGATGCTGTAGTCCTGGTCCGCGTAGCCGTCCGTCTCCGAGTCGAGCTGCTCGATCGGGGTGAACTCGTACGTTTGTGATTTCCTCATACACCTCCATGGTCCCACGCCATAACCACCGGGCGCACTCGGATATTTCCGCTGACGCCGGGAGCGGCCCCGGTACAGCGCAGCTCACACGGATCAGGCACCGGCCCACCACTCACCGGCGAGGTGTCCGGAACCGACCAGCACCGAGGGGCCGCGCAACCACGCCTGCCCGTGATCGATGCCCACGGTGACGGCGCCGCCGGGCACCCGGACTTTTACCTGCGCCGAATCCGCCGCCGGATCGATGCCCGCACTCGTCAGTGCCGCGGCCGCGGCGGCGACCGTGCCGGTGCCGCAGGAGCGGGTTTCGCCGACACCGCGTTCGTAGACCCGCATATCGACCGCGCCGTCCTCGCCGAGCGCGGTCAGGATCTCCACGTTCACACCGTGCGGGAACAACTCCGGATCGAAACCGGGTGGCACGGTGAGGTCGAGCGCGGCCAATCCGTCGGCGGTGAGCCCGGGATCGACACAGGCCAGATGCGGATTGCCCACGTCGACCCCGACTCCGGGCAACGCGCTGCCGGCGACCGTGGCGGTGGAATCACCGAGCATCCGCACGCGGCCCATACCGACGGTGACCTCGCCGTGCACCTCGTCGAAGGAATGCACGACCACCGAGCGCGCGCCCGCCCGCGTGCCGACCACGAATTCGGTATCCCGCTGCATTCCGGTGGCGAGCAGATAGTGGGCGAACACGCGCACGCCGTTGCCACACATCTCCGCGATCGACCCGTCGGCGTTGCGATAGTCCATGAACCAGTCCGCCGCGGCCACACCGTCGGGCAGTTCGGCCAGCTCGCCGCGCTCCACCAGCGCCCCCGCCCGGGCGACGCGCAGCACACCGTCGGCGCCGATACCCTGGCGCCGGTCACACAGCACGGCGACGGTGTCGGGGGCCAGGCGCAGGCGGGCGTCGGCGTCGGGCAGCACCACGAAATCGTTCTGGGTCCCGTGGCCCTTGCCGAATTCGATATCGGCCGCGCCGGACACCGTCTGCACCTGCTCGCTCATCGACGTCGTTCCTCCACCCGTCCCGCACTATTCACCGGCCGCGCCGGCGTTCACCTTCGATACCGACACCCGGCGCTGCCGGGATATTTCGTACAGCACGACCGATACGGCGCAGGGGGTGACCGGCATCGCACCCGCCGGAATCCGCACCATCTCGTCGCATGCGTCGCGCCACCGCGCGTCGAGCTCGCCCTCGTCGGCGAGCACCATGATCGTCGCATCCGCGAAGGTGTGCGCATCGACCGGCTCGTCGGCGGGGTCCGCACCGACACCGACCAGCCGGGCCGGGACTCCCGCGCCCGCACGCAGTTCGGCGACGGCAGCCGGGCCGGGCACTCGCACCACCGGCACCGCGAACAACGCGCCGGCCGAGGCGCGCACACACCGCGGGTCGTATTCGTCCGCGCCGGAACCGCTGATCACCACCGCGGCGGCGCCGAAGGCGTGCGCGGTGCGCAGCACACTGCCCAGCCGCAGCGCGGAGGCCGGTCTATCGATCACGACCACCGGACGTGCCGGATCGAGGCGGACCTCCGAGCCGTCCCGGCTGCGGGTGTGCGCCAGCGCCACCAGTTCCGGTGTGCCGGTATCGGGTTCGGCGAGTTCGTCGAGGGCGTCACCGACCAGTCCGATCGCCGGCACCGCGTCGTTGGCGAGCACCTCGCGCGCCCACGCCGGCAGCGGGGCGCCGAGGCGGTACAGCACCGCCTCCAGCGGCCAGCCGTTCGCCACCGCCGCGGTGATCGGTTCGCGGCCGTGGACGAGAAAGCGGCCGTCGCGCCGGCGGCGGGCGCGGTTGCCGAGATAGGCTCGCCACTCCCCCACGGAGGCATTACGGATCGTCGATGGGCGGGTGGTCGATGGGCGGGTCACTGCCGAATCGATTCCTGTTCGTCGAGCACATGGGCCAGTACCGCATCCGCCAGGCGCGGATCGGCGCCGTCGACCCAGTGCACGCGCGGGTCACGGCGGAACCACGAGCGTTGCCGGCGCACGTAGCGGCGGGTGCCGATCAGCGTGCGCTCACGCGCATGGCTCAGGTCGTATTCGTTGCCGAGATGAGCCAGGACTTGTGCGTAACCGATCGCCCGGCGTGCCGTCTGGCCCCGGCGCAGGCCGCGGCCGATCAATTCGCGCACCTCGTCGACGAGACCCTGCGCGAACATCGTCTCGGTGCGGGTCTCGATGCGCGCGTCGAGTTCGGCGGTCTCGCGGTCGACCCCGATGATCGTGGTATTCCATCGGGGCGTGCCGCGTTGCGGCTGCGAGGCGGCGAACGGACGGCCGGTGAGTTCGACGACCTCGAGCGCCCGGACGATCCGCCGCCCGTCGGTGGGCAGAATGGTCTGCGCCGCAACGGGATCGGCCGCGCGCAGGGCGGCATGGACGGCGGCGACCCCGTCGCGTTCGAGGACCGCCTCCCACTTCTCGCGGACGCGGGTGTCGGTGGCCGGGAATTCCCACTCGTCCAGCAGCGCCTGGACGTACATCATCGACCCGCCCACGATGACCGGCACCCGGCCGCGCGCGAGAATGTCCTCGACGTCGGCGGAGGCCGCGGCCTGATACGCGGCGACGGTGGCCGTTTCGGTCACCTCCAGCACGTCGAGCTGGTGGTGCGGAATGCCGCGGCGCTGCTGCGGCGGCAGTTTGGCGGTGCCGATATCCATGCCGCGATACAGCTGCATGGCGTCGATATTGACGATCTCCCCGTCCAGGCGAACCGCCAATTCCAGTGCCAGATCCGACTTTCCGGTCGCGGTCGGGCCGATGACGGCGATGGGCGCACTCATCGCGCACCCGCCGGATACCAGACCGACGCGTGGTAGCCCACACCGAAAGGTGCTGCGCGATAGAGGGTTTCGACCTTCGGATCGGCGGTGTCGATACCGAACAGGCCGGCCAGCACCTGAAAGCCGGGACGGCCCGCCACCTCGAGTTCAGCACACAGCCGCGGGTCCAGTGCGCCGAGCGCCGCGCGGTCACCGGCGTCGAGAGCGGCGTCGATCCGCTGTTGTTCGCCCTCGGCACGGGGATCGAGGTATCCGGGCGAGGTGGTGGACAGGGTCGCGGCGCCGTCGGCCACGATCAGCACACCGTGCGCACGCGGGTCGGCGTCCAGCTCGCCGCGCAATCGGGCCCCCAGATCCACGCAGCGGGCGGGCTCGGCGCCGGGATCGACCGGCAGCGCCCGCGCCTCGATGTCCTCGCCGTCCTCGGCCGCGATCCGTCCGCGCAGCCATGCGCCCACCAGCAGTGCGGTCGGCCAGTCGAATCGCGGCTCACCGCCGGGGTCCGTCGCCGACAACGCGACCCGGACGTCCGCGCCGAAGCCGCGGAAACTGCCCACGCCGGTCGGCGGCTCGGTGCCCGCGCCGACGATGGTCCAGTGCCGGGCCTGCCGGGCCAGCAGCCGCCCCGCCTCCAGGACGGCCTCGCGCAGTTGCGGTACCTGCGCGGCCGGGTGGGTGGCGTCGGTCAGCGGGGTCGCACCGCCCAGTTCGGGAATCAGCACGAGCGGCGAGGGAATCAGCGCGGCGACACGAAACACCCGTCAACGGTAGCGGCCGCCGGGAAACGGCAGCCGAGGCCGCCGCTCACCCGGGGTGATCGTGTTCCCACCACCCTCAACCGTCACTCGGTCCACGCCACCGTTCGCAAGAGAGGGCAATTCTGTCTATTGGCTGGTTGAATGGGATCTGCTAGGGCGTAACCAGGCAGCCGTGACGCGCGGCAGGGATGAGGAGCGATGACCGACAACAGCGGAACCGAGAAGGCAGTGCATCCGGAAACCGGCGCGGCGCAGCAGTCCAGCAATCCCGCCGCGAAGCGTCCGACTCCGGCCGATGCCGCCCCGAAGCCCGGCGCGGCGCCACGCCCGGGAGTACCCAAGCCGGGGGCGCCCAAACCCTCCGCGGCGCGAGCCGAACCGGCGGCGAAACCGGCGGCGACGCACCACGTCAAACCAGCTCCCGTCCCCGGCCCCGCCCATGAGCATCCGCATCCGGTGGTCGTGCCGACCGTCAGCGATCCCAGCGAATGGGGCCGGGTCGACGACGACGGCACCGCCTGGGTCAAAACCGCCGGCGGCGAACGCGTCGTCGGCTCGTGGCAGGCCGGTGACGCCGCCGAGGGCCTGGCGCATTTCGGGCGACGCTTCGACGATCTGGCCACCGAGGTCGCGCTGCTCGAGGCTCGCCTCGCGGCCGGCACGGACGCCCGCAAGACCAAGGCCGCGGCCGTCGCGCTCGCCGAATCCCTGCCCACCGCGGCGGTGATCGGCGATGTGGACGGTCTGGCGCAGCGTTTGCAAGCAATCATCGAACATTCCGACGAGGCGGCCGCCCACGCCAAGGAGGAGAAGGAACGCACCCGGCACGAGCACACCGAGCGCAAGGAGGCGCTGTGCGCGGAGGCCGAGCAGATCGCCGCCGAATCCACCCAGTGGAAGGCGGCCGGTGACCGGCTGCGTGAAATCCTCGAGGAGTGGAAGTCCATCCGCGGCGTGGACCGCAAGGTCGACGACGCGCTGTGGCGGCGCTTCTCCAAGGCGCGCGAGGCGTTCAACCGCCGCCGGGGCGCGCACTTCGCCGAACTCGATCGCGAACGCGCCGCCGCGAAGGCACGCAAAGAGGAACTGTGCGCGCGGGCCGAGGAGCTGTCCGATTCCACCGACTGGGTGGGCACCGCCGCGGTCTTCCGGGATCTGCTGACCGAGTGGAAGGCGGCCGGGCGCGCCCCCCGCGAGGCCGACGAGCAGTTGTGGCGGCGCTTCAAGAGCGCCCAGGACGTCTTCTTCGCCGCGCGCAACGCCGCCGCCTCCGAACGCGATGCCGAATTCGGGCAGAACGCGGCGGCCAAGGAGGAACTGCTGCGCCACTACGAGGACCGCATCCCCGAGCACATCGAACCCGATTCCGCGACACTGGATTCCGCGCGTGCCGCCCTGCGCGAATTGCAGGAGCGGTGGGATGCGATCGGCAAGGTGCCGCGCGAGCGCATGCACGAACTCGAGGGCAAACTGCGGGCGCTGGAGAAGCGGGTACGCGAGGCGGTGGACGCCCAGTGGCGGCGTACCGATCCCGAGGCGATGGCTCGCGCGGCGCAGTTCCGCGAGCGGGTCGCCCAGTTCGAGGAGCAGGCGGCCAAGGCCGAGGCGGCGGGCCGCACCCGCGATGCCGAGAAGGCGCTCGAGCAGGCCAAGCAATGGCGTGAATGGGCGGATGCCGCCGAGGGTGCGGTCAGCCGGCGCTGAGCCGTTCGTTCGCCGACCGGCGGTGTCGAGTTCGCCGCCGACCGGCCGGTGCGCGCCGCCGCCGCGCAGCAATCTCGACGAGGAGCCGACCATGGATGTCCGCGAGATCAATCGAGGCGTCATCGAGCAGTTCCGCGCCGGTGGCCCGATCGAGGGGATGCACCGGGATCGTCTGGTGCTTCTCACCACCACCGGCCGGCGGTCGGGGACGCCGCACACCACGCCGATGATGTTCCATCCCGACGGCGACCGGTTGCTCGTCGTCGCCTCGAACGTGGGCGCCCTGCAACATCCGGACTGGTATCTGAACCTCGTCGCCGATCCGGCGGTGACGGTCGAGGTCGACCGGGAGACCTATCCGGCCACCGCGGTACCGCTGCAGGGCGCCGACTACGACCGGGCGTGGACGGAGCTCACCGCGTTGTATCCGTTCTTCGCCGACCACGCGAAGAAGACCGAGCGCACCATCCCCGTGGTGGCGCTGCAACGCTGAGCGCCGGACCGGCTACTTGTCGTCGCCGAACAGCCGGCGCCGGTCCTGCTCTTCCTTTTCGGCGGCCGCGATGCGCCGGCGCTCTTCGGCCTCGAGCTGGAGCGCGGTCCGGCTCCACACCACGCGGATCCAGTGGAAGGTCAGCACCACGATCCCGATCGTGGCCAGAATCAGTCCGATGCCCGGTCCGGCGCCGTGGTAGTTGCCGAGGCCGGGGGTCTGGCGGTGCCAGATCGAGAGCACCCCGAAGACGCTGCCCACCGCGGATCCGGCGACCGCGACCCATGCCAGCGCCCAGCGGCGGGTGACCAGCGCCAGCGACGAGAACCCGATCCCGAAGATCACCACGAACCATTCGAAGACCCGCGACGGCAGCCCGATGTGCTCGGCCTGCGCGTGGTTGTCGAAGGCCAGCACATCCAGGCCGCGGGCGGCGCCGGCATGCGGCAGGATCAGCGACAGCAGCAGGACGAACACCGCGATCGCGACGACCATCGCTCGCGTCCCGGGATCGATCTCGCCGGCGATCTTGCGTTCGACGGCCTCGAGGTCGCCGCGGAACTGCTCGAAGACCTTCGACTCTGCGGGGTTCATGCTCTCCTCATTCGGCTCGGTCGCATCGTTCGGCTGCTGCGCCGGTGGCTGGTGCGGGTGCTGCGGCGCGGACGCGTCACCGGATCGCTCCGGCGTGGCGTCGCGATCGGCATCCTCGTTCCCGCGTTCGGCCATCGGTCACGCCTCGCATCCGGTGTCACAACCGGCGGCCGCCGGCAGAGTCTCCGGGGCACCGATCCGCGGCAATCCGAGGCCCACCCCGATCGGTGCGGTCTTCGGCAGTACACCGCGTTCGTGCGCATCGCCGGCGCGGGTGCGGCGGTGGGTGTGGACCGGGCTGTCGGCGATGAGGTGGTGGGGCGCCGCCTCGGTGATGTCGACGGTGACGATATCGCCGGGCCGGATCGCCGCGTCGCCGGGCCGGAAGTGCACCAGCCGGCCGTCGCGCGCCCGGCCGCTCATCCGCGCGGTCGCCGCGTTCTTCTTACCGGCGCCCTCGGCGACCAGCAGTTCGACCTCGGTGCCGATCAGCGCGCGATTGGCTTCCAGCGAGATCTGTTCCTGCAGTTCGATCAGCCGGTCGTAGCGCTCCTGGACCACCGCCTTGGGCACCTGATCCGCCATGGTGGCCGCGGGCGTGCCGGGACGGATCGAATACTGGAAGGTGAAGGCGCTGGTGAACCGCGCCTGCCGGACCACGTCCAGGGTCTCCTGGAAATCCTCCTCGGTCTCGCCGGGGAAGCCGACGATGATGTCGGTGGTGATCGCGGCGTGCGGCATCGCGGCCCGCACCTTCTCGATGATGCCGAGGTAGCGATCCTTGCGGTAGGACCGGCGCATCGCCTTGAGCACGCGGTCCGAACCCGATTGCAGCGGCATGTGCAGCTGCGGGCACACGTTCGGAGTCTGCGCCATCGCCTCGATGACGTCGTCGGTGAATTCCGCCGGATGCGGCGAGGTGAAACGCACCCGCTCGAGCCCGTCGATGCTGCCGCAGGCGCGCAGCAATTTCGCGAAGGCGCCGCGGTCCCGGTGTTCGGGTGCGAAATCGGCCGGATGTCCTTGCGGCAGTGCGGGTTCGGCGAAGTTCACCCCGTAGGAGTTGACGTTCTGCCCGAGCAGCGTCACCTCGAGCACACCCTGATCCACCAGCGCCTGCACCTCGGCCAGCACATCGCCCGGCCGCCGGTCGACCTCTTTGCCGCGCAGCGAGGGCACGATGCAGAACGTGCAGGTGTTGTTGCAGCCCACCGAGATCGACACCCAGCCGGCGTAGGCGGATTCGCGACGAGCCGGCAGCGTGGACGGGAACGCCTCCAGCGATTCCAGGATTTCGACCTGCGCCTGCTCGTTGTGGCGGGCGCGCTCGAGCAGCACCGGCAGCGACCCGATGTTGTGGGTGCCGAAGACGACATCGACCCAGGGCGCCTTGCGCACGACGGTGTCGCGGTCCTTCTGCGCCAGGCAGCCGCCGACCGCGATCTGCATACCGGGCCGCTCGGCCTTGATCGGCGCCAGATGTCCGAGCGTTCCGTACAGCTTGTTGTCGGCGTTCTCGCGCACCGCGCAGGTGTTGAACACCACCAGATCGGCGGTCTGCCCGCCCGTCGCCTTGGTGTATCCGGCGTCCTCGAGCAGGCCCGACAGCCGTTCGGAGTCGTGCACGTTCATCTGGCAGCCGTAGGTGCGCACCTCGTAGGTCCGCGGGGACTGCGGATCGGTGGCCGAACCGGGGGCGCGTCCCGCAGCCGAATGCGCTGCAACCTGCATGGACGAATTCACGGGTCCAGGGTAGACGCTGCGCGAAATCGGACGCCCACCCCGGTCGCCCGCGACCGGTCCGCGGTGACGCCGGTCACGCGGGCGGGTGCCCAGGTCACCACCGGGTTAAGCGCAGGCGGCGACGGCGCGACGCACGCGCCAAAAGTGCGCATTTCGCGCAGGACCGCTCTAGGGTCGACTGTCATGACCGATGCTGCCGACGCAACACCCGGCACCGCCAGCGCTGGGAACACCTCCGATCCGGTCGCGGCCGAGGCATCCGCGGGAACCGCGACCGTTCCGCCGATGATCTCGATCCGCAACGTGGACAAGCATTTCGGTGATCTGCATGTGCTGCGCGATGTGAATCTGGAGGTGCCGCGGGGGCAGGTGGTGATCGTGCTCGGCCCCTCCGGGTCGGGCAAATCCACGTTGTGCCGCACCGTCAATCGGCTCGAGCCGATCGATTCCGGCACCATCGCCGTCGACGGTGTCGAGCTTCCGGCCGAGGGCCGCGCACTGGCGAAGTTGCGCGCCGACGTGGGCATGGTGTTCCAGTCGTTCAATCTGTTCGCACACAAGACGATCCTGGACAATGTCGTGCTCGGGCCGGTCAAGGTGCGCCGCATCGACAAGAAGCAGGCCCGCGCGCGGGCACTGGAACTGCTCGAGCGGGTCGGCATCGCCGATCAGGCCGACAAGTATCCGGCGCAGCTGTCGGGCGGTCAGCAGCAGCGCGTGGCCATCGCCCGGGCGTTGGCGATGAATCCGAAGGTGATGCTGTTCGACGAGCCCACCTCGGCCCTGGATCCGGAAATGGTCAACGAGGTGCTGGAGGTGATGGTCGCATTGGCCAAGGAGGGCATGACGATGCTGGTGGTCACGCACGAGATGGGATTCGCCCGCCGCGCCGGAGACCGGGTGCTGTTCATGGCCGACGGCCGGATCGTCGAGGACGCGGCGCCCGAAACCTTCTTCACCGCACCCGCTTCCGAGCGTGCCAAGGATTTCCTGGGCAAAATCTTGAGCCATTGATCGCACTGCACGACCGCGGCGGGATCGATGACCGGCCCGCGCACCGCGGAGGACCCTTCACACTTCACGAGAGAGAAGGCATTCGATGAGGATCACCCGAGCGCTGCGGTTCGGCATCGGCGCGCTGGCCATCGCGGTCGTCGCGACCGGATGCGGCGGCGGCAGCAACAAGACCGCCACCGAACACGCGTCGGAAGGCAAACTCACCATCGGCATCAAATTCGATCAGCCGGGTCTGGGCCTGCGCAATCGGGACGGGTCGTTCTCCGGATTCGATGTGGACGTGGCGACCTACGTCGCCGGAAAGCTCGGCGTGAGCCCGGACAAGATCACCTTCAAGGAGGCTCCCTCCGCGCAACGCGAGACGCTGATCCAGAACGGGCAGGTCGATTATGTGGTCGCCACCTATTCGATCACCGATCAGCGCAAGCAGAAGGTCGACTTCGCCGGGCCGTATTACGTTGCGGGCCAATCCTTGCTGGTGCGCGCCGACAACACCGATATCACCGGCCCGGAATCGCTGAAGGGCGGCAAGAAACTCTGCTCGGTGAAGGGATCCACACCGGCGCAGAACATTCAGAAGAATTTCGCCAACGATGTGCAGCTGCAGGAATACGACACCTATTCGCTGTGCGTGGAGGCGCTGAAATCCGGGGCGGTGGACGCGGTCACCACCGACAACATCATTCTGGCCGGTTACGCCGCGCAATCTCCGGGCCAGTTGAAGGTGGTCGGGCAGCCGTTCACGACCGAGAACTACGGCATCGGCCTGAAGAAGGGCGACAAGGAGTCTCGCGACAAGATCAACGATGCGATCGAGTCGATGATCAACGACGGCTCCTGGAAAGCGTCGCTGGAGAAGAACTTCGGCAATACCTTCCCGATCCCGTCGCCGCCGCAGGTCGACCGCTACTGATTCGGCGCGGGTTCCGGCCGCCCGGAACCCTGTCCGGCACAGAGAAGTAGGAGGGCGCGTCCACCGTGTTCGACTTGATCTCCCGATACGACAATCAGCTGTGGGACGCCTTCTGGGTAACCATCAAACTGACCGTGTTCTCCGCCGTCGGGGCGCTGATCATCGGCACCCTGGTGGCGGCGATGCGGGTGTCGCCGATTCCGGTGGCGCGGTGGATCGGTACCGCGTATGTGACCGTGTTCCGCAATACTCCGCTCACGTTGATCCTGGTGTTCTGCTCACTCGGTCTCTACACGACCCTGGGCATCAAACTCGCGAGTGAGAGTTCGGGGCTGGATTTCCTGCCCACCAACAACTTTCGTTTCGCCGTCCTCGGCTTGAGCGTGTACACGGCGTCGTTCGTGTGTGAATCGCTGCGCGCGGGTATCAACACCGTGCCGCTGGGGCAGTCCGAGGCGGGACGGTCACTGGGCTTGACCTTCGGTCAGAATCTGCGACATGTGGTGTTGCCGCAGGCGTTCCGGTCGGTGATCGCGCCACTGGGCAGCGTATTGATCGCGCTGACGAAGAATTCCACGATCGCGTCGGCGATCGGCGTGGCCGAGGCGGCGGCACTGATGGCCTCCATGAACGAGACCGAGGCCGACATTCTCGCCATCGGCGCGATCTTCGCCCTCGGCTTCGTCATTCTCACGCTGCCCACCGGATTGCTGTTCGGCTGGCTGGCCAAGCGATTCGAGGTGAAGCGATGAGTGCGAATGCCTCGGTCCTCTACGACGTCCCCGGCCCGAAGGCGCGCCGGCGGCATGCGCTGTATTCGGTGCTGGTGCTGGCGGTCCTGGTGGTGCTCGGCTGGCTGGTGTGGCGGGCGTTCGACGAGAAGGGCCAGCTCACCGCCGAGAAGTGGAAGCCGTTCGTAGAGTCGGAAGTCTGGCAGACCTACATCCTGCCCGGCTTGCGCGGCACCGTGGTGGCCGCCGCGCTGGCGATCGTGTTCGCGATGGTGATCGGCGTGGTCTTCGGCTTGCTGCGCATGTCCGATCATCGCGTCGTGCGGTGGGTGGCGGGAGTGATCGTCGAGGTGGCCCGGGCCATTCCGGTGCTGATCCTGATGATCTTCCTCTACAACTGGTTCGCCAAGGACAATCTGTTCGCCTCCGATCAGCTGACGCTGGCGGCCGTGGTGATCGCGCTGACCGTGTACAACGGGTCGGTGATCGCCGAGATCGTGCGCTCGGGCATTCGGTCGCTGCCGCGCGGCCAGACCGAGGCGGCCCAGGCGCTGGGATTGCGCAAGGGTCAGATGATGCGGATCATCCTGCTGCCGCAGGCGGTGACGGCGATGCTGCCGGCGCTGATCTCGCAGATGGTGGTGGCGCTCAAGGACACCGCGCTCGGCTACCAGATCACCTATCAGGAAATCGTGCGCCAGGGGCAGCAGCTGGGCGCGGCCGAGCAGAACACCGTGCCGGCGCTGATCGTGGTCGCCGTCATCATGATCGCCCTGAACTGGGCGCTGACCTTCCTCGCCACCAGGGTGGAGCAGCGGTTGCGATCGCGGCGCCGAGGGCGGACGGTGCTGGGTGTGAATTCGGTGCTCACCGATGCCGCGCCGGGCGTGGATATGTCGCTGAGCCGGACCACCGCGCGGTAACCGGGCAGTTCGGCGAACGCGGCGGATTCGGGCGCGCAGGCTGGGCAGGGCGGCGGTGTCGACGTCCTCCGCGGGACGAGTTGCGCTCGCACCGAGCACAACCCTCGCACCCGCCGGCTCGATGGTCGATCCTGGACGCGCACCGCCCCGGTCGCCGGGCCACGCCACTCGCGGCGACCGGGGATGGGTGTCCAATCGGCCGCTGCACCTCCCTGCCCACTATCTGGCCAGGAAATGCCAACCGAGCCACGCCCACAGGATTACCGCGACGATGCGGGCGGTTCGGGTGCGGGTCAGATAGCGCACGGTGGCGCCGAGGCCGGCGAACGACATGCGGCGCCGATGTGCCACCACCGCCATGCTGACCGCGATGACGGCCAGAACTGCGAATCCCGTGATCACGAGGGCGCGATCGGTCATTTCCGCACCAGCCACCATCCGGCCCCCAACCAGATCAGCCATCCGAGGAAGCGACCCGGCCCAGCCTCCAGCGCGGGGCTGAGCAGGGTCGACAGGGTCGGATGGGCAGCGTCCGGGACGAGCAGTGCGGGCTGGGACAGCCAGGCATACAGTTCCCACGCCAGTACGGCTGCGAACAGGATCGGCCACACCACCACCCCGCGCCGAACCGCCG
Organism: Nocardia sp. NRRL WC-3656; assembly: GCF_000720265.1. NCBI lineage: Bacteria > Bacillati > Actinomycetota > Actinomycetes > Mycobacteriales > Nocardiaceae > Nocardia > Nocardia sp. NRRL WC-3656. Next base: position 571,636 of record NZ_JOJF01000001.1, on the reverse strand, counting down.
GCGTGAGCGACATTCGTCGTGTCCCGACCCGAAGGGCACCGGCGGCGACCACGACTGCCACACCGGCGACCAGCGCCGTCGCGGCAACGCCGAACGGACGGGTGAACGACCCCGCCACCGCCAGCCCCACCCAGACGGCGACCGCCCCGACGCGTCGGCGCCTGCTGCCGCCGCCCCGCACGTCGGTGGTCATCAGCGCAGCATAGGGCCTACGCCGGACACCGGTCGAGTCACGCGGGCGGGTAACCCTGCGCGAGTTCGGCGCGCACGGCGGCGTAGGCGACCGACTGCCGGTATCCCTGGCGGGCGAGCATGCCGACGAGGCGGTTGACCACCTTGTCCTCAGAGAGGTTGCGCGGCAGGGTGCGCATTTTGCGGCGCACCAGTTCCGCTGCTCGCTCCGCGTCGTCGTGGCCGGAATCCGCCGCTACCGCATCCGTGCCGGCGCTCTCCTCGGTATCGCCGACGGAGTTCTCGGTCCGGTTCGGCTGTGCGGCAAAGGATTGCGCGGCCGCGGACATTTCATCCTTCACCACGGCATACGCCATGGACTGCGGGTAACCGCGGCGGGCGAGCATGCCCACCAGCCGCGCGGTTGCCTTGTCCCGCGGTACGTCGCGCGACAGCGTTGCGAGCTTTTTCCGCACCAACTCTGCGGCGTGCTCGGCGTCGTCGGGCCCGGACTTCCGCGACACCGCCCCGGTCCCGCCGAGCCCGGCCCCTCCGCCGTCCCGGCCCTTCGGCGAATGATGTTCCGCTGCAAGAGGCCCGGCACCGTCGGCGGGTTCGTCGTCCGCGACGTGATCTGTGTGGTCGAAACCGTCGGGGCCACTGCTCGACGTGGCGGCCGCGGCGAGTTCGTCCTTGACCACCGCGTAGGCCATGGACTGGTTGTAGCCGCGGCGGGCGAGCATGCTCACCAGCCGGTTGGTCCTCTTGTCGGTGGGGAGATCCGACGGCAGGGTGGTGAGTTTGCGGCGGACCAGTTCGGCGGCGCGGGCGCTCTCGTCGGCCGGGGTGATGGCGGCCAGCGCGGGCCCGGCGTCAGCGTCGGACACCCCTTTACGTCGAAGTTCTTGCGCAAGAACCTTTTTCCCCTTGCCGGAGAAGGTGTGGCGGGAATGCACCCACTGTTCGGCGAAGGCGGCATCGTCGATCAGCCCGACCTCGGCGAGGCGGTTCAGTGCCCGCTCGGCGACCTCGGGCGCGAACCCCTTGGCCGCCAGTTTGTCCGCCAGTTCGGCGTGGCTGCGCGCCCGATCGGTGAGCAAGCGCAGGCAAATGTCCTTGGCCTGCGCCTCGGTCCCCGCCTTCGGTGCAGCGGATTGCGCGGCGTCGGAACGCTTCCCGCCGTCGGTGCCGGATCGACGCCGCGAACCCCGGTGCTCTCCCCTGTCGCCGCCGTCCCCGCGTGACCGTTTTCTCGAGCCGCGGTCGTCCGCCCCGTCATCCGACCGGGGGTCCGCCACGGGGCCGTCGCCCGGAACAAACGAGCCGTTGTCGCCACCCTTCGAGTGCCCCTCCGCCCGGTGAGCGCGGCCATGCCGACGATCTCCGTCGCCACGCTCGCCCCACCCGCGCTGCAGCGCGTCGACCTCGGCCTGCAGTGCGCGAATTCGATTGCGCACCTGGGAGTCTTGTGTCGCAGAGCCATCACCGAATCGACCGGAGGTCGCGGCTTCGACACTCGACCGCATCCGCCCCTCAGGCTCGGAACCGTCCCGCCCCTCGAGCCCACCACGACGCCCAGCGTCGGGCTCGGAACCGGACGAAACCTCCGGCTCATCACGCCAAAACTCGGGCTCGGAGCCGCAGCGAACTTCAGGCCCACCATGAGACCGAGCCTGGGTCTCGGAGCCGGAGCGAACTTCGCGTCCACCACGAGATCGACCGTCGGACTGAGAACCAGAGCGAACCTCCGGCCCACCACCACGCCGAACCTCGGACTCGGAACCGGACCGAATCTCCGGCTCGATGCGGGGCGGAAGCTCGGGCTCGAATACCGGCCGGTCGACGGGGCCGGATGTGCCCGTGGCATCGACCGAATCATGCTGGGCCACCGGGCCGTCGTCGGAACGCCATACACCGGTGGGCGAATCCCCCGCGTCCTGCTTCGATCGCCGGCGACGGGGCGAACCGCCCTGTCGGCGAACGGGTTTCGGCCACGACTCGTCGTCCGGGTCGCCACTGCGTCGGGAGCGGGAGTCGATGTCTTCCAGTTGCCGCCGCAGGCGTTCGACGGCGTCGAGCCGAGAGGCGCCAGGGTCCGGGAGGGGTGTGGACCCCGGCGCTTCCCGGTGCGGCATCGGTTAGAAGTCGACGGGCGCCTCGGCACCCGCGTCTGCGGTGACGTCGGCACCGATGCCGAGCTTCTCCTTGATCTTCTTCTCGATCTCGTCGCGCACGTCCTTGTTCTCCAGCAGGAACTTGCGGGCGTTCTCCTTGCCCTGGCCGAGCTGATCGCCCTCGTAGGTGTACCAGGAGCCGGACTTGCGGATGAAACCCTGATCGACACCCATATCGATGATCGAGCCCTCCTTGGAGATGCCGACACCGTAGAGGATGTCGAATTCGGCCTGCTTGAACGGCGGCGACACCTTGTTCTTGACGACCTTGACGCGAGTGCGGTTACCCACCGCATCGCTGCCGTCCTTCAGCGTCTCGATGCGGCGCACATCCAGACGCACGGAGGCGTAGAACTTCAATGCCTTACCACCCGTGGTGGTTTCGGGCGAGCCGAACATTACGCCGATCTTCTCGCGCAGCTGGTTGATGAAGATGGCGGTGGTGCCGGAGTTGTTGAGCGCACTGGTCATCTTGCGCAGCGCCTGGCTCATCAGGCGGGCCTGCAGGCCGACGTGGCTGTCGCCCATCTCGCCCTCGATTTCCGCGCGCGGTACCAGCGCCGCGACGGAGTCGATGACGATGATGTCCAGCGCGCCGGAGCGCACAAGCATGTCGGCGATCTCCAGCGCCTGCTCACCGGTGTCGGGCTGCGACACCAGCAGGGCGTCGGTGTCGACACCGAGTTTGCGGGCGTATTCCGGATCCAGCGCGTGCTCGGCGTCGATGAAGGCCGCGAGTCCGCCGTTGGCCTGCGCGTTGGCGATGGCGTGCAGAGCGACCGTGGTCTTACCGGAGGATTCCGGACCGTAGATCTCCACGACGCGGCCACGCGGCAGACCGCCGATGCCCAGCGCCACATCCAGCGCGATCGAACCCGTCGGAATGACCGAGATGGGCTGATGCGCCTCCTCGCCCAGGCGCATGATCGCGCCCTTACCGAAGCTCTTCTCGACCTGCGCCAGAGCGAGCTCGAGCGCCTTGTCGCGGTCGTAGGCCTGTGGTGCCATCGTCTGTTCCCCTTCTGACGGGTAAGTCTCGTTGTGTGGTTGGCGCCCACGGTAGAGGGCGGCACCGACAAGTTCTGACGGCAAGCTTAGACGAACACGTGTTCGAGGCAAGCGACGCGCCCGCCGACACGCACGGCAGCCGCACAGCCGCACCCCGTTCCCGGCAATCGCCGCGCTATCCGGCCGGTCATGCGGCCTCGATCCGGCCGTGTCCTCGTCATCGAGTCGCCGTCGGCACCACCGCGATCCGGTCGGTCTGCATCAACGCCTGCGCCTGTTTCAGCATCCGCAGCGTCGGGGTGACCTCGACGTCGACGATCCCGTCCAGAGCCCCCAGCCGCTCGGTGAGGTAGCGGTACAGGTGCGAACTGTCGCGGCAGACGATGGAGGCGACCAGATTGGTGGGCCCGGTGGTCGCCGCGACGAACGCCGTCTCCGAATGGGTGGCGATCGCCCGGCCGACGGCGTCGAGCTCGGCCGGGCTCGTCCGCACCCACAGCGAGGCCCGCACCGCGTATCCCATGCGCTCGACGGCGAAATCGAGATCGAAATACAGCACGCCCGCCGCCGCCAGCTCGGACATCCGCCGCGCGACCCGGGTCGGGCTCCAGCCGGTTTCGGCCGCCAGCCGGGCATAGGAGGCACGCCCGTCGCGGGCCAGCAGCGCGAGCATCGCCTCGTCGGCCGCGGACAGGTCCATCGGCGCGTCGGGTCCACGCTGATCGTTCATCGCGGGCCGCGGTCCCAGCTGCCGCAGCTGTTCGGCGGTCAGCAAGCGGCTGTAGCGCGGCCACTCCTCCGCCAGCGGAAACCGGTGGATGATCTCGTAGGCCATCAACCCGGTGACCTGGCTGGCCCGCGGAAGAACGTTGAGCAGCAACGCGTCTCGCTGTTCGATCGAGCGCGGGCGGCTCACACAGGTGACCTCCGAACCGGTCGACAGCAGCGCCACCCAGCTCACATCCGGCAGCCGCGCCAGCGATTCGGCCAGTCGCAGCGCCTTGTCCGGGGTGGACCGCACCCGCAGCATCCAGCGCGTATTCCCCAGCGGCATAGCGTTGACCTGGCCGGAGACGTGCAGGATGCCGCGTTGACGCATCGATCGATAGCGGCGGGCCACGGTTTGTTCGGAGACACCGAGGATCGCGCCGAGGGTGGCGAACGGGATGCGGGCATCGGTGACCAGGCCGTGCACGATCTGCTTGTCGAGCGTATCGAGAACGGAGGATTCGAGTTCGTCTTCGGGGTTCACAGGCGGAATCTCACATCGACGGCCGGATAGCTGGATGGTTATTCAAACATCTCGCACGCTTGGCGTCGATATCGTTCGCACTACCCGGAGGTCGCCATGCGGAAATGGCTCCCCTTGTTCGCGGCGTGCCTCGGCACGCTCATGCTGCTCATCGACGTAACGATCGTCAACGTCGCCCTCCCGGACATCGCCGCCGATCTCGGCACCGGACTGTCGGGGTTGCAATGGGTCGTCGACGGCTACGCGCTGGGCCTGGCGGCACTGCTGCTGGTGCTGGGCTCGTTCGCCGACCGGTTCGGCGCCAAACCCACCTATCTCGCGGGTCTGGCGATATTCGCGGCCGCCTCTCTGGCCTGCGGACTGGCTCAGTCCTCGGCCCTGCTGGTGGCCGCGCGGGCCGTGCAGGGAGTGGGCGGTGCGGCCATGTTCGCGACCACCCTGTCGCTGCTGCACGCCACCTACACCGGCCGCGATCGCGGCACCGCGTTCGGTGCCTGGGGTGCGGTCGCCGGGGCGGCCGCCGGCATCGGTGTGGTGCTCGGCGGGGTACTGACCGACCTGCTGTCGTGGCGGTGGATCTTCCTGGTGAACCTGCCGATCGCGGCGGTCACCATCGTGCTGTCGCTGTACGCCTTCGGCCCTTCGCCGCGCCGGCCAGGCCGTAGCGTGGACGTCGCCGGAATGGCCGCCTTCGCCATCGCGGCGACCGCGCTGACCTACGGCATCATCCGGGGCGGGGAAGACGGGTGGGGCGACGGCGCGGCAGTCGGCACACTGATCCTCGGCGCGATCGCGCTCGCCGGCTTCGCTCTCGTCGAATCACGCAGCGCCACACCGATGTTCCCGCTCGCGCTGCTGCGCAACCGGGAATTCACGGCCACCCTGGTCGCGGCGGCGGGCTTCAATTTCGCCGCCTTCGCGAGCAGTCCCCTGATCTCGCTGTGGTTGCAGCAGCCGTTGCAGCTCAGCCCGCTGCGCGCCGGCCTGTCCATGCTGCCGATGGCGGCGACGGCGTTCGTGGTCTCGGGCGCGTTCGGGCGGTGGCTGCACGACGTGGCGCCCCGCTGGACCATCGGTGGTGGATTGGTGATCACCGGTATCGGGGCGGGCCTGCTCGGCGTGATCGACGCCGGATCCACCTGGAGCGCACTCCTTTTCGGCTACGTGGTGATCGGCATCGGCATCGGTGTGCTCGCGCCGCCGCTGGTGGCGGTCGCGATGGCCGCGGTGCCTCCGCAGCAGAGCGGCACCGCCGCCGGAGCGGTGAACACCGCCCGGCAGCTGGGCCTGGCCCTCGGTGTCGCGGTACTCGGCACGGTATTCCGCAGCTCGGCGGGCGAGGGCCGGATCACGGTGTCGCAGTTCGTGTCCGGGCTGGACGCCGCGGTCGCGGTGGCGGCGGGTGTGGGCATCGTTCTCGGCATCATCGCCTTCGCCCTGTTCCGCCCCCGTACCGGGACCGCCGAGCCGGCGGAGCCGGCTGCCGCCGAGATCCAGGTCGGCTGAATCGACGCCGATTCCCCGGAGAAAATGCGGTCACCCTTCGGATCCGAGCCCCGCCGGCAATCGCGGCGGGGTTCCCTGAGTCCAGGTGATGCGCAGCGAGGAGGCCCGGATCCGCCAGCCGTCGGCTGTGCGGACCAATTCGGTGTCGGCATGGCCCGCAGAGATGAACACCTCCTCGGAACCATCGGCGAGAACATGGGTGCTCAACTGAGCGCCGCGCGCCGTGGCGCGGTCGCCGTCGATCTCGATCACCGCGTTGGTTCCCAGGTGAACGGTCCGATCGAACAGCGCCATCCCACGCCGGATGTGCGCGAGTACGGCGTCGCGGCCGTGGACGGTGCCGATCGGCATCTCCGCGGTCGCGTCCTCGGTGTAGTAGGTGCGCGCCCACCGGTCGTCGAACACACCCTCGTCGAGCGAACGCAGATAGCGGTCCAGCAGGTCGGTTATCTCGGACCGGTCCAGTAGTTCCCGAATCCGGTTCTCGGTGATCTCGGTATCCATGCGACCACCCTGCAACCTCAAGCAAGCTCGAGGTCAAGGTCGCTGTGACGCAGCCGACGGCCGGCGATCACCAGCGGTTCTTCGGTACGTCGAATTCCGCACACAAGGCCCGCCAGACCTCGCGCGGGTCGATACCGTCCTCGATCGCCTGGGCGCCGGTACGGCCGTTCATCGAGGGCAGGACATGATCGGCCAGCAGCAGGTCGCCGCGGGCGACGCCGAATTCGGTATGCAAGAGTTCCTGAAATTCAGTCAACCGCACCGTGCCGAGGGTACCGGTCGCGCACGAACCGCCGGCGGGCGTGCGGTCAGCTCGCGCGAGCCCGATCCAGCGTGCGGTGACAGATGTCGATCGGATCGGCGACATCGGAGACGGTGGCAGCGGCCGCGGCGGCGGCCTTGCGATAGGACTCGTCGCCGAGAACCGTGTGCACCGCCGCGCGCAGCGACTCCGGGGTGAACGGCCGCACCAGCAGCGAACTCCCCTGGCGGACCGCACGATTGGCCAGTTCCCACTGATCCCCGCCGCCGGGCACCGTCACGATCGGCACACCGGCGAGCAGAGTTTTGGCCAGCAAGCCGTGTCCCCCGCCGCCGACCACCACGGCGGCGTGGCGCAACAGCTCGTCCTGCCGTCCCAGACCCGCCGTCGCCCACGGCGGAAGATCCGCCGGGGGCGTATCGAGCATCGAAATCGCCACGCGCACATCACTGTCCGCGAGCGCCTCCAACGCACCGGTCGCCAGATCACCGAACCCGCTCCGGGCGGTCGAGGGCGCGACCACCACCAGCGGCCGGTCACCGGGCGGCGGCGCCAGCACCTCCGAGGTCGGCTCCCACAACAGCGGCCCCACCACGTGCGCGGTCGCGGGCCAATCCGGCCGTTCGACCTCCAAAGCGGGCAGCGTGGCGATCAACCGCGCGTCCGGACCCGGATCCACTTCCGGCAGGCCCACACTCGCCCGGGCCGCTCCACGCTGGCGCTCACCGCGGGTGATCGCGCGCGCGGTCAGCCCGCGCAGCACCGTATCGCGCATCCGCCCACGCAGGCCCTCCCCCGGCGCGAGCCCACTGCCGATGGGCGGCAACGCTTTCGACGGCAGATACAGCGGATGCGGCGACAACTCGACCCACGGCACCCCCAGCCGCTCGGCGGCCATCCCACCGCCGGCGGTGAGCACATCCGAAACCACCAGCTCCGGGAGCATCGCACTGAGATCGGGGAGGATCTCCGAGGAGATATGCGCCGCGCGTTCGTGGATCCGCGCGCCGGCGTCGGCGTCGTCGTCCTGCGGGCGCGGCGCCAAACCCTTCAACCGCCGCACCGCGATGCCCGCGTCCCGCGCCGCATCGAACCAGCGCGGACTGGTGAACAACACCGGATCATCGCCCGCCTGAAGAAACCGCAGGCACAGCGCGATCGCCGGAAACGCATGACCCGGATCCGGACCCGCGACGACAGCCACTCGCATGCGCCCCACCCTGCCATACCCCCTCCCCACCCGATGCCGGGCGGGCACAGCTACCCGACGGTCATGAACGGCGACCGGGACGATCGTGGCCGCTCACAGTGCCGGCGATCAGTCGGCGAAGTGGTACAGCTCGAACCCGACCGCCCGCTCGGCATCGAAACCCGCCTGCGGTCCCGTGGCCCGATCCACGATGGCGCGGGCCTGATCCGCCACCGGCTCATCGCTCAGCGCGCTCAGATAGCGACTGTGCTGCATCAGCGAATCCACCGCCGCCCGAACGGTATCGGTGACATCCACCGCATGCGTCACCACCGGACCCACCACCGCCGCCCAGCGCGGCGTCCAGATCGGCAATTCGGCCAGCTCCGGGAAGATCCACTCGTTGCCCGCGTCCGAGATCGCGTCCAGCGCACTACGCCCCACCGCGCGATGATCGGCGCTGTTCGCATAACCCGGTGCCCAGGTGTCGCCGAAATTGAACAACACCACCATCTCCGGACGGTGCCGCCGGATCGCCGCGGCCAGATCGCGGCGCAACCCGAGCCCACCCTCGATCCGCCCGTCCGGATAGCCGAGAAACTCCACATCCTCGACCCCGACCGTGCGCGCCGACGCGATCTCCTCCTGCTTTCGCACCGGACCACACTCGGCCGGCGGCAGGCCCGCGATCCCGGCCTCACCGCTGGTCGCCAGCAGATACCGGATGTTCTTACCCTGCTTCGTCCAGCGCGCGACCGCGGCCGCGGCACCGTACTCGATATCGTCGGGATGGGCGACGATCACCAGACCGCGCTCCCAATCCTCGGGTAGCTCCAGCATTTGCCTCCGCTTCGCTCCGTCGGTCCACAATCGAGGCGGCCGAGAACCATGAACGTGCACCGCCCCGAAACGCTAACACGACTGGGTGCTCGGCTTCGCCGTCGCGAAACAGCAAGGGGCCGTTCGGTATTCGTACCGAACGGCCCTGGGTTGGCTCACTACAGTTTGGTGACCGTCGACTTGTTCGAGCCGGAGACGGCCTTGTACAGCAGGTACAGGCCGAAGACCACGACGCTGATCATCAGGATCGGGAACAACGCCTTGACCAGCGCGCCGATCACGATCAGCGCCAGCCACACGAGCGCGACGACGCCCAGAATCTTCCAGAACATGTCCATTCCTCCCGAAGGTTTCCGAACCGCCGTCAACGCGATCCGACTCCTCCATACTGTCAACTCGGCGCCGGAAAATCACCAGGTCACAACCGATATCCGGGAAATATCAGGGTGAACCCCTAGCCTGATCAGCCGCGAGGATCGGTCCGTGAACGGGGCGCCACCGGCCCCAGGGACCCGACGCCGCCCAGGCGCCCGCGCTCAGTGCCGGTCGGCCAGGTCGGTGAGCGCCTGAGCCCAGCCGTCCAGTCGGTCGGCCGCCTCGCGCAGGATGAACATGGCCCAGCCGAATTCGTCCGCCGGGGTCGGCGCTTCGCTCGCCCCGGCCGCCAGGATCTGACCGGCTGCGGCGACAAGCTGCTCGTATTCGGTCACGCCGGATTCCAGCCGGCCGACCATCGCGGCCGATTGCTGCCGCAATCCCGCCCCGGCATGGGACGTCGCAACCACCGCGAGCGCCTTCTCCATCGCCGCGATATCCCCGGCGAGAGCGTGCAGGGCGGCCGCGCCGGATGCCGCGGTCGCCACGGTGTCGGCGAAATCGTCGGCCGGGATTCGCCCGCTCGCCTCGATCTGACGGCCGAGGGCGTGAAAGGCGCGTTCCGCCCGGACCAACCTGGCGATGGGCGCCCGCGCCGCGGACTGCACTGCGGGCAGCCGCCGGGGTACGAACGCCGCGGGCGGCAAGGGGTTTCGACGCAACTCCAGGTATCGGCGGGTGCTCACCGCCGCGCCGGTCACCAGCGCGGCCGCACCACCACCGACCACGACAACCGCCCACACGGGCGCCGAGATCGCGACCAGTCCGGCCGTTCCCAGCGCGGTCACGCCCGAGGCCGCGCTCCAGCGGAGGCTGCGCCGCCGCACCCGCCGCCGGCGGCGAAGTTCCCGCTCCCGCGGGTCGGCCCACTTCCGGACCGCATGCAAGGCGAATTCCCCGGCGTCGCGCAGCGCGCCCGGAACCCGCCCGGCGCGTGCGAGCGGCTCCTCCGCGGCCACGGTGTGGGCGATGGGATCGCGAAACGCACCTCGGCCAGGCGAACGACGGCGCTCGCGCGCATTCCCACCGACTCCGCGTGATCCGGTGGGCGACCACGTGGGCCCGCTGTCCGGCTCACGGGTCTCGTGGTCGACGCCGTGAGCGCTCGGGTTGTCCGTGTCCGATGCGGGATCGACTATCGTTCGGCGGCCATCGGATTCGATATCGGCAGCCTTACCACGCCGACGAGACCGACGACCGGACGGCGCTACACGACGACCGCGCAGAATCTCGCGCGCCGCGCGGCGACGGGTGTTCACGTCTCGGCCCTCGGCCCGGGAGTTCCGGTCCGTACCCGTGTCGTCCACCGCCTCGGACGATCGACGGTGTGCACCGGCACCTTCAGGCTCGGCATACGCGGCGGATCCGGTCACGCCCGGCGGTGAGGGTGCGTCGACGCCGGTCACCGCGTTCTCCTCGAAAGCCGGTGAAGGCGCGGCCGCACCGGAAACGCGATGCCGCTCAATGGATTCGGCGATCGACTGCCACGCGGCGGCGTCGGCGACGGGTGGGGAGGTCGTCAGTGGCGTCCGCGCCGCATCGGCCGACGGTGCGGCGGAGGCGGGCGGCGCAGACGCGGCGCCGCGAGCGGATCGGGACCAGGGCCGCGCGCGGGTCGGCGCGGGCTCGTTACCTGCCCGCGTTCGTCCCATCTGCCCAGCCTTCCGATCGACCCGCTGCGCGCCTTACTGCTGCGCGGCCTGGCCCTTGTTCACCTGCGGCTGAGCCGGGTTGGCGATGGACTGACCGGCGGAGTCACCCGAGGGCAGCGCGTCGCCACGCATGGAGGCGCGGATCTGCTCGAGGCGGTTGTGGCCGGCCATCTGCACGCTGGCCTGCTGCACCTCCATCATGCGACCCTGCACGGTGTTCTGCGCGAGCTCGGCGGCGCCCAGCGCGTTGGCGTAGCGACGCTCGATCTTCTCGCGCACCGCGTCCAGGCTGGGGGTGCTGCCGGGTGCGGACAGCGTCGAATCCATCTGCTGCAGCGATGCGGAGACCTGCTCCTGCATCTTGGCCTGCTCGAGCTGGCTGAGCAGCTTGGTGCGCTCGGCGACCTTCTGCTGCAGCAGCATGGCGTTCTGCTCGACCGCCTTCTTGGCCTGGGCGGCGGCCTGCAGCGACTGGTCGTGCAGCACCTTCAGGTCCTCGACGGACTGTTCCGCGGTGACCAGCTGGGCCGCGAACGCCTCGGCGGCGTTGGTGTACTGGATCGCCTTGTCGGCGTCGCCGGCGGCATTGGCCTGATCGGCCAGCTGGACGGCCTGGCGCGCGTTGGCGTTGAGCTTCTCGACCTCGTCGAGCTGACGGTTGAGCTTCATCTCCAGCTGGCGCTGGTTACCGATCACGGACGCGGCCTGCTGCGACAGGGCCTGGTGTTGACGCTGGGCTTCCTCGATAGCCTGCTGAATCTGCACCTTCGGATCCGCATGCTCCTCGATCTTCGAATCGAAGAGGGCCATCAGGTACTTCCAGGCCTTCACGAACGGATTAGCCATCGATTGATCCCGCCTCCATCTGACTACGCCGCGCCCCAGCACGGCGGCGGTGCGCGACCGTCACGCACCCCTGTGTCCCTATCCTCCACGGCATCGGATCCGGGCTGCCGAACCACCCGTAACCGACGCTTACAGAGAATCTATCGGTTTCCGCTCCGTCGTACAGCCTTGCCGGCGCCGATCCGGCGCCGGCAGTTGTGATCGCCGGTTCGCGGCGAGTCACTTCGCTTGCACCAAGACCAGTTTCTCGGCCTTCGGGGCGGGAATCACGATCCGGGTGTCCTCGGCGATTCCCGCACGGGCCGACGCACTCGCGGCGGGCGCGGTGTCGGCGGTCTCCGTCGCGGGGGCCGGGGCGTCGGCGTCGGCCATGGTGGCGCTCACGTCGACCAGCACCTGCGACAGCGGCACGTCCAGCGCCTGGCAGATCGCGGCCAGCAGTTCGCTCGAGGCCTCTTTCCGGCCGCGTTCGACTTCGGACAGATAGCCCAGGCTCACGCGTGCCGACGTGGACACCTCGCGCAGGGTCCGGCTCTGGGCGATCCGAGCGCGCCGCAGACTCTCGCCGATGGCCTCTCGAAGCAGCGTCATCTCGTTCTCCTCACGTTCTCGCCTCACCGGGCCGAGCGCGACCGCCGTCGAGCGTGACGCACCCTCCGTCTACAGTGCCAACGTCGCATGCCACCCCGTTGGTTCCCGTCCGCGGGAACCGATCGGCAGCCACCGGAAAGCCGTCGTCAGCCGGTGCCGATGCGGTCGCCGCCACCGACGCGGCGCAGCAGCTCCGCGACGGCCGTGCGAACCGCGCTCATCCTGATCGTCCACCGGTCCCCGGCCAGCTGCAACCGCACCACCTCGGTCCCTTCGGGCCCGCTCAGCCCCAGGAAGACGGTGCCGACCGGGCAGCCGTTCTGCGGGTCCGGCCCGGCGACGCCGGTCAATCCGATTCCCCAGTCGGCCCCGCACACCGTGCGCGCGCCGACGGCGAGCTGTTCGGCGGTTCCCGCCGCGACCGGCCCGTCCGTGGCCAGGGTGTCCTCGCTCACGCCGGCCAGGCGATGTTTGAGATCGGTGGCGTAGACGATCACTCCGCCGCGCAACACCACACTGGCTCCCGGCACCCCCGCGATGGTGGCCGCGAGCAAACCGGCGGTCAGGGATTCGGCGGTGGCCACGGTCTGACCGATGCGGGTCAGCGTCGCCACCAGCTCGGCGGCCTCGGGGACAGCGGCCAGCGGGTCGGCGGCGGCCACCTCGGTGCCCACCGGCGTCACCGCCGCTCGACCGGCCGCGCCCACAATCGGGCCGCCTGCACCACGTAATCCAGTCCGGTCACCACGGTCAGCACCACGGCGACATACATCAGCGCCATTCCGGCGCTCGCCCACGCGTCCGCCAGCGGCAGCAGCAGAACGGCGATCGCCACCGACTGCACCAGGGTCTTGGCCTTACCGCCGCGGCCGGCCGGAATCACGCCGCGGCGCACCACCGCCAGTCGCAGCAACGTCACGCCGATCTCGCGGGCACAGATCACGACGGTGATCCACCACGGCAGATCGCCCAGCGCCGACAATCCGATCAGGGCCGCACCGATCAACGCCTTGTCGGCGATCGGATCCGCCAATTTGCCGAAGTCGGTGACCAGTCCGTACTTGCGCGCGAGCTGTCCGTCGATGCGGTCGGTGATGGCCGCGACGCCGAACAGCGCGGCCGCGGCGATCCGCCACCCGGTGTCGTGGCCGCCGGCGGCGAACAACGCCAGCAGGAAGATCGGCACGATCACGATGCGCAGGACCGTGAGAATGTTGGCGATGTTCATCAGTGGCACCGCGGACGGCTCGACCGTCCGCTTCGGTTGCGGCGGAACGAGATTCGCCCGCGCTCTGCCGGCCTCGGCCCAGGTCCGGTCCATGTCGTCGCTCTGCACGCTCACCGGCACCCCCGGACGGAATGCACGCAGCCGCGGCCCCCGGCGGATCGAGGCAGGCGGGCGGACGAGATGTGCGGCACTCCACCAGACTATCGGTTAACGACCCGACTACTGTGCACCCCATGACGACGCGGGCACACCACACTGATTCGATCGGCGCCACCGGCCCCGGCACCGTGGTCGTCCGACGCGCCCGCACCTCGGATGTGCCCGAGATCAAAAGCCTTGTCGACGTCTACGCGGGCCGCATTCTGCTGGAGAAGAATCTCGTCACACTCTACGAGTCGGTCCAGGAATTCTGGGTGGCCGAGGTCGACGGGCGCCTGGTCGGATGTGGCGCATTACACGTGCTGTGGGCCGATCTGGGCGAGGTGCGTACGGTCGCGGTCCACCCCGATGCCAAAGGACAGGGCGTCGGGCGCCTGATCGTGGATCAGCTGATCGCGACCGCCCGCGAACTCCAGCTGCAGCGATTGTTCGTGCTGACCTTCGAGGTGGAGTTCTTTTCCCGGCACGGGTTCGCCGAGATCGACGGCACGCCCGTCACGGCGGAAGTGTTCGCGGAGATGTGCCGCTCCTACGACACCGGTGTGGCCGAATTCCTCGACCTCAGCTACGTCAAGCCGAACACCCTCGGCAATACTCGAATGCTGTTGACCCTCTGAATCTTTCGGGAGCTCGCGTGCCGATCTTCGCCGTCCACTACACCTATTCCGATGCCACCGTCGCCGGGCGCGACGAGCGTCGGCCCCGCCATCGGGAATGGCTGTCTAATCTGGTCGACCGGGGTGTGGTCCTGTCGACCGGGCCGTATGCCGACGGCTCCGGCGCGCTGCTGCTGTTCCGCGCCGACGATGCCGCGGCGTTGGAGGAGCTGCTCGCGGCCGATCCGTTCGCCCGGGAGGGGCTGATCGACGCGAAGCGATTCCTGGAATGGACCCCGGTGATGGGCGCCTTCTCGGCACAGGCGGCGCCGAACGCCTAGGCAGGCGCGGCGAAGCCCGCTACGATGCTCGGCATAGTCAACCAGTTGCATATGCGAGGTGGCGATGCAGGCATTCCGACAGGCCGTGGAGGCACGTGACAGCGCGGCGATCGAGGCGTTGCTCGCCGAGAACGTCGTGTTCACCAGCCCGGTGGCGTTCAAGCCTTACCCCGGCCGGGCCATCACCGCCGCGATTCTGCGCGGCGTCATGCGGGTGTTCGAGGACTTCCGCTACGTCCGCGAGATCACCGACGCCGGCGGGCACGACTCGACGCTGATTTTCGAGGCGACGGTCGACGGTAAGCACGTCACCGGCGCGGATTTCATCCATACCGACGAGGCGGGCCGCATCGACGATCTGATGGTGATGGTCCGTCCGCTTTCGGCGGCCAATGCCCTGGCCGCGGCGATGGGTGCGCAGTTCGAGCGCATCCAGGCGGAGGCGGCCGAGCAGATCCAGCGAGAGAACGCGACGCTGTAGGCCACACCGCGCCGTCCGGCGATCTACCGTGAACCGGTGCGATTGGACCCCGATACGGCGCTGGCGCGAGTTCGCGCGGCCCGCGTGGCCCGGCTGGGTACGACCGATCCGACCGGCCGGCCCCACCTGGTGCCCGTGACCTTCGCGCTCTCTCCGACGGACCGCATCCTGGTCACCGCGGTCGATCAGAAGCCCAAATCGACGACGGATTTGCGGCGGCTGCGCAATATCGCGGCCGAGAACCGGGTCTCGGTGCTGGCCGACGAATACGACGAGGACTGGTCGCGGCTGTGGTGGGTCCGGCTCGACGGCACCGCCGCCGTCGCCACCGGCGACACCGAACGCGCGGAGGCGATCGCCTGGCTCACCGCGAAATACCCGCAGTATCGCGACAACGCCCCGCGCGGACCGGTCATCCGGGTCAAGATCCGGACCGTCACCGGCTGGGCCTACACCGGGTGAGGCCTACGCCGGGAGCCTAGGCATCGATCGCATCGGGTTCGGCCGCCGGCTCCGCCTCTCCACCGCCGCGGATCGAATACAGCAGTCCGTCCAGCTCATCGGGTTTGACGAGCACGTCGCGCGCCTTGGAGCCCTCGCTCGGGCCGACCACGCCGCGGGTCTCCATCAGATCCATCAGGCGGCCCGCCTTGGCGAATCCGACGCGCAGTTTGCGCTGCAGCATCGAGGTGGAACCGAACTGCGAGGTGACGACCAATTCGACGGCCTGCAGGAAGACGTCCAGATCGTCGCCGATATCCGGGTCGACGTCCTTCTTCTCCCCGGCCTTGGCGGTGGTGACGCCTTCCTGGTACTCGGGTTCGGCCTGATTCTTGGCGAAGTCGACGACGGCCTGAATCTCCTCGTCGGAGATGAACGCGCCCTGCAATCGGGTCGGCTTGGATGCGCCCATCGGCAGGAACAGGCCGTCGCCCATACCGATCAATTTCTCCGCACCCGGCTGGTCCAGGATGACGCGGGAGTCGGTGAGCGAGGACGTCGCGAACGCCAGCCGGGAGGGGACGTTGGTCTTGATCAGACCGGTCACCACGTCCACCGAGGGCCGCTGGGTCGCCAGCACCAGATGGATACCGGCCGCGCGCGCCTTCTGGGTGATACGCACGATGGCGTCCTCGACGTCGCGCGGCGCGGTCATCATCAGATCGGCCAGCTCGTCGACGATCGCCAAAATGTAGGGGTAGGGCCGGTACACGCGCTCGCTGCCCAGCGGCGTGGTGATCTGGCCCGATTTCACCTTCTTGTTGAAATCGTCGATGTGGCGGACCTTGCTGGCCTGCATGTCCTGATACCGCTGTTCCATCTCCTCCACCAGCCAGGCCAGCGCGGCAGCGGCCTTCTTGGGCTGGGTGATGATGGGCGTGATCAGATGCGGAATGCCTTCGTACGGCGTGAGTTCCACCATCTTCGGGTCGATGAGGATCATCCGGACCTCGTCCGGAGTGGCGCGGCCCAGCAGCGAGACCAGCATCGAGTTGACGAAACTCGACTTACCCGAACCGGTGGAACCGGCGACCAGCAGATGCGGCATCTTCGCCAGATTCGCGGAGACGAATTCGCCCTCGATGTTCTTGCCGAGGCCGATCACCAAGGGGTGGTGGTCGTTTCGCGTGGACGGCGCCTTGAGCACATCGGCCAGCCGGACCAGTTCGCGGTCGGCGTTCGGCACCTCGATACCGACCGCCGACTTGCCCGGAATCGGTGCGAGCAAACGCACATTCTCGGTGGCCACCGCATAAGCGATATTGCGGGCCAGGGCGGTGATCTTCTCGACCTTCACACCGGGGCCGAGTTCGACCTCGTACCGGGTGACCGTGGGACCGCGCACGAAACCGGTGACCGCCGCGTCGATCTTGAACTGCACCAGCACCTCGGTGATCGCCTCGATCATCGATTCGTTGGCGGCGCTGCGCTTCTTCGGCGGATCGCCGTCGGTCAGCAGGGTCAGCGGCGGCAGCTGATAATCCCCGTCGACCTCGCGGTCGGTGACGAATTCCAGTTGCTGCGGAGGCTGCGGCTCGGGTGTCTGGTCGACGACCTTCGGCGGCTTGCGCGTCTTGGGTTTGCTTGCGGGGGGCGGTGTTTCGTCCGGCTCGGCGATATCCTTCGCATCGCGCAACGGCGGTTCGCCGAGAACCTCGGTGACGGCGTCGGCGCCACCGAATTCGTCGGTCGGATAATTCTCCTCCGGGGTGCGGCGACGCCGCGAGGAACGGCTCTTGTGCATCGGAAAGCCGTCGGCGTCATAGTTTTCCGGGTCGTAGAGCCCGTATTGCCCGTCGTCGTCGCCGTATTCGGGATCGGGCAGGCCGAACAGTTCACGCAGCCGGTGCGGGACCTCGCGCACGGTCGTCCCGGTCACCAGCAGCAGTCCGAAGAGCATGGCCAGCAACAGCAGCGGCACCGCCAGCCACGCGGTGAGCCCGTTGCGAAGCGGCCCGCCCAGCACATAGCCGACGAAACCCGCCGCATGGGCGCGCCCGTGCGCATCGGACGGCGCGCCCGCGAAGATATGCCAGATTCCGAGCGCCGGCAGTCCCACCAGCAATCCGCCGAGCACCAGCCGGGGCCGGATCTCGGGCCGCGGTTCGGTGCGCATGAGCACCACCGCGATACCGGAGGCCACGAACGGCAGCACGGCGGCGGCGGATCCGGCGATCGCGCGCACCGCGGTGTCGACCCAGTGCCCCACCGGACCGCCCGCCGACATCCAGACCGCCGCCGCGATGACGACGCTGAAAGCGACCAGCGCCAACGCGATTCCGTCGCGGCGGTGACCGTGTTCGATCTCCCCCGCGCGGCTGATGGTGCGGGTGGTGGCGCCGAATCCGCGCGCCAGCACCGACCAGCCGTTGCCGATACCGCGTCCGAGCACCGCCAGCGGCGCGGTCTGCGGTGACCGGCGCACCGGCCGGCGGGTCGCGGTGGTGCGGCCACGCGGCGCCGATCGGGTGCGTCCGCCTCCCGAGCGAGTCCGCGCCGGAGCCCGCCCCCGGGTGGATCCCGCCCGCGAACTCGACGTCGTGGTGCCGCGGGACTTACCTGCCATGACCTCAGGCTAGCCGCAACAGCCCCATCGGGACCATCCGCAACACCCATCCCAACCACATCATTGCCGACCTCACAACGCCGTCAGCGGCCGGAAACGACGCGCGCGAAGGCCTCAGACGCTGCGATCGGAGGCGAAGACCGCGGCCACATCGTCCACCCCGCCGGCGGCATCGATGCGGACCTCGTTGCGCCCGAATGCGTGAAGCAGCAGTTCGGAGGGCTGCCCGGTGAGTACCACCGCATCGCCGCCGACGTTGTGCGCCGTCACGCGATCACCCTCCGGCGTCGCCAGCACGACGGTGACCGGGGATT
Organism: Nocardia sp. NRRL WC-3656; assembly: GCF_000720265.1. Taxonomy (NCBI): domain Bacteria; kingdom Bacillati; phylum Actinomycetota; class Actinomycetes; order Mycobacteriales; family Nocardiaceae; genus Nocardia; species Nocardia sp. NRRL WC-3656. Next base: position 553,080 of record NZ_JOJF01000001.1, on the reverse strand, counting down.
TGCGATACGCCATCCGCGCCATCCGCCGCGTCGCCGACCACAACTTGCGCTCGTCCTCGGCCGACAAGGTGCGGGGCTTCCACTCCGGGTCGGCGCGGCGCACGTCCTCGTGGTGGACGAACATCTCGGTCAGGTTGACCACGGCGTCGACCGGCTTCAGCGGCGACCACCACGGCGGCCCGGTGCGGATCTGCTCCAGCAGTTCGGTGAACGGCTTCTCGGACACCTTCGCCTGCACCGAATCGAGATATCCCGCAAGAGGTTTCAGCAGAATCCCCGGCGCGGCCGCGGGATGGCGTTCCCGTACCACCAGATGCGCGGCCAGATCGTGCACCGTCCAGGTACCGCACAGGGTCGGGGCGTCGGGACCGACCGCCGTCATGGTCGACACCAGGGCCCGGCGTTCCCGTTGAGCCATACTCATGGGCCGAGCGTAATGGTTCCGAGCCCGGTGGAGGTAGGCAGCGTCACCCCACAGGTGTTCCTGCGCTTCATCGGCACTGCGCAGCGGCCCCGCCCGGGCTCATCGCTGCGGGCGGGGCCACATCCCGAAGGATCAGACGCCCATGACGGTCGGCACGATCATCGGGCGGCGGCGGTAGGTGTCGGCGACCCAGCGGCCCACCACGCGCCGCACACCCTGCGCGATGCGGTGCGTATCGGTGACACCCTCCCCGGCCAGGCGCAGCAGTTCGGCCTCCACCAGCTCCTGCGCACCCAGCAGCGCACCCGGATCGTCGGAGAAGCCGCGGCCGCTGACCTCGGGCGTGCTGACCGCCTTACCCGTGGTCTCGTCGACGACCACGGTGATCGCGATGAAACCGCCCTCACCGAGTACCAGACGGTCCGACAGCGTCGATTCACCCACGTCGCCGACCGACAAACCGTCGACGTAAACCTGCCCGACCGGATAGCGGCCGACGATCGAGGCGATGCCGTCGACCAGGTCGACCACCACACCGTCCTCGGCGAGCATGACCCGTTCCTCGGGCACGCCGGTCGCCACCGCGAGCGCGGCATTGGCGCGCAGATGCCGCCACTCGCCGTGCACCGGCATGGCATTCGTGGGGCGGACCGCGTTGTACAGGTAGAGCAGCTCACCGGCCGAGGCGTGCCCGGAGACGTGCACCTTCGCGCTCTGCTGGGTCACCACGGTGGCGCCCAGCCGGGCCAGGCCGTTGACCACCGCGAACACCGCGTTCTCGTTGCCCGGGATCAGCGAGGAGGCCAGCACCACCAGATCGTCGGCGCGGATGTTGATCTGACGATGGTCGCCGCGCGCCATCCGCGACAGCGCCGAGAGCGGTTCGCCCTGCGAGCCGGTCGAGATCAGCACCAGTTTGTGCACGGGCAGATTCGCGGCCTGATCCAGATCGACCACGATGCCCTCGGGAATGTTCAGATACCCGAGATCCTGCGCGATCTGCATATTGCGGACCATCGAACGACCGACGAAGCACACCCGCCGGTTGTAGCGCTGCGCCACGTCGACGACCTGCTGGATGCGATGGACGTGGCTGGCGAAGGAGGCCACGATCACGCGGCCCTTGGCCTTGCCGATCACACTGTCGAGGACCGGGCCGATCTCCCGTTCCGGAGTGACGAAGCCGGGGACCTCGGCGTTGGTCGAATCGACCAGGAACAGGTCCACACCCTCGTCGCCGAGGCGGGAGAACCCGGCCAGGTCGGTGAGGCGGCCGTCGAGCGGCAACTGATCGAGTTTGATGTCACCGGTGTGCAGGGCCAGTCCGGCCGGCGTGCGCACCGCGACCGCGATGGCGTCGGGAATGGAGTGGTTGACCGCGAAGTACTCGCAGTCGAACGGGCCGTGGGTGGTCCGCTGGCCCTCGATGACCTCGATCAGCTTGGGCTGCAGGCGATGTTCGCGGCATTTCGCGGCCACCAGCGCGAGCGTGAATTTCGAACCGACGACCGGGATGTCGGGACGCAGCCGCAACAGGAACGGCACCGCGCCGATGTGGTCCTCGTGCCCGTGGGTCAGCACCACGGCGGCCACCTCGTCGATCCGGTCCTCGATCGGCCGGAAGTCGGGCAGGATCAGGTCGACGCCGGGCTGCTGATCCTCGGGGAACAACACACCGCAGTCGACGATCAACATCGCGCCGTCGTATTCGAACACGGTCATATTGCGGCCGATTTCACCGATGCCGCCGAGGGCGTAGACGCGCAGGCCCTGCTTCGGCAGCTTGGGCGGCAGCCCGATCGGCAATTCCGACGAAACCGGCTGCGGCGCAGCCTGTTCCGTACGACCACGGCCCGACTGGCGGCCCCGGCCGGAACGCCGGGAACGGCCTCGGTCGCCGATCTGCTCGCCGCGCTGCGCGGGAGCCGATTCGCCGCGCTGTGCCGCGGGAGCGGTTTCGCGCTGGGCCGCGGGAGCAGATTCGCGTCGCTCAGGGGCGGTCCGGCGCTCGACGGCCGGTTCGGCGGCGCGCGCGGGCTCCGGCGGCGGCGCCTGTTGCGTCGCGGGCGCTGAAACCTCTTGCACCGCAGGCGCTTCGGGCTCCTTGCGCGGCGCGGGCGGCGGCGCCGGAGCCGGCGCTCCCGCCACTCGGCTCGCGGTCCGGCGCGGACGACGGTTCACCGGTTCACTCATGCAAGCACTCCCGCCAGCCGCAGTTCGGCGACGATCGATTCCAAGTTCACACCCACGGGCATCAGCTGCGGCAGCCGCGGCTCGCCGACATCCATTCCGAGCAGTCGCAGCGAGGATTTGATCAGGGCCACGCCGCCCACGCGGGCCATCGCGCGGTTGACCGGCAGCAGGCCGGCGTTGATGTCGCGCGCCAGCGCGACCTCACCGGCCGCGTACGCGTCGCGCAGCTGCACCAGCCGCTCCGGCACCAGATGCCCGATCACGCTGATGAATCCGACCGCGCCGACCGACAACCACGGCAGGTTGAGCACATCGTCCCCGGAGTAGTAGGCCAGTCCGGTGTCGGCGATCAGTTCCGCCCCCGCGCCCAGGTCGCCCTTGGCGTCCTTCACCGCGACGATATTCGGATGTTCGGCCAGGCGACGCAGCGTATCCGGGGCGATCGGCACGATCGAGCGCGGCGGAATGTCGTAGAGCGTCACCGGCAGATCGGTGGCATCGGCGACGGCGGTGAAATGCGCCAGCAGGCCTTCCTGTGACGGACGCGAGTAGTACGGCGTCACCACCAGCAAACCGTGCGCACCCGCACGCTCGGCGTTGCGAGCGAGCTCGATGCTGTGCGCGGTGTCGTAGGTGCCGGCGCCCGCGATGACGGTGGCGCGGTCGCCCACGGCGTCGACGACGGCGTGCAGCAGGTCGAACTTCTCCGATTCGGTGGTGGTCGGCGATTCCCCGGTGGTGCCGGAGATGGCGAGCAGGTCGACACCGCGGTCGACCAGGCGTGCGGCCAAGGCGACGCCGGAATCGACATCGAGCTTGCCCTCGGCGGTAAAGGGGGTCACCATCGCGACACCGACCGTGCCGGACGCGCGCAGCCCTATTCGCGTCGATTCACCGTTCGTCATGGTCAGAAAGGCTACCCGGTCGCGGAGACGACACCGAACCGTCGCCCGTGATATCGGCAGACATTCCGGTCACATTCCAGCAATGACAGCAACCGTGACGACATCCTGGCGGTGGCGTAATGTCACAAATGACGTCATACTGATGTCATGGATCTGAACAAGTACACCGCCCGCCTGCGCGACGATCTCATCGCGGCGGCCGCCCTGGGCGACGAGAAGACCCAGGCGACCGCCGCCGCGCTGGCCGCCGCCACCGAGAATTCGCTGCGGCTGACGCTGCTGGCCGCGCTCTCGGACCTGGCCGAGGAGGTCAACGCGACCCTCGACGATCGCACCGTGCACGTCTCGCTGTCGGGTACCGACGCGCAGGTGGAGGTACGCCGCATCGCGAGCGAGGAGTCGCACCCCACCTTCGAGGAGATGACCGGCGACATCAGCCGGGTCACCCTGCGCATGGTCGAGAATCTGAAGGCCCGGGCCGAGGAGGCCGCGACCCAGAGCGGTCAATCGCTGAATTCCTGGCTCTCCGGCGCGGTACAGGGCGCCCTGCGTGATCAGATGCGCAAGGGCGGCCCCGGGCGCTGCGACAGCTGAGTCAGTCCATCACCGTCACGGTGCCGGTGGGGCCGATCTCGGTGCGGCGGTCGTGGTCGGGCGCCTGCGCGAGCACCGTCGACAGCACCCGCCGCCCCGGCGGCAGGATGCGCACCGTCACCGAACCGGCGTTGGCCGCGTCCAATTCCCGTGTGGCGACGTCGATGACGCGTTCGCGCAACCACTTCGGCGCATCGGTGAACCCACCGTCGTCGAGCAGGACGACCTCCACCCCGCGTGCCCGCGCACCCCGCGCGGCACCGCTGAGCTCCTCGGTCATCAACTGCGGGGCGCGCAGTCCGTCGCGCAGTTCCGCCTCCAGGAGCCGGCACTGTTCCCGTTCACCGACGGTGAGGACCGCGCCGTCGGCGATCCGTTCCAGGATCGGGCGGGCCACCCGGTCCAGGCGCTCCAGCTGCCGCGTGCGTTCGCCGTCGGCGGCCGCCATCGTCGCCTCCGCGGCGGCCTGGGCGCTCGCTTCCTCGCGCAACCCCCGCAGCGAACGCTGGGTGGGTCGCATGATCTGCGCGAACACCGAGATGGCGATGACGGTGCCGATGGGCACGATCGCGGCGACGATCGCGCTCGCGTTCAGCCAGGCCCGCGCGCCGTCGACACCGATGACGACCGCGACTCCGGCCACGCCGAGCCACGCCGTGCCCATCCGGCCGCGCAGCACCAGCACGGCCAGCACATACGAGGTCGCGAAGGTGGTCCACACCATCTGCCGGGTTTCCGGTATGCCGGGAGCGACCGAGGTCAGGGCGGTGGCGACCGGTCCGGCGGCGGCGACGAAGATCGTCACGGTCCAGGGCAGCGGATCGCCGGGGACCACCAGCACCAGTGCACCGCCTACCACCATCACGATCAGCGCGGTCACCGCCGGCAGCGCAGTGGTGGAGTCGAGGTTGCGGACCATGTAGAGGGTGATGGTCCCCTCCAGCAGGACCAGAAACAGCCACGCGGTAGGACCGCGCAGTCCGAGCAGCTCACGCAACCCGAACGCTTGTTCACGACCGGATTCAGTGCGCACCGTCACCGCCCCATACCAAGGTCACAGCGGCGCCCTCCCCGGGTTGCGATTCCACGAATCCGGCGCCACCGGCCAGCTGGCGCATGCGGCCGAGAATGCTCACCGAGATGCCGAGGCGGTCCGCGGAGACCGCGTTCACGTCGAATCCCGCGCCGTCGTCGGTGAAGACGACCCGGATGCTGCCCGCGCTGATCGTGCAGGTCACCGTGCGCGTCACCGCGCGACCGGGCACTGCCGCGTGGCGCAGGCTGTTGCGGACCGCTTCGGCCAGGGCGGCGGCGAGGGTGCGCGCGGCGGCGGCGGGCATGCGCAGGTCGTCGAAGCCCGGCCAGGTCCTGGTGGTGAACCGAATGCCGGCATTCACCTCGTGCACCGAGGCGCGCAGGAAAGCCACGGCCGCACGAGCGTCGAGCATATCGGGTTCGCGCGATTCGACGCGGATCTCGTCGAGTTGGTCCAGGGTGCGTTCGGCCTGCCGGCGCAACACGTCCGAGGGTTCGCTGCCGCGCGAGGCGTCCAGCAGCGTGGAGAGAACGGCGTCGTGAATGAGGGCGGCGAAGCGGGCGCTCTCGTTGTCGCGCGCCGCGGCCGCGGCCGCTTCGGCAGCCTGTCTACTCGCCGCCACCGATTCGCGGTCCACCCGGGCCGCGGCCGACAGCGCCGAAACCACACACCACAGGAACAGCGCCGACAACCCGACGGCGCGGGCGAACGCGCTGAGCACGGACGCTGCCGTGAACTGTTCCGCCAGATAGATATTCGTCAACGCGACGGCCGCCGACCCGATCAGCAGATACGCCACCGCGACGAGCGCCGGCCACGCCAACGTCGCCGCGAGCACACCGAGTGGCAGCATCCGATACAGCCACACCGAATTCGCGCCGATGCTGTGGGTGTCGAGCCCGATCAGCATGGTCGCCACCGCGGACAGGAAGGCCACCGCGGCGCAACTCGACACCAGCCGGATGGTGCGCGGGCTCGACCGGATCGACAGCACGGCCAGGACCGGGAACAGTCCGAACGCCAGCGCGCTGGCACTCGGCGTCCACCAGGCGGGCGTGAACCGCGCCTGCTCGGTGATCTCCGGAAGATCGGCGAGGCCCATGATCACCCCACCCGCGCCGATCGAGAGCCCGAGCCGGCGCATGACGCGCTCCACCGCAGGCGTATCGGAGCGCACCTGCGCGCGGCCGGGAACCCGGATGCGGGCCGCGGCTGCGGTGCGTGCGAAGACTCCGGGTGCGTCGACCGCGATCATGCCTGGTTGTTGCGTTCGGGCACCGGAAGCCATCCGTCCTCCACCGCGCGCTTGTAGAGGTCGGTCTTGGTGGGCGCGGGGCGGCCGGCGTCGGCGTATTTCTGGCGGATCCGGCCCAGGTAGTCGTTGACCGTCTGTTCCGAGAGCCCGGTCAGCCGCGCCACCCGGGAAGCCTTCTCGCCGGATGCGTAGAGGGTCAGCACCTCCTGCTGACGCGGGCTCAATCCGACATCGCGCAGCTGCGGATCGCCGTCGATGGCGGCCGCCCAATCGGTGGTGACCACCTGTTCGCCGCTCGCGGCGGCGCGCACCGCGGCGACCACGGTCTGCACATCCTCGGATTTGCGCACCACGCCCAGCACCCCGGCGCGCGCGGCCGAGCGCACCAGGAACGGATTATCGGCTCCGGTGAACACCAGCACCTCGAGCCCGCGGTCGCGCAGGGCCTGCACATTGGACTGCGGGGTGGAGCCGTCGGCGAGCCGCAGATCGAGGATCACCAGATCCAGTTCCGGTGCCGCCGAGAGCAATTCGGACACCGTTCCGGCGGTGATGACCAGTTCCAGATCGCTTTCGCCGGCCAGCATGCTGGCCAGGCCGAGCGCGACCGACTCGTGGTCCTCGACCAGACCGATCCGCCGCGGTGGCGTCATATGGTCCTCACCCTTCCCGAAACCCGAACACCACGCCGCGCCCCGGCCGGGAACGCGACGTCCTGCCGTCGAGTATGACGGTGCCGGTGATATCGGTGTGAGACACCAGAAATCGGGTCACCGGCTCAGGCGGTCAATTGCGCCGCTATCGTCGCGCCCAGTTCCCAGCACTTCTCCCGGTCGTCCTTGCCCGGCTGACCGGTGACGATCACGGGCGCGGCGGCCTGTTGCCACCCCATCCCGGTCGTCACGGTCGTGATGCTGCGTTCGGCGCCCTCGGTGCCCTGATTGCCGTGGATGTACACCCCGAACGGCCGGCCGCGGGTGCTGTCGAGGCAGGGGTAGTAGAAGGTGTCGAAGGCGTGTTTGAGCGCGCCCGACATGTAGCCCAGATTGGCCGGCGTGCCCAGCACGTAGCCGTCGGCGGCGAGGACATCGCTCGCGGTCACCGCCAGCGCCGCCCGCCGCACCACCTCGACTCCCTCGATCTCGGGGTCGGTGGCGCCCGCGACCACCGCTTCGAACATGTCCTGCAGGAACGGCGAAGGCGTGTGATGGATGATCAGCAACGTCGGCACCCAGGCGAGCCTAGTGGGGCCGGCGGTGCGTCAGGACCCGGTCCGGCGTTCGACGCGCTCGAGTTCCACGGCGCGGCGCATGGTTTCGCGAGCGCGCGAGCGGTCGCCGGCGTAGTCGTAGGCCCGGGCGGCGCGATAGTTGGTGCGCCAGTTGTCGGGGTCGGCTTCCCACTCTTTCTTGACCTGTTCGAACAGTTCGTCGGCGGCGGCCTTCTCCAGCCGGCCGGAGGGGCGCCGGGGCAGGTCGGAGACGTCGAGTTCGAGGCCCTCGTCATGGATGCGCCGCGCCAGATGCTGGTGGGCGAGGGCGGCGCGAATGCTGGTGGCCACTACCCACACTCCGAGGATCGGCAGGATCAGCACGCCCACGCCCATCGCGACGGCGGCGGGCTTGCCCGAGGTCATCAGTTCGATCGCGATGCGACCCAGCAGCAGGAAGTAGAAGGCCAGCGCGACGACCAGGAAGACGATGAAGGCGACGATGCGCAGCACCTGTCGCCCGCTGTCGCGCTCGTTCACAGGTCCAGCAGCGGATCGAGCCCGACGGTGAGGCCCGGGCGGGCGCCGATCTGGCGCACACCCAGCAGTACACCCGGTGCGAAGGAGGTGCGGTCGATCGAATCGTGGCGGATCGTGAGCGTTTCGCCCTGGGTGCCGAACAGCACCTCCTGATGCGCGACCAGCCCGGCCAGCCGCACCGAATGCACCCGCACCCCGTCGACGCTCGCCCCGCGCGCGCCGTCGAGTTCGGTGGTGGTGGCATCGGGGCTCGGGCCCACGCCGGCCTGCTTGCGGGCCTCGGCGATGATGCCGGCGGTGCGATAGGCGGTGCCGGAGGGTGCGTCGGCCTTGTTCGGGTGGTGCAGTTCGATGACCTCGACCGAATCGAACCAGCGGGCGGCCTGTTCGGCGAACCGCATCGACAGCACCGCGCCGATGGCGAAGTTTGGGGCGATCAGCACGCCCACCTCGGGATTGTCCGCCAGCCAGGAGCGCACCTGCGCGAGCCGGGATTCGTCGAAACCGGTCGTGCCGACCACGGCGTGAATACCGTGTTCCACCAACCACTTCAGATTCGGCATCACCACGTCGGGGTGGGTGAAGTCGACCACGACCTGGGCGCCGGCCTCGGTGAAGGCCTCGAGCGCGTCGTCCTTGTCGACCCCGGCGACCAGCTCCAGGTCGTCGGCGGCCTCGACCGCCGCGCAGATCGCCTGCCCGACCTTGCCCTGCGCGCCGAGTACGCCCACCCGGATCCGGTTCGTCGCCACCGTGAACTCCTCACATACCGTTCGATGCCCGTTGCCGTCAGAGCCTATCGGCAGGGGTGCCGGGCGCCACCACACCGGTCACCCGGAAGTCGCGTGCGTCACCCGGCGCGACCACCGAGAGCCGATGGCAGAGGCGAGGCCGGCGACTCAGTCGAAGACGATCACCTGACGCAAGGCGTGCCCGGCGGCCAGCTCGTCCATGGCGTGGTTGATCTCGTCGAGCCGGATACGCGAGGAGACCAGTCGTTCGACGGGCAGCCGGCCCTCCCGCCACATCCGCACGTACTCCGGGATGTCGCGCGCCGGAACCGCCGAGCCGAGGTAGCTGCCCACGATGGAACGTCCCTGCGCGACCAGACCGAGCGGTGAAATACTCGCGCGCGCTTCGGGATTGGGTAGCCCGACGGTCACCGTGGTGCCGCCGGGCGCGGTGGCCGCCACCGCGGTCTCGAAGGCCCGCACATTCCCCGCGGCCTCCACCACGACCTCCGCCGCGATGCCGCGCTCGGCCACCTCCACCGGCGTGTAGACCTGCGTGGCGCCCAATTCCTTTGCCAGCGTGAGCTTTTCGGGCACGGTGTCGACGGCGATGACCTCGGCGCCGAGGCTGTCCCGCAGCGAGGCGGCCGCCAGCACGGCGGCCATACCCACGCCACCGAGACCGACGACCATGATGCGGTCCCCCGCGCCGGGCCGGGCCGAATTCAGCAAGGCCCCGCCGCCGGTCAGGACCGCGCAGCCCAGTACGGCGGCGACCTCCGGCGGGACATCGTCGTCGACCGGCACCACCGACCGCCGATCGACCACGGCGTGGGTGGCGAATCCGGAGACGCCGAGATGGTGGTGGACGGGTCCGTTCGCGCGGCGCAGTCGGCGGCCGCCGCCCAGCAGCTCGCCCTCGTTGTTGGCGACGCTGCCCGGCACACACGGGGTGCGGCCGTCGGTGGCGCAGCCCTCGCACTGTCCGCAGCGCGGCAGGAACGTCATCACGACCCGCTGGCCGACCCGCAGATCGCTGTCGCCGGGACCCACCTGCTCGACCCGTCCGGCCGCCTCGTGGCCGAGCAGCATCGGCACCGGCCGCACCCGGTTTCCATCCACCACCGACAGGTCCGAATGACACAGTCCGGCCGCCTCGATCCGGACCAGCAGCTCCCCCGGTCCCGGCTCCGCCAACTCCAGATCCTCGATCACGATCGGGGTCGAATCGGCATAGGGAGTCGGGTCGCCGATCCGCTCCAGCACAGCACCACGAATCTTCATGGCACCGACGGTACCGGGCGAGCGCCGCGCCGAGTACCGGCGCCGACTACTCAGTCCTCCAGTGGTCCGACGACCGAACCGGCGCCGGCGGGAAGACCCGCCTCCTCGGCATCCGACTCCACCGGCGCCGGGTCCGGTGCGCTCGGGCCGCACGGCCACCCCGGGATGAGGGCGTGCTCCGCCGACACCGTGCCACGACAGGTGACTCCCCGGAGATCGACATCGGGCACATCCCGTTCGCCACCGATGCGAGCGTTGTCGAACACCGTGTCGCCGGAGTCGAAACGTGTGTCGGCACAGGTGATTCGCGAGCTGACGACCACGATGCCGTCGAAACGCGCACTGTCCCCCGCCACCTCGACGCCGTCGAAGAAGGTGCTGTCGGCGGTGAAACGCGCCCGGCTGAACGACGTCGTCGGGCCGGTGAACCGGGCGCCGGTGAATCGTGTTCGGGGCCCGCCGAATTCGGCCTCGGTGAAGTCGGCCTTCCCGCGGAAGACCGCACCTACGAAGCTGGTGCCGGCGCGCCCGGTATAGACGTCACCCGAGGTCGGGGTGAATTTCGTGCCCCGGAACAGCGCGTCGCTCTCGAAGTGCGCGCTGTGGAACGTCACGTGCGTGCCGACGAATTCCACGTTCTCGAAGTTGGCGGACCGCTCACCGATGAAGCGGGTACCGCGCAGATGCGTATGCCCGCCGGCGAAGACCGCCCAGCGGAAGTCGACATCCTCGAGCACCGCGTCGTCGAAGTTGAAATCGCAGTGCGACCACGATGTTTCGGCCTGCGGGCGCAGATGGGTCACGATCACCGCGACGATGGTGCGCCGCACCTCGCGATCGTTCTGCCGCAGCTGGTAGGCGCGCTCCACCTGCGGCCCGCCCGCTCCGTCGGTGATCTTGCGAGAGCTCAGGTGGGTAGCCCCTTCGTCGGGGTCGTAGGGCAGTCGCAGATAGCCGCACAGCACGTCGATGCACTGCTGGCGCATGCCGCGCGCGGCGAATTCGTCGGCCACCCCCGCCATCGCGTAGACGCCCGCCATGCGCACCGCGACATCGGCATTACCCAGTTGCGCCGCGGCGGCCCCGAACAGCTGCGCGAAGCGGCCGCGTTCGTTGTCGCGCTGTTTGCGATAGGCCACAACCAGCGCTACCGCACCGCCCACACCGGCCGAGACCGACAACGCGATCTTCGTCAGATCCAGCTGGTTCGGCGTATCGGCCTTCGCGCCGAGCGCGAGCCACAGCACCCACCAGGCGATACCCGCGATCGCCAAACCGCCGAGCACCACCGAGACGACCGATACCAGCAATGCCGAACGTTGTATCCGCTGAGCCTGCCGCTGCACAAATGTCCCCCGCCGAGCCATGGGCGCATAGTAACGACAATTCCGGATCCGCCACAGCCGGTGGAGGATTCGGCCCGGCCGAACGACGATGCGGCGCCCGCCTTTCGGGCGGACGCCGCATCGTCTTGTCCGGCAGACTGTTTCGCGCCGATCAGTTCGCCGCGCGACTCCCGCGCACCCCGATCGCGGCCGCGGTCAGGCAGGCCGCGGCGACCACCACCACGAACCACGGGAAGATCGTGCCCATCCCCCACTGCGTGGCCGCCCAACCGGCCAGCACGGTCGGCAGGGCCATCGCCGTATAGGCCAGCAGGTAATAGGCGGACATGGTCTCGCCGCGCTTGTGCTGCGGCACCACATTCGACAGATGCCGCAGCGATCCGCCGAAGCCCAGGCCGAAGGTCGCGCCGAGCAGAACACCGGCCAGCAGCACCACGACCCAGTTGTGGGTCGCCAGCGCCGGAATGGTCAGCAGCAGCGCGATCGCCATCCCGGTATCACCGCCGACGGCCGCGCGACGCGCCGGAATCGCGGTCGCGAACAGCTGAGCCAGCGCCCCGGCCGTCGCGGTCGAGGCGACCACGGCACCACCGAAGACCAGATTGTGCACGCCGGTCTTCTCCGCGGCCAGCGAGGGATACAGCGACAGCAGCACACCCAGTACCGACCAGGCCGCCATGACGCCCAGCGCCGAGAACCAGAAATCGGCCCGGATCTCCTGCGGTACCGCCGGTTTCGCGATCCGGATGGGACCCGACATCCGCGCGGTGTGCGTTTCGGTCATCACCACCACGCCCACGCCGATCAGCAGGCAGAACACCGTGATCACCACATACGGCGTGCGCAGCGGATGCGGAACGTACTGGGCGAGCAGTGCCGACCCCAGAATGGCCACGGCCATACCGACATTGAAGGCCACACCCGTCAGCTGCCCCGACCGCGCGCCGTGCTGGGGACGCAGATCCAGCAGCGCCGCCGCCCCGGCGACGACGGTGGCACCGACGGCCACACCGTGCAGCGCCCGCGCCACCAGCAACATCGCGACATTGTCGGCGAACAGGAAGACGATCAGCCCGAGCACCATCGTGGCGAGTGCGCCCAGCAGCACCGGCTTGCGGCCGACCACATCGGAGATCTTGCCCGACACCAGCACCGCGGCCAGGGCGGCGACGGCGTAGACGGCGAAGACGATGGTGGTGGTCAGCGGCGAGAAATGCCATTCCTTCTGGTACAGGCCGTAGAGCGGCGCGGGAACACCGGACACACCGAGCGCTACTCCACTGGCGACCAGAATCAGTGCATAGGCCCAGGACTGTGTGGTCCGCTGAGCCGGTGCAACCGTGACAGTTGCGGCCATCGATTCTCTCCATCAGGTAAGTTTGATTGCGATCGAACTCAACCACCGTAGCGATGGTTTGATTCCCATCAAACCGAATTTCCCGTGAGAAAGATCATGAGCGACAGCAACAAGACCGTGGAATCGCATCCGGTCGCCACCGTGCAGGAGGTGCTCGGTGCCCTGCACGACCCGGTACGACTCGAGATGGTGCGCAGGCTCAGCAATGCCGGCGGCCCGGTGCGCTGCGGCATGCTCTACGACACCATCAACAAATCGACCGCGACCCACCACCTGAAGATCCTGCGCGAGGCCGGGGTCACCGAACGCATCGTCGCCGACGGCCAGACCTATGCCCGGCTGCGCTCCGAGGAGGTCGAGCACGCCCTGCCCGGACTGCTCGCGGCGGTGGTGGGCGCCGCCAATCGCGCGGGCGACTCCGGCGCCGCACCGCGCGACTGACTCAGTCCACCAATCGCTTCACCGCACCGGGCAGGTCGCGCGCGCGCCGATACGGCCCCGCCACCGAGGCCGCGTACGGCCGCGCCAGCAGGGTGCGAGCGATCGCGGAGACCTCCGCGGTGGTGACGGCATCGATGCGCGCCAGCGTCTCCGAGACGCTGCGGTGATTGCCGTAGCTGAGTTCACTGCGGCCGATGCGGTTCATCCGGGAGCCGGAATCCTCGAGGCCCAGCACCAGCCCGCCGCGCAACGAGCCCTTGGCCCGTGCGCATTCGGCGTCGGTGATCCCGTTCGTGGCCACCTCGTCCAGCACCTCGCGCGCCAGCGTCGTCACCTCGGCCAGGTTCTCCGGCTGACATCCCAGATAGACCGAGAACGCGCCGGTGTCGGCGAAGGTGTCGACACTGGAGTACACCGAATACGCCAGGCCCCGTTCCTCCCGAATCTTCTGGAAGAGACGGGAACTGAGCCCGCCGCCGAGCACGGTGTTCAGCACCGACAGCGGCCAGCGCTTATGCCCTTCGTGCCGGCCGAACGCGCGCACCCCGAACACCAGATGCGCCTGTTCGCTGTCACGGTAGGTCCACTGCAACTGCGGTGACGTGCGCTTGCGGAAGTGGCCCTCCCGGCGCGGCGCCGGTTCCCGCAACGGATCGAGCCGGTCGGCGAACGCGCGGTGCACCAGCTCCACGGTGTGTTCGTGCTCGATATTGCCGGCCACCGCCACGACCATCCGGTCCGGACGGTAACGCCGCAGATGAAACCCGCGCAGCTGCGCGGCCGTCATCTGCTCGATCGAGTCGACGGTGCCGATCACCGGCCGCCCGATCGGATGATCGCCGAACAGCGCGGTCAGGAACGAGTCACCGACCAGGTCCTCCGGATCGTCGTCGCGCATCGAGATCTCCTCGAGCACCACCTGACGTTCCACGTCCACATCGATCGGCCGGCACAATCCGTTCAGCACCACGTCGGAGACGACGTCGACCGCGAGCGGCAGATCGTCGTCCAGTACGTGCGCGTAGTAGCAGGTCTGCTCCTTGGCGGTGAACGCGTTGAGTTCTCCGCCGACCGCGTCGACGGCCTCGGCGATGTCCAGCGCCGTCCGAGTCGGGGTCGCCTTGAACAGCAGGTGTTCCAGGAAATGCGCGGCGCCGGCCACGGTGGGGCCCTCATCGCGCGAACCCACACCCACCCACACGCCGATCGATGCCGATCGCACGCCGGGCACATGTTCGGTGACCACCCGCAATCCGCCGGGCAGTACCGTACGCCGGACCCCCGTGTCGGAGAACGAACCGTCCTCGGCGAGCACCAGCGAAGAGCCCCCCTGCTCGAGGGCGAGCAAGGGGGCGTCGGCGCTGGGGGTCTTCGCCGGAGTCCTCGCGCGCGAGGCTTGCTTCGTCTTCGGCGCGCGAGCTGTGCTGCCCGGCGCGCGCGTCGAAACCGAGGGCTTCGCGGCGCGCGCCGAGGACTTCTTCTTCGTCACATCCAACTATTTACTCGGCCGCGGCCTCGGCTGCAGCCGGAGCCTCGTCGGCGGCGGGGGCGGATGCCTCTGCGGCGTCTTCTTCGGCGACCGGGACCAGCGAGATCTTGCCGCGGTTGTCGATATCGGCGATCTCGACGCGGATCTTGTCGCCGACGTTCACCACGTCCTCGACCTTGCCGACCCGCTTGCCGTTGCCCAACTTCGAGATGTGCACCAGACCGTCGCGGCCCGGCAGCAGCGAGACGAACGCGCCGAAGGCGGTGGTCTTGACGACCGTGCCCAGGAAGCGCTCGCCGACCTTCGGCAGCTGCGGGTTGGCGATGGCGTTGATCGCGTCGATCGCGGCCTGCGCCGACGGGCCGTCGGTCGCGCCGACGAACACGGTGCCGTCGTCCTCGATGGAGATGTTGGCGCCGGTGTCCTCGGTGATCTGGTTGATGACCTTGCCCTTGGGCCCGATCACCTCGCCGATCTTGTCGACCGGGATCTTGATCGCGGTGACGCGCGGCGCGTAGGGGCTCATCTCGTCCGGGGTGGCGATGGCCTCGGCCATCACGTCCAGAATGGTCAGGCGCGCGTCGCGAGCCTGGTTCAGCGCACCCGCCAGCACCTTGGAGGGGATGCCGTCGAGCTTGGTGTCCAACTGCAGTGCGGTGACGAAGTCCGGGGTTCCGGCGACCTTGAAGTCCATGTCACCGAAGGCGTCTTCGGCGCCGAGGATGTCGGTCAGCGCGACGTAGCGGGTCTCGGTCTCACCCTTGTCGTTGGTGACCTCGTCGGACACCAGGCCCATCGCGATACCGGCGACCGGCGACTTCAGCGGCACACCCGCGTTGAGCAGCGACAGCGTGGAGGCACACACCGAACCCATCGAGGTGGATCCGTTGGAGCTCAGCGCTTCCGACACCTGACGGATGGCGTAGGGGAACTCCTCCTGGCTCGGCAGTACCGGAACCAGCGCCCGCTCGGCGAGCGCGCCGTGGCCGATCTCGCGCCGCTTGGGCGAGCCGACGCGGCCGGTCTCACCGGTGGAGAACGGCGGGAAGTTGTAGTGGTGCATGTAGCGCTTGCTGGTCTCCGGGCCGAGCGAGTCGACCTGCTGGGCCATCTTCACCATGTCGAGGGTGGTGACGCCCAGGATCTGGGTCTCACCGCGCTCGAACAGCGCCGAACCGTGCGCCCGCGGCACCACGGCGACCTCGGCGGACAGTGCCCGGATGTCGGCCAGGCCACGACCGTCGATGCGGAAGCCGTCGGACAGGATGCGCTGGCGCACAAGCTTCTTGGTGACCGAGCGGAACGCCGCGCCGATCTCCTTCTCGCGGCCCTCGAAGTCCTCGGTCAGCGCCGAGAGCACCTCGAGCTTGATCTCGTCGATGCGCTCCTCGCGCTCCTGCTTGCCGGCGATCGACAGCGCCTCGCCCAGCGGGTTCTTCGCGGTGCCCTCGACAGCGGTGTAGACGTCGGCCTCGTACGGCGGGAAGAGCGGGAACTCCTCTGTGGGCTTGGAGGCAAGCGCCGCCAGGTCGGCCTGCGCCTTGCACAGCCGCGCGATGAACGGCTTGGCGGCCTCGAGACCTTCGGCCACAACGGTTTCCGTCGGCGCCTGAGCACCGTCCTCGACCAGGGCGATGACCTTCTCGGTCGCCTCGGCCTCGACCATCATGATCGCGACGTCACCGGATTCGACCACGCGGCCGGCGACGACCATGTCGAACACGGCCTCTTCGAGCTGCTCGACGGTCGGGAATGCGACCCACTGGCCCTGGATCAGGGCCACCCGCACACCGCCGACCGGACCCGAGAACGGCAGTCCCGCAATCTGAGTCGAGGCGGAGGCCGCGTTGATGGCGACCACGTCGTAGAGATCGTTGGGATCCAGGCTCATCACCGTGACCACGACCTGGATCTCGTTGCGCAGGCCGTCGACGAACGACGGGCGCAGCGGACGGTCGATCAGGCGGCAGGTCAGGATCGCGTCGGTGGAGGGCCGGCCCTCGCGACGGAAGAACGAGCCGGGGATGCGGCCCGCGGCGTACATCCGCTCCTCGACGTCGACCGTCAGCGGGAAGAAGTCGAACTGGTCCTTGGGGTGCTTACCGGCCGTGGTGGCCGACAGCAGCATGGTCTCGTCGTCCAGGTAGGCGACGACGGAGCCGGCGGCCTGCTTGGCCAGGCGCCCGGTCTCGAACCGGACGGTGCGGGTGCCGTAGCTCCCGTTGTCGATCAGGGCCACCGATTCGAACACACCGGGTTCGACCTCGATGGCGGAGCTCGTCTGGGATTCGGTCATATTTCTGTCTCAACCTCTCGTCTCGCCGGATCGAACGCCGTCGAGGCGCGATCCGGCTGGGTGTCCCCGCGCTGTTTCATCCCTGCCCGGAGGCAGCGGCTTGTCTGCGCGAGGGCAGCCGTACCCGGGCTCGGGCGCGCGACAGCCCTCCTGGCTGTGGCGCGACACCCGGCCGATCCCCCATGGAACCGGCGACGCGGAGGCGGTCATCGATCGAAGCCCGCCGGCAACTCTCGCCGAAAGGCCACTACCGAAGACCGACGCCACGCGTGCGGGTGCATACGGCTGGTGCGGTGCCGATATACGACTAGCCGACGGGGAGATTCTATGCCTCCCCGTCGGCTGCGCGTTAACTACCTGTGATTGTCAGCGCGTCTGTCTCGCGTCCGTGCGGGCGCGAACAGATCAACGCCGCAGTCCCAGCCGCTCGATCAGCGAACGGTAGCGCTCGATGTCCTTGTCCTGCAGGTACTTCGACAGCCGCCGGCGGCGACCGATCAGGCCCAGCAGGCCGTGGCGGGTGTGGTGATCGTGCTTGTGCACCTTCAGGTGCTCGGTCAGGTCGGAGATCCGCTTGGACAGCATCGCGATCTGGGCCTCCGGCGAACCGGTGTCCTTCTCGTGCAGGCCGTACTCCTTGAGGATGGCCGACTTCTGCTCGGTGGTCAGAGCCACGAATTCACTCCTTGTTTTTCAGTCCGCGCTCGAGGAGACCGGGAAACCCCGGGCGGGCGCCACCGCGGACCGCAGCAGACCCGACGAGCCAGCCTACCGGATCACCGCACGTCGGACCGAATCGGCCCGAGCCGGCCGGCCCCACACCGGGGATCTGTTCGGCCGGCGGATTCGCTCAGCGCTGGGCGTCGCTCGCCTCGGCGGCGGCCAGCACCTGCCGCGTCTGTTCGACGTCGTCGCCCATGGCCCGGACCAGATCGTCGATCGAGTCGAAGCGGCGCATACCGCGCAGATGCTGCACGAAGTCCACGGCGACGTGCTGGCCGTACAGATCCGCCTCGGTGTCGAGGACGAAGGCCTCGACCGTGCGGGTGCGGCCGGAGAAGGTCGGGTTGGTGCCCACCGAGATCGCGGCCATGGCCCGCTTGCCCGGCCGTGTGACGCCGACCGTCTCTCCGGCGGCCAGCACGGTGAACCAGCCCGCGTATACGCCGTCGGCCGGGATCGCCGCATGCATCGGCGGAGCCACGTTGGCGGTCGGGAAACCGAGTTCGCGACCGCGGCCGTCGCCGTGGACGACGACACCCTCGACCCGGTGCGGGCGGCCGAGCGCGTCGGCGGCCGCGGCCATGTCACCGGCGTCGACACAGGCCCGGATGTAGGTGGAGGAGAACGTGACCGCGTGTTCGCCGACCAGCTTCACACCGTCGACCTCGAAGCCGAACCGGCCGCCCAGCTCGCGCATGGTCTCGACGGTGCCGGCCGCCTTCTTTCCGAAGGTGAAGTTGTCGCCGACCACGACCTCGGCGACATGCAGCTTCTCGACCAGAAGGTCGTGCACGTAGCGGCCGGGGGTGAGCTTCATGAAGTCCTGGGTGAACGGCATCACCAGGAACACATCGATACCGAGTTCCTCGACCAGCTCCGCGCGCCGGGTCAACGTGGTGAGCTGCGCCGGATGCGATCCGGGACGCACCACTTCCATCGGATGCGGGTCGAAGGTCATGAGAACCGAGGGAACACCGCGCACCGCAGCGGATTTCACCGCACGGCTGATCAATTGGGCGTGACCGCGGTGCACACCGTCGAACACGCCGATGGTGAGCACACACCGACCCCAGTCCGGTGGCATTTCCTCGAGACTTCGCCATCTCTGCACACACCGAAGCCTACGCAAGCGCGGTCACGAACCGGGATTCGGCGGGGCGGTTGTTCACCCGACCGTCACCCGCACGCGGCGAGCGCGAGGTTGTGCGGGCTTGCGGGCTGCGGCCGCAATGGCCCCGCTGTACCTGATGGCGGGTCCGCGGCGGCCTCCGTGGTTACGCAGGCTGCCTCCTCCGGCCGCAACGCCGCCCCCGCTGTGCTCGATCGCGGGGTTCGCGGCGGCCTCCGTGGTTACGCAGGCTGCCTCCTCCGGCCGCAACGCTGCCCCCGCTAAGCTCGATACGTGCCCGGAAAACGTGATGTCGCCACCCGGCGTGAGCTGGCAGATTCCGCTGCGTCACAAGCGTCTCCCGATGCGGGGGCGGCCGGGCGCGCGGCGAATGTGGCCCCATCGCTGTCGTCGGTCGCTCAGGATTATCTGAAGGTCATCTGGAGTGCGCAGGAGTGGTCGCAGGAGAAGGTGTCGACCAAACTGCTGGCCGAGCGGATCGGTGTGTCGGCGTCGACGGTGTCGGAGGCGGTGCGCAAACTCGCCGATCAGGGCCTGGTCGAACACGCCCGCTACGGCGCCATCACGCTGACCGACAACGGCCGCCGGGCCGCCGTCGCCATGGTGCGCCGCCATCGGCTGATCGAAACGTTCCTGGTCAGCGAGCTCGGCTACGGCTGGGACGAGGTGCACGACGAGGCCGAGGTGCTCGAGCACGCGGTGTCGGAGACCCTGGTGGAACGCATCGACGCCAAACTCGGCCATCCCGATCGCGATCCGCACGGCGACCCGATCCCCTCCGTCGACGGTGCGGTCCCCACACCGCCCGCCCATCAGCTCAGCGACTTCCAGGCCGGACAATCCGGCCGGGTGGCGCGCATCTCCGATTTCGATCCCGCCATGCTGCGGTATTTCGATTCCGTCGGCATCGCGCTCGACACCGTGATCACCGTGGTGGAGCGGCGCGATTTCGCCGGCACCATCGCGGTGCGGATCGGCGAGCACACCATCGACCTGGGAAGCCCTGCGGCAGAAGCGATCTGGCTGACCTCCTGACCGGCCACCGCAGCGCCGCCCCGGCACCGGGAGTCGCGGCGTATCGCCGTCCCTACTGTGTGACCAGCGCCGCGGCGCGCTCGGCGATCGCGGTGCCGAGTTCGGCAGTGGTCGCCGTACCGCCCAGATCGGGGGTGAGCACCTCCCCCGCGGCCAGCACATCGCAGACCGCGCGGTCGACGGCCGCGGCCGCCGCGGATTCGCCCAGGTGGTCGAGCATCATCGCGCCGGCGAGGATCTGCGCCACCGGATCGGCGATGCCCATACCCGCGATATCGGGCGCACTGCCGTGCACCGCCTCGAACATCGAGGGCGCCTCGCGCGCGGGATTGATATTCCCCGAGGGTGCGAGCCCGAGCCCGCCGGTCACCGCGGCGGCGAGGTCGGACAGGATGTCGCCGAACAGATTCGAGCCGACGATCACGTCCAGCCGATCCGGATGCAGCACGATCTCCGCGGCCAGCGCATCGACATGCATCTGCCGCGTCTCGACGTCCGGATACTCGGCGGCGATCCGCTCGAAAACGCTGTCCCAGTATGGCATCGAATGAATGAGGCCGTTGGACTTGGTGGCCGAACACAGTCTGCGGTCGCGCCGGCGCGCCTGCTCGAACGCGTATCGGATGATGCGTTCACATCCGGTGCGGGTGAATATCGATTCCTGAACCACGAATTCGTCCGGCCGCCCGGGATTGTGCATACCCCCGATCGCGGAATATTCGCCCTCGGAATTCTCCCGCACGATGAGGATGTCGAGATCGTCGGCGCCGCGTCCGCGGAGCGCGGATTCGGTGCCGGGCAGCAGCCGGACCGGGCGCAGATTCACATACTGCCCGAAGGCGCGCCGCAGTGGGATCAGCAGACCCCACAGCGAAATATGGTCGGCCACACCGGGAAATCCCACGGCGCCGAGCAGAATCGCGTCGAAATCCGTCAGCTGCTGCGGACCGTCCTCGGGCATCATCGCGCCGGTGCGCAGATATTGCTCACAGGACCAGTCGAATTCGGTCCAGGCGATGCCGGGCAGAACCGCGTCGAGAACCTTGACCGCCTCGGCCGTGACGTCCACGCCGATACCGTCGCCGGGAATGGTGGCAATGCGATACACCGGCATCACAGTGCCACACCGATGTATTTGGTCTCCAGGAATTCGTCGATGCCGGTGAAGCCGCCCTCGCGTCCGAGACCCGATTCCTTCACTCCGCCGAACGGCGCCGCCGGATTGGACACCACGCCCTGGTTTAGTCCCACCATGCCGGTGTCGAGCGCTTCGCTCACCCGCAATCCGCGCCGCAGATTCTCGGTGAACACGTACGCCACCAAACCGTAGGGCGTGTCGTCGGCGCGTTCGATCACCTCGTCCTCGGTGTCGAAGACGGCCAAACCCGCTACGGGGCCGAAGATTTCGGTGCCGAACATCGCGGCGTCGTCCGGGACACCGGTCAGCACCGTGGGTGGATAGAAATATCCGGGTCCTTCGGCGGCGTTTCCGCCGAGCAGGACGGTGGCGCCGCGCCGGCGCGCATCGGCGACCAGTTCCGACACCTTCGCGACCGCGGCGGCGTCGATCAGCGGTCCGACCACCACGCCGGGATCGGCCCCGCGGCCCATCGGCAGGGCCGCCATGCGTTCGGTGAAGCGGCGGGTGAATTCGTCGGCGATGCCGCGTTGCAGGTAGATCCGGTTGGCCGCGGTGCAGGCCTGGCCGATATTACGCATCTTCGCCGCGAGCGCGCCCTCCACCGCGGTATCGAGATCGGCGTCGTCGAACACGATCAGCGGGGCGTTGCCGCCCAATTCCATCGACGTGCGCATCACGGATCTCGCGCACTGTTCCAGCAGCAACTTCCCGACCGCGGTCGATCCCGTGAACGACAGTTTGCGCGAGCGCGGATCCGCGATCATCGCGCCGGTCACCGCCGCCGGATCGGAGGTGGTCACGACATTGACCACGCCGTCGGGAACCCCTGCGGCGGACAGTATTTCGGCGATCGCCAGGGTGCACAGCGGCGTCTGCTCTGCGGGTTTGACCACACAGGTGCAGCCCGCGGCCAGGGCCGGGCCGATCTTGCGGGTCGCCATCGCCATGGGGAAGTTCCACGGGGTGATCAGGATGCTCGGTCCTACGGGCCGGCGCGCCACCACGAAGCGGGATCCACCGGCCGGCGCGGGCATATATCCGCCGTCCAGCCGCACCGCCTCCTCGGCGAACCAGCGGAAGAACTCCGCCGCGTACGCGACCTCGCCGCGCGCCTCGGCCAGCGGTTTGCCCATCTCGGCGGTGGCGATGCGGGCGAGCCGGTCGGTGTCGTCGAGCATGGCCCGATGGGCGCGCATCAGGATCTCCGACCGGGTCCGCGCGGGCACCTCGGCCCACGCGTCCTGAGCCGCTGCGGCCGCGGCCAGCGCGGCGACGCCGTCCTCGGGACCGGCATCGGCGACGGCGGTCAGGATCTGACCGGTGGCCGGGTCCTCCACGTCCAGCCGGGTGGCGACCTCGCGCCGGCGCCCGCCGATGAACAGGCCGGTCGGCACGCTGTCGATCGCCGCGCGCGTCGCGGCATCCGGATCCGCAACGGTATACGTCATCGCTCGCTCCTCTTCTCGGAACAGCAGGTCGGTTCGGCGCAGTCGTTGCCGTCACCGTCGCGGCCATGTTATACACATTGTCAACAATCCGACAATAAGAATCCGGCCGTCACCGGTGCGGATTTCCCGTCGCCCGGGAGGCGGATCACCATGACTGCACTTTCCCCCGTTCTCCGGCAGGCCACGCCGGTCACCGTCGATCACGGCGAGGGCTGCTACCTGTACGGCACCGACGGTCGCCGGTACCTCGACTTCACCGCCGGGATCGGCGTCACCAGCACCGGGCACTGTCATCCGCGGGTGGTCGAGGCCGCGCGCGAACAGATCGGCAGCCTCATCCACGGCCAGTACACGACGGTTATGCACCGGCCGCTGCTGCGGCTGACCGAACGGCTCGCCGATGTGCTTCCCGCCCACCTGGATTCGGTGTTCTTCGCCAACTCCGGCAGCGAGGCCGTGGAGGCCGCGCTGCGGCTGGCCCGGCAGGCCACCGGCCGCCCCAATGTGGTGGTGTTCCACGGCGGCTTCCACGGCCGCACGGTCGCCGCCGCGACCATGACCACGTCCGGAACCCGCTTCTCGGCCGGTTTCAGCCCGCTCATGGGTGGTGTGCACGTGGCGCCGTTCCCCACTGCCTACCGCTACGGCTGGTCGGAGGAGGAGGCGACCGATTTCGCCTTGCGCGAGCTCGACTACATCCTCACCACGCTCACCGCCCCGGCCGAGACGGCCGCCTTCATCGTCGAACCCGTGCTCGGCGAGGGCGGCTACATCCCGGGCAACACCCGGTTCTTCCAGGGCCTGCGCGAGCGCGCCGACCGGCACGGCATCCTGTTGATCTTCGACGAGATCCAGACCGGGTTCGGCCGCACCGGAAAGTTCTTCGGGCACCAGCATTTCGACGTGCAGCCCGACGTCATCACCATAGCCAAGGGGTTGGCCAGTGGTTTTCCGCTGTCGGGAATCGCCGCGCCACAGGAGCTGATGGCCAAGGCCTGGCCGGGATCTCAAGGCGGCACCTACGGCGCCAATGCCGTGGCCTGCGCGGCCGCGGTCGCCACGATCGACGTCATCGAATCCGAGGGGCTGGTGGACAACGCCGCCGCCCGCGGGGACCAATTGCTGGCAGGCGCCCGGGCCTGCGCCACCAAGGCGATCGGCGACGTGCGCGGCCTCGGCCTGCTCGTGGGCAGCGAATTCACCACGGCGGCAGGCGAACCCGATACCGCCACGGCCGCGGCGGCCCAGCGGCTGGCCGCCGAGCGCGGCCTGCTCCTGTTGACCTGCGGGGCCTACAGCAACGTCGTGCGAATGATCCCGCCCCTGATCGTGACCGCGGAGCAGGTCGACGAGGCGCTGGCGCTGTGGACCGGCGTCCTGGACGAGCTGTAGCGATACCCACGTCCCGAGCGGAACAGGAGATCTCGATGGCCCGATACATCACCATCACCCTGACCAAGGCCGGCGTGCGGGCTCGCGCGCGACTGCTGGACGAGCCGGCCCCGCACACCTGCGCGGCGGTGTGGGACGCGCTGCCGCAGGAGGGCGACGCATTCCACGCCAAATACGCCCGCAACGAGGTGTACACCCTCGTGCCGCGCATCACCGCCGCGCCGCATCGCGAAAACCCCACCGTCACACCGATTCCCGGTGACGTCTGCCTGTTCGACTTCGAACCGTGGGAGATCGGCAATCCCGCCTACGGCTACGAACCGGGCTCGGCCGCGCACGACGCGCAGGGCGCCACCGATCTGGCACTGTTCTACGACCGCAACAACCTGCTGATCAACGGCGATATGGGCTGGGTTCCGGGCAATGTGTTCGCGACCATCGAGGAAGGACTGCCGGAGCTGGCCGCCGCGTGCAACGCGCTGTGGCTGCGCGGCGTGGAAGGCGAAACACTGTCCTTCACACGGTCTTCGGAGTAACGACACGTCGCAGGTGCGACTGAGCGGCCCGGTCCGAACAGGTCCGGGCCGCGTCGCATTTCAGCTCAGCACCGCCTCGGCGAAGCGGGCCACCGCGAGCACGAAATCGTCGGAGTGGCGCGGCCCGACGATCTGCAGCCCCACCGGCATTCCCGCCGCGGTCCGCCCGGCGGGAATGGTGATCGCCGGCTGCTGGGTGAGATTGAACGGATAGGTGAACGGGGTCCACTGCGGCCAGCTGTCCATCGAACTACCCGGTGGCACATCGTATCCCGCGTCGAATGCGGTGATCGGCATCGTCGGCGTGACGAGGACGTCGTAGGCGGTATGGAAGGCCCCCATCACGATGCCGATCTCCGCCGCCACCGCACGCGCCTCGATGTAGTCGACCGCGCTCAGCGTGCGGCCGCGGTCCCACATGGCGCCCAGGCCGGGATCGACCCGCTCCCGGGTGCCCTCGGGGAACGTCGAGAGCATGGCCGCTGCACCGGCCGCCCACATCGTTTCGAACGCCGCGCGCGGATCGGCGAATCCGGGATCGGCCTCGACCACCCGTAGACCGGCCTCGTCGAGCGCCCGCACCGCCGCCGCGACGACCGCCGCGACCTCCGGATCGACCTGCGCGAAACCGAGATTCGCCGAAAAGCCGACCGTCGCACCGCGCACCTCGCGCTGCAGTTCGCCACGAAAGGTCAGCAGCGGCGGCGCACCCGCGGTCGGATCGCGGTGATCGGGCAGCGACAGGATGTCCATCAGCAGCGCCACGTCCTCGACGGTGCGCGCGATGGGCCCGGCGTGTGCCAGCGGCCCGAACGGGCTGGCCGGGTACAGCGGGACGCGGCCGTGGGTGGGCTTGAATCCCACCACGCCGCAGAACGAGGCCGGAATCCGGATGCTGCCACCGCCGTCGGTCCCGATCGACACCGGTCCCATGCCGGCCGCGACGGCCACCGCCGAACCGCCGGAGGAACCGCCGGACGTCTTGTCCGGGTCGACCGGATTACGGGTGATTCCCGTCAGCGCGCTGTCGGTGGTGGCCTTCCACGCCAGCTCCGGCGTGGTGGTCTTACCCAGGAACACGAGTCCGTCCTCGCGCAGCCGGGCGGTGGCCGGGCTGTCGACCGGCCACGGCACATCCGGCCGGATCGAGGTCGAACCGCGCAGCGTCGGCCACCCCTCGGTGAGGAAGATGTCCTTGATCGAGATCGGCACGCCGTCGAGCAGGCCCTGCGCATGACCACCCTGCCAGCGCGCCTCGGACTCCTTGGCCTGCACCATCGCCCGCTCCGGGTCGACCAGGCAGAACGCGTCGAGGACGTCGTCGCGGGCCGCGATCGCGTCCAGCGCGGCCTGGGTGGCCTCGACGGGAGACAAGACCCCGGCCGAATAGGCGGCGGCCAACTCGGCCGCGGTCATCGCCGCGGGGTCGGTCCCTGTATCGGGGTGGGCCATCGTGACTCCCTTCAGCTGGGCACGTAACCCAGCTTCTTGTCGACCACATTGTGTAAGGGCTGACCGCTTGCCCACCGCTCGAAATTCTCGGTGAACGCGGCGACGATCTCCGCCCGCCAGCCGATGAAGTCGCCGCTGTTGTGCGGGGTGACAACGACATTGGGCAGATCCCACAGCGGGTGGCCGGCCGGCAGCGGTTCCGGATCGACCACGTCCAGCGCCGCACCGGCGAGCACACCGCC
Source organism: Nocardia sp. NRRL WC-3656 (assembly GCF_000720265.1). Lineage (NCBI taxonomy): Bacteria > Bacillati > Actinomycetota > Actinomycetes > Mycobacteriales > Nocardiaceae > Nocardia > Nocardia sp. NRRL WC-3656. The sequence continues at coordinate 526,881 of NZ_JOJF01000001.1, read as the reverse complement.
GCGCAGCGCCGCGACCAGATCGTCGGTGACCACGGATTCCCCACGCCCGACATTGATGAAACGCGCATGTGGCTTCATCGCCGCGAAGGCGCTCGCGTCGAACATGTGCCGGGTCTGCGGGGTGAGCGGCGTCACGCAGACCACGTAATCCGCCCCGGGCAGTTCGGCGTGCAAATCGGTTGCCACCGTGCCGAAATCGGGATCGCCGATGCGCGCGGTCCGCCCCACCCCGCGCACCCGCATCCCGGCCGCGCGCAGCAGGCGGGCGATCGCGCGTCCGATCGAGCCGGTGCCGACCACCAGCACCGCGGCTCCCGCCACCCGCTCGGATTCGCGGTGGCGCCACTGGTGACGCTGCTGCAGCCGCAGCGATTCGGGCAGATCCTTGGCGAAGGCGAGCACCTGGGCGAGAACGTATTCCGCGATGGGCTCGTCGAACAGGCCGCGGGTGTTGGTGACCTGTACGTCGCTGTCGATCAGTGCGTCGAACATCACGGCGTCGACACCCGTGCCGCCCACATGCACCCACCGCATCCGATCGGCGCGATCCCAGGCGCCGGGCAGGGCGGTGCTGCGGAAGTCGTAGACGAACAGCGCCTCGGCGCCGGGCAGCGCGTCCGCGAGCGACGCCCAGTCGGCGAAGCGGACGGTGGCTTGCTCCAACACCGGACGCATAAATTCCGCGTCGGGCTCGACGCCGTCGTGCAGGACGGTGACAACTGGGCCCGCGTTCATATTGACAGGCTAAAAACCCATCGTATGCTTGTCAACAATCCGATTGTGCGCGGAGGATTGTCGCCCGAACGCGAGAGGGGCCCTCGTGGAACTGAATTTTCCCGAGTTGGACGGGCCTGTCGCGCAACGGGGCATCGGGATCATCGCGCCGTTCGATCTGGCGCTCGAGCGCGAACTGTGGCGGTGGGCTCCCCTGGAAGTGAGCCTGCATCTGGCGCGCACGCCGTACGAGCCGGTGCCGGTCTCGCTCGAGATGGCCGAATTGGTCTCCGACGCAGCACATCTGACCGCGGCGACGCGCAACGTCCTGCACGTGGAACCCGAGGTGATCGCCTATCTGTGCACCTCGGGCAGCTTCATCAAGGGGCTGGCCTACGAACGGGCGCTGCGCGACACCATCTGCCGGGCCGGCGCCCGCGACGCGATCACCACCTCCGGCGCACTGGTCGAGGCCGTGCACAAACTGCAGTTGTCCAAGATGTCGGTCATCACGCCCTACGACGAGATTCTGACCACGAAGCTGCACGAGTTCCTGCACGAGGCCGGTTGCGAGGTCCTGCGATCGGATCATCTGGGACTCGGCGGCGGCATCTGGAAGGTCAGCTATCGCACGATCGCCGAGCGCATCATGGCCGCCGACGATCCCGCCGCGCAGGCCATCTTCGTCAGCTGCACCAACCTTCCCACCTACGACCTGGTCGAACCGCTGGAACAGCTGCTCGGCAAACCGGTCCTGACCGCCAACCAACTGACCATGTGGGCCTGTCTCGGACGGATGAAACTGCCGATGATGGGCCCGGGCAAGTGGCTGCAGAACGTTTTCTAGGAGGCGCTGTGGAACGGACACCGACCGTCGGATTCATCTATCCCGATCACGCCGCCGAGGACGAATATCCCTGGGCAGCAGCGCATCTCGGCGTCGATCTTCGTGTCGCGCACATCTACGGCACCGACCTGCACGCGGTGCCCGAACTGCTCGAGCTGGGCAGTCCGGACAAGTTGCGCCGGGGCGCGGATCTGCTGGCGCCCTTCGATCCCCTGGCTGTGGTGTGGGCCTGCACCTCGGGCAGCTTCGTCTACGGGCCGCAGGGTGCGCGCGAACAGGCGGAGGAGCTCTCCCGGATCTGCGGCGTCCCCGCGTCGAGCACCAGTTTCGCGTTCGTGGAGGCGGTGCGGGCGATAGCCGCCGGCCGCGTCGCCGTGTGCGCGAGCTATCCGGACGAGGTCGCCGCCCTCTTCGTGGACTTCCTCGACGCCGCCGGCATCCGGGTGGTCTCGATGTCGAGCGCCGGAATCGACACGGCCGCCGAAGTGGGGACGCTGACACCGTCGCAGGTGCTGGACCTGGCGGCGGCGAACGACCATCCCGACGCCGAGGCGCTGCTGATTCCCGATACCGCGATGCATACGATACAACTGCTTCCGGAGCTGGAATCAGCGCTCGGCAAGCCGGTACTCACCGCGAACCAGGTCACCGTCTGGCACGGGCTGCGACTGGCGGGACTGCCCGCCCACACGCCTGCGTCCGGACCGGGGCTCGGAACGCTCTTCTCGGAAAGGCCGATTCATGTCGGTGATTGAGTTCGAACCCGTGAATCGGCAGTCCACGGCGGAGATGATCGCCGACCGGCTGCGCGCGGCGATCGTGCGCGGCACGCTGGCGCCGGGGACCCAACTGGTGGAGGCCGAACTGGCCGCGCAGTTCGACGTCTCGCGCGGACCCGTCCGGGAGGCCATGCAGCGCTTGGTTTCCGAAGGGCTGCTGCACAGCGTGCGGCATCGCGGCATCTTCGTCATCGAACTCAGCCTGGCCGACGTCGTCGACATCTACCGCGCCCGCACCGCGATCGAGGGCGGTGCGCTGGACCTGATCCTGGACGGCCGCCGCGAGATCGCCTACGAGGCCTTGCAATCGAGCGTCGCCGATATGCAAGCCTGTGCCGAACGCGGCGATGCCACCGGCGTCACCGATGCCGACCACGAATTCCATCAGGCGCTGGTCACCAGCGCCGACAGCCCGCGGCTGGTGCGGGCCGCGCGGACACTGCTGATCGAGACCCGGATGTGCCTGGGCGCCCTGCAGACGACCTACACCGACCTCGGCGAGCAGGTCCGCGAACATGTGGCGCTGCGCGAGGCCATCGCCGCCGGCCCGCCGCGCGATGTGCACGAACTGCTCGTCGGGCATATGCGCGACGCGGTCGATCGGCTCCGTGAGCAGATCGGCGAAGGATAGACCTGCACTCAGTCGATGAGCCCGCGCGGGCGCACCACGAAGACCGGCGAGGAGCGCTTGCCCTTCTCCTCGAGCAGGGCGATGGTCCGGCCGTCGGTGGTCGTGGCCGCGTGCACACCGCGCAGGCCGACCGGGTCCAGCCAGCGCCCGTCGCGCAGCGATTCGGCCTGTTCGGCGTCGATCTCCCGATGCGGAAAGGCAAGGCGCACAGCGGCATCGACGTCGAGATTCAGGCTCGGATCGTCGGCGAGCTGCTCCAGGGTGCGAGCGTGTTCGAGAGTGAACGGGCCGACCCGGGTGCGGCGCAACGCGGTCAGATGTCCGCCGACCCCCAGCGCGGTGCCGAGATCGCGGGCCAGCGCCCGGATGTAGGTGCCCGAGGAACAGTCGACCTCGACGTCCAGATCGACGAATGTCGTTGCGCCGGTGTCGATATCACGCCGGTCCAGGATATCGAACCGGGAGACCGTGACCGGCCGGGCCGCCAGTTTCACCTGTTCACCCGCCCGGGCGCGCGCGTACGCCCGCTCACCGTCGACCTTGATCGCGCTCACCGTCGAGGGCACCTGCTCGATATCGCCGGTGAGCGCGGCGACGGCCGCGGCGATATCGGCGTCGGCGAGATGGCCGGCGGGGATGGTGGCCAGCACCTCACCCTCGGCATCGTCGGTGACGGTGGCCTGGCCGAGGCGAATCGTCGCGGCATAGGACTTGGTGGTCAGGCTCAGCAGGCCCAGCAGTTTGGTGGCGCGCTCGACGCCGAGCACCAGCACGCCGGTGGCCATCGGGTCGAGCGTGCCGGCGTGGCCGATCTTCCTGGTATGCAGGATCTTCCGGCAGCGTGCGACCACGTCGTGGCTGGTCTGCCCACCGTCCTTGTCGATGATCAGCAGACCGCCGAGCGGATCGACGATCGCCTCGCGTTCGGCCATCAGCCGGCCACGATCGCGGTCAGGATCAGCCCCTCGGCGATCGTCCAGCGGCCGTCGAACGCGGTCAGCGGCGCACCGCCGTCGAGGGTCTGCCCGGGAACCAGCAGCGCACTGTGAAAGGTGCCCGCAGTGCCGGTGTCGTCGACGGTGAAGGTGATGTGGGCGTCCTCGAAGCCGAGCCAGCGCTGGGTGAGCGGGAACCACGCCTTGTAGGTGGCCTCCTTCGCGCAGAACAGCAGCCGGTCCATATGCAGTCCGGTCGCGGGGATCGCGCCGCGCAGCCAGTCCCGTTCGGCGGGCAGGCTCACCGAGTCCAGCACCCCCTCGGGCAGCGTGTCGTGCGGTTCGGCGTCGATGCCCACCGACCGCCAGCGCAGCCGATGCGCCAGCACCGCCGCTCGGTACCCGTCACAGTGGGTGAGGCTGCCGACGACTCCGCGCGGAAACAGCGGCATCCCGCGCTCGCCCTTGCCGATCGCCGCCGGCGGCTCACCGAGCTGGGCCAGCGCCAGCCGCGCACAGTGCCGGGCGCCGATGAAATCGCGCCGCCGCTTCTCGACCGATTGCGCGATCAGATGTTCCTCACCGGGATGCGGTTTCAGATCCTCCGGATACCGCAACAGCTCCGCCGCGGCAACTCCCGCGGGCAGAATGCTGCCGATGACGCGCGCCTGTTCCTCGATGACCGCCTCCTGAGTCGACCCTGTCTGCGCTACGAGCCTAGCGGTGCGGGCGGTACCCGGACTCAGCCAGCTTTGGGGACGAGGCAGCGGCCCACCGCAGAAGGCGCACCGGAAAATGGGAGGATCCGTCGGGGTCGAAGGCCGTAGAGTCGCGCGACATGCCCCATTCGGTCGCCACCGCCACACCTGCTGACGAGCCCCTGCTGTGGGCGATGCTGTTCGAAGCCTCCCACGCGGCCGAACAGAACATGACTTCGGACGAACTGCGCTCGGTGCCCGAACTCGCACGCTATGTCGAGGGGTGGGGCCGCCAGGGGGATCTCGGGGTCGTCGGCGGGCCTACCGGCGGCGCAGGTGCCGCCTGGCTGCGACTGTTTCCCGCCGACAACCCCGGTTACGGATACGTCGACGACGCGACACCCGAACTCGCGATCGGAGTGGCGCCACAGCTGCGCGGCAGCGGGCTCGGCACCACCCTGCTGCGCCGTCTGCTGGCGGATGCCCGGCAGCGCTACGACGCGGTGAGTCTCAGTGTGCGGCAATCCAATCCGGCGCTGCGGCTGTACGAGCGACTCGGTTTCGACATCGTCCCGGGCTCGCATGTCGTCAACCGGGCCGGTACGACGAGCGTGACCATGGTGCATCGCTTCCGCTGAACCGGCGAGCGTCCGCACACCGGACACCGACCACTACAGAGCGAAGCCTGGTATCGAAAGTATGTTCGAATTGGAGTAATCTCCCGCGCATGGAGCTCACCCCGCTGGAGTACGCACGACTGAACCTGGAACAGGTACGAGCCCAACTGGTCGACGCAGCCGCCTTCGACAAGGCGCTGACCCCCGATCAGCTCGAGCGGGCCGCGTGGAAGATCCGTGAGGGGCTGCGGATCTACCGCGAGCACACCGAATCGCCCCGGGCGGGCCGGCCCGGCAGCGCATGTCTGGACTACCGCGGCGCACACCGGCGTCCGTGGTGACGCGCCGTCCCGCGCACGCCGCTGCGGCCTGTCACCGCAGGTCGGCGCGCACGCCCGCGCGGTCAGCGCACGCCGCGGCGGCGGTCGGCGAGGCGGCGCATCTCTTCGGCGGCCGCCCGCATCTCGGGGGTGATCTTGAAGTGGCCGCCCCATTCGTTCAGGTCGTCCGGCCCGTATTCCGGGGCGGGCAGGATCTGGCGCAGGAGCTTGTCCGGCAGGCCGCGGCGCTGCCATTCGCGCGGATAGCCGAGCGAAACCTCCTCGAACCGGACACCGTCGTAGAAGGTGGTGCGCGGGATGTGCAGGTGGCCGTAGACCGAGCACACCACGTTGTAGCGGGTGTGCCAGTCGGCGGTGTCCTCGGTCCCGCACCACAGCGAGAATTCCGGATAGAACAGCATCCGGGTGGGTTCGCGCAGCATCGGGAAATGGTTGATCAGCACCACCGCGGTATCGGGCTCCAGCGCGTCGAGCCGGCGCCTACTGTACTGGACGCGAGCCCGGCACCAGGCGTCGCGCGTCAGGTAGGGGTCGCTGGCCAGCAGGAATTCGTCGGTGGCGACCACATTGCGGTCCCGGGCGATGGCCAGCGCCTCGGCCTTGGTGTACGCGCCCTCGGGCATCCACGAATAGTCGTAGAGGATGAACAGCGGCGCGATCGTCACCCGCCCGCCGTACTGTTCGGCGCCCGCGCCCTCCCAGACCGGGAATTCGTCCTCCGGGGTCACCACATCGAGGTCGCGGCACAGCGCGACCAGGTAGTCGTAGCGGGGGGCGCCCTTGATCTGCACGGGATCCTTGGTGGTGGTCCACAATTCGTGATTGCCCGGGACCCAGATCACCTTGGCGAAGCGTTCCCGCAGGGTACGCAGCGCCCAGCGGATGTCGTCGGTCTTCTCCCCCACGTCACCGGCGACGATCAGCCAGTCCTCGGGCGAATCCGCGCGGATCTGCTCGACCACCGGTTTGTTCCCCTGATGACCGACATGGATATCGCTCACCGCCATCAACTTAGGAATCACCGTTCCACCATCCCATGATCATCGTGATGCGAGCACACCCGACCCTCGCGTGCGGACATACCCGGCGCCGCGTATTTCGCACACCGTCCGCGGTGCGCACGTCGGCGGCCGGGTACCGACACGCTTCCGGATACGACATCGTGTGCGGTCATACCGACCGCGGGATCTCACTGCCGACTCGAGCCCAGCGTCCCGACAGCGCCCGCCAGCTCACCGCGATCAGGCGCAGCAGAATGAAGGCACTCAGCCCGGACCAGATCCCGGCGATACCCCAGTCGAAGCGCAGCGACAGCCAAATCGCGGGCAGGAATCCCAGCAGCGCCGCGGCCATCGTGGTGGTGCGCAGATACGAGGCGTCGCCCGCGCCCAGCAGCACACCGTCGAGGGCGAAGACCACCCCGGCGGCGGGTATGAGGGGCACGAAGAACCACCAGATCACATGCACGCGGTCCAGGACCGCCGGATCGTCGGTGAAAACCTGTGGGACGACGGCATATCCGGCGGCGAAGATCACGGCGAGCACCACCGCGAACAGGGTGGACCACACCGTGATCCGGCGGGCCAGCACGCGCGCGCCGGATGCGTCGCCGGAGCCCAGCGCCGCACCGGTGAGGGTCTGCGCCGCGATGGCCAGCGAATCGAGCGTCAGGGCAAGGAAATTCCACAGCTGCAGCACGAGTTGGTGCGCCGCCACCGAGGCGGCGCCGAACCGGGCGGCGACCGCACCGGCGGAGACGAAACAGGCCTGGAACGCCAGACTCCGGACGATCAGATCCCGGCCGAGCACCAACTGCGCCCGCATGACTCGCGGATGGGGCCGCAGCGGCACCCGCCGGCGCACCAGCGCGGCCACGAACAGCCCGGCCGAGACGACCTGCCCGGCCACATTGGCCACGGCCGATCCGGCCAGTTCCATCCGGGGCGCCCCCAGCAGGCCGTGCACCAGCAGCGGGCACAGCAGTGCCGAAACAACCAGTCCCGCAATCACATACACGAGCGGACGCCGTGTCTGCTGCACCCCGCGCAACCAGCCGTTACCGGCCATGGTCAGCAGGATCAACGGGACTCCGAACAGCGCGATCCGCAACCAGCGCAACGCCTCGTCCGCGATATCGGCGCCGCCCGCGATCACATCCACGACGGGTCGTGCGAACACTTGCAGCACAACGACGATCGCCAGTCCGGCGGCCACCGCGAGCCAACTCGCCTGCACCCCTTCGGCGACCGCGCCTCGTTCGTCACCGGCGCCGTGGCGGCGCGCTGAGCGAGCGGTGGTCCCGTAGCTCAGGAACGTCAACTGCGTGCTGACCTGACCGAGTATCAAGCCACCCACGGCGAGTCCCGCGAGCGCCAGCGCTCCCAGCCGGCCCACCACCGCCATATCGAAGAGAAGGTAGATCGGTTCGGCGACAAGCACTCCCAGCGTGGGGATCGCGATGCCTAGGATGCGCCGCGGACCCGCATCGTGGCGCGCGGCGCCGGCAACGGCCGTGACACCGCCTTCGGGATGTGTCTCGACCATGCCGTCAGACCCGGCCTCGGAGGCCGCGGCGAACGTCCGCGGGGACCGCTGCCGGCCACCCGCCGCGTCCCATGCTCAGCTCTCCCGGCCGGGGGCCAATTCCGCGAGCAGATCGGCAACCACGTCTTCGGACGTCCCGTATGTCGTATAGCCGGCGGCGTAGCGGTGGCCACCACCGCCCAGACCGGTCGCGACCCGGGCGACGTCGACGGCATCGCCGGTGCCGACACCGCTGTCGCGCGAGCGCAGCGATACCGTCCAGCAGCCGGCGTCGGTGCGGGACTGTTTGAATACCGCCGCCACATCCGCCTCGGCGGTGGTGCGGACGACGTCGATGACGCTTTCCACCTCTTCCGACCGCAAACCGTCGGAGTCGTCGCTGCGGACGAAGGCGTAGACCAGTCCGGCGCCGCCGGCCGCCCGCGGTTCCAGTCGCGCCGATCCGAGCACCCGCGACAACATCGGCAACCAGCCGAAGGGATGGGTGTCCATCAGCGTGCGAGTGATTCCCGCGCCGTCGATTCCGGTGGACAGCAAACGATCGGCTAGCAGATGGGTGCCCGGACCGCCCCAGCGAAAACACCCGGTATCGGTGACCAGACCGGCGAACAGGCAGTGCGCGATGTCCCGGTCGATCTCCTCACCCCAGGCGTCGAACAGCCGCGCCAGCACACTGGTGGTGGACTCCGCGGTCTCGTCGATCAGGTTCACATCACCGAAGCGGGTGTTGGAGCGATGATGGTCGATCACCACAGTGGTTGCGGCGCCGTCGATTCGGTCCGCGAGCGCGCCCAGGCGCCCGACGCTGCCGCAGTCGACGGTGACCAGCAGGTCCACTCGCTCCGCCACCTGTTCGGGGGGCACCAGAAACTCCACGCCGGGCAGCGAGCGCATCGATGCCGGGAGTTCGGCCGGCTCGGCGAAGGACACCTGCACCGGCACACCGCGCCGATGCAGCACCTGCGCCAGTGCCAGTCCACTGCCGACGGTATCGGCGTCCGGCTGCACATGACACAGCACGGTCACCGATCGCGCGGCCGCCAATACTTCGACGGCCGCGGCCGGATCCGCCGACGACGTCACAGCTGTCATTTCCAAGCTCGATTCTCCGGCGCTCGACTCACCGGCGACAGAACCGGGGAACCGCCTCGCGAGCCCGGCCCGTCCACCGCGTCGACCGCCGTCGCGGTCAGTCTTCCTCGTCGGGGTCGGGTTTGTAGGGATCGGCGTCGCCGGCATGGGTGGCGTTGGCCGCGACCTGCGCCACCTTCTCGTCGGCCGCACGGGCCTTCGCCAGCAGCTGTTCCATCTCGCGCGCCGCATCCGGCACCGTGTCGAGGACGAAACTCAGCGACGGCGTGAACTTGATCCCGGTGGCCGCGCCCACCTTGGACCGCAGCACACCCTTGGCCTTCTCCAGTCCGGCCGCGGCGCCCGCGAAATCCGGTTCGGCGGCGAGGGTTTCACCCATCACCGTGTAATAGACGGTCGCCTCCCGCAGATCACCGGTCACCTTGGCATCGGTGACGGTGACGAAACGCAGCCGCGGATCCTTGATCTCGTATTCGATCGCCGTCCCGACGATCGAGACGATCCGCTTCGCGAGTCGGCGTGCCCTGGCCTGATCCACCATGGCGGGCCCTCCTCACTTGTCATTCAGTCTTCGGGTCCGAAGATGCGGCGGCGTACTGCCAGCAACTGTAACTCCGGACGGGCCGCCACGTGGCGTTCACACTTGTCCAGCACCGCTGTGAGATGTCCCATCTCGGAGCTGACCAGTGCGACGCCCAACTGTGAACGGCGGTGTTGATCGTGATCTCCGCCCTCGACCGCGCTGACGCCGAAGCGCTGCAGTTCGGCCAGTATCGGGCGGATCATCGACCGCTTTTCCTTCAACGAGTGCACATCGCCGAGCAGGATGTCGAACTCCAGCGCACCGACGAACAACGGCTCACCTCTTCACGTGTCGCGACACAGCGCCCGCGAAGCGAACGTCACGTCCGGTCAATGCCTGCACCGAACGTGACGTTCGTTCACTGTGGACGACTCAGTCGCGCGGCTTCTCCCGAAGCTCGTAGGCCTCGACGATGTCGCCTTCCTTGATGTCGTTGTAGCCCAACGTCATACCGCATTCGAAGCCCTCGCGGACCTCGGTGGCGTCGTCCTTCTCCCGGCGCAGCGATTGGATCGTCGTATCGGCGATCACCACGCTGTCGCGCAGCAGGCGGGCCTTGGCGTTGCGCTTGACCGTCCCGGAGGTGATCATGCAGCCGGCGATGTTGCCGAACTTCGAGGAGCGGAACACCGCGCGGATCTCGGCGCGACCCAGTTCGGCCTCTTCGTAGATCGGCTTGAGCATGCCCTTGAGGGCCTTCTCGATCTCGTCGATGGCCTGGTAGATCACCGAGTAGTAGCGGATGTCCACACCCTCGCGGTTGGCGAGTTCGGTGGCCTTGCCCTCGGCCCGGACGTTGAACCCGATGATGATCGCGTTCGACGCCGAGGCCAGGTTGACGTTGGTCTCGGTGACACCACCGACACCGCGGTCGATGACCCGCAGCCGGACCTCGTCGCTGATCTCGATGCCGAGCAGCGCCTCTTCCAGGGCCTCGACCGTACCGGAGTTGTCGCCCTTGAGGATCAGGTTGAGCTCCGAGGTCTCCTTCAGAGCGGCATCCAGATCTTCCAGGCTGATCCGCTTGCGGCTGCGCGCGGCCAGAGCGTTGCGCTTGCGCGCATTGCGCCGGTCCGCGATCTGGCGGGCGATGCGGTCCTCCTCGACGACGAGCAGGTTGTCGCCCGCGCCCGGCACCGAGGTGAAACCGATGACCTGCACCGGACGCGACGGCAGCGCCGCGTCCACGTCCTCGCCGTGTTCGTCGACCATGCGGCGGACGCGGCCGTAGGCGTCACCCGCCACGATCGAGTCACCGACGCGCAAGGTACCGCGCTGCACCAGCACGGTGGCCACCGGACCACGGCCGCGGTCCAGATGCGCCTCGATGGCGACACCCTGGGCGTCCATATCCGGGTTGGCCCGCAGGTCCAGTGCGGCGTCCGCGGTCAGCACCACGGCCTCGAGCAGGGCTTCGATATTGGTGCCCTGACGCGCCGAGATGTTGACGAACATGGTGTCGCCGCCGTACTCCTCGGCCACCAGGTTGTATTCGGTGAGCTGCTGGCGGACCTTCTCCGGGTTCGCGCCTTCCTTGTCGATCTTGTTGACCGCCACCACGATCGGCACATCCGCGGCCTGCGCGTGGTTGATGGCCTCCACCGTCTGCGGCATGACGCCGTCGTCGGCGGCGACCACCAGGATCGCGATGTCGGTGGCCTTGGCACCACGGGCACGCATGGCGGTGAACGCCTCGTGACCCGGGGTGTCGATGAAGGTGATCAGGCGCTCTTCGTCGTTGACGTTGGTGAGGACCTGGTAGGCGCCGATGTGCTGGGTGATACCGCCGGCCTCGCCCTCGCGGACGTTGGTCTTGCGGATCGTGTCCAGCAGTCGGGTCTTACCGTGGTCGACGTGACCCATGACGGTCACGACCGGGGGGCGGACCTGCAGGTCGCCTTCGTCGCCCTCGTCCTCGCCGTAGCTGAGGTCGAAGCTCTCCAGCAGCTCGCGGTCCTCGTCCTCGGGCGAGACCACGTGCACGACGTAGTTCATCTCGCCGCCGAGCAGCTCGAAGATCTCGTCGTTGACCGACTGGGTCGCGGTGACCATCTCACCGAGGTTGAACAGCACCTGCACCAGCGAGGCCGGGTTGGCGTTGATCTTCTCGGCGAAGTCCGACAGCGACGCGCCGCGGGCGAGACGGATGATCTCGCCGTTGCCGCGCGGCAGCCGCACGCCACCGACCGACGGTGCCTGCATGTTCTCGTATTCGGCGCGTTTCGCCCGCTTCGACTTGCGGCCCTTGCGGGGGGCGCCACCGGGACGGCCGAAGGCACCCGCGGCACCGCCGCGACCGCCGCCACCACCCGGACGGCCACCGCCGCCACCGGGACGACCGCGGAAACCACCGGCCACGGGCGCACCCGCGCCACCGCCGCCACCGGCACCGCCGCCACCGCGGTAGTTACCGCCGCCGCCGCCACCGGGACGACCGCCACCGCCACCCGGCGCACCGCCGGGACGACCCGGACGACCCGCCGACGGGCCCGGACGGGCCGCACGAGCGGGCATCGCACCCGGATTCGGCCGGGGCGGCATCGAGCCGGGAGACGGACGCGGGCCACCGGGACGGGGACCGCCCTGACCGGCGGCCGGACGCGGCGCGCCCTGACCCGGGCCCGGACGCGGGCCACCCTGGCCGGGGCGCGGACCGCCCTGACCCGGACGCGGCGCACCCTGACCGGGCCCCGGACGCGGGCCGGGAGCCGGACGCGGCGCCGGGCGCTCGGGCGCCGAGGAGAACGGATTGTTGCCCACCCGCGGGGTCTTCGGACCGGGCTTGGGGCCGGGCGTCGCCGGACGCGGCGCACCCTGCTGCCCACCCGGTGTGCGCGGCTGACCGGGACGCGGCGCGCCCTGGGCCGGCCGGGCACCGGGCTGCTGCGCCGGAGCCGACGGAGCGGACGCCGACGGCGCCGCACCGGCGGAGGCCGCAGGAGCGGCCGGCTTCGGACCGGGCCTGACGGCCGGACCGGGCTTCACCGCATCGGGACGCGCTGCCGCCGCAGGGGTTTCGGCCACGGGGGCCGAATCGGCCTGCGCCGCAGCCGGAGCCGGACGCGGGCCGGGACGCGGACCCGGGGTCGCGCCACCGGCCGGCTTGGCGGCCGGACGTGCCTGGGCGGGACCGGGTTTCGCGGAGGATTTCGCGGAGCCGTTGGACGGGGCGGACTTCGCCGCGAACGACTCCCGCAGCCGGCGTGCGACGGGTGCCTCCACCGTCGACGACGCCGACTTCACGAACTCGCCCTGCTCCTTGAGCGTTGCGAGTAGTTCTTTGCTCGTGACACCGAGTTCTTTAGCCAACTCGTGCACGCGGGCCTTGCCTGCCACTGCTCTCCTCACTGAGAGGTCGAGCGCGACAGTCTCTTGCTCCCCGTTCAGGGGTCAGGACGCCCGCACGACCTCGGGTTATCTTCGATGGCCGTTCATCGTTGGTACTTCACGGTGTGCTCATGAGTGCTCGTGCCTGTTCTCGACGTAGTGCTCCAGGGCTGAGATATCCAGTTTTCCGGACACTCGTAGCGCTCTGCCGAACGCTCGGCGCCGCTCTGCCATGCTCAGACAAGCCGAAACGGGGTGCAACCAGGCACCCCTCCCGGGAAGTCTGCGCCGCGGATCGGGAACGATCGCGACGACGGCGTCCCTGTCGGGAGCGCTGCCGGGCGATTGCGCCACGACCCGCAACAGATCGGCGGCCAGCTCGCGTTTCCGGCATCCGACACAGGTCCGGACCGGGCCGGGAGTTCGGGTTCTCACCCGAGCACCGACCTGGGCGGAAAGTGCGGATACCGAAGACTCGCGCTGAGCCTGTGTCCACTGTACCGCTGCCATGTCCCGATCTCCGCATCCAGCCCCTCGTTGACCCCCGCACTCGCGCTGCCGTCTCGCCGCGGCCTACCCGTGCTGGGCGTGCGGCCGCTGCGATCCGGCCACGTCGGGGGCGGCGTCGGAGCGGATATCGATGCGCCAACCGGTCAATCGCGCGGCCAACCGGGCGTTCTGACCTTCCTTGCCGATCGCCAGCGACAGCTGGAAATCGGGGACCACGACCCGGGCGGCACGGGCCTCCGGATCGACGATCGTGACCGAGACAACCTTCGACGGGCTCAGTGCATTCCCGACGAAGGCGGCCGGATCCTCGGCCCAGTCGATGATGTCGATCTTCTCGCCCGCCAGCTCGCTCATCACGTTGCGCACGCGCTGGCCCATCGGGCCGATGCACGCGCCCTTGGCGTTCACCCCGGGCACCGTGGAGCGCACCGCGATCTTGGAGCGGTGGCCGGCCTCGCGGGCCACCGCGACGATCTCCACCGAACCGTCGGCGATCTCGGGCACCTCGAGCGCGAACAGCCGGCGCACCAGATTCGGGTGGGTGCGCGAGAGCGTGATCTGCGGACCGCGCGCGCCCCGGGAGACGCCGTAGACGTAGCACTTGATGCGATCGCCGTGCTCGTAGGTCTCGCCGGGTACCTGCTCGGCCGGCGGGATCAGGCCCTCGGCGCCGTTAACCTCGCTGCCGATGCGCACCACGACCGTGCCGCGGGCGTTCATCCGGGCATCGCGCTGGACGACGCCGCCGACGATATCGCCCTCGTGGGTCGAGAACTCACCGAAGGATTTCTCGTTCTCGGCGTCGCGCAGGCGCTGCAGCACCACCTGGCGGGCGGTGGTGGCGGCGATGCGGCCGAAGCCTTCCGGGGTGTCGTCCCATTCGGAGACGACGTTGCCGTCGGCATCGGTCTCGGTGGCCATCACCCGCACCACGCCGGTCTTCTGGTTGATGTCGATGCGTGCGTTGGGCTCGTGGCCCTCGGTGTGCCGATAGGCGGTCAGCAGAGCCGACTCGATCGCGGAGAGCACTGTCTCCATCGAGATTCCCTTATCGGCGACGATCGCACGCAGGGCTTCGATTTCGATGTTCATTCCACGATCCCTTCGGTCGGCGCAACTTCTGTGTGTTCTCCCCTGGCGGCGTGTTCTCCCCCGGCGGCGGATGCGGCCGGATCGACGGCCTGATCGGTGGCGCCCGGTTCCGGGCGGCCCGCGGCCACGCCCCCGGCCAGTTCCATTTCCGCCGCACCGGGTGGGGAGAACTCCACCTGGACGACCGCGGATTCGATATCCGCCAGCGCCACGCTCACCCGGTGGGGCGCGCGCTTACCGCCCAGCACCAGGGCCACGTCGGTGTCGGTGCTCGCGCCGACGCGGGCGTCGAAGGTGGACGCGCCCTCGGGGGCCTGCGCGCCCGGCCGCATCCGCACCCGCACCTTGCGGCCGCGAGCCCGTCGCCAGTGGCGCGGGGCCGTCAGCGGGCGGTCGACACCCGGAGTGGTGACTTCCAGCAGATAGGGGGTTTCGCCGAGATCGGCGGTGTCGTCGAGCACTTCCGAGATCTCGGAACTGACGTCCGCGATCGTGTCCAGATCGACGGTCTCGTCGCCGTCGACGGTCACCGTCACCCGCGCCTGCGGCCCGCCCGCGGCCGTGATGTGCACGCCCTCGAGGTCGAGCCCTCGGCGTTCGACGAGCCCAGCAACGAGCTGGCTCACCCTTTCCTCGGTCGGCATCGGCATATGGGGCGGCTCCTGGTTCAGTTGTGACGCGGTATTGGTCCTGGTACGGCATGGTCGGCGCGCATGTCCCGCGGATTGTTCCGCCGGAGGTCTAGCGTAACGCGCTGCAAGAGTGTAAAGGACCAGCCAACCCGGTCGAGTCGGCCCGGGTCGGGTTCTGCTGCGCGCCCACGGTCCGCCGGACGGTCTCGGGTGCGCCGGAACGGAGCGGCCGCCGCGCCCCAGCGCGTCCGTCCGGCAGCATCCCTCGGCGGGTCCGCCGGCGACGCGCGGGCGTGCACCGCCGGTGGCACCCTGGCTCAGCAGGGCGGACGGACGACCGGCCCGGCCGCGAACGAGCGCGAGCGAGGCATGTCGGCGGGCTGGGCGCGGGGGCGCGTGATGATCACTGGCACGATGTAGGCGTGCCCAGCCGTCTCGATGTGATTCCGGTGCCGCCGGATCGGACCGTTCCCCCACGCCTCGACCGCCGCTCGCTGTTGCGCTCGGCCGGAGGTGGCGTGGTCGCGCTCGTCGCCGTGAGTGCGGTCGCGGCCTGTTCGGACGACAAGCCGTCGATACCGGATGTGCTTGTGTCGCAGGAGGAATCGGCGCGTACGGACGCCGTGTGGGCGAAGGCGGCCATCGCCGCCGCACCGGAGCACACCGCCGCGCTGACCGTCGTCGCCGCCCAGCGTGCCCAGCACGCCGATGCGCTGCGCACCGAAATCGACCGCGCGGTAGGCGTATACGGCGACGGCACCAAGCCGAAGTCCGCGACGCCCCCCGTCGCCGAACCGCCCGCCCCCACCCCGCCGCCGAGCGTCGCCGCGCTGCGGGCCCGGCTGACGGACTCCCAGCACTCCGCGGCCGAGCTGGCCGCGACCCTGTCCGGATATCGCGCCGGTCTGCTCGCCTCGATCAGCGCCTGCTGCGGCGCCCACGTGGCGGTGGTGCTGGCGTGAGCGGTCAGGCGCGCAGGCGGCAGCGCAGCGTCACCACGCAGCGCCCCGCACACCCCAGAAAGGACACAGCGTGAGTACCGATCAGCAGGCGCTGCTCGACGCGCTGAACGCCGAATACACCGCGGTCTACGCCTACGGCCTCATCGCGGCCTACGCGTCCCCGGAGCGCGCGAAGGTCGTCGCCGAGTTCACCGCGGCCCACCGTGCCCGCCGCGACGCCACCGTCGACGCACTGAAGGAGGCCGGTGCGAGTGTTCCGGCGCCCGCCGCCGCCTACACCCCGCCGTTTCCGGTCGACGATCCCATCCCCGCGGCCAAACTCGCCGTCACCGTGGAGACCGACACGGCGGTGGCCTGGCGCGCGGTCGTGGAACACTCCACCACCCCGGATCGCCGCCGCATCGGCATCGAGGCCCTCACCGAATGCGCCGTCCGCTTGGCCACCTGGCAGTCGATTCTGGGCGTGAATCCCGCGACCACACCGTTCCCGGGCCAGCCCTGAGCACGAGCGGCGGCCTGAACACCGCTAGCTCCTGCCTTCCGTTGCCCGTAGCGCGGGTCGCCGGCCGGATGCACCCGGTCGCAGCGACCGGGTGCACTCGGGCGATCAGCCGCGAATCTTCGCGAGCACAGTATCGACGGCCGCGTCCGCCGGGATGTCCTCGGATTCGCCGGTGAAGCGGTTACGCAGCTCCACCTTGCCGTCGGCCCAGCCCCGGCCGATGACGAGAACCCAAGGCATGCCGAGCAATTCGGCATCCTTGAACTTGACGCCGGGTGAGGCGGTGCGGTCGTCGAACAGGACGTCCACGCCCTGGGCGTCCAGACCGGCGACGACCTCCTCGGCTCCGGTGCGGGCCGCCTCGTCCTTGTTGGCGATGACGACGTGCACATCGAAGGGGGCGACCTCGGCCGGCCAGCGCAGCCCCTTCTCGTCGTGCATCTGCTCCGCGATCACCGCGACCATCCGGGAGACGCCGACCCCGTAGGAACCCTGGACGAGCCGGACCGGTTTGCCGTTCTCACCGAGCACATCCACCTCGAAGGCGTCGGTGTACTTGTAGCCGAGCTGGAAGATGTGGGCGATCTCGATACCGCGCGCCGACTGCAGCACACCGCGACCGTCGGGCGAGGGGTCGCCGTCGCGCACCTCGGCGGCCTCGATCGTGCCGTCGGGGGTGAAATCGCGGCCCGCGACGAGTCCCACGACATGTTTGCCGGAGGCGTCGGCGCCGGTGATCCACGACGTGCCGGTCACCACGCGCGGGTCGACGAGATAGCGAATACCGTTGTCCAGCAGCGCCTTCGGGCCGATGTAACCCTTCACCAGGAACGGATTGGCGGCGAAGTCCTCGTCGGTGAGCAACTCCACCTCGGCCGGTTCGAGGCTCGCGCCCAGCCGCTTGGCGTCGACCTCGCGGTCACCGGGCACGCCGATGCCGACGATCTCGGACTTGCCGTCGGGGTGGCGCAGCTTCACCATGACGTTCTTGAGCGTGTCGGCGGCGGTCACCGGGCGGCCGTACTGTTCGGCGATACCGGCGTCGTTGGCCCAGTCGACCAGGGACGCGATGGTCGGCGTGCCCGGGGTGTCGTGCACGACGGCGGCCGGCTGCCCCTCGATCGGGATCTCCGGCGGCGCGGGCGTCACCACGGCCTCCACATTGGCCGCGTATCCCGATTCGCGGCAGGTCACGTAGGTGTCCTCGCCGATCGGGCTGCTGGCCAGGAATTCTTCCGAGGCGCTGCCGCCCATCGCGCCGGAGGTGGCGGCGACGATCACGTATTCGATCCCGAGCCGGGCGAACATCCGCTGATATGCCTGGCGGTGTGCGGCATAGCTGGCCTTCAGGCCGTCCTCGTCCAGATCGAAGGAGTACGAGTCCTTCATGACGAATTCGCGTCCGCGCAGAATTCCGGCGCGCGGCCGTTCCTCGTCGCGGTATTTGGTCTGAATCTGGTAGAGCGTGACCGGCAGATCCTTGTAGGAGTTGTATTCACCCTTGACCGTCAGGGCGAACAATTCCTCGTGGGTGGGTCCGAGCAGCATGTCGGCTCCCTTACGGTCCTGCAGGCGGAAAAGGCTGTCGCCGTATTCGGTCCAGCGGTGGGTGGTTTCGTACGGCTCGCGCGGCAGCAGCGCGGGCAGCGAAATCTCCTGGCCGCCGATCGCGTCCATCTCCTGGCGCACCACGTCCTCGATCTTGCGCAGCACCTTCAAACCCAGCGGCAACCACGAATAGACGCCCGGCGCGATCCGGCGCACATATCCGGCGCGGACCAGAAGTTTGTGGCTGGGCACCTCGGCGTCGGCGGGATCGTCGCGCAGGGTGCGCAGGAACAGGTGCGAGAGACGGGTGATCACGGATGCACAGACTAGCCGCTGCTGCGTGGATGCCTGCAGGGCATTACCGTATCGGCTCGTGCTGGTGATTCTGCCTCCTTCCGAAACCAAGTCCGACGGCGGAAATCTCGGTCCGCTCGATCTGGATTCCCTATGGTTACCGCAGCTCACCGCAGTGCGGGACAAGCTGATCACCGAGCTGATCGAATTGTCCGCGGACCCTGAGGCGGCACGGGTGGCATTGGGGCTGGGAAAGGCGACCGGCGCGGGCGCGGAAGGTTTGCAGACCGCGCTCGCCCGCAACGCGACGCTGCGGACCGCCGCGACCGCACCGGCGCTGCGGCGCTACACCGGAGTGCTCTACGACGCGCTCGACGCCGGTTCGCTGACCAAGACGCAGCGCGCTCGCGCCGAGGCGCGGCTGGCAATCGGCTCGGCGCTGTTCGGGATCGTGCGCGCGGGGGATGCGATTCCGGGGTATCGGCTGTCGGGCGGTTCGAAACTGCCGGGCCTGCCGACGCTGGCGTCGTTGTGGAAACCGGTGCTGGCCCCGGCATTGCGGGAGGCGACGGCCGGTCAGCTGGTCGTCGACCTGCGTTCGGGCACCTATCAGCAATTGGGGCGGCTGCCCGGCGCGGTGACCGCGACCGTACTGACCGAACGCCCGGACGGCAGCCGCACGGTGGTGAGCCATTTCAACAAACATCACAAGGGGCTGCTGGCGCGGGCCCTGGTGTCGACTCGCGCCGAGCCCGGCGATATCCGCGCACTGGCGCGGATCGCCGAAAAGGCCGGGCTGCGTGTGGAAATCGCGTCGTCGAGCGAACTGCTGGTCCTCACGTGAGTGAATTCTCGGTGACCGCCGACGTAATTCGAGCCGAATAGCGCCTGCCCAGCCACGGGAACAATCGCCGGAAAATGCCCCTCCACCAGCGCATTTCACCGTCATCGGGCCGAAACACGGTGGCACGGAACGGGCATTCCGGCTCGCTATCGTAATTTCCGGCGCGGCCGGCCGACCGCTGCCGTTGGGATGCGATTGGGCGAGGAGTTCGGCGTGGGTGACGCCACCGACCGTGAAGAAAAGGCACTGCGTCAGTTGACCGATCGGCTGGTCGGCCATTACGGCAGCAGCCATTCCCCGGAATTGGTAGAGGAAATGGTCGGCCAGGTGCGCCGTCGCTTCGACGGCCACGCCGTCCGCGATTTCGTGCCGATTCTGGTGGAACGCATCGTGCGCCGCGAATTGCAGCACACCCCACCGCAGCCCAGGGCCGACGACCGTTCGCACGAACTCGACTACGCGGATGCGCCGGTTGTTCCGGAGCGGGTGTCGGCGCCCTCGATCGAGGAGGACGCCACCGACGCCGCGCCCACCGAAGTCGCGCCTACCGACGCCGCGCCCGCGCCCGCCGATGACGTGCCCGCGCCCGCCGATGCGACCTCCGCGCCCGCCGACGCCGCGTCTGCCGATGACATGCCCGCGCCCGTCGATCACGTCCCGAGCGCCGTCGCGGAATCGGCGACCGAAACCGTCGCGCAAGACGCCGACGCGTCGGAACCCGCACCCGGCGAGGCGGATTCGCCGCGCCCCGGCGACATCGCACACAGCGGCGACCCGGACCCCGACCTGCCCGATGCCGACGTCATCGAAAGCAGTACAGACCAAAACGATTCGCTTCCCGCCGTAGCCGATGAGGCTGCGGTCGAGTCCACGGCGGACGAGCGGAAAGACCTCGCCTCGCCGGCGCTTTCCGCGACGTCCGATGTCGCCGTCGCACCCGGCCACTCCCCCGTCGAACCGACGAAACCTCAGACCGTGGCCGCCACACCGTCCGCGAGTGACGCTGCAGCAGAACCGGAACCGGAGCACGCGGCCGCGACGAGCCCGGCCTCCAGTGGAGCGCGCACAGCGGGCCTGGTAACCGTATTGCGACAGCCACGGGTCCTGGCCGTAGCCGCCGCGGTGGTCGTCGTAGTCGTCGTGCTCGTTGTGGCCTTCGGCTTTCGCGGCGGCGACAGCGGCTCCCCCGCCCCGGCTCCCGCGCTGATCACCGCGCACGGCGTGGTCGGGTCGGAGAAGATGGGCTTCTTCACCGATCCCCGCGTGGTGGACGCACTGGCGCGCAAAGGAATTCGGCTGGAGGTGGACCCGGCCGGATCGCGGCAGATCGCGACGTCGGTGAAGCTGGACGGTGACGACTTCGCCTTTCCGTCGAGCAGCCTTGCCGCCGAACGAATTCAGCGCGAACGCGGGATCACCGCGAAATACACGCCGTTCTCCTCGCCGATGGTGGTCGCCAGTTTCCGGCCGATCGTGGACCTGCTCGCACGCGCGGGAATCGCTCGTCCAGGGACTGTGCCCGCCTTCGATATGCGGCGGTATCTCGATCTCACGCAGCAGGGCACCCAGTGGGATCAGCTGGAGGCCAACACCTCCTATCCGGTGCGCAAGAACGTGTTGATCTCGACCACCGATCCGCGGACCTCCAATTCGGCGGCGATGTATCTGGCGGTGGCCGCCTACGTCGCCAACGACGACGCGATCGTGCAGGGTCCGGCCGCCGAGAATTTCGTGCTGTCGAAGGTGTCGCGGCTGTTCACCAAACAGGGGTACACCGAGAATTCCAGCGCGGGTCCGTTCGGCGAATACCTCACTGCCGGAATGGGTCCCACGCCCATGGTGTGGGGCTACGAATCGCAATTCGTGGAGGCCGCCGTCGCCGGCAAGCTGCCCGCCGACGCGGTGATGCTGTACCCGTCTCCGACGGTCCTGTCCCGGCACACGCTGGTCCCGCTGACCGCCACCGGCGACCGGGTCGGACAGCTGCTGAGCACCGATCCCGAACTGCAGCGCCTGGCCGCCGAGCACGGCTTCCGTACCGCCGATCCGTCCCAGTTCAGCGCCGTCACCGCCGAACACCACATTCCGGTCGCCCCGGATGTCGTCGACGTCGTCGACACTCCGACCTACGACACCCTGGAACACCTTCTCGACGGGGTCGCGCGCTCCTACAACTGATCGCGCACCGCGCGCCGAGCCGATCGAAAGGCAGGTCGCCGTTTCGCCGGACCGTCGCCCCGCCGTGGTAGTAATGGCCCGTGGCTACCGACGGTGTGGATCCGGACCTGGTCGAACTGGCGACCAAGCTCTTCGAGCTGGCCCGCACGGGCGAGGCCGCGACGCTCGCGGCGTATATCGACGCGGGCGTCCCGGTGAATCTGTGCAACGACAAGGGCGACACCTTGCTGATGCTGGCTGCCTACCACGGGCAGCAGGCGGCGGTGACCGCACTGCTCGAACGCGGCGCGGATCCCGATCGCGCCAACGACCGCGGCCAGACCCCGGCCGCGGGAGCGGTGTTCAAAGGCGAGGACGACATCCTGAAGGCCCTGCTGGCGGCCGGAGCCGATCCGGACGCGGGCACACCGTCGGCTCGGGAATCGGCGACCGTCTTCGGCAGGACCGAATTACTGGAACAGTTCGATCGCCGCTGAGACGCGCGCGCCGCCGAGACGGCTACACCTGCTGCGCTTCCTCCTGTGCGTGCTGAGCTTGCGCGAGTTGTTGCGGGGTGTAACGCAGAGTGAGCACCAGCAGCCCGATGATCACGGCACCGATCGCGCAGATGAGCAACACGAAGGTGTAACCGCTGGACAGCGCCGCCACCTCGGTGGGCGTCAGATTCGAGGTCCGATCGGTCCGGCCGCCGAGTGAGAGCGTGCGCGAGGCCGCCAGCGGCGTCAGCAGGCCGACCGCGAACGGGGTGCCGAGGGTGAGGATCATCTGGCCGATCGCCGACAGCGGGCCGACCTCGTTCACCGGTACGCCCACCAGCAGGCACAGCGGCCCGACCACGATCACGAAACCGATCGCCATACCGACCACCGCCAGCAGCACCAGCAGCGTCGGCAGATATTCGACGTAGCGATCCAGGGTGGAGCCGAAGAACAGGGCCCCAGCCAGCACGGCCGCCGCACCGGCGAGCAACCACCGCGGCCGGATCACCAACGCGGCCTTGGACGCCACGCCGGTGCCGATGCCGGCGCCGATCGTGAACGGGATCGAGGCCAGACCGGCGACGAGCGGGCTGTAGCCGACGACGTTCTGCAGGAACTGCGCGACGAAATAGGTCATCGCGCCGAGGACGCCGGAGCCCAGCAGCAGGGCGATGAACGTGATCGAGCGGTCACGATCGCGGAAGAGGGTGAGCGGCAGCAGCGGATTGACGGCGGACCGTTCGGCCAGCACGAACGCGACCAGCAGCAGCAATCCGGCGATCAGCGCGCCGATGACGTACGGGCTGGTCCAGCCGAGATCGGGGCCCTCGGTCGCGCCGAACACCACACCGACGCAGCCCAGGGTGCCGAGGAAGGCGCCGCGCACGTCCAGGGGCAGTCGATGGTGGGTCGAATCGTGCAGCTGGAACGCCGCGCCCAGGATGATCAACAGTCCGATCGGCACGTTGATCAGGAAGATCAGCCGCCAGTTCCATTCGGCGAGGGCGCCACCGACGACGAGACCGCCGACCGAACCCACGCCCATCATCGACCCGAAGATGGCGATCGCCTGATTGCGGGGCGGTCCGGGCGCGAAGGTACTGACAACCAGCGCCATCGCCACGGGTGCGGCGATCGCGGCGCCGGTGCCCTGCAGGGCCCGCGCGCCGATCAACATGGCCTCGTTCTGCGCCAGCCCACACAGCAGTGAGGCGAGGGTGAAGAACGAAACACCGAGCAGCAGCATCTTTTTGCGACCGAACGAGTCGCCGAGGCGCCCACCGAGCAGCATCAGCCCGCCGTAGGTGAGCCCGTAGGCGGTCACCGTCCACGCACTGCCCGAACTGGTCAGGCCCAGGTGACGTTGCAGGGCCGGCAGCGCCAGGATCACGACCGTGCCGTCCAGCACGACCATCAACTGCAGGCCGGACAGGACCAGGATCGGCAGCCCGAAGGCCCGCTTCGTCACCGGATATTGCATCGTCGCAGCGGGGTTATCGAGCACAGTGACTCACTGTAACGGATATCGGCACCGGCCAGCCCAACGCGTACTCGCGCTTTCCGCGGGTCGCCCCAGCGGGCTGTGCCCCTGTCCCGGGCACGCACCGCGGGCCTAACCGGCCTCGACGGTATCCGGCGCGCCCGCGGTGAAGCCCGCGGTCGGGCCGACGACGATGATCGCCGGCGGCCGGATGCCCTCGGCGCGGACGCGTTCGGCGACCGTGGACAGATCCGCGCGCACGATCCGCTGCGTGCGCAGGCTGCCCTCCTGCACGACGGTGACGGGCGTATCGGCGGCGCGGCCACCGTCGACGAGTGCGGCGGCGAACTTCTCGATGCGTTCCACCCCCATCAGCAGCACGAGGGTGCCGCGCAACCGGGCCAGGGCCGGCCAGTCCACCAGCGAATCCGGGTGATCGGGCGGAATGTGCCCACTCACCACCACAAATTCGTGGGTGACACCGCGGTGGGTCACCGGAATGCCGGCCAGCGCCGGCACCGAGATCGCGGAGGTGACACCGGGAACCACGGTCACCGGGACCCCGGCGTCCACGCACGCCTCGAGTTCCTCGTAGCCGCGGCCGAATACGTACGGGTCGCCGCCCTTGAGCCGGACCACGAATTTGCCCGCCTTGGCACCCTCGACGAGGGCGGTGTTGATCGCCTCCTGCGCCATCGCCCGGCCGTACGGGATCTTCGCCGCGTCGACGACCTCCACATGCGGTCCGAGTTCGGCCAGCAGTTCCGGCGGCGCCAGCCGGTCGGCGACGACCAGATCGGCGCGGGCCAGCAGCCGGCGGCCACGCACGGTGATCAGATCGGGGTCGCCCGGGCCGCCGCCGACCAGCGCGACACCCGGCGCCACGGGCTCGGAGTCGTCGATGACCACGCCCGATTGCAGGGCTTCCAGCAGCGCGGTCCGCACCGCGGCCGAACGACGGTGCCGTCCACTGGCCAGCACCGCGAGCGTCAGCCCGTCGTAACGGGCGCTGGCCGGAGTCACGGCAGTGCCCAGCCGGGCATTGTCGGCGCGCACGCAGAAGATGCGGCGGCGGGTGGCCTCTTCGACCACGGCAGCATTGGTCTCGGGCTCGTCGGTGCAGGCGATCGCGTACCAGGCGCCGTCGAGATCACCGTCGGCGTAGGCCCGCTGGGAGATGCGCAATTGACCGGAGGTGGCCATCGCCTCCACCGCGGGAGTGACCGTCCGGCTGATCACCTCGATATCGGCTCCGCTCGCGATGAGCAGTCCGAGCCGGCGCTGGGCTACCGAGCCGCCACCCACGACGACGACGCGGCGGCCGGCCAGATCGAGCCCGACGACATAGTTCGGGTCACCGGATTGCTGGTCGTCTGTCGTATTCGGCACAAGGTTTCAGCCTACGGCGTCGCCGGGTGAACTCCGCAATCACCCGTCGCGACGCCGCAGGCCCGGAAGATCAGGGCTTCCAGGTGATCCGGCCGCCCTGGAAATCCTGGGCCTTGCCGCCGTTGTAGTCGTATTCGTCGCTGGTGGGCAGGCCGTAACGGCCGCGGTCGGCGTTGTTGCCGTTCCAGATGCCGAGGATCGAACCCCAGACCGGGTGCGCGCCGGTACTCGCCGACCAGAAGATCACGCCGCCGGGGAACTGGTTGAAGCGGGCCTTGCCGTCCTTGCCGGCCTGGGCCTCGTCGGTGAGCGGGAAGCCGAGGGCGCTGTTCTCCCAGCCCATCGAACCCCATTTGTCGCGGATCAGGCCGCAGATCGCATGGGCGTCGGTACCCACGGACCAGTAGATCGAGCAGCCGCGGTCGAAGACCTGGAATTTGCCGCCGTTGGCGTCGGACTCCGGTCCGGTCGGGTTGCCGAAGAAGGCGCCGCCGCCGGCGCGGTCGTATTCCTTCTCGATCGCCCCGCCGACGTCGAACGCGCCGACCGGCCGGGCGGCGGCGACACCGGCACCCGTGCCGGTGAGCAACGCCAGTGCGGCGGCACCCGCGGCTGCCGCGCGCATCCCGGACCGGCGCGTTGTGCGTCTACTCTGTCTGCGACCTGACGAAGCCAAGAGAAACTCCCTCTACCTGCGAAGTTGGCGCGACGGAAGCTGCCGCTCCCGCCATCCTGCAGGGGTTACACCGGCTCTGCAACGCTCGCCGTATCACAGTCGAGACTCATCTCACAAAATCACACGAGGTGAATTCGGTCGCATCAGAGCCTGCCGTTGATCCGTTCCGGCGTCACCCGCACGACCACTCGCTCGGCGTCGTCGACGGAGGCGGGATTGAATTCGATATAGGGCAGGCCGGTGTATTTCACCGACAGCCGATCGGGCGGGCCTTCTCCGGATCGGGGACGACGGTGGCGGTGCCGCGGATCTCGGCATAGACGTACGGATTGTCCGGCGGGTTGATCATGATCGTCACCCGCGGGTCGCGCACCACGTTCTTGTACTGCTGACGCGACACGGTGGTGGAGTACACCAACTCCTCCCCCTCCCGCAGCAGCCAGGTGACGGTCAGATGCGGCTGCCCGTCGCGGCCGATCGTCGCGAGCGTGGCGAAAACCTTTGTGTCGTCGAGGATCTTCTTCAGGTCGTCGGAGAGTTCTACACCCATGACACGGCACAACCCGCTGCCACGCACACTCATTCCCACCGGCCGTCGTTCCGTCACGGTGTGTTCGGCACGGTTCTATGCTGCGAACATGCGACGAGCCGTGCTGCAGGTTCTGACGGTGCTGGTGACGGTCGCGGTCGCCGCCGCGGTGGCCGCCACCGCGTACGCGGCCGACCCCTACCGCGCGAGCGGCCCGACCGAGGCCCGCTACCTGGAGCCCGGCCCGTGGCAGGTCACCGAGCACTACGAATTCGGTTGCTGCGACAGCACCGGCGCCGCCTACGACATCTGGTATCCGACCGATGTGGCCGCGCGTGGCCCTCGTCATCCGATCATCACCTGGGGTAACGGCACGGCCGCCCAACCTCGCCAGTACGCCCATCTGCTGCGGCATCTGGCCTCGTGGGGGTTCGTGGTGATCGCGACCGAGAATCGCAGTACCGGCACGGGCGTCGACATCGCCGGGGCGGCGCGATACCTCGTCGAGCGGGCCGCCGATCCGGCGAGCGTGTTCCACGATCGGCTCGACACCTCGGCGATCGGCGCCGTCGGTCATTCCCAAGGTGCCACCGGGGTGCTCAACGCGATGATCGATTCCGGCGGGCTGATTCGCACCGCCGTGCCGATCGAGTTGCCCGCCCAGTCGTTCTGCTCGAACAGATTGAGCTGCACCGACACTCGCCGCCTCGGCGGCGGTTCGGTGTTCTTCGTCAACGGCTCCGACGACGCGCTGATCTCCCCCTCGCAGAAGCTGTGGGCACTTCCGGGCCTGCAGTCCAACCAGGACTACTACGAGGCCACCCCGGCATCGGTGACGAAGGTGTGGGGCACCTTGGTCGGCCCCAATCACAACGATGTCCAAGGGCAACCGGACTGCGTCCGGGCCTCGTCGCCGTGTACCGACGGCGTGTACGGCTACCTCGGCTATCCGACCGCGTGGCTGGTGGCCCGGCTGTGGGGATGCGCCGGGGCGGCGGCCGCCTTCGCCCCCGGCACCGGGGAGTTCTACGCCCCGAATCCGCACTGGGCCAACCAGATCGGCGCGGCGGCCGGCTGACCTTACTCCCCGGGCGCGTCCTGGATCCAGTGGAAGCCGCGGCTGCGCTGCGGGAAGGTGTCCGGGTCCTGACGCCGGAAGCTCACCGTCACCGGATGTCCGTCCAGATCTCCGGTGAACCGCAGCCGGTCCGGGCCCTGCTGGTCGTACGCGAAGCCGCCGGCGGTCACGGAGTGCCCCGCGGTGGCGGGCACGGCATGCAGGTCCAGACGATGTGCGCCGGTGTCGACCCGCACCTGCATGGGCACCAGCGTCCCGTCCATCCGCTGATACTGCATGACGCCGGCGAGGTCGAATACCGCGCGCTGCCACCGGTCCGGGTCCGTGAGCAGCGGCGGAACCGGCTGCCCGTCGCGACTGAATTCGTCGACCTGCCAGATGCCGTACAGCGGCGGTTTCGTCCGGCCCGGACCCTCGTCCCACAACTGCAGGCTCACGTGGGTCAGGGCCACCGCCACCCAGACCCCGATGCCGACCTGCACCAGCGCCGCGATCCATCGTGCCCGGCGGGTGCGGAACGGGTACGGCGCCGTCGAGCGTGCGACCGGACGATCGAGTACCAGCACATCCAGTAGCCGCCGCGCCTGCGGCGCGAGCAACACCATCGACATCAGCATCAGATGTCCGGACAGGATCTTGACCGGCACATCGAAGGTCATGTTGAGCACGAAGACCTGCGCCATGCTCACCAGCGTCAGCATCGCGCCCACCGTCGCCGTGCGCGGAACGAACAGCAGTATCCCGGCCAGCAATTCCGCGGAACCGAGCAGGATCTCGTAGGCCGGGCTCATTCCGACCTGATTCCACAGCACCTCCATCGGGGTCAGATTGCCGTACGGCTCGAGCAACGTCGACAGCATCGGTTCGGGCATCTGGGTGGGGATGACCTTGGCGAACCCGTAGTTGAGCATCTGACCGGCCACACACAACCGGAGGAACAGCAGGAACCAGCCGGCCAGGCGCCGGTAATAGGTGCGACGGCGGTCCAGCAGCGTCCAGATCAGGGTGCCCGCGACGGCGACGACCAGGATGCAGAACACCAGCACCCACAGAATCGTCTGATCACCGCTGCCGTTGGGACTCAGCACCGGATGCACTCCGAAGACCGTGCGCCCCACCCACTCGAGCACCGGGCGCAGCAAGCGTGGTTGCCACAGCACCGCGTCGGCGTCGAGCCAGCGGCCGAGCCAGCCGGTGAAGGCGAAGACGATCTGCGGATAGATCAGGCAGAACAACCCGAAGTACAGGAACGTGAACCGAAAGGCCACCCGGGTGAGCGGTTTCCAGCCCGCCGCCGTCTCGGATTCGTGCTCCAGCTGCGGCGGTTCGGCCTGCGCCACCATGACACTCACTACCCACTCCTCTCCCCGAATGCTCCGGCGCACAAGCAGTGCCGCCGGCGCCGAAGCGGCCGGGGTGCGCGGATCGGTGCCCGACGTTACGAGGGCCTGCGGCGAAAGTCCTCAGGGCCGGACCCCGATTCGGCGATACTCCGCGCGGCGTACGTGGCAGCACGAATGTCAGGGTCGGTGGTCCCCGCACCGTTCGCGCGCACTGCGGGCAAACCGGGTCCCGGTCAGCGGAACGGCGAAAAATTCGCCGCCGATTTCGCGCCACCGCGCATTAGAACGCGTTACATTTCATCCACACGCCGCCCGCACCGGGCCGGATATCGCCGTGCCGGTGCGTAAAGAGTTGGCGCACAGACATTTTCATCCCGTCAGGAGGTCCGCAATGTCGGGCGAATCCGATACCGACCCCGGGCAGCGGCGGCAACTGACCACCAGCGCTCGCGATCTCGACGACCTCGCCGAGCGACTCACCCGGTGGCTGGCCGGCAAGCTCAGCGGCACCACCGCGCCGGTGGTCACGGGGCTGTCGCGGCCGCAGGCGGGCGGCATGTCCAGCTCCTCGGTGATGTTCGAGGCGAGCTGGGAGCGCGACGGCCGCACGGAGACCGGCTCCTACGTCGCACGGATGCCACCCGAGGAGGGCTCGTTCCCGGTCTTCGAGACCTACGACCTCGACACCCAGTACGCGGTGATGGCCGGTGTCGGCGCGCACAGCGATGTGCCGGTGCCGCGACTGTGCTGGTTCGAACCGGACGAATCCGTGCTCGGCACACCGTTTTTCGTGATGGAGCGGATCAACGGGCGGATTCCGGAGGACAATCCGCCGTACGTGTTCGTCGGCTGGGTCTTCGACGCCACGCCACAGCAGCGGATGCGGATCACCCACGCCACGGTCGACATCATCGCGAGGGTCCACGCCATCGCCGACCCGGCCGCGACATTCCCCGCCCTGGCCGGCGCGGGCTCGTCGCTGCGCCGGCATTTCGACGCCCAGCGCCACTGGTACCGGTGGGCGCTCGCCGACGACGGCTATCGAATCCCGTTGCTGGAGCGCGGTTTCGACTGGCTCGAACAGCACTGGCCCGCCGATCCGGGGCCCGACGTGCTGAACTGGGGCGATGCCCGGCCGGGCAACATCATCTTCGACGAATTCGACCCGGTCGCGGTCCTGGACTGGGAGATGGCCACGCTCGGCCCGCGGGAACTCGACGTGGCGTGGCTGATCTTCATCCATCGCTTCTTCCAGGACATCGCCACCCGCTTCGACCAGCCCGGCCTGCCGGACTATCTGCGCCGCGACGACGTGGTCGCGCGCTACGAGGACCTCACCGGCCACCGCCTGCGGGATCTGGAGTGGTACCTGGTCTACGCCGCGGTGCGGCACGGCATCGTGATGGCGCGCATCAAACGGCGGATGATCCACTTCGGCGAGGACACCGACACCGACGACCGGGACGACTACGTGATGCACCGAGCGGCCCTCGAGGCCCTGCTCGACGGCACCTACCAGTGGGATCGAGGAGACCGATGACAGGCATCGACGGACATCCGGCTCAGCAGGCGCCGGTTCCGCTGGACGAATATCCGGTGCACCAGACGCCGCTGTCGCTGGCGCGCGCGGCCACCACCGACCGTAACTTCTACGATCGCAGCTACTTCAACGCTCACGACCGCAGCGGCGGCACGATGCTGGTCACCGGCTTCGGCGTCTATCCGAATCTCGGCGTGATCGACGCGTACGCCGCGGTGCGCCGGGGCGATGTCCTGCGGACGGTCCGGTTCTCGGACGCGCTGCCGCCGCGGGACCTGAACATGAGCGTCGGCGGCTATCGCATCGAGGTGATCGAACCGCTGCGGCGCGTCCGGGCGATCTGCGAACACGACGACCTGTCCTTCGACCTCACCTGGGACGGTTCGTTCCCCGCCGTCCAGGAGCAGCCGCATCTCATCCACACCGGCAGCCGGCCGATCATCGACGCCTCCCGGTTCGCCCAGGTCGGCTCCTGGTCGGGGACCCTGCAGGTCGACGGCGACGACATCGCCGTGGACCCCGACGTCTGGATGGGGACCCGCGACCGGTCCTGGGGTATCCGGCCGGTCGGTGAGACCGAACCACCCGGGCGCGATGCGAGCGAACCGGCGGCCGGATTCTGGTGGCTGTATGTTCCGCTGCGCTTCGACGACTTCGCGATCGTGGTGATCGTGCAGGAGAATCCGGACGGCTTCCGCACCCTCAACGATGCCGTGCGGGTGTGGCCGGACGGGCGGGTCGAACAGCTCGGCTGGCCCCGCATGCACATCGAATACCGTTCCGGCACACGCATTCCGGTGTCCGCGCGGCTCGATATGACCGCCGGCGACGGCTCGCCGCTCACCGTGGAAGTGCGCGCCCACACCTGCATTCCGCTGCATATCGGCTGCGGCTACGGCGGCGATCCGGATTGGCTGCACGGCCAGTGGAAGGGCCGCGACTGGTCGTCGAGCAGCAGCTACGACCTGACGGATCCGGCGGTGGCCGGGCGCATCCCGTGGGGTGTGATCGACCACGTCGGACAGGCACGGTGCGGCGACGCCGAGGGCTGGGGACTGTTCGAACACGGCAGCCTCGGCCGCCACGACCCCACCGGCTTCGCCGATTGGACCTCGGTCGCGCCGTAACTCGCGCCCGCTCCGCGTACCGCAATGTCGGGGCGGCTCCGCGTGGCGTATCCGATGTGAGCTGGATCTCAGGTACCCTCCGACGGATCGACGCCGGGCCGTCGGCCCGGGACGGCACAGCGAGAGGCAGGCACGATGAGCGGATTCCGTGTTTCGCGTGGTTCCTCCCAGGTTTTCCCGGGCCCGGCGCTGTCTTCCGGGCGGGCGTGGCCCGCACGTACGCGTGCCGGGTTGGCCCTGGCCGCCGGTGCGCTGATGGGCGCGCTGCTTCCGGTCGTAGGAGCGGCCCCGGCCGGTGCGACGGTGGCGCCCACGATCTCGGTATCGATGTCCGGGTCGGCGCTGAGCCCGGTCAGCGGCGCGCTGGTGGGCTGCGCCCAGAACGCGGTGGCGACGGTGCGCAATCCCGACGGCAGCCCCGTCACCCACGGCAACGTCGACTTCTTCAGTCACCTCTCCGGGATCAGCGGCAATATCGTCGGCACCGCGCCGGTGGTCAACGGGGTCGCCAGCATCGGCTGGGTGCCCGACCGGCCGGGCGAGCACGTCGTCAGCGCGGTGTACTACGACGGCCTGCCGGAACTGTCACCGGTCGCCGGATACACCATCGTCACGACGGCGACCCTCGGCGGCGCCTGCGTGTAACGCACAGCCGGACAACAGCTTTCGCGACCACTCGGCCGAATCCGCACCTTTGCGGATTCGGCCGAGCGTCGTCGGATCCTGCTCGCCGGGCCGCAACGGCCGGGCCCGTGTTCACGCTTGCTCGGCAACAGCGACCGTGATCGTGCCGACGACCGTCTTGGGCACGATCAGCCGTCCGCGCCCTCCCCAGCGCCGCCAGCCGAGAAGCGCGGCCGCTTCGGCGACACTGGGCGTGCCGATCGCGACCGCCGCGCGGTGACCCGGATGGGGGACGTCGACCCGGGCCAGTTCGTCCGCACCGAATCCGATCACCGGCACCCCGAATGCGGCGGCGGCCATGACGGTTCCCGGCTCCTCGGCCCGCCGATCGATCGTCGCAAGACATCGAATCGCGCTGTTCCCCACTACTTCCCGCACTGCCGCCACAATGGCTTCCGCCGTGGGATCCGGCCGCGCCCCCAAGCCCACGACCACCGCCTCGCTCATCGGGGCCTCCTCGCCCGGCCGCCGCAGATGATCGTCGACCCGCCCGGCACGCCGCGACGCCGGATACAGCGGTCCGCCGGCGGCTCGTTCCGACGGGAGCTCGCCCATCGCCGTCACACGCCGGCGTGCGCCGCGTCGAACTGTTCGCACATCGCGACGAAACGGACTGTGGCCGTGGGGTTCCCGGCGGAATGAGTGTGCAGATAGGACGCATGCACCTGGAGGGCCACCGCACCTTCCCGGACCGCGGCGTCGTCGGTGCGCCATCCCCAGGCGGATGGGTGCGATCCCGTGCTGACCAAGCGGGTGCGGTGGAATTCGTGGCCGCGCACGCGTTCTCCCGTGCGCCACAGCACCGAATCGGCCAACGCCACCGCATCCCGGTAGCCGAGGGTCAGGCGCGGTCCGAATTCGGCGGTCGCATCGAGGACTCCGGCCATGCGGTGCCCGTCCAGCGAGCGGGTCAGATAGAGCAGGCCCGCGCATTCGGCATGAATCGGCATGCCTCGGGCGGCGGCCTCGGCGACCGCGGTCAGCAGTGGCGTATTCGCGGCCAGATCGGCGGCATGCTCCTCCGGGAAGCCACCGGGCAGGACCAAACCGGCTGTCCCCGGGGGCAATTGCTCGTGCAACGGATCGAAGACCGCCACCCGCGCTCCGGCCGCCACCAGCAATTCCCGATGTTCGGCGTAGCCGAAGGTGAACGCCGGACCGCCGGCCATCGCGATGATCGGCGCGGGCTCTCGCACTCCGCTGCCCGAGGCGGACATCGGTATCGGCGTCTCCGGCTCGCCGGACTGTTGTTGCCCCGCCGTCTCCGCCGAGATCCGCGACGTGCCGATCGCAGGCGCCGAGCTGTCAGACCTGCCGACGGTAGGCGCCGTGCTGTCAAGGGACAGCGCGGCTCCGGCGGGGCCGGTGTCTTCGCCCGGCTCCGGGCCGTCGAGGGCGGTCCGGCTCACGCCGGGACCCCGCCACTGTGGGTGCGGGGCCGCCGCCGCGACTTCGCCGATCGGATCCCACGCGGGCCCGTCCACGTCGGCGGCGGCCAGTCGCGCGACCGCGCCCACATCGATGTGCGCGCCGACCAGTTCGGTCATGGCCTCGACCGCCGCATGCGCCGCGGAGCCGTGCTCGACCGCCGGGACGAGCCCGAGATGCCGTGCGGGAACCGATAATTCGTCCACTCGCGGCAGTGCGCCCAGCACCGGAAGGCCGACCCGGGCGCAGGCGCCGCGCAGCACCTGTTCGTGGCGCGGACTGCCGACCCGGTTGAGAATCACGCCGCCGAGCCGGATACCGCTGTCGTAGGTCGCGAAACCGTGCAGCAGGGCGGCCAGGCTCTGACTGTGGCCGCGCGCGTCGACGACCAGCAGCACCGGAGCGCCGAGCAGCGCGGCGACCTGCGCGGTCGAGCCCTCGGCAATGGGGGCGGGGTTCTCGGCGTCGATCCGGCCGTCGAACAGGCCCATCACGCCCTCGACCACGGCCACATCGCAACCCGCGCTGCCGTGCCGGTACAGCGGCACCACCCGCTCGGCACCGACGAGCACCGGATCCAGGTTGCGGCCCGGCCGCCCGGCCGCCAAGCCGTGATAGCCCGGATCGATGTAGTCGGGCCCCACCTTGAACGGCGCGACGCGATGTCCGGCGCGGCGCAGCGCTCCGATCAAACCGGTTGCCAGCGTGGTCTTTCCGCTGCCCGAGGCGGGCGCGGCGATCACCACGGCCGGAGTGGTCATCGGCCGGCCGCCGTCACCACTCGATACCTCGCTGACCCTTGCGCCCGGCGTCCATCGGATGTTTCACCTTGCTCATCTCCGTGACCAGATCCGCCGCGTCGACCAGCGCCTGCGGTGCGTCGCGGCCGGTGATCACCACGTGCTGATTGCCGGGCCGGTTCCGCAGCGTCTCGACCACCTCGTCGACGTCCACCCACCCCCATTTCAACGGATAGGTGAACTCGTCGAGCACGTAGAAGCGGTGCTGTTCGGCGGCCAGCCGGCGCGCGATCTCCCGCCAGCCGGCCAGCGCCGCCGCGGCATGATCGTCCTCGCTGCCCTGTTTGCGGGTCCACGACCAGCCCTCGCCCATCTTGTGCCATTCCACCGGGCCGCCGGTGCCGGTCTCCTCGTGCAGCCGGCCCAGGGTGCGGAAGGCGGCCTCCTCGCCGACCTTCCACTTCGCGCTCTTCACGAACTGGAAGACCGCGATATCGAAACCCTGGTTCCAGGCCCGCAGCGCCATCCCGAACGCCGCGGTCGACTTCCCCTTGCCAGGCCCGGTGTGCACGGCGAGCACCGGCTGATTACGCCGCTGGCGAGTGGTCAGCCCGTCGTCGGGAATCGTCTCCGGAACGCCCTTCGGCATCGCTGCATCCTCCTGGTCGAGCACCTACGCATCACATTCCCACATCCGCGCACCCGCCCGGCCGCGCGGGTCCAGCCGTGCCACGATCGGAACGGTCGCCGATGGTGGCACGAACGTTCACGCCGCCAGGTGATGCGGCAATCCGGACTTCACCGCGGCGGCGACCGAATCGCCGGTGAGCTCGCCGAGGCGCAGGTAGGTGGCGCGCAGCTCCCTGGCGAACTCGGCGGCCAGACCCAGCCGGACCATGCCGCGTTCACAGTCCACGACCACGCCGGCCACGCCGTCGCGGGCCAGCAGGCGGGCGGCCGCACGGGCCCGCGGGATCGGGTCGACACCGCCGGTGGCGCGGCCGTCGGTGAGCAGCACGACCATCGCGCGGCGCTGCGGATCGCGGACGTGTTCGCGGGCCACCACCTCGCGCGCCTTCAGCAATCCTTGTGCCAGTGGGGTTTTGCCGCCGGTGCGCAGGCCGGCGAGGCGGCGCACCGCGATATCCACCGAGGAGGTCGGCGGCAGCACCAGTTCGGCCTCGCTGCCGCGCACGGTGATCACGGCGACCTTGTCGCGGCGCTGATAGGCGTCGCGCAGCAGAGCGACCACCGCTCCGGTGACGGCCGAGAGGCGGTCGCGGGCGGCCATCGATCCGGACGCGTCGACGACGAACACCACCAGATTGCCTTCGCGCCCTTCGCGATACGCGCCACGCAGATCGGTGGCCTCCAGTGTCAGCGGGCCCTCGACGCGGCCGCGGGCATGCTGATGCGGCGCGGCGGCGAACAGCGTGCCCAGCAGATGCAGGCCCGCGGAGGTGTCGGTGACCGATCGCACCACCCGGCCGTGCCGGGTGTGGGCGCGTGATCGGCGCCCGGGAGCACCCTCCCCGACCCCCGGTATCTCCCAGTGCGGCGGGCGGGCAGCGGATTTCGCCGGCGCCCCCGCACTGCCCTCGCGGGCGCCACCGCGCGGGCCGCCGCCCGGTGAGTCCGGGCCGTCGTCGTCGGGGCCCTGGTCGTCGGGGCCGCCGTCGGAACCGTTGTTCTCGGGGCCTCCGTCGGTGTCCGTATCGCCCTCGAACTCATGCTCGGGGTCGTTCTCCGAATCGGCTGCGCCGCTCGCAGATTCGTTCTCCGCACGGCTCTGCTCGGAGCGGGCCCGCTCGGCCTCCTGTTCGGCTTCCCGCATGGCGTCGTCGAGTTGTTCGTCGGTGATGCCCGGTTCGTCGAACGGATCGCGCCGGCGGCGGTGCGGCAGCGCCAGTTCCGCGGCGATCCGCACGTCTTCGGCTGTCACGCAGTCACTTCCGCG
The DNA here is from genome assembly GCF_000720265.1 of Nocardia sp. NRRL WC-3656. NCBI lineage: Bacteria > Bacillati > Actinomycetota > Actinomycetes > Mycobacteriales > Nocardiaceae > Nocardia > Nocardia sp. NRRL WC-3656. Next base: position 490,761 of record NZ_JOJF01000001.1, on the reverse strand, counting down.
CCAGGCGGCGTGGGCCGTCGCGGTCCGCGCCACCACCAGATCCGCGCGCATGCCGTCGACGTCGAAGGAGGCGCACAGCGCGGCGATCCGGCGCAGTTCGATATCGTCGAGCGCCACCTCGGCGAGGCGTTCGCGGGCAGCGAGAATGCGCTCGGCGACATCGCGATCGGCCGCGGCGTAGGCGGCGGCGAAGCCGTCGGGATCGGCCTCGTAGTCGAGCCGGCGGCGCACCACCGCCATCCGCACGTCCACATCGCGCGAAGCCGCGACGTCGACGGTGAGGCCGAACCGGTCCAGCAGCTGCGGGCGGAGTTCGCCCTCCTCCGGATTCATGGTGCCGACCAGGACGAACCGGGCCGGATGCGAATGCGACACGCCATCGCGTTCGATATGCACCCGCCCCATCGCCGCCGCGTCGAGCAGGACGTCGACCAGATGGTCGTGCAGGAGGTTCACTTCGTCGACGTACAGCACACCGTGATGCGCCGCCGCCAGCAGTCCCGGCCGGAACGCCTGCTCCCCGTCACGCAGCACCCGCTCCAGATCCAGCGATCCCACGACCCGGTCCTCGGTCGCACCCACCGGCAACTCCACCAGCCGGGCCGGCCGCGGCCCACCCTCGTCGGTCACCGGCGGCAACAGCTGCGCCAGCGCTCGCACCACGGTCGATTTCGCGGTCCCCTTCTCCCCGCGCACCAGTACCCCGCCGATCCCCGGATGCACGGCGCACAGAATCAGCGCCAGCTGCAGCTGCTCCTGCCCCACCACCGCCGAGAACGGAAACCCCGCCTCACCGTCACGATGCGCGGACACGGCCGATGCGGATTCACCTCGGAAATCGGACACGCCCCCACTGTATGCGCGCCCCATTCCGCCCCCGCACCGGGCTGCCCTGTCGCGCTACAGCCGCCGCCCCGCCGCGATCTGCCGCACCACCAGTGGCAACACCACATGCTCGGCCTCGAGCACCCGCGCGGCCAAGGTCTCGGCGGTGTCGTCCGCGAGCACCGGAACCTCCCGCTGCCCACCCGCCGAATACGCTGGGCGGGTGCGGGATGTGGTGCGGGGCTTCGGATATCTGGTGCGGGGGCAGCGGTGGGCTGCGGCGCATCGGCGGGAGCTGGGGCTGGGGTTGCTGCCGGGGGCGATCTCGATGGCGCTGTATCTGGGATTGCTGGTGGCGCTGGTGTGGTTCGCGGGGGATCTGGTGGCGTGGGCGACGCCGTTCGCGGCGCACTGGACGTCGCCGTGGCCCGGACTGCTGCGCGGCGGCCTCGCCGTGCTGCTGGTGCTGCTCGGGATGTTCCTGGCGGTGATCACCTTCACCGCGGTGACGCTGGTGATCGGGCAGCCGTTCTACGAGGCCCTGTCGGAACGGGTGGATCGGTCGCTGTCGGCCGACGGCCGGGCGCCGGAATCGGGACTGCCGCTGTGGCGCGAGGTGTGGCTCGGGGTCCGCGACGGGGTGCGCATTCTGATCCGGGCGGCGGTGTGGGGTGTGGTGCTGTTCTGCACCGGATTCCTGCCGGTCGTGGGACAGACGGTGGTCCCGGTACTCGGAGTCTGCGTGGCCGGGTTCTTCCTGGCCCAGGAACTGACCGCGGTCGCGATGCTGCGCCGCGGAATCGAGCTGCGCGAACATCTCACGATGCTGCGGTCACATCGAATGCTCGTGTGGGGCTTCGGCATTCCGCTGGCGGCCGCATTCCTCGTGCCGTTCGTGGCCGTGGTCCTCATGCCGGGCGCGGTCGCCGGCGCCACGATGCTCGCCCGCGAATTGTGTGGCGCGGACAGCGATCCGGCGCCGAAGCCGTTGCGCGACTGACTTTCCCGCGACACGAGAGGGCCCCGCACCCGACGAAGGGGTACGGGGCCGAAATCTCCGTGGTGGATTCGCCACTCAGCCCCGGCGCATGGGGATGTGCGCGATTCCGTCCTCCTCGTACTCCTCGCCGTCGGGCTTGAACCCGTGCTTGGTGTAGAGGTCGACCAGATAGGTCTGGGCGTTCAAACGCACTGTCGCCGAACCGGCTTCGGCGATGGCGGCCTGCAGGACCCGGGTGGTGTAGCCGTGACCGCGCGCCTCGGGAGTGGTGCACAACCGGCCGATGCGGAACGACTTCACGCCGTTGTTGTGCTCCTCCAGCAGCCGCAGGGTGCAGATGATCTCACCCTCGTCGTCGAGCCAGAAGTGGCGTGTCTCGGGGAGCAGATCGAGCCCGTCCAGTTCCGGATAAGCGCATTTCTGCTCCACGACGAACACTTCGACGCGCAGTTTCAACAGCTTGTACAGCGTCGCGGTATCGAGATCCGCGGCCCACGACCGTTTGAGCGCAACCGTTGACATCATCGCGTCTTGCTATCACATGTTTCAGCTGTGCGCGACCCCTGCGGCGATCGGCGTGTTGTCGACCCGGCCGCTGCCGTTGAGATGAAGTGCCTTGGTGGACCAGTCCCACACCTCGTGGAACAGCGCTTGGTTCTCCGACAGCTTCACACCCAGCGACGGCACCATTTCCTTGAGTTTCGGTGTCCAGTCGGCGTATTCGCTCGGGAAGCAGCGCTGCAACACGTCGATCATCGCGCTGACACAGGTGGAGGCGCCGGGCGAGGCGCCGAGCAGTCCGGCGATGGACCCGTCACCGGCGGTGATCACCGCGGTGCCGAGCTCCAGCACGCCGCCGACGCCCTTGCGCCGGATGATCTGCACGCGCTGACCGGCGGTGATCAGCTCCCAGTCGTGGCCGTCGGCGCGCGGGATGAACTCCTCCATGGTGTTCACCTTGCCCGACGGCGACTTCAGCAGTTCGCTGACCAGGTACTTGACCAGGCCGAGTTCGGTGACGCCGACACCCAGCATCGGGGTGACGTTGCCGGCCCGCACCGACTTGAACAGGTCGCTGAACTTGCCGTCCTTGAGGAACTTCGGGGTCCAGCCGGCATAGGGACCGAACAGCAGGCCCGGCTTGCCGTTGATGACCCGAGTGTCCAAGTGCGGCACCGACATCGGCGGCGCGCCGACGGCGGCCTTGCCGTAGACCTTGGCGTCGTGCTTGGCGATGAGCTCGGGGTTGGTGCAGCGCAGGAACTGGCCGCTGACCGGGAACCCGGCGAAGCCCTGGATCTCCTTGATGCCGGCCTTCTGCAGCAGCGGCAGCGCATACCCGCCCGCGCCGACGAAGACGAATTTGGCGTTGATCGTGCGGGAGGTGCGGGTGCGGGTGTTGCGGACCTTGACCGTCCAGCTGCCGTCGGACTGCTTGGACAGGTTGCGCACCTCGTTGCCGAACGCGATCTCCACGCCCGAGGAACCGAGGTAGGCCAGCAGCTGCTTGGTCAGCGATCCGAAGTCGATATCGGTACCGGTCTGGGTCCAGTTCAGCGCGACCGGCTCGGAGAAGTCGCGACCCCGGGCCATCAGCGGCAGGCGGCGGGTGAACTCGTCCGGGCTGTCGATGAATTCCATGCCCTCGAACAGCGGGTGCCGGGCCAGCGCCGCGTGGCGCTTGCGCAGATACTCCACGCCGTCGGCGCCGTGGCAGAAGCTCACGTGCGGAATGGGATTGATGAAGCCCGAGGGGTCGGCGAGCACGCCGTTCTCGGCGCCGTAGGCCCAGAACTGGCGCGACACCTGGAAGCGCTCGTTGATATCGATCGCCTTGGTGATGTCGACCGAACCGTCGGCGGCCTGCGGCGTGTAGTTCAGCTCGCACAGCGCCGAGTGGCCGGTGCCCGCGTTGTTCCACGGGTCGCTGCTCTCGGGCGCGGCCGCGTCCAGCCGCTCGAACATGGTGATCGACCAGTCGGGCTGCAACTGGCGAAGCAGTGCACCCAGGGTGGCACTCATGATGCCGGCACCGATGAGGACTACATCGGTCTTTTCAGTCATCGCAGCGTTCGGCACGGGGTGATCGACTTCCTTGTCCAGCGCGGGCACTTGGTGGGCGGGTAATGAGGTTACCCGCCGTTCACTTCAACTTGATTCTGCCCCTCACCATGCCCGTTTCCGAAACCCTCACACACGCACCGTCGGAACGGCTCGCCGTGCAGGCCCCTGAGCGGGTCGAATATCGTGAAGCTGTGACGAACGAGACGCCGCTGGCCCCGTCGACCACCCACGCCTGGCAGCCCGATGTCCTGGGCGAGGGATATCGGCAGCTGACCATCCCACTCGGCCCCGATCCCGACGGTGAGGGGGTCGTCGAGGCCACCCTGGTCCGCCACGAGCCCGACATCGCCGAGCCGGCCGCGGGCGCCGTGCTGTACGTGCACGGTTTCACCGACTACTTCTTCCAGAAGCACCTCGCCGAGCACATGAGTGCGCGCGGCTACCGCTTCTACGCCCTCGACCTGCGCAAGTGCGGGCGCTCCCGGCGCCCCGGGCAGACCGCGCACTACGTCAGCGACCTGCGGCTCTACGACGCGGAACTGGACCGCGCGGTCGAGATCGTGCGCGAGGAGACCGGGTTGCCGGTGCTGCTGATGGCTCACTCCACCGGCGGTCTCGTGCTGCCGCTGTGGCTGAACCGCCGCGACGCCGCCGCCCAGGACATCACCGGCCTCGTGCTCAACAGCCCGTGGTTCGATCTGCAGGGCCCGGCTTACTACCGCCACATCGGCACCGCCGTGATCGGCGGTGTCGGCCGGTTGCGCGCGATGACGCGCCTGCCCGGCGGTGAGCTGAGCACCTACGGCGACAGCCTGCACACCAGCGTCTCCGGCGAATGGGATTACAACCTGGATTGGAAGCCGCTGGGCGGGTTCCCGGTCCATCTGGGCTGGTTGCGCGCCATCCGCGGGGGTCACGCGGAGCTGCATCGCGGGCTCGACGTCGGCGTTCCGGCGCTGATCCTGCGTTCGAAGGTGACGAAGTTCATGCGCGAGTACGGCCCCGCCGCCGATGTGTCGGATGTGGTGCTCGACGTTCGCCAGATTCAGCGCTGGTCGGGATGTCTCGGCGGCCGCACGAACATCGTGCCGATCGAGGGCGCCCGCCACGACGTGTTCCTGTCGGCGCCGGAGGTGCGCGCGCACGCGTTCACCGAACTGGATGCCTGGCTGGGCTGGTTGCGGGATTTCCGCGGCGCACACTGAATCACGTTGCCGCGCAGAGTGTTCGCCGATGCGCGCCGTACCGGCGGCATCGCTGCGGGGGTGCTGGGCTGTGTGTCGAAAGTGGACCTTGGGGCTCAGGGGTTGAAGGCGTGTTCAGTGAACTGGCCGCAGGAGCGGAACCCCAGGCGGTGGTAGACGGGCTCACCGTCGGCTGATGCCTGCAGGACTGCGATGCGCTGGTCTCGGTCGCGGGCCGTGCGGAGTGCCGCGAGCGTGATGGCACCGCCGTAGCCGCGGCGGCGGTGGGCGGCCAGGGTGGAGATGTTGTAGACGCCGGCGACTCCTGCGTGGTGAAACACTTCGGCGGAGCAGACCGGACGGTTCTCCACATAGCCGATCAGGTACTGGGCCGGGCATTGCGCGGCCAGTGCCTGCGGAGCGGCCTTGGCGAAAAAGCGGCGGACGGTTTCGGCGGGCGGGTCCCAGTTCGCGGCGAGAACCGTGGTGTAGTCAGCGAGCTGTTCGCGCGTGGAGACCCTCTGGATGTCCAGTCCCTGGGCGGCAGGCGATGGCAGGGAGTCGTCCAATTCGGCCCACATCGCCGTCTCGCGTTCGGATGCCGGCAGCCCGGCCGCCGTCAGGCGAGTGGTGAGGTCCGGTGGTGTCGAGGCGGGTCCCACCCACCAGGAGAAACGACGGCCGGTGCGAGCCAGCGTCCCAGCGGTCTCGGTGATACGTACCGTAGCGTCGGCGGCGGTGAAGCGGGCCGCAGCAACGATGTTGAAAGTGTCGTCGTCCAGGCCGCTGTCCGCGACCAGGAGGTCACCAGCCTCTGTGACGGTCGCACCAGCCATACTCCGGTGCAGGTGACAGGCATGTTCCGCCAGGTTTCGTTCCATGCTGTCCAGCAAGTCGGCTTCGTTGAGGGAATGATCACCCATAGCGACCGATCCCAGCGTGGCTGGGCGAGAACCGCATTCGAATTCGGGGCGTCCGTCGGCAGTGTCGCGCCGGCAACCAGCACATTGGACACGTGCCCTATCGCGGGCCGGCGGTCACCACAGACCGGAGCGCAGCACGATCTCGGTGGCGAATTCGTGATCGGCCTTGATCGGCACGTCGGCGGTGTCGACCTGGGTGACGCGGAATTCGCCGAAGACGTGGCGACCGCAGGAATCGGCGACCGCGCGCGGCAGGTCCTCGGTGGCGATGACGGTGGTGGGCAGCTCCACGGCGGGGCAGGTGGCATCGACGGCGGTCCCGTCCACGGCGACGGCCGGATGCGGCCGCCCGGCCACCACCAGTCCGACGAAGCGGCCGAAGCCGCGCGCGCCCAGCTGCCAGGCCAGTTCCGCACCCGCGCCGTACCCGGCCAGGTTGGCCCAGGCCACGCCGAGATCGTCGAGGATCGCATACACCGCGGCCTTGTCCAGGCCGTCGATCGACTCCACCGTGATGGTGCGCAGATCGGAATTGTGCAGTCGCTCGCACACCTGGTCGTAGACGTCGGCCGGAGCTCCGGCGTCGGGTAGCAGCAGCACCGTATGCCTGGACTCCGGCCCGCCGACTCGTACGGTCCAGGCGCGGTCACCGACCGCGATTTGCCGGGTCTCCATGCCGATCCACGCTACACGGGGGCGGGCGGGCGCACGCCATGTCCTCGGCCACGTTCCCGGCCGGTGATGACTCGGATCGCAGCGCTGTGAGGTGGGTGGCGCGGGCCCCGGATCCGGCCCGCGGGCACACCCGGCGGCCGTGCTCAGCGGCCCACGGTCACCGAGGGCAGACCCGGGGGCGCCCCGCCGCTGATCAGCCGCTCGAGAGCCGCGACGTCGAGGTGTTTCTCGATGAGGTCGGCGAGCAGGTCCAATTGCGCGGTCCGCACCGCCTCCACACTCGTGTCCGGCGCGACGACGAATCCGGTGCGCCCGGCCTGCTCGGCGGCCTCGCGCAGCCAGGCGCGGCGGAACTCGTCGGATTCGAGCAGTCCGTGCAGGTGAGTGCCCCGTACGGCACCGCGCACACTGCCTTCGGCGACGCCGCCGCGGTCGTCGTCCGAAGCGGCTCCGGCTACCTCGACCCAGGCCGGATCGCCGCTGCGCCGGACGCGGCCGTGGTGAATCTCGTAGCCCGACAAGGACATTCCGGCCACCGCGGCGCCGGTGGTCGCGCCCTGGCCGGCGCTGCGGCGCAATACCTTGGGTTCGGCGAACTCGATATCGAGGTCGAGCAGCCCGAGGCCCGCGACCTGCCCGGCCGAGGACTCGACCTCGTCGTCGATGCGGCGACCCAGCATCTGGTATCCGCCGCAGATCCCGAGGACCGGCTTGCCCGCCGCGGCGTGGGCGCACACGGCATCGGCGATTCCGCTGCGGCGCAACCAGTTCAGGTCCGAGACCGTGGATTTGCTGCCGGGCACGACGACGAGGTCGATTCCGGCCAAGCGCGACGGATCGCTCACCCAGCGCACCGAAACCCCCGGCTCACACGCCAGGGCCTCGATATCGGTGGAATTGGAGATGCGCGGCAGCCGGATCGCGCCGACGGTCAGCCATTCGGTGCCCACCGGCGGGCGAGGCCGGCCGACGGGGGCGTCGGCGACGGTGCCCAGAGAGTCCTCCGCGTCGATCCACAGCTCGTCGCTGAAGGGCAGGACACCGAGCGTCGGGCGGCCGGTGAGCGCGGTCAGCTGCTCCAGGCCCGGGCGCAGCAACTCCACGTCGCCGCGGAACTTGTTGACGATGTAGCCCGAGATCAGCTGCTGATCCTCGGGGTCGAGAATAGCCACGGTGCCGAACAGATGGGCCAGCACCCCGCCGCGGTCGATATCGCCCACCAGCAGTACCGGCAGCTCCGCCGCGCGCGCGAGACCCATATTCGCCAGATCCGTTGCGCGCAAATTGATCTCGGCGGGCGAGCCGGCACCCTCGCAGATCACGACATCGAAGTCGGCGCGCAGGGCGGCCAGTTCCCCGGCGACGACCTCGCGCAACCGACGCCGGTGCCGGAAATAGTCGCGGGCCCCCACGGTGTCGACGGCGAGGCCCCGCACCACCAGTTGCGAGCGGCGATCGCTGCCGGGTTTGAGCAGGACCGGATTGAACCGCACGCTGGGTTCGAGTCCGCAGGCGCGCGCCTGCAATGCCTGTGCCCGGCCGATCTCGCCCCCGTCCAGGGTGACGACCGAATTGTTGGACATGTTCTGCGCCTTGAACGGCGCCACCCGCACGCCGCGCCGCGCCAGCATGCGGCAGATCCCCGCCACCACCACGCTTTTGCCGGCATCGGAGGTGGTGCCGGCGACCAACAGCGCGCCGTTCACCGCATCACCGCGACGGCCACACCCGCGCATGTCATGGGAGCGTGAGGATTTCGGCGCCTTCCTCGGTCACGACCAGCGTGTGCTCGAATTGCGCGGTCCACTTGCGGTCCTTGGTGACCACGGTCCAGCCGTCGTCCCAGATCTCGTAATCGATGCCGCCGAGGTTGATCATCGGCTCGATGGTGAAGGTCATGCCCGGCTCGATGACCGACTCGATGGCGGGCTGGTCGTAGTGCAGGATCACCAGGCCGCTATGGAAGGTGGGGCCCACGCCGTGGCCGGTGAAGTCGCGGACCACGCCGTAGCCGAAACGGTTCGCATACGACTCGATGACGCGCCCGATCACGTTCAGCGCCCGCCCCGGGCGCACCGCCTTGATCGCCCGCATGGTGGCCTCGTGGGTGCGCTCCACCAGCAGCCGGGCCTCGTCGTCGACGTCACCGGCGAGGAAGGTGGCGTTGGTATCGCCGTGCACACCGTTGATGTAGGCCGTGACGTCGATATTGACGATGTCGCCGTCCTCGATCACGGTGGAGTCCGGAATGCCGTGGCAGATCACCTCGTTCAGCGAGGTGCAGCAGGATTTGGGGAAGCCCTTGTAACCCAGCGTCGACGGGTAGGCGCCGTGGTCGCAGAGATATTCGTGCACGACCGCGTCGAGGTGATCGGTGGTGACGCCCGGGGCGACGGCTCTACCGGCCTCCTGCAGCGCCTGGGCGGCCAGTTTGCTCGCCAGCCGCATCTTCTCGATGGTCTCCGGCGTCTGCACCCACGGCTCGCGACCCTCGTTGACGGTCTTCTTCCAGGCGTACTCCGGCCGCTCGATCGAGCGCGGCACCTCGCGGACGGGCGAGAGCGTTCCGGGGACGAGCGGCTTGCGGGTGCGCACAGACATGCATTCAGACTATCCGCCCCCGGAGGCTGCCACGGCGGCGACGCCCGCTGTGCGCTGCGGTTACCGGGCGGGCGGCGTGGCGACGCCGCTGACGAGGTCGGTGTAGCCGTCGACCAGTTCGGCGAGGTGGTACCAGTGCTTATGGGTGGTGTCGCTGCGGGCGCCGTCGCGGTCGATGGCGCGGTTGGCGGCGACCCAGCTGCCGGCCATGCGGTCGACCATCGGCCCGAGGACATCGGTGCGCAGCGCGACGCCGGTGCGATAGCCCGGCAGTTCGCGTTCGACCCATTCGTTGATGTCGTCGATGAGTTCACCGCGGCGGCAGTCGATTTCCGCGATGAGAATCGGGTCGGCGATCTGCGCGCGCCGGGTGTGCAGCTCGGCCAGCGCCCGGGCGGATCGCAACAGTTCGCGGTCCTGGAATCGCCGACCTTGGAAGGCGCACAACAATTGCGGGGCTGCTGGTAACGCACTGGCAATCGAAGTCGTCATCGTCGCACCGTCATCACTGATCTCCGGATTTCGCTCGTCCGTAGTTCGGATCGAATGTGGCGAATCTAAGGGTAGATCGGATTCTGCTCTTGCATATGCAAGAACGCAAGATTGCGTCTGCATTGCCGGAATCACGGTGTGGTCACAGTCTTCCCGAACAAGGATACGCCTGCGACGTGCGGTGATGTCTCGAGAACGACTGTGCCGGCAATCATTTCACGGGACTGCCGTGGGTGGCCGGAACCCGCGACGGCGCGTCGGCGAGCTCCCGCGGCCCGCTCAGTGCGGCGACAAACCACGCAAAACGATCTCCATACCTTCTCGAAATTCCTCCTCGGCCGAGATTTCCCGGGCCTGCGTGGCGGTTTCGATGAGGTAGGGATAGTCGGCCGAGGGCAGCGTCGCGATCGCCGCGGTACCCGCCCCGCCGATCGCCGCATAGTGTTCGTTCTCCAGACAGCCGAGCAGGAAGGCCACCAGCGTCCGCTGAGCTATCACTCGCTCCCGCCCCGTGAAGCCGCCGGCGGTGAGGGCGGCGAGGGTGGCGTCCATCCAGCGCAGTGCGACCGGACTCGCGTGCCGATGCCGCGGCACCAGCGGAGCCGTGGCCGGGTGCGCCGCGACCGCCGCCCGCATCCGCTCGAGCAGTAGCGCCAGTTGTGCCCGCCACGGCGCGTCGACGGGGGTGGACACGTCGATCTCACCGAGCACTCGATCGACGATCAGCACTTCGAGGGCCTCACGGTCGGCGACGTAGCGGTACAGCGCCATGGTGGCCATGCCCAATTCGGCGGCCACCGCACGCATGGTCAGCCCGGGCAGACCCGCGCGGTCGATGACCGCCAGGGCCGCCGCCGACAGGTCCGCGGTGGTCAGCGAGCGAGGACGGGGCACGGATTGACAGCGTACAAGATACGCGCATACTGGTCGTAGGCGTACGAGGTACACCTACGTAGCGAGGAGCATTCATGTCGGCACCCACCACCGTCGCTAGCCGGACCCTGACCGCGGTCACCGGCACCGAGATTCCCGTCCCGGATCCCGACCGCCTGATCCACCTGCAATTCCGCCGGTTCGCCGGATGTCCCATCTGTCATCGGCATCTGCGCACCTTCATCACCCGGCACGCCGAGATCGCCGCCGCCGGCATCCGCGAGGTCGCCGTATTCCATTCCCCGGCGGACGAATTGACCGACTACGCCGCCGATATCCCGCTGGAGCTGATCGCCGATCCGGGCAAGGCGCTGTATCGCGAATTCGGTGTGGAATCCGCACCTCGCGCACTGCTGCATCCGCGGGCGTGGCCGGGTATCGCGCTGGCGGTCGGCAGCGCCGTCGGCCCGATGGCACGCGGCGAACAACCCACGCCCCGCGGCACGCCGCAGGGCGGCCGCCTCGGCCTGCCCGCCGACTTCCTCATCGCCTCCGACGGCTCCATCGCCGCCGCCCATTACGGCTCACACGCCGACGACCAGTGGTCGGTCGACGAATTGCTCTCCTACGCAAAGGAGTTCCACTCATGATGACCATCGAACTGTTCGTCTCCGGAGCCACACCGACGCGCGAGCGCCGCGCCGCCCTGGCCGAACGCATCCTGCACGCCCTGACCACCGGCGAATCCGCACCCGAGCAGGTCCTCGCTCGCGCCCGGGAGTTGACCCACGTGCTGATCCACACGCCGGAGGTATGGGCGACCGGCGGTCCCGATCCCTCGACCGCACCGCGCTATCTGGCCCGCGTGACGGTACCCGGGTCCTGGAGCAACACGGAAGGATTCGGCGCGCACCTGATCGCGGCGATCACCGAGGCCGTCGCCGCGACCGAACCGGATCCGGACCGGCTGTCCCGGGACCCGCATTGTCTGGTGCAGATCATCGGCCTGCGCGAGGGCAATGTCGGCACGCTGGGACATGCGACCTCCGGAACCGAGATCACCCGGCTGATCACCCAGGACTACCACCCGGCCGAGGATCACCGGGACGTGCCCGACGGCCATGTGATCGATCCGGTGTGCGGTATGACCGTGGAGTGGGCGACCGTGCGCTTCACCCTGACGCACGACGGTGTCGACTACGCCTTCTGCGCGCCGGGCTGCCGGAAGGCCTTCGCCGAGGAGCATTCGATCACCGCAGGCGGCTGAGCCGGTCCGGCCGGATCAGCTCGTACTCGCGTGCATCTCCCAGATCAGCACCTCACTCGGCGCCACGGCCGTGATGCGCTGCCCGCCGGTGCCCGTGGTGCGTACCGCATCGCCGGCAGACAGGGCGGTCTGCTCGTCCGGGCCCTCGAAGACGACTGTTCCGCGGGCCACGAAGACATGGCCGAACGGCGCCTGCGGCACCAGCACCGAACGGCCCGGGTCCAGCCGTGCGACATGGAAGGCCGCGTAGCGGTTGCCGAGGGTGATCGCCGTCTCCGCGCGATGGCGAGGTATTCCGGATGCGACGGTGACCAGGTCGTTGCGTGACAGGTCGGCCTCGACGTCGGATTCCTGATAACCCGGCGCGCGACCGGCCTCGTCCGGCGGTATCCACATCTGCACCACGTGCAGGTTCGCTCGCTCGCCGTACCCCGCACCGTTGCGTTCGGAATGCAGGATTCCGGTTCCCGCGCTCATGCGCTGGGCCAGGCCCGGCCGGATCAGACCCGAGTGTCCCTCCGAATCCTGGTGCATCACAGTGCCTTCCAGCACCCAGGTCACGATCTCGGTATTCAGATGCTGATGGGTGTCGAAACCGGCACCGGCCTCGACGACATCCTCGTTGTGCACCAGCAACATTCCGTGCGCATGGGCGGCGAGATCGAAATTTCCGGTCGCGGGAAACGACTGCCGGGAATCGAGCCATTCGTTCCGCCAGCCGTATCGCTGGTCGGACCGTACGATCCGCACCGCCTCCGCTGCTGTCGGCGCCATGGCGATCGACCTCCGTTCCACCCGTGTTCTCCTGCTGCAATCCCCGGGCAATCGTGGATATTCCCGGGTGGGAACGACCGCGCCGGAACCCGCGGAACGGGCGGTATGCTCGCCCGACCGTTCCCGAATCCGTGGAACGTGCTCGAGCGTCCCGAAACTCACAAGGAGTACGCGCGCGATGGCAGGTAAACGCACGGTGCTGACGGTTCAGTTGCGGCGGTTGGCCGCACTGCTGTCGGAGATGCGTGAGCATGCGGGGATCAGCAAGGAGGTGGTCAGCGCCCGCACCGGCATCAACGTCACCACGCTCTACCGGATCGAAACCGCGCAGGCGCGCCCGCAGCGGCGCACCCTCACCGCGATGCTCGACCTGTACGGCATCGGCGAACCGCAACGCTCCGACGCGGTGCAGTTGCTCATGGAAGCGCAGAAACCGGGCATGTCGCGTCCGTTCGAGGCGGCCGTCTCGGAGGTCTACGCCGCCTACATCAATTTCGAGACCGAGGCGCTGTCGGCGCGACTGTTCCAGACCTCGTTCATCCCCGGCCTGTTGCAGACCGAGCGCTACGCGTGGGCGGTCCTGGATACCGCGATGCCCAAGGTCGAGACGTCGGTGATCGAACAGCGCCTGCGGGCCCGGGTGGAGCGCTCGAAGGTGCTGACCCGCGACGGAAATCCCCTGGAGTTGTGGGTGGTCCTCGACGAGGCCGCGATCCGGCGGGTGGTAGGCGGGCCCGAGGTGATGCGCGAACAGTTGCTGCGGCTCACCGAGGACACCGACAAGCGCAATGTCATCCTGCAGGTGCTGCCGTTCGGCGCGGGTGCGCATCCGGCGATGGTCGGCTCCTTCGTCGTCCTCGACTTCCCCGATCCGGCCGACCCCGAACTGGTCTACGTCGAGGGGATCGCCGGCGACGATATTTTGGAGGGCCACAACGAGATTCGCCGCTTCGGCGTGATGTTCGACCAGCTCCGCGCGATGGCCCTGAGTCCGCGCGACTCCGCGGAGATGATCAACGAGATCGCCGAGGGCCTGCGCTGAGCGATGCCGGCGCGGCGCCGGTCACTGCCGGCTGGCGCGCCGGAATCCGACCGCCGCCGGCACGGCGAAGACGACCATCGCACCGACCGACCATCCCACCGTCGCCCACAGCGGCCCGCGCGCCGGCTCGCCGAGCGCCAGCGCGCGCATCGAGTCGATCGCCGTGGACATCGGCTGATGTTCCACGATCGGCTGCGCCCAGTCGGGATAGGCCTCCAGCGGAACGAATCCGGTGCTGAAGAACATCAGCAGCGACGAGCCGAGCGAAATGGCCTCCACCACGAACGTCTTCGCCGAATACACCGCCACCGCCGTCACCATCGTGGCGAATCCCAGTCCGTAGAGCAGCGGCACGCCGAGCACCGTGAGCGCGGCGGCGGGACGATGGAACCGGAAACCGAGCGCCATACCCACCGCGAACAGCACCACCGTGCACAGCACGATCCGGGCGACCTCGGCGAGCAGCCGCGACAGCAGCCCCGAGGCGCGATGGACCGGCAGCGCCCAGAAGCGGCCCAGCAGACCCGCATCCCGTTCGCGGCCCAGCGTCACCGCCCCGGCCAGCGATCCCGACATCACCGACACCACGGTCACCATCGGCACCGAACCATAGAGCGCGTCGACGCCGGAGAACGCGGAGATCTGCCGGCCGAGCACCGTATTCAGCATCACCAGCAGCAGCGCCGGGAAGACCAGGATCTGTGCCGTCGTGAGCGGATCGCGGCGCCAGCGCCGCAACAGCCGGCCGGTCTGCACCAGGGTCTGCGGCAGCAGATATCGCCACCGCTCGGTATCCACCTGCACGGTCGCCAGTTCGCGCACCGCGGTGTCCGCCCGCGTCATCGCTGCCGCCGCACGGCCAGCACCACCGAACCGCCGCCGAAGACCAGCAGCCCGGCGGCCGTCCACACCACACCCGGTCCGATCGTCGACCGGTCCACCGCTGTCGCGAAACCCGGCTGGTCACCCGCGAGCGCCCGCATCGCGTCGACGAATTGCGACACCGGCTGATTCCGCGCGAAACCCTGGATCCACGGCGGGAATTGGGAGGCCGGCGCGAACCCGGTGGACACCATGCCGAGAATCAACTGCGGCAGCATCAGCACCTGGGTGGTGGCCTCCGGCGATTTCGACAACGCCCCCAGCAGATCGCCGAACAGTCCCAGCATCAGCCCGACCGACACCGCGAACAGGACGAAGCCGACTGTTTCCCAGAAGCTTCCGCCGAACCGGAAGCCGATCACGTGCGCGGCCAGCAGCGCCGCCACCAAGGCGATCGTGATGCGGTATACGGTGGCGGCGGTGCGGGCGACCAGCGGCGCGATCGGCGGAATCGGCATGGTCGCCAGCCGGGCGTCGAGGCCGTCGCGGGCGTCGACCGCCGCGCGCATCGCGGCCGCGGTCGCGCAGAACGACACCGCCTGCATGACGATCATCGGCATCAGGAACTGGGCGTAGCTGCTCGCGCCGTGCCCGGCGAAACTCATCACCCGATTCAGCGGTACGTAGAAGCCGAGGGTGAACACCGTCGGCGCCAGCACGGCGGTGAGTACCTCGCCGTTGCGCAGCGAGGGCCGGATCTGGCGGCGGGTCAGCACCCAGCACGGCAGCCACCAGCCGCGCAGCACGGCATGCGTGCCCCGCCGCGGCACCGGCTGAATTCGCACTGTCATCGCCCGCTCCGTTCGCACGCGGTCGGCATCCGTCCATCACACCAGACACCGGGCCGCCGCGGCGCGATCTCGGCGCGAGCCGGGCCCGATTCGCGGTGTATGTCGCGGCTTACCCCGTCTCGTCCCGGACGAACCGGACTCTGCCGCGTGGTCGTCCCCCCCTCGGCGCCGCGGGGAACTATGCTGTGCGCCGTGCTCGAACCCCAACCCGCCGTCGCGCCCCATCCGGATATCGCCCATCTGGCTCCGCTGCTGGGCACCTGGCGGGGCTCCGGCCACGGGGAGTATCCGACCATCGAGCCGTTCGACTATCACGAGGAGATCCGGTTCGGCCACGTCGGCCGGCCGTTCCTCACCTATCGGCAGCGCACCCGCCACGCCGGCGACGGCCGCTCGCTGCACGCCGAAACCGGCTACCTGCGCGCGACCGGCGCGGACCGGGTGGAGCTGATCCTGGCGCACCCCACCGGCATCACCGAGATCTGCGAGGGGCGCATCGCGGTCGCCGAGGACGGACTGCGGCTCGAACTCGATTCCACTCATATCGGCACCTCTAGTACGGCGAAATCGGTCACCGCGCTGGGCCGCTCGATACATCTGTCCGGGGACACGATCGACTACAAGCTGCGAATGGCGGCCGTCGGGCAACCGATTCAACACCATCTGTCAGCCAGCTTGCGCCGAGCTGAACAGCATTAAAGATTGACGGTATAACCAGGCTTTTCATAGCCTTTTCCGCTGCACGTTCCGGCGCAGGGGGTTGTCGGCGCGCGGTTCTCCGGTTTACGGTTTTCCGGGTCGGCTAATAGTCGGCGAACCGATGGTTCGATGCCAGTGGCTCTCACTCACCGATAAGGGAGAAGACCATGAAGCGTTCGACGCTCACGCTGATCACCGCGGGGATGATCCTCGCCGGGACCGGGGCCGTGGAGATTCTGGGAGACGGTTCGGCCGGGGCGTCACCCCCGACCGAGCACGCGACCTCGGCCACCGTCGGTGGAACGGAGGTGCAGGGACAATAAACGGCACACGAACGTCACCGCTTTCACCCCCGTGACCGGACGCCACCGAGCGTCCGGTCACGTGTATTCGGGGGGCTCGCCGGAATCTTCGTCCGCGCGGCGCGCACACACCCGGCTCAGGCACTCCCCGGCGGCAGAGCCGCCAGCATATCCCTGGTCACCGCGACCGCGTTGTCCGAACTCCCGCCGCGGACCAGCAGCGTCGCCCACGCCAGATCGCCGCGATAGCCGATGAACCACGAATGCGATCCGCCGTCGACCTCCGCCTCACCGGTCTTGCCGAACACCTCGCCCTGATCGGCGATCCGCTCGGCGGTACCACCGGTGACCACCTTGCGCATCATCGCCTGCAGGCCCTCCACCACCTGCGGCGACAGGCTCGGCCGATCACCGTGGACGGCCGTCTCGTGCCCGGAGATCAGATACGGCGTCGGCGCCGACCCGTGCGCGACCGTCGCCGCCACCAGCGCCATGCCGAACGGACTGACCACCACCCTGCCCTGGCCGATCCCGTCCTCGGTGCGAACCACCTCGTCGTCGGCGCGCGGCACCGAACCCGACACGGTCGGCAACCCGGCCACGGTGTAGTCCGGGCCCACCCCCATCCGCGCCGCCGCGTCGGTCAGGGCCGCACCGGGCAGTTCGCTGGCCAATTTCGCGAAGGCCGTATTGCAGGACCGCTCGTACGCCGTCGACATCGGCACATCGCCGAGGGAGAACAGATCGTAGTTGGGAATTGTGCGCTCCCCCACCACGATTCGGCTCGGACACGGCACGACGGTATCCGGATTCGCGATGTCCGCGGTCATCGCGGCGGCGGCGGTGACGGTCTTGAAGGTGGAGCCGGGCGGATACAGCCCGGTCGTCGCGACCGGCCCGTCGGTGTCGGCGGCCTCGTTCTGCGCCACCGCGAGGATCGCTCCGGTGGAGGGCTGGATCACCACCATCATGGTCTGCTCGCGGCGCGGGTCGACGGCCCGCTGCGCGGCGTTCTGCACGGTGCGGTCGATACTCAGCGAGAACGACGGGGCCGGTTGCGGCGCAACCTCTTTCAGTACATCGGTATCGACGCCGTCGGCATTGACGGTGACCACGCTCCAGCCCGCCTTGCCGTCGACCTCGTCGATGACGGTCTTGCGGATCTGCGTCGTCAGATCGGGCGCGAAATGCCGGTCGGTGGGAAGCAGATCCCACTGCCGGTCGGTGGTCACCCCGGGCAGGCCCAGCAACTGTCCGCTGACCTGGTCGAATTCCCAATCGCTGAGGCCCAGGACGAGAGTGGGACCGTGTTGTTTCCGGGCGGCGGCCAGGATCGCGTCGGTGGTCAGGGTGTCGTCGAACTGTTTCAGCGCGGCCGACAGCGCTCCGGCCACATAGCCCGGATCCGGGGCGTCGGACACCGCGAACGAAATCCGGTGCACCACACCCGGAACCAGGACGTCGCTGCCGGATCGTTCGTTGACCCGGGCCCTCGGAGCCGGAGTGGTGCGCAGGTGCAGGCTTTGGGTGTCACCCAGTTTCGGATGGATGTCCGAGGCGCTCCAGCGCACCTTCCACTGCCCGCCGCTGCGCCCCATCTGCAACTGGCCGGAGTAGCTCCAGGCGCGGTCCTTCGGCAGGGTCCACTCGTAGGTGTAGTCGACGGTGGCGGTGTCGCCGGTGACGCGCGCGGATCCGGTGTGCGCGGTCAGGTGCTGCGCCTGCAGGTTCTGCCACGCCGAAGCCAATGCCGCCGAGGCCTTCTCGGGCTGCGTGGTCAGATCGGCGGCGTGCGCCGCGTCCTGCCGGGCGAAGGCGGACAGGAAGGAGTCGGCGGCGGCGACCGGACCCTGCGGTCCGGACGAACACGCGCTCGCCGTCACCACGACGGCGGCGGCCGCACCCAGCACCAGTGCGCGCGGCGCACATCTCGACTTCCACATTGCCACCGATGGTAGCCAGCCGGTCGCTGGTAAACGTTGCGACACACTGGTTTTGCACGGTAAGCGAGGAAACCCGCGCGCTCAGTCCACGAGGATCGTCGCGAATGTCGCGACCTGATGGAAGCCGACCTTGGCGTATGCGCGGCGGGCGACCTCGTTGTAGGAGTTCACGTACAGGCTCGCGGTGCGCCCGGCCGCGACCACCGCGTCGGCGACCGCGGCCGTCCCCGCGGTGCCGAGACCGCGACCCCGCCACTGCGGATGGACCCACACGCCCTGGATCTGACCGGTCCGCCGCGACATCGCCCCGACCTCGGCCTTATAGACGACCTGGCCGTCCTCGAAGCGCGCCCACGCGCGGCCCGTCTCGATGAGGCTCGCCACCCGACGCCGGTATCCGCGCCCGCCGTCGCCGGCCCGCGGATCGACGCCGATCTCCTCGGTGAACATCGCGACCGCGGCGACCAGATACCGTTCCAGCTCGTCGCTGCGCACGCGACGCACCTTCGGATCGGGGATGGCGTGGGCGCGGCCGTCGAGGGCCAGCAGCGGCTGATCGGCGCGGATCTCACGCGGCGGACCCCACCGCTGTTCCAGCGTCTCCCACAGCGGCAGTGCCAATTCCTGGCGGCCCACCACCGAGGAGCACACCCGCGGCCACCGGGCCGCGCGGTCGGCGAAGGCCCGCAAATCGTCGGTCGTTCCGCGCAACGGCACCAGATTGGCGCCGGAGAAACACAGCGAATCCGCCGGGGTGCCCCGCGTCCACAGTTCCCCGCCGCCGCGGTTGTCCAGGCCGTATTCCTGCAGACGCGCGGCAACCATGCACCCGGCCACCGGATCGGTGTCCAGCACTTCCAGCACCTGCGCCAGATCGCGATCCGCGAGCTGACGAGCACCGGAAATCCGTGACCGGCGCGACGGTTCCAGCACACTCCGCACGCTCCCAGCCTGCCATGAACGACGCCTGCGTGCGGGGGCTTTGCTCGGCTCCAAGGGCAGAATGCGCCCGGCGCGCAACACGCCCGCTCCCCTGTCCGCGTCCGGCGGTCAGCCGACGGTCACGACGGGCTCGCCGTTCTCGGCGTCGGTACCCATCTCGTCGGCGATGCGCATGGCCTCTTCGATCAGCGTCTCCACGATCTGGTGTTCCGGCACGGTCTTGATGACCTCGCCCTTCACGAAGATCTGGCCCTTGCCGTTGCCGGAGGCGACCCCCAGATCGGCCTCACGAGCCTCACCGGGGCCGTTGACCACACAGCCCATGACCGCCACCCGCAGCGGCACCTCTAGACCCTCCAGACCCGCGGTGACCGCGTTGGCGAGGGAGTAGACGTCGACCTGCGCACGTCCGCAGGACGGGCAGGACACGATCTCGAGTTTGCGCGGACGCAGATTCAGCGACTGCAGGATCTGCCCGCCGACCTTGACCTCCTCGGCGGGCGGCGCGGACAGCGAGACCCGGATGGTGTCGCCGATGCCCTCGCTGAGCAGGGCGCCGAAGGCCACCGCCGATTTGATCGTGCCCTGGAAGGCCGGCCCGGCCTCGGTGACGCCCAGGTGCAGCGGGTAGTCGCACTGTGCGGCCAGCTGCCGGTAGGCCTCGACCATGACCACCGGATCGTTGTGCTTGACCGAGATCTTGATATCGCCGAAGCCGTGCTCCTCGAACAGGCTCGCCTCCCACAGCGCCGACTCCACCAGCGCCTCGGGGGTGGCCTTGCCGTATTTCTCGAGCATGCGCTTGTCCAGCGAGCCCGCGTTCACGCCGATCCGGATCGGGATCCCGGCGGCACCGGCGGCCTTGGCGACCTCCTTGACCCGGCCGTCGAACTCCTTGATGTTGCCCGGATTGACGCGCACGGCGGCACAGCCGGCGTCGATCGCGGCGAAGATGTAGCGGGGCTGGAAGTGGATGTCCGCGATCACCGGGATCTGCGACTTCTTCGCGATCATCGGCAGCGCGTCGGCGTCCTCCTGCCGCGGGCAGGCCACGCGCACGATGTCACAGCCCGAGGCGGTCAGTTCCGCGATCTGCTGCAGCGTGGCGTTCACGTCGTGGGTCTTGGTCGTGGTCATCGACTGGACGGAGATGGGGTGATCACTGCCCACTCCCACCGTGCCCACCATCAGCTGTCGCGTCTTACGCCGCGGTGCGAGGACCGCCGCCGGTGCGGCCGGCATCCCCAGGGTGATGGCTGTGCTCACGTTCGGCTGCCTACTTTCGTCTGCGTCTGGTGCACCCGTTCGTTGCCGAGTCTAGTGCGGGCGGTATGAGAGCGACCTGTGAGAGCACCGACACCCCGGCCGGTGAACGACGCACTCACGGTCCGCCACCACCGCCGAACGACTGTGACCAGGACCGTACCGTCGCCGGGCCGAGCTGCCCGGCACACCCGGTATGCCCGGTCATCCGTGTTTTTCCGCTCGGATGCCGAGGTGGTTACCGTGGACGAGCCGAAGACCGGCAAGCACCGTCGCGTTCAGGAGGATTCACCGGATGTACATCCCGCGACCGCGTGTCGGGCGGCGCTGACCGTGCGCCTGGCGATGACTCCCGACCTGCCCGCCGACCCGGAAGGGGCTGCGGCACTGCAGGAACGATTGCGCGATTCGGTGCTCACCCACGACCCGCGGCCGCCGCGCTTTCGCACCGTCGCGGGCCTGGATTCGGCCTACGACGAGTCCGGCGCGGTCGTCGCCGCCGTCGTGGTCCTCGATATCGACACGATGGCGACCGTCGACACCGCCGTCGCCCGCGGCACGACGCGGTTTCCGTACGTGCCCGGCCTGCTCGCGTTCCGGGAACTGCCGACCACCCTGGCCGCGCTGGAACGCCTCGAGACCACGCCCGACCTGCTGATCTGCGACGGCCAGGGCATCGCCCACCCGCGGCGCTTCGGGCTGGCGTGCCATCTGGGGGTGCTGACCGGCCTGCCGTCGATCGGCGTCGCCAAGACGGTGTGGGGTCGATGCGACGAGCCCGCTGCCGCGCGGGGTTCGGTATCCGACATCACGGTGGACGGCGAGGTGGTCGGCCGGGCGCTGCGCACCCAGCCCGGGATCAAACCGGTATACGTGTCGGTGGGCCATCGCATCTCCCTCGACACCGCTTGCGCCCAGGTTCTCGCGCTCGCACCGAAGTACCGCCAGCCGGAAACCACCCGCCGCGCCGACCATCTGTGCCGAACCTTGTTGCGCGACACCGTCGCTCGCGGCTAGGGAAGCGCCAGGGCACAGCGGGCGGGGAGCGCCGGGTG
Organism: Nocardia sp. NRRL WC-3656; assembly: GCF_000720265.1. Lineage (NCBI taxonomy): Bacteria > Bacillati > Actinomycetota > Actinomycetes > Mycobacteriales > Nocardiaceae > Nocardia > Nocardia sp. NRRL WC-3656. The sequence continues at coordinate 469,164 of NZ_JOJF01000001.1, read as the reverse complement.
GCAGCATCGAACCAGCCCACGAAGACGACCATCGGCAACTTCATCGCTAATTGATGATTCGCGTTGCGCGGACCCGCGAGATTCGCCGAACGCCACCGCCACCCGGAGCGACGGACATCAGTGTCCGGGCGGCGCCAGAGGCGAATGTCACCTCGTTTCAGATATTCGTTCTCGAATTGCGATCGCGCCTAATGCGGTCGATTGTTTTCCGTTTCGTCGTACCCGATCGAAGTAGCCGAAATCCGATCACGATTCGCCGATCGCCACCGGACGCGAACCCTTTACTCCGATCCGCGTCGGCCGCGTCCGATCGCCACGAACACTGCATTTCAAGACGAACACCGCAGATCAGACGGCGCGACAGGGGAACGGCCACTGGAGGCGGATATGACGAATCACGAAAGAGCAAGGCGCCGTCGAATTTCGCGCCCGATTCGTGCCTTGACGACCATCGCCGCCGGGCAGACGATAGACCGATGACCGGCGATGAGGAATTGATTCAGGTCGAACAAGTCATCGAGCGAATGATCGCGCGTCACCCGTCCGTCCCGCCCGGCGACATAGAACTCATCGTGCGCGACATCCACAAGCGCTTCTCCGATGCGCGAGTACACGACTTCGTCCCTCTACTCGTCGAGAAGGCAGCCCGGCAAGCGATCAGCATCCGGGGCGCAGGAACACCGGCACCCACGTCTCGCACCCGTCCGCGCGGCACGCGCGCAGTGACGGTCGTCTGAGGAGACGAGTACGTGGGGAAGAAGTCCCGCCACGGCAAGCGCCGGGCCGACAACCCGGGGAACACGCTCACCGAGCGTTCCCACCGTCCGCCGCGAAGCTCGGCGGAGCTGTCCGGCGCGCAGGAATCCGCGGCGGCGAGGTCGAACGAGCCGATATCGAACAAGCCGATGTCGAACAAGGAGTACCGGCGGCTACTGCGGCCGCTGCAGGCCGAACTGGTCGCCCTGCAGGAGTGGGTGAAGGACTCCGGCGCGCGGATCTGCCTCGTCTTCGAGGGCCGCGACACGGCCGGTAAGGGCGGAGTCATCAAGGCCATCACCGCGCGCGTGAGCCCGCGGGTGTTCCGGGTCGTCGCCCTGCCCGCCCCCACCGAGCGGGAGAAGTCGCAGATGTACATCCAGCGCTATCTGCCGCATCTGCCGGCCGCCGGCGAGGTCGTCATCTTCGACCGCAGCTGGTACAACCGGGCCGGCGTCGAACGGGTGATGGGTTTCTGCACCGACGAGCAGGCCCGGCACTTCCTCGAGCTGATTCCGACGGTGGAACGCGAGATCGTCGACTCGGGCGTCATCATGCTGAAGTACTGGCTGGAGGTCGGTCAGGACGAGCAGACACGGCGGCTGCAGAGCCGCATCGACGACCCCCGCAAGATCTGGAAACTGTCGGATCTGGATCTGCGCTCCTACAGCCGCTGGTACGACTATTCGCGGGCACGGGACGAGATGTTCCACTTCACCGACACCGGCTGGGCGCCCTGGTATATCGCGGCCACCGACGACAAGAAGCGCGGCCGGCTCAACATCATCAGTCACCTCCTCGGCCGGATCGACTACGAGCCGCTCGATCGGCCGCAGGTCGTGCTACCGGATCGGCAGAGCGCGAACGGCTATCGCGTCCCACCGCAGCCGCTGCACTGGATTCCGACGCCGTACTGAGAGTTGCGAGCCGAGGGAGAGGACGAGCGTTATGGCGGACACACAAGCGGTGCCCCGGAATCCGTCCGCCGGTGCACCGGCACCCGAACCTGCCGATTGGCACGCCCGCGACGCCGACGCGGTGGTGGCCGCGCTGTCCTCGGACCGGCACGCCGGACTCACCACCGCCTCGGCCGAGCAGCGGCGTAAACGCTACGGCCCCAACGAGATAGCCGCCGAGCCCGCACCGGCGCCGTGGACCGCCGCGCTGCGACAGCTCCGCGATCCGATGAACCTGATGCTGGTCGCGGTGGTGGTGGTCAGCGTCGTCATCGGCGAGATTCCGACGGCCGTCGTGGTCGGGGTGCTGGTCGTGCTCAACGTCGTACTCGGCACGCGGCAGGAACTCGTGGCGCGCGCGAGCGTGGACGCGCTGGCGAAGATGCAGTCGCCGCAGGCGCGGGTGGTACGCGACGGAGTGCTGACCCAGCTCGACGCGCTCGAGCTGGTGCCCGGCGATATCGTCCAGCTCGAAGCGGGCGATATCGTCCCCGCCGACGGCCGACTCGTCACCTCCGCGACGCTGGAGACCCAGGAGGCGGCGCTCACCGGTGAAAGCGCCCCCGTGGCCAAGGATCCCGGCACTCTCGCCGCCGCGGACGTGCCGCTCGGCGACCGCGGCGACATGGTCTATCAGAACACCTCGGTCACCCGGGGGACCGCCACCATGGTGGTCACCGAAACCGGGATGAACACCGAGATGGGCCGGATCGCGTCCATGCTGTCGGCGGTCCCACCGTCGAGATCACCGCTGCAGCGGGAGCTGGATTCGCTGACGAAGCTGCTCGGGGTGATCGCGTGGACGGCGGTGGCGATCATCGTGGTGATCGGCGCGCTGCGCGGCCAGGATGTGACAGCGGTACTGCTGCTGGGCATTTCAATGGGCGTCTCCGCGATTCCCACCGGGCTGCCGACCTTCGTCCAGGCGATGCTGGCCTACGGCGCACGCCGCCTCGCCGACGCCAAGGCCGTGGTCAAGAACCTCACCGATGTCGAGACGCTGGGCGCGACCAGCGCGATCAACTCGGACAAGACCGGCACCCTGACCATGAACCAGATGACGGTCCGATCGCTGTTCTTCCACTGCCGCTGGTACGGCGTGACCGGCGAGGGCTACAGCACATACGGAACGGTCACCGAGGCCGCCGGCGAGGGCGTCCCGGATTTCAGCCTGCTCGCCTATGGTCTGTGCCTGGACAGCGACGCCACCGTGTCCGACACCGGAGAGGTGGTCGGCGATCCGACCGAGGCGGCGCTGGTGGTACTGGCGGCCAAGCTCGGCATCGACGCTCCGCTCACCCGCCGCGCCTACCCGCGCATCGCCGCGGTGCCCTTCGACTCGGCCTACAAATTCATGGCCACCTTCCACCATCTGCGCGTCGACGATCGGACTCGATTCGTCGAATTGGTCAAGGGCGCACCGGATATGGTCCTGGCCCGCTGCGCGAGCGCCTACCGCCCCGGCCGCATCGAGGTGCCGATCGACGAGGCGCGCGCCGAGATCACCGCCGCGATGCACACCATGTCGGAGCTGGGTCTGCGCGTTCTCGCCTTCGCCGTCCGGATCCTCGACGGCCAGGTGGACGCCGCGCGGGCCGATCCCATGTCGCTGGTCGAAGATCTCACCTTCGTCGGCATGGTGGGCATCATCGACCCGCTGCGGCCCGAGGCGGTCGATTCGGTGCGCATCGCCCACGAGGCAGGGATCGACGTGCGCATGATCACCGGCGACCACGCGATCACCGCCGCCGCGATCGGAGCCGAACTCGGGCTGGGGCCGGGGGCGGTCGGCGGCGCGGAACTGCAAGCCATGACCGATGAGCAGCTGGCCGAGGCGCTGCCGAATCTGCACGTGTTCGGCCGCGTGACCCCCGAGGACAAGCTGCGACTGGCCGGCGTGATGCAGCGCGGCGGCGCGGTGGTAGCGATGACCGGTGACGCGGTCAACGATGCGGCCGCGTTGAAGAAGGCCGATATCGGCGTCGCGATGGGTTCGGGCAGCGAGGTCACCAAACAGGCCGGCAAGATGGTGCTCACCGACGGCAACTTCGGGACGCTGATCACCGCGATCCGCCTCGGCCGGGCCATTTACGACAAGATAGTGTCCTACATCCGGTATCAGATGTCGAAACTGTTCTCCCTGGTGTTGCTGTTCTTGGTAGCCAGCATCTTCGACATCAACCACGGCGTCGCGCTGACCCCGCTGATGGTGCTGTTCCAGCACTTCTTCATCACGCTGTTCCCGGTCGCCGTCATCATGACCGACCCGCCGCCGGCGAATCTGATGAACAAGCCGCCGCGCGATCCGACGATGCCGATCGCCAACCGGACCGCGTTCGCGCAGTGGCTGGCCTACGGTGTGCTGCAGTTCGCGGTCGCCCTTGCCGCCATGCTGCTGGCTCCCGGCGAGATGAGCACGGACACCGCCGCGGTGCCGATGACGACGACCTTCGTGGTGCTGTCCCTGGGTTCGGTCCTCGCCGGGCTCGCAATGCGCCGGGATCCCGAATCCGGTTTCAGCGCACCGATTCTCGGTGCGCTGAAGATCTTGTCGATCCCGGTCGTCGTCACCGTGCTTGCCGTGGAATTGGGTTTCCTGCAGGATCTGCTGATGACGACATCGCTGACGGGTGGCCAGTGGCTGGCCTGTCTCGGCTGGTCGGTGCTGATCCCGATCGCGATCGAGGCGGAGAAGGCGCTGCGGCGCAGGCGCATCCGCCACAGCGCACCGCAAATTCCGCTCGACACTGCGGCCGCGGTGACGCCGCTGCGCGCCCGGGCTCACTGAGGCGCGGCCGTGGGCTGGCGAGACAGTATCGGCCGGCTGCCCGGAATCGCGACCGCGCGTGGATATCACCGCGACTGGCTGCGCGCGGATGTGACCGCGGGCCTCGTCCTCACCGCGCTCCTGATTCCCGCGGGCATGGGCTACGCCGAAGCCGCCGGGCTGCCCGCCTACGCCGGCCTGTACGCGACCATCGTTCCGCTGCTCGCCTACGCCGTGGTCGGCCCGTCGCGCATCCTCGTCCTCGGCCCCGACTCGTCGCTGGCGCCGCTGATCGCGGCGGCGGTGCTGCCGCTGGCGGCCGCCGGTGATCCCGGCAGCGCCCTCGCACTGGCGGGCGTACTGGCCGTACTCGTCGGCCTCATCCTGCTCGTCGGCGGTTTCCTGCACCTCGGATTCGTCACCGAACTGCTGTCCAAACCCATCCGGCTGGGATATCTGAATGCCATCGCGCTGATCGTCGTCGTCGGGCAGGTGCCCAAACTGCTGGGATTCTCGGTCGAGGAGACCGGTCTGCTCGCCGAGATCGCGGCCATCGTCCGGGCGGTCTTCCACTCCGGCATCGACCCGGTCGCAGCGGCCGTCGGCATCGGATCACTCGCCGTCATCGTGATCTTCCGGATGTGGCTGCCGATCGTGCCCGGTGTGCTCGTCGCGGTCGTCGCCGGCATCGTGATCTCCGCGGCCGCCGGGCTCACCGACGAGATCGGGATGGTCGGCGCGTTGCCCGAGGGTCTGCCGCTGCCCTCGGTCGGCGGGGTCGGCCGGCACGAGATCGCTCACCTGATCGGGCCCGCGGCGGGTATCGCGCTGATCGCCTTCGCCGACAGCGGCGTCCTGTCGCGCACGTTCGCCTCGCGCCACGGCGAGGACGTCGACGGCAGTACGGAAATGAAAGCGATCGGGGTCGCCAACGTGGCCGGCGGGCTGTTCGGCGGATTTCCCGTGTCCGCCAGCGGCTCTCGCACTCCCGTCGCCGAACAGAACGGTGCGCATACGCAATTGGCGGGTGTGGTCGGGGCGGCCGCGGTGTTGCTGTTCGTCCTCATCGCCCCCGGACTCACGGCCTACCTTCCCGACGCGACGCTCGCGGCGGTGGTGATCGTCGCGGCCACCGCGTTGATCGATGTTCGCGGCCTGGTCCGGATGTGGCGGATGAGCACGGTCGAATTCGGCCTCGCCGTGGCCGCGTTCCTGGGCGTCGCGCTGGTGGGCGTCCTGCAGGGCATTCTGGTCGCGATCGGGCTGTCGTTCGTCGCGGTGGTCGCGCGGGCCTGGCAGCCGTACCGCACCGAACTCGTCGCCACCGCGGACCGGCCGGGTTTCCACGACATCGAACGCCACCCCGAGGGACACCGCTTCCCCGGCCTGGTGCTGGTGCGTTTCGACGCGCCCCTGTTCTTCGCCAACGGCCAGATCTTCGACGACTACGTGCGCTCGCTCGTCGCGCGGGCTCCGTACCCGGTCGAATGGGTGGTCGTCGCCGCCGAACCGATCACCGGCCTCGACACCACGGCCGTCGACGAACTCGTCGATCTCGACCGGTACCTCGAGGGCCGCGGGATCCGGCTGGCCTTCGCGGAGATGAAAGGGCCGATCAAGGACACGATCATCCGCTTCGGCGTCGGCGACCGGTTCGACGCGACGCACTTCTACCCCACCGTCGACGCCGCGGTCGATGCCTTCCAGCACCGATCCGATCACACGACCGATACCTGAGCGCCCGGGACGAGGCCTGCCATGAACAACATCTACGCCGAAGAGCCACCCTCGCACCGCCGATCCGGCGACGCCGCGAACAACGGCGGTCGCACGCTGCGCGGCCGATCACGCTGGGCGCGAACAGCATTCGTCTTCGCCGGTGCGGCCGTCGTGGTGCCGGTCGTGTTCGCCGACGTGCTGGGCACCCTCGCGCTGCTGATCGTCGGTGCGGGCGGGGTGGTGGTGACGGTGGCCGCGCTGTACTGGTTCGTGAGCGACCGTGGGGCCATTCGGTGGGTGTCGGCGATCGTGGCGGTGGCGGCGCCGATCGTGGTTCTCGTCATGTTCGTGCGCACCGGCCTGCTGTGGGTCGTCCTGGTGGCGGGCGCGCTGGCCTTCGCGTCCATGTTCTGTGCTCGCGCCGCGCTACGGCCGGGTGACTCCCACACGACGGCGATCGAATACTCCGCGCCGCCACCGCGACGACCGTTCCTGATCATGAATCCCCGCTCCGGGGGAGGGAAAGTCGCGAAGTTCGATCTGCGGCGCCGCGCCGAAGAGCTGGGCGCAGAGGTTGTGCTGATGGAGGGGCGCGTCGATGTCGCAGCCCTGGCTCAGGAGGCCGTCGAACGAGGCGCGGACCTGCTGGGCGTCGCGGGCGGCGACGGGACCCAAGCGCTCGTGGCCGGGGTCGCCGCCGCGCACGACCTGCCGTTCCTCGTGCTCAGCGCGGGCACGCGCAATCATTTCGCGCTGGACCTCGGGCTCGACCGCACCGATCCGGCGACCGGGCTCGACGCCTTGCACGACGGCGTGGAGATGCGCGTCGACCTCGGCCGGATCAACGGCCGGCCGTTCGTCAACAACGCCTCGTTCGGCGTCTACGCCGAGATCGTGCGCAGCCCCGCCTATCGCGACGACAAGACCGCGACCGTCCTGCGCCTGCTCCCCGATCTGCTCGCCGGCCACAGCGGGACCCCGCTGGTCGCGCGTATCGGCGCCACCACGGTCACCGGCCCGCAGGCGGTGCTGGTGAGCAACAACCCCTACGGCACCAGCGATCTCGCCGGGCTGAGCCGCCGCGACCGCCTCGACCGCGGCGTGCTCGGGGCGGTCACGGTCTCGGTCTCCGATACCCGCGCGGCATTGGGTCTGATCCGTCGCAAACACAGCCACGGACTGATCCAGCAGACCGCATCCGAAGTCGTCGTCGAGGCCGAGAGCTCACCGATCCCCGTCGGCGTCGACGGGGAATCGCTGCTCCTCGACACACCGGTGCGATGCGTCGTGGAACCCGGCGCGCTGCGCGTGCGCGTACCGCGTAACCGCCCCGGAACCCGCCCTGCCGCAGCCGCTCTGGACTGGCTACGCCTGCGCGACCTGGCGCTCGGTCGCGCGCGCGCCGAATCCGCTACGGGAACAGCTTGATCGGGTTCACGATGTCGGCGACCAGGGTGAGGATCATGTATGCCCCGCCGATCACCACCACCACGTAGGTGGCGGGCAGCAGTTTCAGGTAGTCGACCGGAGCGCCGTTGGGCAGGCCCTTGCGGTTGCGCCACATGTTGCGCAGCTTCTCGAAGATCACCACCGCGATGTGGCCGCCGTCCAGCGGGAGCAGGGGCAGCAGGTTGAACGCGCCGAGGAAGAAGTTCAGGCTGGCCAGCACCAGCACGAACATGTTCCAGTATCCGTGTTCGGCCGTCTCACCGCCGATCTTGCTGGCGCCGTAGACGCTCACCGGTGTGTCGGCGTCGCGCTGGCCGCCGGTCACGGCATGCCACAGACTGACCACCTTGCCCGGCATCTGCGCGAGCGAAGCGAACGTACGGCCGAACATATCGCCGGTGAAGGCCGCTGACGCCGGAACCGCCGCGATCACGTTGTATTTGACCGGGCTGTACACATCCTGTGCCACACCGACTTTGCTCACGTACACCGGCGTGGTGACGCGCTCGGAACTGTCGGTGGACTTCAGCGGATAGGTCGCCACCCGCTCCGGGGTCACCGGAATCTGCAGGGTCTGATCGTCGCGTTTCACCGTGTAGACGACCGGGCCGTTGGCCTTCTCGGTGATCGAGCGGAAGTCGTTCCAGGTCTTGACGGGCTTACCGTCGATCGCGGTCACCAGATCGCCGCGCTTCAGACCGGCGCGTTCGGCCGGGCCGGGGCCGGTGCACTTCTGCATCGAGCCGTCGGGGTTCTGCGCGGGCACGCAGCCGGCCGGGTAGATCTGGGTGGCCGGCGGCGAATCCAGCCGCGGCAGCCCCCAGGCCACCGCGAGCAGCATGATCAGCAGGAAGCCCAGGATGAAGTTCATCGCGATGCCGCCGAACATCACCACCAGCCGCTTCCAGGTGGCCTGCCGGTACATCGCGCGATGCAGGTCCTCGGGTGGAACCTCGTCCAGCGCGGTCATCCCCGCGATATCGCAGAAACCGCCCAGCGGCAGCGCCTTGAGGCCGTATTCGGTCTCACCGCGGCGGAACGAGAACACCTTCGGCCCGAAGCCGACGAAGTAGCGGCGCACCTGCATGCCGGTGGCCTGAGCCGCCCACATGTGGCCACATTCGTGTAGCGCCACCGATACCGTGATGCCGAGGGCGAACAGCACGAATCCGATCGCGAAGCCCATGCGGTATGGAACCCTCCTGAATCAGTTGCTCACGAGCGTGCGCGCACGCTGTCGCGCCCACGCATCCGCCGCGAGCACCTCGTCCAAGGTACTGGGTTCTGCGGCCCAGCGGTCGGCCGACTCGACGACCCGCGCGATCGTGCGCACGATATCCGGGAATCGCAGCGCACCGTCGAGGAATGCCTGCACCGCGATCTCGTTGGCGGCGTTGTACACCGCGGTGACGCTGCCACCGGCCTTACCCGCCGCGCGAGCCAGCTCGACCGCGGGGAAGACCTCGTTGTCGACCGGTTCGAATTCCCAGGTGAACGCGGTGCCGAAGTCGATCGGGGCGAGGGTGCCCGGCACCCGGTCGGGCCAGCCCAGGGCCAGTGCGATCGGCAGCTTCATATCGGGCGGGCTGGCCTGGGCGAGGGTGGAACCGTCGGTGAAGGTCGCCATCGAATGCACGATCGACTGCGGATGCACCGTGACGTCGATCTTGTCGTAGTCGATGCCGAACAGCATGTGCGCCTCGATCAGTTCGAGGCCCTTGTTCACCAGCGTGGCCGAATTGAGGGTGTTCATCAAACCCATCGACCAGGTGGGATGAGCCTTGGCTTCGTCGGGGCCCACCGATTCCAGCATCTCGGCGGTCCAGCCCCGGAACGGGCCGCCGGAGGCGGTGAGCACCAGCCGCGCGACCTCGTCGGCGCGCCCGCCGCGCAGGCACTGCGCCATCGCCGAGTGTTCGGAGTCGACCGGGACGATCTGCCCGGGAGTGGCGGCCCGGGTCACCAGACTGCCGCCCGCCACCAGTGATTCCTTGTTCGCCAGGGCCAGGCGCCGCCCCGATTCCAGAGTCGCGAGCGTCGGCCGCAGCCCGAGCGCGCCGACCAGGGCGTTGAGCACCACGTCGGCGTCGGTGCGGCGCACGAGTTCGGTCACCGCGTCCGGACCGGCCAGGCCCACACCGAGTTTCGCGGCGGCGGCCGGATCGGCGACGGCCACGTTGTCGGTACCGGTGGCGCGGATCTGCTCGGCCAGCAGGTCGGTATTGCCGCCGCGCGCGGCCAGTCCGACCACCTGGAATCGGTCCGGATTGGCGGCGACGACCTCCAATGCCTGGGTGCCGATGGAGCCGGTGCTGCCCAGCAGCAGAACTTTCACGATGTCGGACACGCACTCATTGTCCACGGTGAATCGCCGCGCACGTCACCCCGCTGGCTACGACGCCCGGTCGTATGCAAACATATTCTCGACAGTCACCTTCACGACCTGCGGACCTCACGGTGCACTCCGCGCACCCGAACCGCAGCGAACACGGAAATGATGGGAGCGAACGTGGCCGCCACGGAACTGGAACCCGCCAAGAGCGCCGGCGTCGTCACCAAGGTCGATCCCGCCGAGGTTCCCTCCGCCGCCTGGGGCTGGAGTGGTGAATCGCGGCGCACCTTCCGTATCGCCGGATGGGTCGTCTTCCTGATCCTGCTGGCCATGCTGTTCGAGAACCAGCAGGGCCACACCTCGGGCACCGGCTACACCGGATACATCTTCCTGATCGGTTTCGCCGTCGCGCTGGCGGGCATCTTGATCCGCGATTCGATCATCCGGCGCAAGCCGCGCTGAATCACCGTCGCGTAGCGCATCATTCGACCGGCCGCTGAGGTGCTGACCTCAGCGGCCGCGTCGTTTCCGCGGGCCGCCGGTCTTGCCCGCCCGTCCCGGCTTCGCCGCGCCGCCCCGGCGTGCGGCCGGTTTCGCACCACCGTCGCCCCGGCCCCTACCGCGCTGTGCCGCAACGCCTTCGGCGCGCGCACCGGAATCCTGCCGGCCGCGCCGATCGCGTTCACCGGCGGTCCGGGAACTGCGTGCCGTGCGGCCGCGCACGACGCCGATGAATTCCTCGGCGAGTTCGACCGCGTCCTCGACCGGCCACGACAGTGCGACCTGGGTCGGATCGACATCGGTGAGCGGACGATAGATCAGGTCGCGGCGGTGATGCAGCCGTGCCAGCGACTGCGGCACCACCGCCGCCCCGCCGACCGCGGCCACCAATTCGACGGTGTCGCCCACCGCGTCGAGATCGGTCGCGTCCTGCATCCGCTCGCCCTCCAGGTCGGCCAGGCTCACCTCGTCGAACAGCCCGATCGGATGATCCTTCTGCACCACCGCCACGGCGACCTCGTGGTAGAGCGGAATCGCGTGCAGCCCGTCCCGATCGATCGGTAACCGGACGAAGCACATGTCGACCCGTCCCTGCGCCAGGGCGTCGCGCTGCTGCGCCTGCGGCACGGCGATCAACTCGAGCGGGGCGTCGGGGAACCGTTCGGCCCACACCCGCGCCCACTTGGCGACGGTGACGCCCGGGACGTAGCCGATGCGCAGCGCGGCGGGAGCAGAGTCGGTCATGCGGTCAGCGTATGGCACCGGGCGGGCCGGTCCGGCATCCACCGCGAACCGCGGCGACCCGATACGCGATCCAGGTGACGCGGAGTTCGACGGCAGTGGTCGAAACCGTGCCCACCGGGCGAACACGGTAGAAATGATCGCAGTACGTTTCCCATCCTCCCCCGGCGTCCCGGGCAGACCAGATCGGATATGCGTTGACGACCCCCTCCCCGGCCCCGATGGCATCCGGCGGCCCCGGATTCGATCGGCCGCTGTTCACCACCGTCACCGATTTCGCCGACCACACCCGGTGGCTCAACGACGCGATGCTCTGGTGGACCGACGCCGGTTTGGCGGTGTTCGCGGTGCTGATGGTGATCGGCTGGTGGAAGGCCCGGCGCCGCGACGACCGGTCGATGGCGCTGGCGCTGCTGGCTCCGGTCAGCGTGGTGGTCGCCTATCTGGTCGCCGAGGTGGTGAAGGTGATCGTCGCCGAACCGCGCCCGTGCCGGGGCGTGCCGACCGCCTACATCATCGAAACCTGTCCGGTGCCGAGCGACTACTCGTTTCCCAGCGGTCACACCACCACCGCCGCGGCGACCGTCGCGGCGCTGTATCTGCTGAATCGGCGGCTGGGCTGGATCACTGCCGTCTTCGCGATCGTGCTGGCCTTCAGCCGGGTCTATGTCGGCGGTCATTACCCGCACGACGTCGTGGCGTCGGCGATCCTGGCCATTCCGGTCGCCGCGGCAGTCAGTCTGCTGCTGGCCCGCCCCGCCACGGCGGTGGTGACGCGCATGCGGTCCTCCGCACTGGCGCCGCTGGTCGCCGACGCCTCGACGGCACCGGCATCCCGGGTGTGAGCATCGCGAAGGAAGTTCTCGGTGAGGCCGCGCACAGCCCCGGTAACCGTCGGGCGGCATTCGCTATTCTGTCCGACGTGGCGGTGGGGCTCGCCACTTCGGCGCAGCGGCCGGAGCAACCGTGATCGGACGATCGCCAACAGTCCCTACTCGAGGTACCACCATGTTCGTGTTCGAGTAGGAGTCCGTCGTTGACCGAGCTACGCCGTGAGGAGCCCCGGCCCGGCGAATCCGCCGACCGGCCCGTCGATCCCGATATCGATCTGCACGTCCCGTCGCAACGCGGCGAACTGCTGCGCGAACACGGCGCGGTGCTGGCGGTGATCGGGCTGGGTGGCGGATTGGGCGGTCTGGCCCGCTACGGCCTCACCCAGCTCCTGCCGACACGCCCCGGGCAGTTCCCGTGGGGCACCTTCACCGAGAATGTGCTCGGCTGCCTCGCGATCGGCGTGCTGATGGTGCTGATCACCGAGGTCTGGTCGGCGCATCGACTGGTGCGGCCGTTCCTCGGGGTCGGATTTCTGGGCGGGTTCACCACCTTCTCCACCTACGCCGTCGAAATCCGTAATCTGCTGCAACCCGGTTCGGCCGTGACGGCGTTCGTGTATCTGGCCGCTACCCTGCTGAGCGCGCTGCTCGCGGTCCTCGCCGGGGTGACGCTGGCGCGAATGACGCTGCTCCGCAAGGTGATTCGAGGAGAGGCACGATGACCGTCGTCCTGGTCTTCGCCGGTGCGGTGCTCGGCGCCCCGGCCCGCTACCTCACCGATCGGTTCGTGCAGGCACGCCACGACAGTCTGTTCCCCTGGGGCACGCTCACGGTCAACATCGTCGGCTGCCTGATTCTGGGCGCGCTCACCGGCGGTGCGGCCGGCAGTCCGGTGCTGGCGTTCGCGGGCACCGGATTCTGCGGGGCGCTCACCACCTACAGCACCTTCGGTTACGAGACCGTCCGGCTGCTCGAGCAACGCTCCGTGTTCTACGCCGCGATGAACGTGGTGATCAGCGTGATCGCCGGACTCGGCGCCGCGCTGCTCGGCTATGCCGTGACGCACGCGCTGGTCGGCTGAGATCTCGCGGATATCGCCGATATCGCCGACTCAACCGGCGCGTCCGTGCGGCTGATCCCAGACCAGCGCCAGATACATCCGGGCCCGCTCGCGCGGCGAATCCAGGCGCTCGCCGAGCAGGTCGTGCAGCCGGTCCATGCGGTAGCGCACGGTCTGCGGGTGAATGTGCAGATCGTCGGCGACCGCGTGCCGGTCGCCCATGTTCCAGAGCCAGCTGCGCAGCGTTTCGACCAGCCGGTCGCGCTTACCGTCGGGCAGTTCCCGAAGTGGTTGCAGCACTTGGGCACGCAGCGTTTCCAGCAGCCATTCGTCGCGGTTGGCGATGATGGTGTCGAGTTCGTCGGCGACCACCACCGGCGAGCCGGACAGCACGCCGGCCTTGCGCAACCGCAGCGCGGTGCGGGCGATCCGCATACCGGTCGGCAGTAGGTCCAAGGTGAGCGGATGACCGATCACCGCGTTACAACCCCGCAGCGCGGCGATCAGCCGGGTGATCCGCCCGCCCAGCATCGGACTGGGCACGATCGCCCCGACCGCGTCGTCACGCCGGATCGGCAGGCAGTGACCGCCGAGATGTTCCACCACGCCGCAGGAGCGCGCGTCGGCCGGATCGGCGAGCACTACCGCGACCTCGGGGGGCAGCTGCCAGCCCGCGCGTTCGGCGGCCAAGCGGATTCCGACCGTGTCGGAACGACCGGAAAGCAACATTTCCGCCAATTCCTCGCGGTGCCGTTCCCGGGTCGCGCTGGAGGCGGACTGTTCGAGCACATAACCGTGCGCGGAGGCCGCGGAGAATTCGTCGACGAAGGCGAAAACGGCCTCCGCCAGCACCGCGAGCACCTCCGGTCCGAGATCGAGTTTCAGCGCCGTTTCCGCGACGTGATGCCAGGCCGCGCGGGCGCCGACCTGGTAGGCGCCGAGCAGATCGGACAGGTCCGCACCGTCGTGCAGTTGCTGGCGGCCCACCTGTTCGAAGACCAGCTGCGTCGGCGGCGTGACGCCCTCACCAGCGGAATCGCCTGTGCGGGGGCCGTGTTCGGCCAGGTCCAGGAGCCGATGGACGAACAACACCCCGACCTCGGCGACCTCGGGGCGATGGTCGTCGAGATAGCGCGCGTAGTCGGGCCACTCCGCGGCGAGCAGATCACGGACCTCGTCCAGGAGATCGGGCATTCTAGCGTCGAGTTCCTCCGAAAGCTGCTCCAATGCCTCCGGTGTTATCGGAATTTCATTATGGGAATCGCTCATTCGAGTCCTTTCCGACTCGATTATCTTCCGGATACAAAAAACACCAACCGGAATCACCTCGACGGTTGAAGATTTGAGCCCTGTGTTGCGTTCACCATCGAATCATGGACGCAGCGACAGCCCCGGCCCGCTGGCTGCGGGCCCGTGAAAAGGAAGAGAACTTTCCCGTCGCGCTGCGGTGGTTGCCGCGCGAGCCACGCCGACACCTGCACGCGGTCTACGCAGCCACCAGGTTAATCGACCAGGTCGGCGACGAAGCCCCCGGCGATCGTGTGTCGCAACTGCTGACGCTGCGTGCCGACCTCGCCGGTCTCTATCAGGGTCGCACGCCCGACGATCCGGTGCTTCAGATGCTCGCCCCCACCGTGGCGGCGTGCGATCTGCCGCAGGAGGCGTTCCAGGAGCTGATCGAGGCCAATCTGCTCGATCAACGCGTCGGCCGCTACGCCACCTTCGAGGATCTACTGGGCTACTGCCGGCTGTCGGCGAATCCGGTGGGCCGCCTGGTCCTTGCGGTCTTCGACCAGTCCACGCCGGACACGCTGGCACTGTCGGATCGGGTGTGTTCGGCACTGCAGGTGCTCGAGCACTGCCAGGACGTGGCCGAGGACCACGCGGCCGGACGCATCTACCTGCCGCAGGACGATCTGGCCGCGGCCGGGGTGCCGGAAGCGGCGCTGGCCACCGGCGGACCGGGTGATCCGGCGTGCCGGGCGGTGGTCCTGACCCAGGTCGAACGCTGCGAAGCGATGCTCGGCGAAGGAGCTCCGCTGGTCGCCCGGCTCACCGGATGGGCCCGGCTCGCGGTCGCGGGATATCTCGCGGGCGGATGCGCGACCGCGAAGGCGCTGCGCGCGGCCGAGGGCGACGTGTGGACCCAGCCGGTGCGGCCCCGCCACGTCGACACCGTGGCCTCGATGGTCACGCTGCTCGGCAAGGCCACGGTGGTGCCGCAGTGAGCATCATCGCGACCGGGCCGACCACCGCGGCGGCCTACGAGACCTGTGAACGGATCACCCGCACCGAGGCCAAGAACTTCTACTACGGCATCCGGCTGCTGCCCCCGGAGAAGCGCACGGCGCTGTGCGCGCTCTACGCGCTGGCCCGCCGCATCGACGATATCGGCGACGAGCAGGGCGAACCGGCCGCCAAAACCGAGGCGCTGACCCTGTTGCGCAAGGAATTGGACAAGGTCACCGGCGGCGCCGGCACCGATGATCCGGTGCTGTTCGCCGTCGCCGACACCGCGCGGCGCTATCCGGTGCCGCTGGGCGCGTTCGGCGAACTGATCGACGGCGTGCAGGCCGATGTCGACAGCGTCACCTACACCGACTTCGACGAGTTGACCCACTACTGCCGGTGCGTGGCCGGGGCGGTGGGCCGCCTGTGCCTGTCGATCTTCGGCTCCGGCGGTGATCCGTGCGCGCCGCTGTATGCCGATCAGCTGGGAATCGCGTTGCAGCAGACCAACATTCTGCGTGATATCCGCGAGGACCTCGGCAACGGTCGGGTCTATCTGCCCCGGGACGAGCTGCTGCGCTTCGGCGTCCGGCTCGAACTCGACGCCGGTGGAGCGCTCGACGATCCCAACGGCGGACTGGCCGCGCTGATCCGCGCCGGCGCCGAGCGCGCCGAGAACTGGTATTGCCTGGGACTGCGGTTGATTCCGCATCTGGACGGCCGCAGTGCCGCCTGCTGCGCGGCGATGGCGGGCATCTACCGGCGGCTCAACGAGCGCATCCGCGCCAATCCGGTGGCCGTCTACGACCGGCGGCTGTCGTTGAGCGCACGGGAGAAGACCCGCGTCGCCTCCGGCGCCCTGCTGCAGTACTCGATGACGGCATTCGGGTGGGGACCGCGATGACGGCGCGGGTGGCCGTGGTGGGCGGCGGGCTCGCGGGGATCACCGCGGCCCTGCGCTGCGCGGACGCCGGATATGCGGTGCGGCTGTACGAATCCCGGCCCTGGCTGGGCGGGCTGACGCATTCGTTTCCCCGTGGCGATCTGTGGATCGACAACGGACAACACGTCTTCCTGCGGTGCTGCGACCGCTATCTCGCACTGCTGGATCGGCTCGGCATGCGGGATGCGGTGCACCTGCAACCGCGCTTGGACATCCCCGTCTCCGGCGGTGGCCGCGCGGGCAGGTTGCGGCGGCTGCCGTTGCCGGCACCGTTGCATCTGAGCTGGGCGCTGCTGCGCTATCCGTGGTTGTCGCAGGGCGCGCGCGTGCGGTTCGTCCGGGCCGCACTTGCTCTGCGGGCGGTCGATCCCGCCGATCCACGGACGGACACCACCAGTTTCGGGGACTGGTTGCGTGCGCACGGCCAGGATCGCGACGCCGTGGACAGTCTGTGGGACCTGGTCGGCATCGCCACGCTCAACGCGCGCGCCGACGACGTATCGCTGGCGTTGGCCGCGACCGTCTTCCGGATCGGCCTGCTCACCGATGCCGATGCCGCCGATACCGGGTGGTCGCGGATCCCGTTGCGGCAGTTGCACGGTGAGGCCGCGCTGACCGCCCTCACCGCGGCCGGGGTTACGGTCGTCCACGAGCGAGTCACGGCCGTCCGGCGAGTAGCGAACGGGTGGGCGGTGTGCACCCGGGACGGCGACTGCGCCGCCGACGCCGTCGTCTCGGCCGTGCCCCCTGCCGCGGCTCAGGCGCTGTTGCCCGCCGACGCGGTGGATCTGCCCGCGAATTGGGCTGTGGGCCTGGGCAGTTCGCCGATCGTCAACATCCACGTGGTCTACGACCGGCCGGTGATGAACGAACCCCTGCGAGCGGGGGTCGGCTCGGTCGTGCAGTGGGTTTTCGACCGCACCGAAGCCTCGGGCTTGCGCGCGGCGGCGGGTCGCCGGAGATCGGACGTCACCGACGGGCCACAAGACAGTTCGGCGCCGGTCGCGGCAGCCGCACCGAGCACATCGGTGGCACCTGCCCGGTTTCCCACCGGCGCGCAATATCTGGCCGTCTCCGTCTCCGCCGCCGACGCATTCGTCGATCGCCCCGTCGCCGAGCTGCGCCGGGAATTCCTGCCCGCCCTCGAACAGTTGCTGCCCGCCGCCCGCACGGCGCAGGTGGTCGACTTCTTCGTCACTCGCGAACGCCATGCGACGTTCCGGCCCGCACCGGGCAGCGCGCGGCTGCGGCCGCCCGCGGCCACCGCGTTGCCCGGCCTGGCGCTGGCCGGAGCGTGGACCGACACCGGCTGGCCCGCGACCATGGAGGGCGCCGTGCGCAGCGGGGAATCCGCTGCGGCCGAGATCATTTCGCATCCGTCGGGGCTTCGGCCCCGCGCCGGTGCCGCCGAGCGCACCGGTATGCCCGAACCCCGCACGCGGATATCGGAGGTGATCAGATGACGGTAACCATCCTGTCCACGGTCGACGCCGACGGCCAGGCCGTCCGGTCGGCGCTGTCGGACGCCGTCGGACGGCTCGACGACGCGATCCGGCCGGTGGTCGCCTATCACCTCGGTTTCTGCGACGAACGCGGCCGTCCGGCCGTCGCCGACAGCGGAAAATCGGTGCGGTCGCGGCTGACCATGCTCGCCGCCCACGCCGCCGGCGGCGACGAGCTCTGCGGGATTCCGGGCGCGGTGGCGGTCGAACTCGTGCACAACTTCTCGCTCGTGCACGACGACCTGATGGATCGCGACGCCACCCGCCGGCATCGGCCCACGGTCTGGGCGGTGTGGGGCGATCCGGTCGCCGTGCTGGCCGGCGACGCGATGCTCTCGCTGTCGCACGAGGTGCTGCTCGATTCCGGCTCACCGCACGCGGTGGCGGCGGCCCGGCTGGTCGGGAAGGCGACCCAGGATCTGATCATCGGCCAGGCCGCCGACGTCGACTTCGAACACCGCAACGACGTGACCCTCGCCGAATGTATCCGCATGGCCATGGGCAAGACCGCGGCGCTGCTCTCGGCGAGTGCCGCGGTCGGCGGGGTGCTGGCCGGGGCGCCGCCGGCGACGGTCGGGGCGCTGCGCACCTACGGCGACAACATCGGTCTGGCCTTCCAGCTCGTCGACGATCTGCTCGGCATCTGGGGCGATCCGGCAGTGACCGGCAAACCGGTGTTCTCGGATCTGCGTTCGCGCAAGAAGTCGCTGCCGGTCACCTGGAGCGTGGAATCCGGCCGCCCGGCCGGTCAGGCGCTGGCGCAGTGGCTCGCCCAATCGGGCGAACCGAGCGAGAACGATCTGCGGGCCGCCGCCGACATGGTCGAGACCGCCGGTGGCCGGCGCTGGGCCCGCGCCGAAGCCCGGCGGCGGGTGCGCACCGCCCAGCAGGCTCTCGCCGCGGTCACCATCACCCCCGAATACCGCCGGGAGCTCTGTGACCTGGCGGATTTCATCGTGGAACGGAGTGCATAGGAATGACAGTCACCCAAACCGGCAATGCGGCAGCGAACCGGCGGGCAGCGGTCGATCCGGCGCGCGGCGCCGACGAACTGAGCGCGGTCCGCGCGGCCACCGACGCGGCGGTGCGGCTGCTGCGCTCGTCCCAGCACGAACAGGGCTGGTGGAAGGGCGAATTGGCGACCAACGTGACGATGGACGCCGAAGACCTGCTACTGCGGGAGTTCCTCGGCATCTCCACCCCGGAGGTGACCGAGCCGGCGGCACGCTGGATCCGATCACAGCAGCGCGCCGACGGAACCTGGGCGACCTTCCACGGCGGCCCCGGCGATCTGTCGACCACCGCCGAGGCGTGGGTGGCGTTGCGACTCGCCGGTGACGACCCGGCCGCGCCGCATATGCGCGCCGCGGCCGCATTCGTGCGTGCCGAAGGCGGGATCGAGGCGTCGCGGGTCTTCACCCGAATCTGGTTGGCGCTGTTCGGCTTGTGGTCCTGGGACGATCTGCCGAATCTGCCACCCGAACTCGTGCTGTTCCCGTCCTGGTTCCCGCTCAACATCTACGACTGGGGATGCTGGGCCCGCCAGACCGTGGTGCCGTTGACCGTGGTCGCCACGCTGCGGCCGTGCCGCCCGCTGCCGTTCGGCATCGACGAATTGCGTACCGGCGCGGCCCCGGCCCGCCGCGCGCCGATCACCTCCCTCGCCGGAGTGTTCCAGCGCGTGGACACGGTGCTGCACGCCTACGCGCGGCTGCCGTTGAATCCGCTGCGCGATGTGGCGATGCGGCACGCCGCGGAGTGGATTCTGGCCCGCCAGGAGGCCGACGGCGGCTGGGGCGGAATTCAGCCGCCGTGGGTGTATTCGCTGCTGGCACTGCACCTGCTGGGCTATCCGCTCGATCATCCGGCGATGCGGGCGGGCATCGCGGGCCTGGACGGATTCGTCGTCCGCGAACAAACCCCGGACGGTGAGGTTCGGCGGCTCGAGGCCTGTCAGTCACCGGTGTGGGATACCGCGCTGGCGACGGCCGCGCTGCTGGACGGCGGGGTGGCGCCCGACGATCCGGCGGTGCTGCGGGCCACCGACTGGCTGCTGGGTGAGCAGATCGCCGCCGGCGGCGACTGGCAGGTGCGCCGGCCACATCTGGAACCCGGGGGCTGGGCCTTCGAATTCGCCAACGACGTCTACCCCGACACCGACGACACCGCCGAGATCGTCATTGCGCTGCATCAGGTTTCGCATCCGGATCGCCCGCGGCTGGATGCGGCGATCCAGCGCGCGGTGCGCTGGACGGTCGGCATGCAGTCCGCCGACGGCGGGTGGGGCGCCTTCGACGCCGACAACACCTCGATCCTGCCGACGAAACTGCCGTTCTGCGATTTCGGCGCCGTCACCGATCCGCCTTCGGCCGATGTGACCGCGCACGTGGTGGAGATGCTGGCGGTCCTCGGCCGCGGCGGTGATCGCGCATGCCGCCGCGGTGTGCGCTGGCTGCTCGACCATCAGGAGCCCGACGGTTCCTGGTTCGGACGCTGGGGCGCCAACCACGTCTACGGCACGGGCGCGGCGGTTCCGGCGCTGGTCGCGGCGGGTACGAGTCCGCGGTCGACGGCGATCCGGGCGGCGGTGCGCTGGCTGGAGGCCCATCAGAACGCCGACGGCGGATGGGGTGAGGATCTGCGCTCCTATCGGGACCCGGAATGGGTCGGCCGCGGCGACTCCACCGCCTCGCAGACCGCGTGGGCCCTGCTGGCCCTACTGGCCGCCGAGGAACACGACTCCCCCGCCGTGCGCCGCGGCATCGACTGGCTGGTGCGCACGCAGCGACCCGACGGCGGCTGGGACGAGGACCTGTTCACCGGCACCGGCTTCCCCGGCGATTTCTACATCAACTACCACCTGTACCGCTTGGTGTTCCCGGTCTGGGCGTTGGGGCGGTACCTGCGGCGGCGAACGGCCACCGCCGAGCGAGACGGGAGCTGACGACATGCCCCGCCCCGGAACCGTCTGTGCCCCGTTGCGTTCGGAGTGGGCCGCGTTGCGCGGCGCCGCCACGGCGCCCGTGGTGCACACCGGGCGCGGTCCGCGGCGGCGCTACGACGCCGCGGCGGCGGGACCGGTCGCGGTGGCGGGAGTCGCGGGTGCGCTGACCACGGAGCTGCGCCCCGGCGATCTCGTGGTGGCCAGCGAGATCCGGCGCAACGGTACCGAATTACCCAGTCCCGCAGCGGTATTGCTGCACGGTGAACTGCTGCGCCTGGGGCTGCCCGCACAGCTCGGGCCGGTGTATTCCGCCGAGCACGTGGTCACCGGCCGGGCGCGCGCCGAACTGGCGGAGACCGGTGCGCTCGCGGTCGACACCGAAACCGCGTTCCTCGCCGCCGATGCCCCCGACGGGCAGGCCGTCGCGCTCCGGGCGATCGTCGACACACCCGACGCGCCGCTGCTGCGCCCCGGCACGATGTGGCGCGGAATACGGGCACTGCGTTCGCTGCGGGCGGCGACGCCGGCGCTGGACCGATGGTCGGCGGCGACTGGCGAGCGCGAGATCCTGCTCGCCGGGCCGCGCTCGTTCTGCGCCGGGGTCGAGCGGGCGATCGAGATCGTCGAGCAGGCGTTGCTCCGCTTCGGCGCACCGGTGTACGTGCGGCGTCAGATCGTGCACAACAGCCATGTGGTGCGCGAGTTGGCCGGGCGCGGAGCGGTTTTCGTCGAGGAGCTCGATCATGTGCCCGAAGGCGCGGTGGTCGTGCTCGCCGCGCACGGCGTGACCCCGGACGTCCGCCGCCAGGCCGAACGCCGCCGCCTGCGCGTGGTCGACGGCACCTGTCCGCTGGTGTCGAAGGTGCACGCGGAGGTGCGCACCTTCGCCGCCGCCGACAAGACCGTCTTCCTGATCGGTCACGCCGACCATGAGGAGGTGGTGGGCACCCGCGGCGAGGCGCCCGGCAATGTGATCGTGGTCGCCGATCCGGAAGCGGCCGCCCGGGTGTCGCCACCGGATCCCGATCGGGTCGCCTACGTCACGCAGACCACCCTGGCCGTCGCGGAGGCCGAGGCCACGGCCGATGTTCTGCGGCAACGGTTTCCGGCATTGAGCGGGCCGCGCAAGGACGACATCTGTTATGCCACCACCAACCGCCAGGAGGCGGTGCGGGCGGTGGCCCGGGAATCGGACCTGGTGCTCGTGCTGGGTTCGCGTAACTCCTCCAATTCGCTGCGGCTGGCCGAGGTCGCCGCGGCCGAGGGTGTGGCGGCACATCTGGTGGAGGACGCCGGCGAGGTCGAATTGGACTGGCTGGCCGGCACCCGCCGCATCGGCGTCACCGCCGGCGCGTCGGCACCGCCGCATCTGGTGGACGACCTGGTCGAGGCCCTGTCCGGGCTCGGCGCCCTCCGGGTCCGCCACACCACCGTGACCGAAGAGAGTATTCGATTCAACCTGCCTCGGGAGGTGAGCTGAATGGCCATGCCATTCCGTCAATCCGTACGTCTGGGAGCGTATCTCGCAAAACAGAAGCTGTTGCGCCGCGAGAAGTTCCCCATCCTGGTCGAATTGGAGCCGTTGTTCGCCTGCAATCTGAAATGCGCGGGCTGCGGCAAGATTCAGCATCCGCATACGCTGCTCAAACAGCGCATGCCGGTCGAACAGGCGGTCGGCGCTATCGAGGAATGTGGCGCCCCGATGGTCTCGATCGCCGGTGGCGAACCGCTGATGCATCCGCAGATCGACGAGATCGTGCGGCAACTGCTGGACCGTAACAAGATCGTCTTTTTGTGCACGAACGCGGTACTGCTGCCCAAACATCTGCACAAGTTCACCCCGCACCGCAATTTCGCGTGGATGGTGCATCTGGATGGTCTGCGCGAACGCCACGACGCCTCGGTCTGCAAGGACGGCGTCTTCGATCAGGCCGTCGCGGCGATCCGCGAGGCCAAGGCCGCCGGATTCCGGGTGATGACGAATACCACCTTCTTCGATCTGGATTCGCCACAGGACGTGATCGACGTCCTGGACTATCTCAACGACGAACTCGAGATCGACCACATGCAGATCGCGCCCGGTTACGCCTACGAGAAGGCCCCCGATCAGGAGCATTGGCTCGGGGTGAAGCAAACCCATCAGCTGTTCGCGAAGGCGTTCGCCGACGGGCGCCGCAAGAAGTGGCGGTTGAATCATTCTCCGCTGTACCTGGATTTCCTGGAGGGCAAGGTCGACTTCGATTGCACCGCCTGGGCGATTCCGTCGTATTCGCTCAAGGGATGGCAGCGGCCTTGCTATCTGCTCGACGACGGTTATGTCGCCACCTATCGGGAATTGATCGACGACACCGACTGGAACGCCTTCGGCCGCGGCAACGATCCGCGCTGCTCGAATTGCATGGCGCACTGTGGCTACGAGCCGACCGCGGTGGTCGCGACCCTGGGTTCGCTGAAGGAGACGATCCGCGCCGCCGTCAGCTGAGCCGAATCGACACCGGGTCGAATTCCCACACCGGAAGGTGAGCCACGCATGAAACCCTCGCCGCGCGGGCCGGACCCGCTCGCCGCCCTCACCGGACCCGACTCCCTGGCCGCGTTGTCCGACGACGAACTGCCCGCGCTGGCGCAGCGGTTACGCGATCGCCTCGTCGAGACCGTCACCGGAACCGGCGGGCATCTCGGCGCCAGCTTGGGGACGGTGGAGCTGACCATCGCGCTGCATCGCGTCTTCCGTTCGCCCACCGATGTTCTCGTCTTCGACACCGGACATCAGAGTTATGCGCACAAGTTGCTCACCGGGCGGTCGCACACCTTCGACACACTGCGGCAGGCCGGTGGGATCGCGGGGTATCCGAACCGCACCGAATCCGCGCACGACTGGGTGGAGAATTCCCACGCCTCGGTCAGCCTGGCGTGGGCCGACGGCATCGCCAAGGCCTTCCAGCTGCGCGGCGAACACGAGCGCCGGGTGGTGGCGGTGATCGGCGACGGCGCGCTGACCGGCGGTGTGGCCTGGGAAGGCCTGAACAATCTGGGCGCGGGCGGGCGCCCGGTCGTGGTGGTGCTCAACGACAACGGGCGCTCCTACGATCCGACCGTCGGCGCACTGGCCGGGCATCTCACCGGACTGCGCGACGGCGACACCGTCTCCGGAAATCTGTTCGACGCCTTGGGTTTCACCTATCTGGGCCCGGTGGACGGCCACGACATCGGCGCACTGTGCACGGCCCTGCACAAGGCCGCCGAACTCGCCAAACCGGTTGTCGTGCACGCGGTGACGGTGAAAGGCCGCGGCTTCGGCCCGGCCGAGGCGGACGAGGCCGACCGCATGCACGCGTGCGGGGTGATCGATCCGGTCACCGGTGTGCCGCGCACACAGCCCGCCCCCACCTGGACCGATATCGTCGAATCGGAACTGGCCGCCATCGCCCGCGACCATCCGGAGGTGGTCGCCATGACCGCGGCGATGCGGTTGCCCACCGGACTCGGCGAATTCTCCCGGAGCGCACCGGAGCGGGTGTTCGATTCCGGGATCGCCGAACAGCACCTGCTGGCCTCCGCCGCGGGCTTGGCGGCGGCCGGTATGCATCCGGTGGTGGCGGTGTACTCGACCTTTCTCAACCGCGCGATCGATCAGGTACTGCTCGATATCGCGCTGCACGAACTGCCGGTCACACTGGCCTTGGACCGCGCCGGCGTCACCGGTCCGGACGGCCCCAGCCATCACGGGATGTGGGATCTGGCGCTGCTCACCTGCGTACCGGGGATGCGGATCGCGTGTCCACGCGATCCCGACCGGGTCCGCGAACTCCTGCGCGAAGCCGTCGCCACGGCCGGGCCCACCACCGTGCGTTATCCGAAAGCCACTGCCGGAGAAGATATTTCGCCATTGGCACGGATGGACGGGATGGACATTCTGTACCGCGGGCCGCGCAGTCCGCTCGATATTCTGCTGGTGGCGGTCGGCCCGATGACCGGGCCGTGCCTGCGCGCGGCGGAGCTGCTGGCCGACGGCGGTTTCGGCGCTACCGTCATCGACCCGCGCTGGGTGTGGCCGATCAATCCGGGGCTGCCGGCGATCGCGGCACGGCATCGGCTCACCGTCTGTGTGGAAGACGGTATCGCCGCCGGCGGGATCGGCTCCCACCTGGTCCACGCGATCGCCCGCGACCCCGACGCCGCCCCTGTTCGCGCGCTCGGCCTGCCCACCGCATTCATCCCCCACGCCTCCCGCGACAGCATCCTGGCCGAGTACGGACTCACCGGCGAGGGCATCGCCGCGGCCTGCGCGGAATGGTTACCCGCGACCGAGAGGATCCGATGACCGCCGTATTCCTGTCCGAGCCCGCGACTCCGACGCTGCGACCGCGCCGGGAGAGCCGGCGCATCCAGGTCGGCTCGGTGCCGGTGGGCGGCGGCGCACCCATTTCGGTGCAGTCGATGACCACCACCGTCACCGCCGATGTCGAGGCGACGCTGCGCCAGATCGCCGAATTGACCGCTGCCGGTTGCGATATCGTCCGCGTGGCGGTGCCCACCCAGGACGATTGCGCGGCACTGCCGACGATCGCCCGCCGCTCGGCCATCCCGGTGATCGCCGACATCCACTTCAATCCGCGCTACGTCTTCGGCGCCATCGATGCCGGTTGTGCCGGCGTGCGGGTGAATCCGGGCAATATCCGCACCTTCGACGACAAGGTCCGCGAGATCGCCGCCGCGGCGGGTGCGGCGGGGGTGCCGATCCGCATCGGCGTCAACGCAGGTTCCCTCGATCGGCGCATCCTGGACCGGCACGGCGGTCGCGCCACGGCCTCCGCACTGGTCGAATCGGCGCTGTGGGAGGCGAGGCTGTTCGAGGAGCACGGTTTCGCCGATCTGAAGATCTCGGTGAAACACAACGATCCGCTGACGATGATCCAGGCCTACCGGCTGCTCGCCCAGCGCTGCGACTATCCGCTGCATCTCGGGGTCACCGAGGCGGGTCCGCCGCTGCAGGGCACCGCGAAATCGGCCACCGCGTTCGGGATCCTGCTGTCCGAGGGGATCGGCGACACGATCCGGGTCTCGCTGTCCGCGCCGCCGGTCGAGGAGGTCAAGGTCGGTCACCACATCCTGGCCGGGCTCGGACTGCGCCCCCGCACCCTCGACATCGTGTCCTGCCCGACCTGCGGCCGCTGCCAGGTCGACGTCTTCGAGCTCACGAAGAAGGTCGAGGCGGCCTTCCGGGATTTCCCGGCGCCGCTGCGCGTCGCGGTGATGGGTTGCATCGTCAACGGTCCGGGCGAGTCGCGGGAAGCCGATATCGGGGTTTCGGCGGGCAATCACAAGGGTCAGATCTTCGTCCGCGGCGAGGTGGTGCGGACGGTGCCGGAATCGATGATCGTGGAGGCGCTGCTCGAGGAGGCGCTGACACTGGTCGAGGATGCGCCGGAGGGATAGCGCCAGCAAATCCGGACATTACTCGCATACCACCCCATCTGCGGTAACGGGTTACTCGCTACAGGCATGCAGGATTGGACCTGCGGTATAGGTATGCCTTACCTTTGGACGGTGAGCTGGGCCGAGGCTGTACCGAATCTACTGATCTGCCTGCGGGAGGGTCTCGAGGCGGGACTCGTGGTGACGATCCTGCTGGCTGCCGTGCGCAAAACGTCGACCCCGCAGCGCCCGGTCTCCTCGACCCCGGTCTGGCTCGGCCTGCTCGGCGCGGTATCGGTGGCGGCCAGCTTCGCGGCGGTGCTCACCTACTCGACGAGCGTGCTCTCCAACTCCGGCCAGGAAATCGTCGGCGGCACCCTGAGTGTGATCGCGGTCGCCCTGGTGACGGCCATGGTCTTCTGGATGCGGCGTACCGCCGCGTCGCTGTCGGGCCAGCTTCGCGGTGAGGTCGCCCGCGCGACCGCGATCGGCGCGGGAGCGCTGGCCATCACGGCCTTCATGGCCGTCGGGCGCGAAGGCCTGGAGTCGACGCTGTTCGTGTGGACCGCGGTGAAGGCCTCCGGCACCACCGTCGCGCCGCTGATCGGCGCCGCGCTCGGATTCACCGCCGCGGTGGTGCTGTGCTGGCTGCTGTATCGGCAGTCGGTGAAACTCAACCTCGGCGTGTTCTTCAACCGCACCGCGCTCGCGCTGATCGTGATCGCCGCCGGCGTGCTGTCCTACGGCCTCGGCGATCTGCAGGACGCCGGAATTCTGCCCGGCCGCCACTGGGTCGCGTTCGACCTGTCGGCGCATATCGACCCGAACTCCTGGTGGGTCTCGATCATCACCGGCATCACCGAACTGACGCCGCGGATGACCGTGTTGCAGGTCGTGGCGTGGGTGGTCTACCTGGCGGTGGTGATCCCGCTGTTCGTCCGAGCGGGACGCCAGGCGCCCGCGAAGGCCCCGGCGAAGGCGGCGCAGCCGGCGGCCGCGGCGCCCGTGACGGCTACCGCCACGGCGAGTGGCGGGGGCACACCGGCCACCGGGGCGACCGGCCAGGGTCCGCGAAACACAGCGTCGGCGCCTCTCCCGGCGGCAGCGACAACGTCGGCATCGGCTCCAGCCGACTCCGAGCACACGCCCGACTGGTGGGAGCGAATCGCCGGACCGCGGCCGTTGCTCGTCGGTGCGGTGCTGGTGGTGGTTCCCGCGGTGGCCGCCGGGGTGGCGATCGCGCTGCTGCCGTCGAGCGGCTCCGGTAAGGCGCAGGCGGTGTCGGTCACCGACAGTTCGTGCGCCCCGGAATGGAAGTCCGGGCGGGCTGGGACGCAGACATTCGAAGTGCAGAACAAGACGTCCAAGGCCGGGGAGATCAACCTGGTCAACTCCGGCGGCGCCGTCGTCGGCGAGATCGAGACGATCGGCCCGGCCACGACCGCCAATCTGACGGCGACCTTGAGCAGCGGCAGCTACACCATGCAATGCCTGATGTCCGGTAAGCCGGTGACCTCGTCGGCGGCAGTGCAGGTCAGCGGTGAGGCGGGCGAGACCCCGCCGGCCGTCAAACGCGTCACCGAGGACGATCTGCGCGGACCCAACGACGCCTATCAGGCGTATGCCGCCGGCGTGCTGACCCGCCTCTCCGGCGCCGTCACCGCGATCGGCAACGATCTGCGCGGCGGTAATATCGCTGCGGCACAAGCGGATTGGCTCAACGCCCAGCTGGAATGGGAACGGGTCGGCGCCTCCTACAACAGCTTCGGTGACGCCGGCACCGCGGTCTCGGGTCTGCCCGACGGCCTGCCGGGTGGGGTGAACGATCCCGGATTCACCGGTCTGCACCGGCTGGAATACGGCCTGTGGCACGGCCAGCGGCCGGATCAGCTGCTGCCGGTGGTCGATCGGCTCGGTGGCGATATCGCGAACATCCGCAAGAATCTCGGCAGCGACGATCTCGCCGGCGATCCGAAGAAACTCCCGCTGCGCGGGCACGAAATCCTGGAAGACGCCCTGCGCGACCATATTTCGGGCATCGACGACCAAGGCGCGGGCGCCGCGTATCCGATGACGCTCGCCGATATCGACGTGACTCGCGCGGTCCTCGATCAGCTCGGACCGCTGATCGACCCGCGGGCGCCACAACTGCGCGCCACCCTGCGCACCCGCCTCGACGACTTGCAGGCCGCCCTGCTCGCCACCCAGGACCACGGGCACTGGCAGTCGCCGGACCGGACCCCGCCGGCCGCCCGGCAAGCCGTCAACGCGCGCCTCGGCGCCGCCCTCGAGGAACTCGCCAAGGTGCCGCGATTGCTCGAAGTGCCGATCTCCCACTGACATGCCGAACCACCGACCGACCAGTAAGGCTTCACGATGAACGTCAGCCGCCGCCGCTTCCTCTCCGGCGCTGCCGCCGGTGCCGCCGGAACCGCGCTGACCGCGGGCATCCTCGCCGAGGGCGCCCGCAAGGACGCCGACGCCGCCACCGTGGGCACCCCGAAGGCCGAGGCGAGCTACCCCTTCCACGGTGAACACCAGTCCGGCATCCTCACCCCGGGCCCGTCGGCGAAACAGAATGCCGCCTGCTTCGCTGCCTTCGACGTCACCACCACCCACCGCGCGGAACTGGTGGAGGCGATGAAAACCCTCACCGCACGCGCCCGCTTTCTCACCGCCGGCGGCGCCCCGACCGACCTCGGGCTCGGCCAGCCTCCCTCCGACAGCGCGGTGCTCGGGCCGGAGGTCATCGCCGACGGGCTCACCGTCACCACCGGTGTGGGCGCGAGCCTGTTCGATGGCCGCTTCGGGCTGGCAGCGGCCAAACCCGCCAAGCTCACGCCGATGCGGACCTTCCCCAACGACACCCCGGATCCGGCCTGGATGCACGGCGACCTGCTGATCCAGCTGTGCGCGCATCACCCCGACACCGTCCATCACGCGCTGCGCGACATCACCCGCCAGACCCGCGGCGCACTGCAGCTGCGCTGGAAGATCGACGGCTACAACTCCCCGCCGCGCCCCTCCGGCACCGGCCGGAACCTGTTGGGCTTCAAGGACGGAACGGCCAACCCGACCGGCGCCGACGCCGAATCGCTCATCTGGACCGACGGCGGCGGCGAACCCGAATGGACCCGAGGCGGCACCTACCAGGTGGTCCGGCTGATCCGCATGCTCGTCGAATTCTGGGACCGGGTCTCGATCAACGAGCAGGAGAACATGTTCGGACGCCGCCGCGACTCCGGCGCCCCGCTCGACGGCAATCAGGAATTCGACACCCCCGACTACGCCGCCGACCCCGAGGGTTCGGTCATCCCCCTGGATTCCCATATCCGGCTGGCCAATCCGCGCACTCCGGAAACCGCACGCCAGCAGCTGGTCCGCCGTTCCTACAACTACGACCTCGGCGTGGAGCGCAACGGCAACATGGCCTCGGGCCACATCTTCACCTGCTTCCAGCAGGACGTCGCCCGCCAGTTCGAGGCCATCCAGACCCGGCTGATCAACGAGCCTCTCACCGACTACGTCCAGCCCTTCGGCGGCGGCTATTTCTTCGCCCTGCCCGGGGTGCGTGACGAGAAGGATTGGTACGCACGAGCTTTGCTGAGCTGAGCGGCGAGCGCGCCCGCGAACCCGATTTGACTGGCCGGCCGCGAATGCGCAGAGTACGGATGATGATCGCCCCTGCCGACGTCGCCACCGCGACCGTACGCAAGGTGACGATTCGGCTGGTGCCGTTTCTGTGCCTGCTGTACTTCGTCAATTACCTGGATCGGGTGAACGTGGGGTTCGCCGGGCCCAGTGGGATGAAGACCGACCTCGGCATGTCGGAGACCGCGTTCGGATTCGCCTCGGGCATCTTCTTTCTCGGCTATCTCGTGCTGGAAGTGCCGAGCAACCTGGCGCTGCACCGGTTCGGTGCGCGGCGCTGGATCGCCCGCATCATGCTCACCTGGGGCATCGTCGCCACCGCGATGACGTTCGTGCCCAACGAGACGGTCCTCATCGTGCTGCGCTTCCTGCTGGGCGTGGCGGAGGCCGGATTCTTCCCGGGCATTCTGCTGTATCTGACCTTCTGGTTCCCCCAGCGCGACCGGGCCCGCATCGTCGCCCTGTTCATGACCGCGGTGCCGCTGTCGACCGCTCTGGGATCCACACTGTCGAGCCTGCTCATCGAGTACGGGGACAACGTCTTCGGGCTCAGCGGCTGGCGGTTCATGTTCCTCGTGCAGGGCCTGCCGGCCTTGCTGCTGGCGGCGGCGACCTGGTTCTACCTCACCGATCGGCCGGAGCAGGCCCGATGGTTGTCGGCCGAGGAAAGGAGCTGGCTGGCAACCGAACTCGCGGAGGAGCAGCGCTCGGTTCAGCGCACCGAACACTGGACGGTGCGCCGATCTCTGACCCATCCGCGCATACTCGGACTGGCCGCGATCTACGCGGGCATCGTCTACGGGCTCTACGCCCTCGGCTTCTTCCTGCCCACCATCGTGGCCGGATTCCAGCAGCAGTACGGGACGCACTATTCGGTGGTGCAGCGTGGCCTGATCACCGCTGTGCCCTATGTGATCGGCGCGGTCGCGATGGTGTGGTGGGGCCGCCACGGCGATCGCACCGGCGAACGCCGCCGGCACGTCGCCCTGCCCGCGATCATCGGCGGCCTCGCCATTCCGGTCGCGTTGTACCTGGACAATCCGTTCGCGGCGATGTCCGCGGTCACCGTCTGCGCCGTCGGTGTGCTCGCCGCGCTGCCCACCTTCTGGGCCCTGCCGAGCGCATTCCTGTCCGGAGCTGCCGCGGCCGGTGGGATCGCCCTGATCAATTCGCTCGGCAATGTCAGCGGGTTCGCGGCGCCGTATCTCACCGGCTGGCTGGCCGACCTCACGGGAACCCAGCGCGCGGGGCTGTGGGTGGTGGGGGCATCGATGGTGCTCGCGGGTCTCGGCGTGTTCGCCCTGCGATCCGGAAGCGGCGCTACCGGCTCGACCGACAGCGCACCGAGTTAACCCTCGGCCGCCAATTGCCCGCAGGCCGCGGCGATCTCCTGCCCCCGGGTATCGCGCACCGTGCAGGGCACACCCTGTGCCTCCACTCGCCGCACGAATTCCCGCTCGACGGGTTTCGGCGACGCGTCCCATTTGGAGCCCGGGGTCGGGTTGAGCGGGATGAGGTTGACGTGGACGCGGGAGCCGAGTGCCTTGTGCAGTTTCGAGCCCAGCATGTCGGCGCGCCACGGCTGGTCGTTGATATCGCGGATCAGTGCGTATTCGACCGAGACCCGGCGGCCGGTCTTGTCGGCGTAATACCGTGCGGCGTCGAGTACTTCGGCGACCGACCAGCGATTGTTGACCGGCACCAACGTATCTCGCAATTCGTCGTCCGGTGTGTGCAGGGAGACGGCCAGCGTCACCGACAGGCCCTCGTCGGCCAGTTTGCGGATCGCGGGCGCCAGGCCGACGGTCGACACGACCACGTTGCGCTGCGAGATACCCAGGCCGTCCGGGGCGGGCGAGGTGATTCGCCGGACCGCCGCCACCACGCGCTTGTAGTTGGCGAGCGGCTCACCCATCCCCATGAACACGATGTTCGACAGCCGGCCGACACCACCGGCCACCTCGCCGTCACGCAACGCCGCGGCGGCCGCGCGCACCTGGTCGACGATTTCGGCGGTCGAGAGGTTGCGGTTCAGTCCGCCCTGGCCGGTCGCGCAGAACGGGCAGGCCATACCGCAGCCGGCCTGACTGGAGATGCACAGCGTGTTGCGGTCGGGATAGCGCATCAGCACGCTCTCGAGCAGGGTGCCGTCACCGGCGCGCCACAGGGTCTTGCGGGTGGTGCCCTCGTCGCACACCACCTGCCGCACCTCGCTGAGCAGCGGCGGGAACAGCGCCTCCGCGATCTTCTCCCGCATCGGCTCGGGCAGATCGGTCATCTGCCGCGGATCGGCCTGCAACCGCGCGTAGTACTGCCGGGCGATCTGATCGGCCCGGAACTTCGGCAGTCCGAGCTCCTCCACCGCCTGCCGCCGCTGGGCCGAATCGAGGTCGGCGAGATGCCGCGGCGGCATTCCACGGCGCGGGGCATCGAAAACGAGCGGCAGGGAGGTAGTCATAACCCTTCCAGTGTCGCATTGCCGGTACCGGCCCGCCGCCTGCGGGCAGGGATAACCCGATCACAGTTACGGCGCGGCCGAACGGGTATTCCGGAGATACGCATATCCGCCATAGCGATCGGGAATGATCGAAATATGACCAGCGACGCAGTACCGAGCCACGGACCGGATCCGGTCCCGCACACCGATCCCCCGCGCGTCGACACTCCGCCCTCGACCGCACCCGTGCGGCGCAACCGAGCCCTGAAAACCCGCGCGGGCTACACCTGGGTGGCGCTGGTGGCGGCGGCGGTCATCGGGGTTCTGCTGTTGATCTTCATCCTGCAGAACCTCGATCAGGTGCGGATCCACCTGTTCTTCTGGCAGTTCAACCTGCCGCTCGGCGTCACGCTGCTGCTGTCGGTGATCGCCGGAGCGCTGGTGATGGCGCTGGCCGGCGGCTGGCGGATCATGCAGTTGCGGCGCGCGGCGAAGCGGCGCTGAACCCGGAGCAGGCAGGGTCTCAGAGCAGGGCGGTCAGCACCAGCCAGGAGACGAACGCCGAGGGCAGCATCGAGTCGAGGCGATCCATGATGCCGCCGTGTCCGGGCAGCAGCGTGCCCATGTCCTTGATGCCCAACTCGCGCTTGATCTGCGATTCGATCAGATCCCCGCAGGTCGCCACGAGCACGACCGCGATGCCCAGCAGCACGCCGATCATCGAATTGGCCTGCAGCAGCAGCGTCACCGTGAGCAGCCCGCCGATGATGCAGAACACCAGCGATCCGGCGAAACCCTCCCACGACTTCTTCGGGCTGATGGCCGGCACCATCGGATGGCGGCCGAACAGCACCCCGGCCACGTAACCGCCGACATCGGAGCAGACCACCAGGATCATGAAGGTCAGCACCCGGAGATTGCCGTCGTCCTGTTGCAGCATCAACACCGCGAACGAGGCCAGCAGCGGGATCCAGGACGCCACGAACACCGTGATCGCGGTGTCGCGCAGGAAGTTTCGCGGCGTGGCCTGCAGACCGTGGTCGAACAGCCGCCAGACCATGCACACCAGCGCGGTCGCCGCGAACGCACCCGCCACGCCCTGGGGGCCGTAGGGCCAGGCCAGCCAGATCATCGCCTGCCCGCCGACGATCAGCGGCACCCGCGGCACCAGGACATCGGCCTCGCGCAGCCGCTTGGCGACCTCCCAGGTGGCGATCGCCATCGCGACCGCGATGACTCCGATCAGAACCTTCGGAACGAACAGCAGGATCGCGATCAGCGATGCGCCGAGGCCGACACCGACCGCCAGCGCGGCCGGTAAGTTGCGACCGGCGCGTGAGGGCTTACCGCTCGGCTGCGCCGAGGGCGTGTCGGGAGCCGGTGTTGCACCGGCCGGGTCGCTCACCGGCATCGTCTCGCCGGCTGCGGCGTCTTCGGCCACGATTGTCCCGTCGCTCACTTATTCGTCCACTCCGTCCCCGGGCCCGTGCCGCATCGTCGCGCCGGGCCGAGTCTCACACCTCGAGCAGTTCCGATTCCTTGTGCTTGACCAGCTCGTCGATCTGGGCCACGTACTTCTGGGTGGTCTTGTCCAGTTCCTTCTCGGCGCGACCGACCTCGTCCTCACCGGCCTCGCCGTCCTTCTGGATGCGGTTCAGCTCGTCCATCGACTTGCGCCGCACATTGCGAATGGCGATCTTGGCGTCCTCACCCTTGGATTTCGCCTGCTTCACCAATTCCCGCCGCCGCTCCTCGGTCAGCTGCGGAATCATCACGCGAATGATTGTGCCGTCGTTGGTCGGATTCACGCCCAGATCCGAATTGCGGATCGCGGTTTCGATCGTCTGCAACTGCCCCTGCTCGTAGGGCTTGATGACGACCATGCGCGGTTCGGGCACGTTGATGCTGGCCATCTGGGTGATCGGCGTCGGCGAGCCGTAGTAGTCGACCACGACCCGGTTGAACATGCCCGGGTTGGCGCGGCCGGTCCGAATACCTCCGAGGTCGTCCTTCGCCACCGAGACAGCCTTTTCCATCTTCTCCTCGGCGTCGAAGAGCGCTTCATCAATCACGACCGTTTCCTCCACAGCATCGTTTCGGGGCCCGGAATTCGCGAGGACCGATCCCCGCAGGGTTCAGGACCGAACCAGTGTGCCGATTTTCTCACCGGCCACCGCGCGGGCGATATTGCCCTTGATCAACAAATTGAACACCAGCATCGGCATCTGGTTGTCCATACACAAACTGAACGCGGTCGCATCGGCCACCTTGAGTCCGCGCTCGAGGACTTCCTTGTGGGTGATCTCGGAGAACATGATCGCCTCCGCCTCGACCTTGGGGTCGGCGGTGAAGACGCCGTCGACGGCCTTGGCCATCAGCACCACCTCGGCGCCGATCTCGAGCGCGCGCTGCGCCGCGGTGGTGTCGGTGGAGAAGTACGGCATGCCCATACCGGCCCCGAAGATCACCACGCGGCCCTTCTCGAGGTGCCGCTTCGCCCGCAGGGGCAGATACGGCTCCGCGACCTGCCCCATGGTGATGGCCGTCTGCACCCGGGTGTCGACACCCTGCTTCTGCAGAAAGTCTTGCAGCGCAAGGCTGTTCATCACGGTGCCGAGCATACCCATGTAATCGGAGCGGGCCCGCTCCATGCCGCGCTCCTCGAGTTCGGCGCCGCGGAAGAAGTTGCCGCCACCGATGACCACCGCCACCTGCACGCCGGTCGAGACGACCTCGGCGATCTGCTCGGCTACGGTCTGGACCACATCCGGGTCGAGCCCGACCTCGCCGCCGCCGAACATCTCCCCACCCAATTTGAGGAGTACTCGGCGATAGCCCTTGCGGTCGGGCGCCGTATCCGGGTCCGTCATCGGTCTCCTAGTCCTCGGCAGTCGAGCGAGCGCACGCACGGGAAATTACCCTCCCGGGCGCGATTGTTCGCGCGGGACGGTAACACGCTGCATCCATCCTGCACCACGCGAGGTCGCGCCGGTGAGCCGACCCTCGAATACGCCGCAATTCCCGGATCCCACTACGAAACGTTGTTGTTTCAAATAAGGTGCGGCCGCATGAAGATCACCCGCCGGACGGTTCACTTTCTCTGCGCCGCAGCGTTGCTCGGCGCCGCACCCCTCGCCGTCATCTCTCCCGCCACGGCGGCGGTCGTTCCGCTGACACCGGAGGCCACGGCGGCGCCGGACAACCCCGGTTCTGCGACGCCGACCAGTTTCACCGAACCGATCCCGACCGGCAGCACCGCGGCAGCGTTCGGCAGCGTGGACAACAGCACGCCGATCATCAGCCTGCTCCCCGTCATACCGCTCCTGGCGAACTGGGCCATCACCGGGAGCAGCGACTGCATCATGCCGGGAACGGGCCACTGCGGCACCGGTGGCTGATCGATACCGAAAGGCCCCCGGCGCAACGGAATTCGTCGCACCGGGGGCCTTTGCGGTGTATCAGGCCTGACCGACCTCGAAGCGGGCGAAGCGGGTGACGGTGACACCGGCCTCGTCCAGCAGCTGCTTGACGGTCTTCTTGCTGTCGGTGACCGACGACTGCTCCAGCAGGACGACGTCCTTGTAGAAGCCGTTCACCCGGCCCTCGACGATCTTCGGCAGCGCGGCCTCCGGCTTGCCCTCTTCCTTGGCGGTCGCCTCGGCGATCTCGCGCTCCTTGGCGACGACCTCGGCCGGGACGTCCTCGCGGGTCAGGTACTTGGCCTTCAGCGCGGCGATCTGCATCGCGGCGGCGCGAGCGACCTCGGCGGCGGCGTCGCCCTCACCCTGGTACTCGACCAGCACGCCGACGGCCGGCGGCAGGTCCGAGGACCGCTTGTGCAGGTAGGTCGCGACCGGGCCCTCGAAGGACACGACGCGACGCAGCTCGAGCTTCTCGCCGATCTTGGCGGCCAGCTCCTGCACGACCTGGTCGGCGGTCTTGCCGTTGACGTCGACGGCCTTGAGCGCCTCCAGATCGGCCGGGCGCACCTTGGCGGCGGCGTCGACGATGTCGCCGGCGGTGTTCTGGAACTCGTCGTTCTTGGCGACGAAGTCGGTCTCGGAGTTGAGCTCGATCATCACGCCGTTCTGCGCGGCGACCAGACCCTCGGCCGTGGCGCGCTCGGCGCGCTTGCCGACATCCTTGGCGCCCTTGATCCGCAGAACCTCGACGGCTTTATCGAAATCGCCCGAAGTCTCTTCCAAAGCCTTCTTGCAGTCCATCATTCCGGAGCCGGTGAGCTCGCGGAGCCGCTTCACATCCTGGGCGGTGTAGTTCGCCATCGTGGCGAGCCTCCTCGAAGATTTACGAAAGTTGTCAGGTCTCTAGCACCACCATGCCGACCGCTTCCGAACAGGAAGGGCCGGCAAGGTGAACAGACAATCGCGGTGGGAACCGCGCCGGATCAGAAGTCGGCCGGGGTCTTGGTGGCCGGTTCTTCCTTCAGCTCCGCCTCGGCGGCGGTCTCGACCGGAGCCTCGGCGGCAGCCTCGCCGCCCTCGGCGGCCGGGGTCGCCTGCGCCAGCAGTTCCTGCTCCCACTCGGCGAGCGGCTCGCCGGCGCCGGCTTCGGGCTTCACATCGCCCGAGGCGCGGGAGGCACGGGCCTGCACGCCCTCGGCGACCGCGGAAGCGACGACCTTCGTGAGCAGCGCGGCCGAGCGGATCGCGTCGTCGTTACCCGGAATCGGGTAGTCGACCAGGTCGGGGTCGCAGTTGGTGTCCAGGATCGCGATGACCGGGATGTTCAGCTTGCGAGCCTCACCGACGGCGATGTGCTCCTTGTTGGTGTCGACGACCCAGATGGCCGAGGGCACCTTGGCCATATCGCGGATACCGCCGAGGGTGCGCTCCAGCTTGTTCTTCTCGCGGGTCAGCATCAAGATTTCCTTCTTGGTGCGGCCCTCGAAACCACCGGTCTGCTCCATCGCCTCGAGTTCCTTCAGGCGCTGCAGCCGCTTGTGCACGGTGGAGAAGTTGGTGAGCATGCCACCCAGCCAGCGCTGGTTGACGTAGGGCATCCCGACGCGAGTCGCCTCGGCCGCGATCGACTCCTGAGCCTGCTTCTTGGTGCCGACGAAGAGAACGGTGCCACCGTGGGCGACGGTCTCCTTGACGAACTCGTAGGCCTTGTCGATGTAGGTCAGCGTCTGCTGCAGGTCGATGATGTAGATGCCGTTGCGGTCGGTGAAGATGAACCGCTTCATCTTCGGGTTCCACCGCCGGGTCTGGTGACCGAAGTGTGCGCCGCTGTCGAGCAGCTGCTTCATGGTTACGACAGCCATAGCCGCGTATCCGCCTTTCCTGTGCCGGTTGACGCAGAAACCGAGGG
The DNA here is from genome assembly GCF_000720265.1 of Nocardia sp. NRRL WC-3656. Lineage (NCBI taxonomy): Bacteria > Bacillati > Actinomycetota > Actinomycetes > Mycobacteriales > Nocardiaceae > Nocardia > Nocardia sp. NRRL WC-3656. The sequence goes on along the minus strand of NZ_JOJF01000001.1, from coordinate 431,595 downwards.
TCGGTCTCTGCCCTGGCGTCCGTGGCCGCCGGACCTTCCGGAAGAATTTTCGGGAGGACCAGCCGACGGCATCGTGATCGGACGCGCGAAGTCGATCCGCGTACAGCGAACCGCGTGGCCAGTCTACGACCAGCGCAGGTGAGAACATAAACGGGGTGGTCAGCGCCCGGTTTCGCGGGCGGGCTCAGCGGACGCCGGGCAACCCGCCGATCCGCAGATCAGCTCACAGTTGCCAACCGGGCATCGACTCCAGCAACGCCACGACGAGCGCAGCCAGCGCCACCACGCAGATCGCCACGCTCGTGGTCGACATCGCGACGCGTCCGTCGCTCCAGCTTCCCCACGCATGAGTGTGCAGGGTCCGGCTGCGCGCCACGCAGACGGTGGCCACCACGCCCAGCGCACCGATCGCCACCAGCGCGAGCACGAGGGCCGCACGGTCGCCGCTGGTCAAGGCCACGTGCAGGAACAGCAGCGCGTTGGCCATGGCCCCCACGGCGGTGCGCCACCACGACAACGCCGTCCGCTCGGCCTGCAAACCGCGATCGGCCTGCACGGCGGGCGGGCGATCCGGCGGGATCGAGGTCATGACAGCAGCAGTCCGATGCCGGCCAGCACGGCGATCACGGCGATACCGATCGCCAGAATCGGCACCATCACCGTGTGCGGGAGCGGACGGCCCTCCCGCATCGCCGCCCCCACCATCCGCCAGCGACCGAGGGCGCCGAGTGCGATCACGGCCGCCAGCACGATGCAGCTGATCGCCAGCGCCGATCGGATGTCGTGATGCCCGAACGGCTGCACCAACTCGTGCACCGCGACCCCACCGGCGAGCAGGCCGAGGGCCGTGCGGATCCAGGCCAGGAAGGTGCGTTCACCGGCGAGGGTGAAGCGATAGTCGAGTTCGGGGCCCTCGGTCGCGTCGGACGCAGCCGATTCGCCGCCGGTGTCCGTGCCCGCGCGGGCGGAGTGGGGCGCCGACGATGCGGCGGCGGGCGCACCGGGCGGGTTCGAGTCCGCGGTGCGCGGGTCCGGCGGTGTGGCCGGGGCGGAGTCGGGCGTCTCGGCGCTCATGATCCGAACCACCGGCGAACGCGGTCTACGGAGGAGGCGGCCGGGCGACTGTCGGTCACGGACGGGCCGATCACCCGGCTGCCGAACGAAACAACATGCGCTGCAGAGGTTCTCGGGACGGCCGTGACCGATTCGGCGGAATCACGACACGCGACCATCGACTGCACCTTCCTCGGGCGAGTCCGGCGGGCTCGAGCGACCACCGCGGCGTCCCACCGGGAACGCGCCCTGTTCACATGCTTGCGAGTTGTCCACACACGCCGAGACCGATCTTTCCATGCCCGTCGGTTGCGGCGAGGGTGGGACGCATGCGCTGGTTGTCGAGATTTCTTCCGGGAGTGGTGATGATGACCGTGAGCTGCGGCGGTGCGAACGCGTCCGCCGCGCCCCCGGCCGGATTCGGCTGGCCGCTGGAGCCGCGCCCGGCGGTCGTGCGCGGCTTCGACAAACCGCCGCACGACTGGCTACCGGGCCACCGCGGAGTGGATCTCGCCGGTGCCGACGGGCAGCCGGTACTCGCCGCCGGTGCCGGAATCGTCGTCTTCGCGGGTGAGGTGGGTGGCAGACCGGTCGTCTCGGTCGACCATCCGGGCGGACTGCGCACGACCTACGAACCGGTGCGAGCGGGCGTGCCGGTCGGTCGCCGGGTCGAGCGCGGGGCGGTGCTGGGGACGCTGCAATCCGGACATGCCGGTTGTCCCGGCGTCTGTCTGCATTGGGGTCTGCGGCGTGGCCGTGACTATCTCGACCCGCTCGGCCTGGTGCGCCACGCTCCCGTGCGCCTGAAACCGGTGCGACCGCCGGCGCCCTCGGAGGCCCGCGCCGACCTAGCGAACGGCCTCGGCGGCGGATTCCTGTTCGGACAGTTCACGTTTCCACTGCCGGAAGCCCTCCTCGGTGCGCCCGCGTCGCCAGTATCCGGAGATCGAGGCCCAATCGGCCGGCACCCCGCGCTCGGTGCGGACGTAGCGCCGCAGATCGTGCATGACCTTGTCGGCCTCGCCGTGGATGAAGACGTGCACGCGGCCTTCGCGCCAGGGCTCGGCACGGACCGCGGCGGCCAGCGCTTCGCCGGGGGCGCGATCACCACGATGTACCCACGCGAGTTCGACCGCGGCGGGGCGCGGAAAATCCAATTCTTCTGCGGAACCGGCGATTTCGACGAATACCCGGCCGAGGGCGTCGGACGGCAGCGCGGCACACGCCGCGGCGATGGCGGGCAGAGCCGCCTCGTCACCGGCCAGCAGATGCCAATCCGCCTCCGGCTTGGGGGAATACGCACCGCCCGGCCCGAAGAGTTCGATGCGGTCGCCCGGTCGAGCCGCGGCCGCCCACGGCCCGGCGACCCCCTCGTCACCGTGGTAGACGAAATCGATCGCGATCTCCTCGGCCTCGGGGTCGACGGCGCTCACGGTGTAGGTGCGCGTCGTCTCGCCGTCCGGGCCGGGGAACAGCAGTTTGACGTAGGCGTCGGTGAATCCGTTGGGCTGGAAACCGGTGAAACCCGGGCCGCCCAGATACACCCGGATCATGTGGTCGGTCAGGCGTCGCGTGCGCCTGACCTCGAAGGACAGTTTGGTACGAGTACGAGCCACAGTGCGATTCCTCCGATATTAGGGTTACCTAAGGAAGGGTAGCACGACTTATCTCCGATAGCTCGAAGTATATCGGCGATGATGTCGAGGGGACGATCTCGCTTCGATGCGCCCTGTCGCGGCACTGCGCTGCGGGTAAGGATGGTGTTATGGCGAATTCCCCGGCCGCCGAGCCGTTCACCTATCCGGAAGTCGGAGCGACCGCCGGAGAATTCCCGCCCGGCTATCACCACTTCCGGCTGCGCCGTCGCATCGGCAGCGGGCGGGCGCTGTTCGAATCCGCCGGCGATCAGATCCTGGCCTACCACATGCAGCGCGGCACCGGCATTTTCGAACACGCCGATACCCCGGCCGCCGAACCGGGAACGGCTCTGACGGTGCGCCTGGGCATCGCCGGTATCGGCATCACGGCGCCCTGCCGGGTGATCTACGTCGTCGACGAGCCGACCCGCCGCGGCTTCGCCTACGGCACCCTGCCGGGCCACCCGGAAATCGGCGAGGAACTCTTCGCGGTGGAATACGACCCCGCCGACGAGACGGTCTACGGCGTCGTGGCCGCCTTCTCGCGTCCCGCCGCCTGGTACACGAAACTCGGCGGCCCCGTGGTCCGCGCGGTGCAGCACTACATCGCGGGCCGCTACATCGACGCCATCCGGCCGTAGACGACTTCCGTTATCGGCCCGGCGGGCATGCCCGGCGATCGTCGGATCGGCGATAAGGACGTCACATCGGCGTGCGACACCGCAGTATCTTGCATGACAACGTGTTCCGGCCCGGCGGCTCAGCGGAACACGGCCACCCTGCGGTCGGGACATGGCCACCCTACGACGAGGCCACGGTCGCGCCGCGCCGCTGCCTCGGCGATTCCGCCCCTCAGGCGCGGGGATGGGCTTGGTCGTGCACCCGCTTCAGCCGTTCGATCGAGACGTGGGTATAGAGCTGGGTGGTCGCCATACTGGCGTGACCGAGCAGTTCCTGGACCACGCGCAGGTCGGCCCCGCCTTCCAGCAGATGGGTCGCGGCGGTGTGGCGCAGGCCGTGCGGACCCAGGTCCGGCGCTCCCGGTACGGCCGAAACGACTTCGTGGACAACGGTTCTGGCCTGGCGCTGGTTCAGCCGGCGCCCCCGCCGGCCGAGCAGCAGCGCTCGCCCGGATTCGGCGGTGGCCAGGTGCGGGCGCCCGAAGTTCAGCCAATTCTCCAGTGCCCGGTCGGCGGGCAGGCCGAACGGCACCGAGCGCTCCTTGTTGCCTTTGCCCAATACCCGGACCAGCCTCCTGCCCCGGTCCACGTCATCGATGTCGAGTCCGCACAGTTCGCTGACCCGGATTCCGGTGGCGTACAACATCTCCACGACGAGACGATCCCGCAGAGCCATCGGGTCACGCTGCGCCGCACCGGATTCCGCGGCGTTCATGGCCGCATCGGCCTGATCCTTGCCCAGCACGGCGGGCAGCACCCGGTGCGCACGGGCCGAGCCCAGCCGTGGACCGGGATCGGCCGCGAGGCGGCCGGTGTGGGTCAGCCAGGCGGTGAACGTCCGCGCCGCCGAGGCACGCCGCGCCATGGTGGTCCGGGCGGCGCCCCCGGCCGATTGTTCGGCCAGCCACGATCGCAACAGCGGCAGATCGATCTCTCCCACCGCGGCATCGGGCGACCGGGCACACAGATGCTCCAACAGGGATCGCGCATCCCCGAGATAGGCCCGCACCGTGTGCGCGGACCGGTTGCGTCCCAGCAGCAGATGCCGTTCGTACTGCTCGAGCAGATCCACGAGATCGCCCGGTAATCCGTCCATTTCTCCACGTTCACCGGTGCCCGGCCCGCGCGCAAGCCACCGCGCCGACAGCAGTGCGGAAGGACCCGCAGATCACCGCGGAGCGCGCACGTCATCTTCGCCGTTCACGCCTCCTTTCGCGCGGTGCGGAACCAGCCCGAACTGTCCGACCCGACCAACCCGGCGACCTCGAGGGCAACCAGTGCCGCGCGCACCGCGTGGATGGCGAGGCCGCTCTCGTCGGCGATCTGTTTCGGCAGTCGCGAACCGGCCACCGGCAGTTCGGCGAAGACGGCCGCCTCGTCCCCGGCCAGATCGGCGCCGGCTTCGCTGCTCCCCGGCAGTGACAGTCGCAGCGGTCCGACCTCGTCGTGGATTTCGTCGACCCGAGTGACGAGAATCGCTTCCCGGTCACGGATCATGCGGTGGCAGCCGACCGACGCCGCGGCGGTGATCGGCCCCGGCACCGCGAGGGCCGGACGGCCCAGGCGCCGCGCCCACTTCGCGGTATTGCGCGCGCCGCTGCGCATGCCCGCCTCGACCACCAGCACCCCGTCGGACAGGGCGGCGATCAAGCGGTTCCGAGCCAGGAACCGGTGTTTGTGAGCGGCTGCGCCGGGCGGATATTCGCTCACCACCACACCCGTTTCGGCGATCTCGGCCAGGAGGCGTTCGTGCTGAGCGGGATAGGGCCGGTCGATCCCGCAGGCCAGCACGGCGATCGTGTTGCCACCTACGGCCAGCGCCGCGCGATGCGCCATCCCGTCGATGCCGAAAGCGGCACCGGACACGATCGTCCAGCCGTGCGCGGCCAGTTCGCCCGCGAGTTCGGCGGTGACCTGTTCGCCGTATCCCGAGGAGCAGCGAGCGCCGACCACGGCGATGGCCTGTTCGGTGTACTGCTGCAGCGACAACGGACCGCGGGCCCACAGCACCAGCGGCACCGCGGCGTCGGCGTCGCGGGCCGGGTCGAGTTGCGTCAGGCCCAGCAGGCGCCACTGCGGCCACTCCGGATCGTCCGGCGTGATCACCCGTCCGCCGATGCGCGCCATCAGCTCGAGATCGCGTTCGGCACGGTCGATCTCGCGCCGGCGTTCGGTCGGACCGCGCAGCGATGCGGGCAGATCGCATTCCCGCACCGCACGCGCGGCCTCCACCACGCCGACTCGTGCGATGAGCGCCGACAACGCCGGACACGGGCCCTCCACCACACGGGACAGATAGACCCATGCCAGCCGTTGTTCGTCCGCGTCGACGGTCACCAGGGACGCGACACCACCACACGAATCGCCGCCCCCGCCGACGCTGTGACCGGTCACCGCCACACCTCCGCCTCGCCGCGGAAGCGGCCCGCATGTCGCGGGTGGTGTCGCGGAACCGGACAGGCCCGCGTCGCGGTCGTGTCGTCGCCCGACCTGCGAAACACGCTGTGGCTCTCCGCTCGTTCCCGACTCCTATCGCGTTCGGCGACCACGGTCCCCACGCGGCACATCGATCTACGGATCATCAATTCCCTCCCTAACTGCGCATTCGGTCATCCGTACCCACGCCCACGTCCACGCCCACGCCCACGCCCACGCCCACGCCCACGCCCACGCCCATACGATGAGCGTCGACAGGCAACTCTCGACGCTTCAGGACACGCCGCGTTGCCGAAAGTTCAACGCCTGCAGCACGTCCTGCGCCGACGGCACTTCTCCCCCGTGTAGGTCGCAGACGGTCCAGGCGACTCGGATCGCCCGGTCCGCACCCCGGGCGGACATCCGGCCCTGGCGCAGCGCGCTCTCCACCGGCGCCAACGCGTCGGCCGGCAGCCGGAAGCGCTGGCGCAGCACATGTCCCGGTACCTCGGCGTTGACGGTCCACCCGTACTCGGACCAGCGCAGCGCCGCGGCCCGGCGCGCCAGCTCGACCCGTTCCCGCACGACCACACTGGATTCGGCGGCGGAGGGAGTGAACGTCCCGGCGGCGTGCGCATGCATCTGGACCCAGATGTCGATGCGATCCATGAGCGGGCCGGACAGTTTGCCCAGATACCTGCGGCGGGCCAGCGGTGCACAGATGCAGTCGACGTCGCGGGCCGGAGCGCACGGACACGGATTCGCCGCCAGGATGAGCTGGAAACGCGCCGGGTATCGCGCCACGCCGTCCCGGCGGGCGATGCGAACCTCGCCCTCCTCCAACGGGGTTCGCAACGCCTCCAGCACCTTGGTGCCGATTTCGGCGCATTCGTCGAGGAAGAGGACGCCGCGATGCGCCCGGCTGACGGCACCCGGCCGTGCGGATCCGGAACCACCACCGACCATCGCCGATACGGAGGTCGAATGGTGCGGTGCCACGAACGGTGCCGTCGTGATGAGCGGATGATCGTCCGACAGCGTCCCGGCCACCGAATGGATGGCGGTGACCTCCAGCGACTCGGATTCCGTCAACGCCGGCAACAGCCCTGGAAGACGTTGCGCCAACATGGTTTTGCCGATGCCGGGCGGGCCGGTCAGCAACAGATGGTGGCCGCCGGCCGCGGCCACCTCCAATGCCCAGCGAGCCTCGTCCTGTCCGACCACCTCGTTGAGATCGCCGATACTTCGCCGCGGGGCGGTGTAGCTACCGTCCGGCGCCGACAGTTCGCCCTCACCACGCAACCAGTCGATCAGCGCGCGCAGTGTCGGCGCCCCGAGCACGGTGATCCCGTCCACCAGCCCGGCCTCACCGAGCACCGACTCGGGCACCACAACGGTCCTGCGACCGGCGGTCCGCGCCGCCAGCACCGCGGGAAGGATGCCACGCACCCGCCGTACGCGGCCGTCGAGGGCCAGTTCGCCGAGCAGCACCGTACCGGCGAGCTTCGACCCCGGTACCGAATCACCGGCGTGCAGCACGGCCGCGGCCAATGCCAGGTCGTACACGCTGCCGACCTTCGGCAACGTGGCGGGCGACAGGGCGAGAATGACGCGGCCGTCGGGCCACTTCTCCCCCGAGTTCGCGACCGCGGCCCGGACCCGGTCCCGCGATTCCTGCAAGGTGGTGTCCGGGCGCCCGACCAGATGGACCGACGGCAATCCCTGCCCGATATCGGCTTCGATCTCGACGAGTTGTCCGTCCACCCCGGTCACGGCCACCGAATGAGCGCGTCCCAGGGCCATCAGAACGCCGCCCGGACGTGCTCTATCCGCGGGTCCCGGCCGGGGAGCAGTAAGACCGACACCACATCGAAGCGGACCCGCCGCCACGGTCCGCTCTGTTCGGCCAGCCACAGCAACGCGAGCCGGCGAATACGCTGCTGTTTGGCGAAGGTCACCGACTCGGCCGGTGTGCCGAACCCCAGCCCGGAACGAGTCTTGACCTCGACGAAGGCCGTGGTGTCCGCTTCCCGGGCGATGAGATCCAATTCGCCGTAGCGACACCGCCAATTTCGTTCGACGATCCGCATCCCGGCCCCCTGCAGGAACTGCGCGGCCAGTTCTTCTCCGTGGGCGCCGAGCGCCAGATTGTGTGCCACCCGCTCAGCATGCCGTCGGCGAAACTACGGTCCACCGGTCTCACCTGCGGAAACAGAAAGCCTGTGGATGAACCCCGGGCTGTGGATCACCAGCCGGGCCGGCGACCGATCTCCCCAGGTCGGGCCCGCTCTCGCTGCCGGCGCGCTATTCGGGGAGGCGCAGGTCCGGCTTCTCCAGTTCCTCGATGTTCACGTCCTTGAACGTGATCACGCGGACGTGTTTGACGAAGCGGGCGGGCCGATACATATCCCACACCCACGCATCCGACATCCGCACCTCGAAATACACCTCACCTTCGGCGTTCTGCGGGCGCAACTCGACAGAATTGGCCAGATAGAAGCGGCGTTCGGTCTCGACGACGTACGAAAATTGACCGACGATGTCCTTGTACTCGCGATACAGCGAGAGTTCCATCTCGGTTTCGTACTTCTCGAGGTCCTCGGCGCTCATGCCTCGCTCCGCTTGCTCATCGGGTGGAATATCCTCCTCTATCGCCACGAACGCGTGTAGCGTGCTCACATCATCCCGCATGGGCGGTATCGGCAGCCACCCGCCCGGTCTCCGCGGCCTCGGTGCCCCGGACGTTGCGCCACGACCGGCGGTGTTCGTCACTGGGCCCGAGCCGCTCCAGCGCCGCCAAATGCTCGGGCGTGTTGTAGCCCTTGTGCGCGGCGAAGCCGTATCCGGGCAGGTCACGGTCCATCTCGACCATGATGCGGTCGCGCGTCACCTTGGCGAGAATGCTGGCCGCGGCGATACAGGCCGCCGCCGCGTCACCACCGATCACCGGCAGCGACGGGACGCTGATACCGGGCACCCGGAAGCCGTCGGTGAGTACGTAGCCGGGCCGCACCTCCAGCCCCGCCACCGCCCGGCGCATGCCCTCGATATTGGCGACATGGATGCCGATCACGTCGATCTCCCACGCGGGAATCACCACGACCTTCCAGGCCAGCGCCCGGCGCACGATCACCGGATACAGCTGCTCGCGCACGGCCTCGGTCAGCTTCTTCGAATCGTCCAGTCCCGCAAGGGAATCGTAGGCCTTGGGCGCGAGCAGACAGGCCGCGACCACGAGCGGACCGGCGCAGCACCCCCGGCCCACCTCGTCGACACCGGCGACCGGACCGAGACCACTGCGGATCAGCGCCGCTTCCAGCGTGCGCAGGCCACCGGCTCGCCGCATCACCACTCGCGGCGGCCAGTCTCCTGTGCGAACCACCGGCCGGATGATCTTGCCGCCCTTACCGTTGCGCGTCGTGCGTCGCGATGTCTCCGCCACTGCACCTACCGTTCGACTATCCCGTGACTCGATTATCTCGCGCCGCGCGCCTCAGTTCGTCTGCGGATTCTGTGACCGGACCGGGCCGATCCGGCTCGGCGGCCAGATCTTGAACACCGCCTTACCGCGCACATCGTCGATCGGCACGGTGCCGGAGTACTCGTCGTCGACATGGGCGCGCGAGTCCGCGGATTCGTTGCGGTTGTCACCCATCACCCACAGATTGCCTTCGGGCACCTTCACCGGGCCGAATTCGCGGCCACGCGGGTCGATCGACAGCCCGCCGGCCACCTTGGTCGCATAGGCCAGCCCCGGCTGATAGGGGTAGATGTAGTGCGCGTACGGCTCGTCGAGCGGTTTACCGTCGACCATCACCCGGCCCTGCGCATCGCAGCACTGCACGGTCTGGCCGCCGGTCGCGATCACGCGCTTGACCAAGTCGTTCTCATCCGGCGGCACCAGTCCGAAGAACGAGAAGAAGTTCTGCACGCCGCGCACGACGACATTGCTGGAGCGGTTGGAGTGGTAGGACTTGTTCCACGAACCGCTCGGGCCGACGAATACCACGACGTCGCCGGGCTTGGGATCACCGAAGTCGTAGCTCAGCTTCTCGACATAGATCCGGTCGCCCGTGCAGCCGGTGCAGCCGTGCAGCGTCGGTTCCATCGACTGTGACGGGATCACATACGGCCGGCCGATGAAATTCACCACCAGCGCCGCGATCACGGCGGCGATGACGATCAGGATCGGCAGTTCCTGCCAGAAGGGCCGCTGCTTCCGCTTGCGCCTGCCGCGCCGACTGCGCGATGCGGACTCGTCTTTGCGTTCGCCACCGGCACGTTTGTCATCGGCTCCGGGCACCGCCACCGACTCGCTTTCGTCTGCCACGCCGAACAGGTTATCCCGCAGCCATGTTCGTCGTCGCCCCGGCGCACCCTGCGTGCCGAGAAGGCGGGCATATCCCGCCCGATAAAAGGAAAACCCCCGGTCGCGAGGACCGGGGGCGGGCGTGAACGGGCAGAGCCCTGATGTTCAGCGCTTCTCCTTGATCTTGGCGGCCTTGCCGCGCAGATCGCGCAGGTAGTACAGCTTGGCCCGGCGGACGTCACCGCGGGTCACCACATCGATGTGGTCGATGTTGGGGCTGTGTACCGGGAAGGTGCGCTCGACACCCACGCCGAACGACACCTTGCGCACGGTGAAGGTCTCGCGGATGCCGCCGCCCTGGCGGCGGATGACCGCACCCTTGAAGACCTGGATGCGTTCCTTGTTACCTTCGATAACCTTCACGTGCACGTTCACCGTGTCACCCGGGCGGAAGTCCGGGATATCGGTGCGCAGCGACTTTTCGTCGACGAAGTCGAGGGTGTTCATTTCCGTCCTTTTGGAAGTTCGCGTGAACAGAGGAACCTGGCGGCAACTGCTCGGCCGGTTCGTGCTCCGGATATTGGGCGGTGCGCCGGGTCGAATGCGCCCAGAGCAACCTGAGCATTGTGCCAGATCAGGCCGCTGCGGGAAAAATCGCCCCCGGGATCCGCGTCGTCCCGGCGTCAATGTCCGGTGTGCTGAGGGTGGGCCGCCGTCAGGTCGCCCGCGTCGGCCGGTCCCGGCGTATCCACCGGTGGCGGCGTGTCGGCAGGGCCGGTGCGGTCCGGTCCGTCGTGCATGGTGGCCCGCATCGCTCTGGTCCGCAGGTGGGCGGGCGGAGCGGGGACCACGGTACGCGCCAATTCTTCCTCGGCCGCACTGCGGACGTGCGCGACATCGGGTTTGCCGGCAACCAGATCCTGCACGAAGATCTTGGCCCGGATCACCGGCCGCCGGTACCGGCGTTCGCGCACCACCGCCCGGTACATCAGGCGGCGGCGCTCGCCGTAGCGCCAGCGCGCCCACGGCGCACCCGGCCGGCTCAGCCGCAGTGCGCCCACGACCAGCAGCGGCAGGAAGAACATGCCGAACAATCCGGTCCAGATCTTGCCCTTGGCGATGACGATCGCGGCCAGCACCAGATTCACCAGCGCGAAGATGCCGAGGAAACTGCGTCCCGCGACACTGTTGTCGTGCCGGATGTCGTTGACGTCGAGCAGCCACAGCGGGTGGAAGCCGAGCAACAGCAACCCGGTGACCGCGACCGCGACGAACACCGCATCGACGGAGGTGCGTCCCTGTTCCTCCCAGTACACATCGCGCAGGTAATAGATCAGCGCGAATTCGTCGAGCACCAGCGCCGCGCCGACACCGAAGGTCGAGGCGAGCGCGGAGATCGTGCCGACCCCGCTGTTGTAGGTCGCGACCAATCCCAGTCCCGACGCCAGAACCAGCACCACACCGAACACCATGTGGTGAATGTGCACGTTGCCGGCGCGCAGGTTGCCCGGCCACCAGCGCACCTGCTTGCGAATCATCCGCACACTGAGCCGGATCAGCAGGAATCCGACGATGAAGCCGAGCAGGAAGCACAGCAACGGCAGGCGTCCCTCCGCGAGGATCGCGTCGTCGAACCAGCGCCGCACAGCCGTCGTCCCCTCATTCGGAACCGGGGTCGGGGTAGTGATGCCCCGCGAGGCCGATCATCGAGACCTGGCCCCGCGACTCCATTGTCCCGTACCCGGCCGCCGCAGTCGGGGCAAACCCGAATGCGGCGGCCGCCGAGGCTTACCGCCCGAAACCGGCGCGGCGCAGCGCATCCGCCATCGAGCCCGACGGTTCGGGCGCGCTGCGACGCTGCTGATTGCGGCCCTGCCCCTTGTTCTGGCCGCCGCCACGGTTCTGTCCGCCGCGATCCTGGCCACCGCGATCCTGGCCGCCGCGGCCCTGATTGCCCTGGCCGCCGCGCGGCTGACCACCCCGGTTCTGCCCGCCGCGCTGGCCCGCGCCGCCCTTCTCGGCTTTGCCCGCGCCGGGCTCGTCGTCCAGACGCAGGCTCAGACCGATGCGCTGGCGGGCGACGTCGACCTCCAGCACCTTCACCTTCACGACGTCACCGGATTTCACGATCTCGCGGGGATCGCGGACGAACGAATGCGACATGGCCGAGACGTGGACGAGACCGTCCTGATGGACACCCACATCGACGAAGGCGCCGAAGGCGGCCACGTTCGTCACCACACCTTCGAGCACCATGCCGGGTTCGAGGTCGGCGACCTTTTCCACGCCGGCGGCGAATTCGGCGGTCTTGAATTCCGGGCGCGGGTCACGGCCGGGCTTCTCGAGTTCGGCGATGATGTCGGTGACGGTCGGCACACCGAATTTCTCGTCGGTGAATTCGCCCGGCCGCAGTGCCCGCAGGGCCGAGGTGTTGCCGATCAGGCCGGGCACGTCGCGTCCGGTCGCCTCCAGGATCCGGCGCACCACGGGATAGGCCTCGGGGTGCACGGCCGAGGAGTCCAGCGGGTCGTCGCCGCCGCGGATGCGCAGGAAGCCCGCGCACTGTTCGAATGCCTTGGGGCCCAGCCGCGGCACCTCCAGCAGCGCGGTGCGGCTGCGGAACGGGCCGTTCTGATCGCGATGCGCGACAATCGATTCCGCGACCGAGGAGGCGATGCCGGAGACACGGGAAAGCAGTGGCACGGAGGCGGTGTTGACGTCGACACCGACCGCGTTCACCGCGTCCTCGACCACCGCGCCCAGCGACCGGGCCAGCAGGGTCTCGGAGACGTCGTGCTGGTACTGACCGACGCCGATGGACTTCGGCTCGATCTTCACCAGTTCGGCCAGCGGATCCTGCAGCCGCCGTGCGATCGAAACCGCGCCGCGCAGCGAGACGTCCAGTTCCGGCAGTTCCTGCGAGGCGTACGCGGAGGCGGAATACACCGAGGCGCCCGCTTCCGAGACCACGATCTTGGTCGGCTTCCGCGCGCCGGGCGTCGCACCGATCCGCGAAATCAGTTCCACGGCAAGGGCATCGGTCTCCCGGGAAGCGGTGCCGTTGCCGATCGCGATGAGCTCCACGTCGAACCGCGCCACCAGCGCCCCGAGCACCGCCAGCGACTTCTCCGTCTGGCCCTGCGGTTTGTGCGGATAGATCGTCTCGGTGGCCACCACCTTGCCGGTGCCGTCCACCACGGCCACCTTCACGCCGGTGCGGTAGCCCGGGTCCAGGCCCATGGTGGTGCGGGTGCCGGCGGGTGCGGCGAGCAGCAGGTCACGCAGATTGGCGGCGAAGATGTCGACGGCGTCCTTCTCGGCGGACTGCCGCAACCGCATCCGGATATCGATGCCGAGGCTGACCTGCAGTTTGGTCCGCCACGCCCAGCGCACGGTGTCGAGCAGCCAGGTGTCGGCCGGACGCCCCTGGTCGGCGATGCCGAACTTGTGCGCGATCCGGCCCTCGTAGATGGTGCGCTGCCCCGGCTCCGGTTCCTCGGTATCGGATTCGAGCGACAGGCTCAGCACGTCTTCCTTCTCACCGCGCAGCAGCGCCAGGATGCGGTGCGAGGGCAGTTTGGCGAACGGTTCGCTGAACTCGAAGTAGTCGGCGAATTTGGCCCCGGCCTCTTCCTTGCCGGTCCGGACCCGCGAGGTGACCTGGCCGCGCTCCCACATCAATTCGCGCAGTTCACCGACGAGGTCGGCGTCTTCGGCGAATCGCTCGACCAGAATCGCGCGGGCACCGTCGAGCTGTTCGGCGGTGTAGCCGGACGGATCGGTGGTGGGGTCGCCGATGAGGGCGTCCGCGACCGGTTCGTGCCCGGCCTCGCGGGCGATCTGCGCCTTGGTGCGCCGCTTCGGCTTGTAGGGCAGGTAGATGTCCTCGAGGCGGGCCTTGGTCTCCGCGAGCATGATCTGCTGTTCCAGCGCGGCATCCAACTTGCCCTGTCCGCGAATGGATTCCAGGATCGAGTTCCGGCGCTCGTCGAGTTCGCGCAGGTAGTGCAGCCGCTCCTCCAGTTGCCGCAGCTGCGCGTCGTCGAGCCCGCCGGTCACCTCCTTGCGGTAGCGGGCGATGAACGGCACGGTCGACCCGCCGTCGAGCAGCTCTACGGCGGCACGGACCTGTTCGTCACGGACCGAGAGCTCCTCGGCGATCCGCCTGCCGACACTGGCCAGGCGGACCTTTCCAGGGGCGGCGGCTTCCGTGCCGGTGGTTGCTTCGGTGCTGACGGGTTCGGAGGCTGTCGTCACGCTGGCTGACACTACCGTCGGCCTCCGACAGCGGACCAGGTGGAGCGCCCGGTGCGCACGCAGCCGCACCCGGTGCCGGCGCGCCGCGAACGGAAATGGCCGAAAACCGGCTGGCCACAGCCTCGCCGACCTTGTGACTGGCGACGAACTCGGCAACCCCGGCGACCACACATCCGCACCCCGTCACGGGCGCGTCGGCCACGTCCGGCACGCGATGCGGCGACACGGCGAATGCGACGCCTCGACCGGTGAAGTCCTGTCGCGCAGAGTTTTCGGCTACTCCGGCGGCAGCAGATCCGGGCGGCGCTCCCGGGTGCGCCGCAGTGACTGTTCACGGCGCCACGCGTCGATGCGCGCGTGATTGCCCGAGAGCAGAATCTCGGGCACATCGAGTCCGCGCCAGCTCACCGGCCGGGTGTAGCTGGGGCCTTCGAGCAGCCCGTCGGAGAACGAATCCTGTTGGTGGGAGGCCTGATTGCCCAGGACGCCGGGGATCAGGCGCACCACCGCCTCGGCCATCACCAGCACGGCGGCTTCCCCGCCGATCAGGACGTAGTCGCCGATGCTGACCTCTTCCACCCGGACCCGGCGGGCGGCATCGTCGAAGACGCGCTGATCGATCCCCTCGTAGCGGCCGCAGGCGAAGACCAGATGCGATTCGGCGGACCAGCGCTGGGCGGTTTCCTGGGTGAACGGCACTCCGGCCGGGGTCGGCACGACGAGCAATGCCTCGTCCGGGCACACCTCGTCGAGCGCGTCACCCCAGACGACGGGTTTCATGACCATGCCCGGCCCGCCCCCGTAGGGAGCGTCGTCGACCGACTGGTGCACGTCGTGGGTCCAGCGCCGCAGATTGTGCACGCCGAGCTCGACGATGCCCTTCTCGATCGCCTTGCCCAGCAACGCCGTCCGCAGCGGCTCGAGATATTCGGGGAAGATGGTGACGACGTCGATGCGCAGAGCTGACGAGCGCTGCGCGGGATCGTCGGCTCCGGTGCCCATCGCTACTCCTCGTCCAGCAGGCCTTCGGGTGGGTCGATCACGATCAGGCCCTCGGCGATCGACACGGTCGGCACGATCGCGGTCACGAAGGGCACCAGGATTTCCCGGCCGGCACGCCCGCCGGCGCCCGCACCGGCCCGGATCGACAGCAGTTCGCCTGCGGCCGAATGCAAGACCTCGTTCACGGTGCCGATCTCGGTGCCGTCCGCGAGCCGCACGCTCAGGCCTTCGAGTTCGTGGTCGTAGAACTCGTCGGGATCCTCCGACGGCGGAAGTTCCGCGGTATCGACGAGAAACAGAGTGCCGCGCAACGCATCCGCGGCGGTACGGTCGCCGACGCCCTCGAGACGAACGAGAAGCCGGCCCGAATGCTCTCGGGCCGACTCCACCGTGAATATGTCCACCGCTTCGCTTCTCGGCGCCCGGCCACGCAGGCGGGCGCCGGGAGCGAAGCGGAGTTCGGGTTCGTCGGTACGTACCTCGACCACGAGTTCGCCGCGCACACCGTGCGATTTGGCGACCCGCCCGACTACCAGTTCCATCTACTGATCGGTATCGACCACGTCGACCCGGATACCGCGGCCACCGATGCCCGCGACCAGGGTGCGCAGCGCGGTCGCGGTACGACCGCCGCGGCCGATCACCTTGCCCAGATCATCGGGGTGAACGTGGACCTCGACGGTGCGTCCACGCCGGTTGGTGATCAGATCGACGCGCACGTCGTCCGGATTGGCGACGATGCCGCGCACCAGGTGCTCGACGGCATCGGCGACGACCGCACTCATTACTCGGCAGCCTCGGTCGCGGCCTCGGCCTCACCCTCGGCGGCCTTGGACTTCTTCTTCTTGGGGGTGACGGCCTCGGCGACCGGCTCGCTGTCGGCGGCGGCCAGGGCAGCGTTGAACAGGTCCAGCTTGCTCGGCTTGGCGGCCTTGACCTTCAGGGTGCCCTCGGCGCCCGGCAGGCCCTTGAACTTCTGCCAGTCGCCGGTGATCTCCAGCAGACGCTTGACCGGCTCGGTCGGCTGCGCGCCGACGCCCAGCCAGTACTGCACGCGCTCGGAGTCGACCTCGATCAGCGAGGGCTCTTCCTTCGGGTGGTACTTGCCGACGTTCTCGATGGCGCGGCCGTCGCGGCGGGTGCGCGCATCGGCGACGACGATGCGGTACTGGGGGTTGCGGATCTTGCCCAGACGGGTCAGCTTGATCTTGACAGCCATGGCTGTATCAATGCCTTTCGATGGCGGCCGCCCGAGGGCAGCCTGAGTGGTCACGGCGCAATTCAGCAGCCCGCACGGGGTGCGGACCCGGTTTTGCGTTGAGTGTGTGACCGCCGCGCGGTACGTAACCGGAGACGGGCTGACACTGTCCCCGAATACGGAACCGCGAGCGAGTCGCGGTCGTCGACGAGGACGGTCGTTCATTGTGCCAGACGCGCCCGCGCCCGGAGAAATCGCCCCGAATCGAGCGGGCCGTTTCCCCGAGCACGCGCAGGTCGGTGACCAGCACCGTTGCCGGGCCGTTCGTCGCCCCGACGGCCCTACCGGTGTCCGGTGACCGGATCCCGGCCCGGGTACACCCGCCCGCGCAGGACGACGTAGGCCGGGGCGTCGAGCGGATCGCGACTCGACCGCGGATCGGTGCGGTAGACGACGAAATCGGCCGGTGCGCCGTCCTCGATACCCGGTCGGCCGAGCCACTCCCGGGCCCGCCACGAGGCCGCGGCCAGCGCCTCGTGACGCGACAGCCCGGCACCGGCCAGCGCGTCTATCTCGTCGGCGATGCGGCCGTGCCGGATCGAACCGCCGGCGTCGGTGCCGGTGTAGATCGGCACCCCCGCCGCGTGGGCGTCGGCGACGGTGTCGCGGACCCGGCGGTGCAGATCGCGCATATGGGCGGCGTAGACCGGGAATTTGGTCGCACTGTCGGCGATGTCGGGGAAGGTGTCGATATTCACCAGCGTGGGCACCAGAGCGGTGCCGTGTTCGGCCATCATCTCGATGGTGTCGTCGGTGAGTCCGGTGCCGTGCTCGAGGCAGTCGATTCCGGCGTTGATCAGGCCGGGTAGCGCGTCTTCGCCGAAGACGTGCGCGGTGACGCGGGCTCCCTCCCGGTGCGCGGCGTCGATGG
Organism: Nocardia sp. NRRL WC-3656; assembly: GCF_000720265.1. Classification (NCBI taxonomy): domain Bacteria; kingdom Bacillati; phylum Actinomycetota; class Actinomycetes; order Mycobacteriales; family Nocardiaceae; genus Nocardia; species Nocardia sp. NRRL WC-3656. The sequence goes on along the minus strand of NZ_JOJF01000001.1, from coordinate 414,113 downwards.
CCTCCTTCAGGATCGCGTCGCTCCACAACGGCCGCAGATCACCGGCGGCCCGATCGATCCAGTCGCCGACGATCTTGACCCAGCCGTCGCCGAAGCGGGCCTGTTCGGCGACGATATCGGGCAGGTCGCGCTCGTCGTCCAGTTCGATGCCCAGTTCGCGGATATACCGCTTGGGACGGGCGATGTGGCGGCCGGCCCGGATGATCTTCGGCAGTTCGTGATGATCGTCGATGAAGCGGGTGTCGATGGGGGATCCGGCATCGCGCAGCAGCAGCGCACCCGCATCCCGTTCCACCTCCGCCTGCGCGATCGCGCCCTCGCGATCCTCGTGCCCGCCGCCGTAGCGAATGCCGACGTGGCAGTGCGCGTCGACCAGCCCCGGCACGATCCACCCTGTGTCACACACGGTTTCGGCGTCACGCACCGGTTCGAAGGAGATCACCCCGTCGCGGACCCAGAGGTCGCGCACCTCGTCGCCGGGAAGGACCACCCCACGCAGATGCATCCGCATATCGCTCCTCACCACATCGCCGGAAGCCGATCGCCGCCCGATCCCAACCTACCGGGACTTCCGCGGCGAGGCCGATCGGCGATAGTCGTCGCCTCGTTCGCCGACGGGGCGGGCGGCGCGCAGCAGGATGTCGGCGACGGCTCGCGCCTGTCGCGCCACCTCGGGGTCGTCGTGCATCGCGGCCGTGACCATCGCGCCGTTGGCGATGATCAGCAACTGGTCGGCCACGGATTCGGGCAGCGCACAGTCGGTCACGAGATCAGCCAGATAGTCACGCACCGCACGCTTGTGCCGGGCGGCGATCCGGCCGACCTCATCGGACGTGCCGCCCAGTTCCCCCACCGTATTGATGAACAGGCAGCCGCGGAAATCGGGCGCGCTGAACCACTCGTACAGGAAGTCGAACACCGCGAGCACCCGTTCCCGGGGAGTGCTCGCGTTGTCGTCGACGTACTGCGCGAGCGCGGTGCGCACGTCGTTGTCGCGCCGCGTCAAGACCGCGTGCACGAGATCGGACTTCGACGGAAAGTCGCGGTAGAGCCGTTTCAGCGGCACATCCGCAGCATCTCGGATCGCGTCCATACCGACGCCCTGAATTCCGCGTTCGTTGAACAGCCGGTCGGCCGCGTCGAGGACCCGCGCGGCATCCGCTTCACCCTGCACAACCGTCTCCCTTGCGTGAGAACCATCGTTCTCCTATGCTACCGAAGTCCGCTGAGAACGATCGTTCTCGCGGTGACAGATCCTCCGATCGAAAGGAATCACCATGTCCGCCTTCGCCACCCGACAGCACACGACCACGGTCCGTGGACTCGAGGTGTTCTATCGGGAAGCCGGAAATCCGGACCGTCCGACCCTCGTGCTGCTGCACGGCTTCCCGTCCAGCTCGCACATGTTCCGCCACCTCATATCCGAGCTGTCCGACGAGTTCCACCTCGTGGCGCCGGACTTCATCGGGTTCGGCAACTCGGCCGCGCCGGGCGTCGACGAATTCGACTACAGCTTCGACCAGCTCGCCGACATCACCGAAGAGCTACTCGATCAGCTGGGCGTGCGGCGCTTCTCGCTCTACATCCAGGATTACGGCGCCCCGATCGGGCTGCGGATCGCAAGCCGCAATCCAGAGCGGGTGACGGCGCTGATCTCACAGAGCGGCAACGCGTACCTCGAAGGCTTCACCCCGTTCTGGGATGTCCTGTTCGCCCATGCGAAGGACCGGGCAGCCAACGAAGCGGCGGTCCGAGAACTGTTGGAGCCCAAGTGGACTCAATGGCAGTACACCCACGGCGTACCCGCCGACCGGATGGACCGGCTGGCTCCGGAAGCCTGGCAACTCGACCAGGCCAAGCTGGATAGGCCCGGCAACGACGCGATTCAGCTGCAGTTGTTCTGGGATTACCAGTTCAATCTGGACGGGTATCCCGCCTATCAGCAGTACTTTCGCACCCACCAGCCTCCGACCCTCATCACCTGGGGCCGTAACGACGAGGTGTTCGGTGCCGCCGGGGCAGAGGCCTACCTGCGTGATCTACCGAATGCCGAGCTGCATCTGCTCGACGCCGGACATTTCGCACTGGAGACACACGGCGACGAGATAGCGGCATACATCCGCGACTTCCTCCGGCACGCACTATGACATCCGGCTCGCCGCGGCGTCACGCCGCGGCGAGTGGAGCGGGTCGATAGGGCTCAGTTCTTGGGGAACTTCAGCTTGGACAGGTCGAAACCCTCCAGCCCCGGCGGCAGTTCGTCCAGACCCTTGGGCATATTGGACAGATCCGGCATCCCCGCGGCGGGCATCCCCGGCATTCCGCCCGGCATACCCGGCATGCCCGGGAATCCTCCGCGCATGCCCTTCGGCGGAGTCGGGCCGCGTCCGCCCTTCTTGCCCTTCTTCCCCTTCTTGCCCTTGGCGTTTCGCCGCGACCCCGGCAGGCCCATCTGCCGGCCCATCGCAGCCATCATCTTGCGGGCTTCGAAGAAGCGGTCGACCAGCTGGTTCACGTCGGAGACGGTGACGCCGGAACCGTTGGCGATGCGCAGGCGGCGGGAGGCGTTGATGATCTTGGGGTTGGCCCGCTCGGCGGGGGTCATACCGCGGATGATGGCCTGCACCCGGTCGAGCTGTTTGTCGTCGACCTGGGCCAGCACATCCTTCATCTGGCCGGCGCCCGGCAGCATGCCGAGCAGGTTGCCGATCGGGCCCATCTTGCGGATGGCCAGCATCTGGTCGAGGAAGTCCTCGAGGGTGAGCTCGCCGGAGCCGATCTTGCGGGCGGCCTCCTCGGCCTGCTGCTGGTCGTAGACCTGTTCGGCCTGCTCGATCAGGGTGAGCAGATCGCCCATGCCGAGAATGCGGCTCGACATGCGGTCGGGGTGGAAGACGTCGAAGTCCTCGAGCTTCTCACCGGTCGAGGCGAACAGGATCGGGACGCCGGTGACCTCGCGGACCGACAGCGCGGCGCCACCGCGGGCGTCACCGTCGAGTTTGGTGAGCACGACGCCGGTGAAACCGACACCGTCGCGGAAGGCCTCCGCCGTACTGACCGCGTCCTGGCCGATCATGGCGTCGAGGACGAACAGCGTCTCGTCCGGGTGCACCGCGTCGCGGATGCCGGCGGCCTGGCGCATCAACTCCTCGTCGATACCGAGGCGGCCCGCGGTGTCGACGATGACGATGTCGTAGTGCTTCTGCTTCGCTTCCTCGACACCGGCCTCGGCGACGCGGATCGGGTCGGCGGCGGTGACGCCCAGGGCGTTGTCGCCGCCACCGATCGAGGTGCCCGGATGCGGGGCGAACACCGGCACACCGGCTCGTTCGCCGACCACCTGCAGCTGGGTGACGGCACCCGGCCGCTGCAGGTCACAGGCCACCAGCAAAGGCGTATGCCCTTGGCCCTTCAGCCATTTCGCGAGCTTGCCCGCGAGTGTGGTCTTACCGGCACCCTGCAGGCCGGCGAGCATGACGACCGTGGGCGGGTTCTTCGCGAACTGCAGGCGCCGGGTCTCGCCACCGAGGATGCCGATCAATTCCTCGTTGACGATCTTCACAACCTGCTGCGCGGGGTTCAGCGCGGCCGACACCTCGGCGCCCTTGGCGCGTTCCTTGACGCGGGCGATGAACTCCCGAACGACCGGCAGCGCCACGTCGGCCTCGAGCAGGGCGAGCCGGATCTCGCGCGCGGTCGCGTCGATATCGGCCGGTGACAGACGCCCCTTGCCACGCAGATCCTTCAGGGCACCGGTCAACCGGTCGGAAAGGGATTCGAACACCGATCGCGCTCCTGGTCTCGTCGAGGGACGTCACTCGGGTTACCAGGGTACGGGCAACTCCGCGATCGGTGGATTCGCCCTAGTCGAAGCCCTGCCGCCGGCCGGGCGGCGGGCTCGTCACCGGCCCTGCGGTCAGGACAGCGCGCTGTGCCGCGGCCGCGGGGCCCGGCTGAATTCGTGCTGTTCGTAGGCCACCAGATAGACGGCCTCACGGCCGGTCAGACCCAGTGGCAGTGCCATGGCGTCCAGGGTCGCCCAGTCGGCGTCACCGGGTGCGCCGTCGACGAGCGCGCCGGCCAGCTTCATGGCCGCCACCGCCTGCCCGCCGGTCAGCGTGCGGCCCGGAAGCCAGGACACCACCCAGTGGTCGCCGCCGACACAGCGAGCGATGTGGTGGGTCGAATCGCTGGTGATCATGGATGAGGACACGACTTCGTTTGCCATCGACCTGCTCCCCTCAACGCACCCAACTCGCCGGACAGGTACAGCAACAGCTCGAACAGCTTGCGATCACGATCAACTTCACGATCTACACCGATCGTAGAGTGGCGGACATCACATCCAGCAGAGGTTGCCGCAACGATCTGGTTACCGCATTACGGACCAAACGACCAGGTTGCCCCGATAACCGGGCGAAGGTTGGTAAACCTAACCGGCACCGGTGGCGGTGTCCGTTTCGCTCGGTTTCTTCGGCTCCTGATGCGGGACGACCCCCAGCAGTGCCGCCTCGATGGCACGGCGACGCAGCGGGGTGTCGTCTTCGCCCAGACCGAGGCCGAACGAGTCGACCACCACCGAGCCCATCGTGTCGGCCTTCGCCCACCGCACATCCGCGCCCTGGGCGGCCAATGCCGCGGCCAACCGGCTGAGCAGGCCGATGCGGTCCTCGGCACGCAGTTCGAGCACCACCTCACCGGGCCGGTCGACCTCGATCCAGATCACCCTCGGCTCGGCCTGGGCGTACGGACTGGTTCGGGCCGCCGCGTCGCGCTCCTTGTCCGCGAGCACGGAGGCCAGCTTCAGATCGCCGTTGATCGCGCGGATCAGCTCCTGGCGCAGCAGTCCGGCGTCGGGCGGATTGCCGAAGGTCGGTGTCACAACGAAGGTGTCGATCGCGGTGTCACCCGAGGCCGCCAGCGTCGCGGACAGCACCCGCAGGGAATGCAGGGCGAGCACCCCGGCCGCCTCCGAGAGCAGACCGGGAGTATCGGGGGCGACGACCGTCACGTGGTGAATGTAGCGTCCGTCGCCGGGAGTCAGTTCCACGTGCACACCACCGGCCGCGGCCCTGTCCAGCACGGCCGCGTCGACCACCGCCGGCGTCGGCGAAACCCGTTGTGGTGCGGGCTCTCCCGCCATCGCGGCGTGGCCGCGGCGCACCAGTTCCGCGATCAGGGAGGCCTTCCACTCCCCCCACACGCCCGGACCGGTCGCCAGCGAATCGGCCTCGGCGAGGGTGTGCAGCAGATCCAGCAGCTGCCGGTCACCGCCCAGCGCCTCGACCACACCGGCGGCGGTCGCCGGATCGTCGAGATCGCGCCGGGTCGCGGTCTGCGGCAGCAGCAGATGATGCCGCACGATCGTCGCCAGGCTGTGGACATCGTCGGGCCACAGGCCCAGCCGCTGACCGATCCGGTCGGCCAGTTCGGCACCCACCACGCTGTGATCCTCGGTGCGGCCCTTGCCGATATCGTGCAGCAACGCTCCGAGCAGCAGCAGGTCCGGCCGGGCGACCCGGGTGCTCAGCGCACCGGCGTAGGCGACGGTCTCGACCAGGTGGCGGTCGACGGTCCAGGTGTGCACGGCATCGCGGGGCGGCAGATCGCGCACTGCCCCCCATTCCGGAAACAGCCTGCCCCACAAGCCGGTTCGATCCAGGGCCTCGACCGCGTCGATGGCCCCGCGGCCCGCGCCGAGCAGCACCAGCAGGTCGTTGAGCGCCTCCCGCGGCCACGGCTCGCGCAGCTCGGGGGCATCCTCGGAGAGGCGGTTGAGGGTGGTCGCCGACATCGGCAGGCCGGTGCGCGCCGAGGCGGCGGCGACCCGCAGGATCAGGCCGGGATCGCGCTGCGGCCGGGCGTCGCGGGCCAGCACCACCTCACCGGCATGTTCGACCACGCCCTCGTCGAGCGGGCGGCGCACGGGCAGGCGCCGCAATCGGGCCAGACCGCGGCGCGGCAGCGCGTTGGCCGCGGTGCGCAGGCCGACGTCGACCGAATAGACGACCGTGCGCGCCGCATCGCTGAGCGTGCGCGCCAGATCGAATCGATCGCCGATGCGCAGGGCGGCGCCGATTTCGTCCGCGTCCTGGGCGCGCAGCTGATCACGGGAACGCCCGGCCACCCGGTGCAGTTCGGTACGCACGTCGAGCAACCGGCGATGGGCGACCTCGAGACCACCGCCGGGAACGTCGGGTCCCAGGCCGGGCATGGCGTCGGTCAGCTGGGCGATGGCCAGCGCGTCGAGCAGCTGGATATCGCGCAATCCGCCGCGCCCGTTCTTGAGGTCGGGTTCGGCCCGGTGCGCGATCTCACCGTTGCGCTTCCACCGCGCCTGCGTCTGTTCCACCAATTCGCCGAAGCGGGAACGGATTCCGGTCCGCCATTCGCGGCGCACGCCACCGATGAGCAGATTGCTCAACTCCGCGTCGCCGACGATGTGGCGGGCATCGAGCATGCCCAGCGCGGCGGTGAGATCGTCGGCGGCCACCCGCAGCGCCTGCGGCACGGTCCGCACGCTGTGGTCGAGCTTGATGTGGGCGTCCCACAGCGGATACCAGAGCCGGTCGGCCACCTCGGCGACCCGCGCCGGGTCCACGTCGTCGTGCAGCAGCATCAGATCCAGATCGGAATACGGCAGCATCTCGCGCCGTCCCAGTCCGCCGACCGCCACCACGGCCAGCCCGCTGTCGGCAGTGATGCCCAGCTCCGCGCCCTTCGTGGTCAACCACAGCTCGTGCAGGTCGACCAGCGCCTGCCGCAGCGCCTCGGCGCTCAGCCTGGGCCGCCGGGCATCACCACCGTCGAGCAGTTGATCTCGTGCGGCCACCAGATCCTTGGCGCCCTGGGACAATTCGTCTGCACTCATACCCGCAACCACCACCCGTTCATGCGGGCAGCCCCGTCCCCGGCCGGTGCCAGGGAGCGGGGCTGCCCGAATCGTTCATCTCCTATAGTGCGTCGGCACCGCGTTCACCGGTTCGGACCCGGATCACCGATTCGACGGGGGTCACCCAGACCTTGCCGTCACCGATCTTTCCGGTGCGCGCGGCCTCGACGATCACCTCGACGACCTTCTCGACCGAGGCGTCGTCCACGACGACCTCGACCCGTACCTTCGGCACGAAATCGACCGAGTATTCCGCGCCGCGGTAAACCTCGGTGTGCCCCTTCTGGCGGCCGTACCCCTGGACTTCGCTGACCGTCATTCCCAGCACACCGGCCTGCTCGAGCCCGGACTTGACGTCCTCGAGTGTGAACGGTTTGACGATTGCAGTGATCAGTTTCATTGCGTCATGCCTCCTTGACGGCGGTACGTGCCGTGCCACCCACAGCAGCGAAATCGTATGACGTCTCCGCGTGCTCCGACTCGTCCATACCCTTGAACTCGTCTTCCTCGGAAGCACGAATGCCGATCGTGTACTTGATGATCAGACCCAGAATCAGCGAGACGACGAAGGAGAACGCCAGCACGGTGAAGGCACCGACGGCCTGCTTGCCGAGCTGGTCGAAACCACCGCCGTAGAACAAGCCCTTCGCGCCGCCGGAGGCCGCGCCCGATTCCGGGGCGAGGAACAGACCGATCAGCAGCGTACCGACCACACCGCCGACCAGGTGCACACCGACCACGTCGAGCGAGTCGTCGAAGCCGAGCTTGAACTTCAGGCCGACCGCCAGCGCGCACAGCACGCCGGCCACCGCGCCGATCACCAGCGCGCCCAGCACGTTCACCGACGAGCAGGACGGGGTGATCGCGACCAGACCCGCGACGATGCCCGAGGCGGCGCCGAGGCTGGTGGGCTTGCCGTCGCGGAACTTCTCCACGACCAGCCAGCCGAGCATCGCGGCGCAGGTGGCGAAGGTGGTGGTCAGGAAGGTGGAACCGGCCAGGCCGTTGGAGCTCACCGAGGAACCGGCGTTGAAGCCGAACCAGCCGAACCACAGCAGACCGGCGCCGAGCATGACGAAGGGCAGGTTGTGCGGGCGCATCGGCGTCTTCGGCCAGCCCTTGCGCTTGCCGAGCACCAGGCACAGCGCCAGGCCCGCAGCACCGGCGTTGATGTGCACCGCGGTACCACCGGCGAAGTCGATGGCCTGCAGCTTGTTCGCGATCCAGCCGCCGTGGTGGACGATGTTGCCCGCGGCGTCCTTGACGTCGAAGTCGAAGACCCAGTGCGCGACCGGGAAGTAGACGATGGTCGACCACGCGATCGCGAAGACCACCCACGCGCGGAACTTCATGCGGTCGGCGACCGCACCCGAGATCAGAGCCACGGTGATGATGGCGAACATCAACTGGAAGGCCACGAACACCGTCATCGGGATGGTGCCGGCCAGCGGAATGTTCACCTGATCCACCGCGGACGCACCGGTCGACGGGTCTGCCGGGCTGGCCTTGACGGCGTTGGTGCCGATCAGGCCCTTGAGCCCGAAGAACTGGGCAGGGTTGCCGATCAGGCCTAGTTTGTTGTCACCGAATGCCTCGGAAAAGCCGTAGAGCGACCACAGCACGCCGACGATGCCCATCGCGCTGATGCTCATCATGATCATGTTGAGCACGTTCTTCGAGCGGACCATGCCGCCGTAGAAGAACGCCAGCCCCGGGGTCATCAACAAAACGAGCGCGGAGCTCGCCAGCATCCACGCGGTGTCGCCGGTGTCGGGCACACCGAGCAAGGGATACGCCACCTTGTTCCTCCTCATCTCGGGCCCGGCCGAACTGCGGCAAACGAGCCTGCACAGAAGGGTCGCGATCGGGTGTTTCATCCGTGCCGCCGCGATGTTTCGCATGCGTGAACGGATCAGCTTCCCGTGTTGCTACCAGGTTTCGGCGCGCACACAGCGCATGTCGGCGCACTGTGAGGACCGTGTCGAAATGAGGAGGAACTGCCGGTTTGCTACTCGCCGCTACCCGAGGAGGGCGTCGACGAATGCGGACGGTTCGAAGGGGGCCAGATCGTCGGCGCCCTCGCCGAGTCCGACCAGTTTCACCGGCACACCGAGCTCGTGCTGCACCTGGAAGACGATGCCGCCCTTGGCGGTGCCGTCGAGTTTGGTGAGCACCACGCCGGTGATGTCGACGACCTCCGCGAAGACCCGGGCCTGGGTGAGCCCGTTCTGCCCGACGGTCGCGTCGAGCACGAGCAGGACCTCGTCGACGGCGGCCTTCTTCTCCACCACGCGCTTGACCTTGCCCAGCTCGTCCATCAGACCGGTCTTGGTGTGCAGCCGGCCGGCGGTGTCGACCAGGACCGCGTCGACCCCCTCCTCGATACCGGCGCTGACCGCGTCGAAGGCCACCGATGCCGGATCCGCGCCCTCGCGGCCGCGCACCGTGTCGGCGCCGACGCGTTCGCCCCAGGTCTGGAGCTGGTCGGCGGCGGCGGCGCGGAAGGTGTCGGCGGCGCCGAGCAGTACGCGACGGCCGTCGGCGACGAGCACGCGCGCCAATTTGCCGGTAGTGGTGGTCTTACCGGTGCCGTTCACGCCGACGACCAGCAGAATCGACGGGTGGTCGGCATGCGGCAGCGCCCGGATCGAACGATTCAGGTCCGGGCGCAGGGCCTCGATCAGCACATCCCGCAGCACCTGCCGGGCCTGTTCGGAGGTGCGCACGCTGCGCGCGGCCAACTCCTCGCGCAGTCGCTCGACCACGGTCGTCGTGACCGAGGTGCCGAGGTCGGCCATGACCAGGGTGTCCTCGATCTCTTCCCACGAGTCCTCGTCGAGGTCGCCACCGCCGAGCAGACCGAGCAGACTCTTGCCGACCGCGTTCTGCGACCGTGACAGCCGCCCACGCAGGCGGGTGAGGCGCCCGGCGGTGGGTTCGATCTCCTCCACCGCGGCTGGCTCGGGCGCCGGGGCTGTGGGTGTCGGTGCGATGGGCGCCGGCGCGGTCGGGGCGAGTGCGGTCGGGGCCGAATCCGCCGGAGCGGTCTCGGGCGTCTCGACGGGTGCGGGCGTGATCGTGGCTGCTGCCCCGTCGGTCGAGGGCGGCGCGGCGGGAGCTTCGGCCGGGGCTTCCACCGGAGCCGCCTCGGCCGGTGCTTCGGGCGCGGCCACGCCGTCGCCGGGTGTTTCCGTCGTTTCCGGCTCGACGGTCGGCGCGGTCGCGCTCGCCCCGTCCGCCGGGCGGTCGGCGAGGGTCTCCGGTTCGGGCAACCGCACGTCGGTGATGGTCCGGCGCACGGAGTCGCGCGGGATGGCGGCGTCGTCGCCGACGTGCGGCTGACCTTCGTCGTCGGTGCGTTCGATCGGGACCGGTTCGGGGCGCGGTGGCGTCAGTGTGCCCGAACTCGCGCCGCCCTGACTGAAGTTGAACCCACCGGCTGCGGTATAGCCACCCGACCGGTCGGTCAGCTGCTTGTCCTGTTCCTCCGCCGGGGTGATGCTCACTCGGCGGCGCTTGTACAGGACGAATCCGGCAACGAACGCCACCAGTAGTACGGCGACGATCGCGGCGATCAGAATCCAGGCTTGCGCAGTCACGGCTCCCATCCTGTCAGAACCCGCGAACGCCCCCGCGTGGCGGCAGGCAGGTGTTGCGCCTGCGGCGGTACGGGTGATTCGTCACTCTCCGCGCAACTATCCGCGAACCCCCCGACACGCCGACGACGTCGGACGATAGGGCGTCCGGCCACGCATCACCGGCAACCGTCCCGATACCAACCGCCCAAGGCGCGGCGAATCCGACACAGAGACAATAGGATCGGCTCGTGACCGATCGAAATGTGCTTGGGGGACCGCTGGAGGAGTGTGGCACCGATCCTCTCACCGGCTTCTACCGGGACGGCTGCTGCAGCACCGGCCCCGAGGATCTGGGTAGCCACACCGTCTGCACCGTCGTGACCCAGGAGTTCCTGGAGCATCAGAAATCGATCGGCAACGATCTGCTCACCCCACGTCCGGAGAACAACTTCCCCGGACTGCAACCCGGCGACCGCTGGTGTGTGGTCGCGGTCCGGTGGCTGCACGCCCACGAGGACGGGGTGGCCGCGCCGGTCGTTCTGGCCGCGACCCACGAGAACGCGCTCGAGGTCGTGCCGATGGAAACCTTGCGCAAATACGCCGTCGACGTCCCCGACGACGTCAGCGATCTGCTGTGATCGCTCACCGGCCCGGCGATCGAGCCTGAGCATCGCGCGTCCGGCGACCGAGAGGTTCGGCGCACGGCGCGAGGGTCAGGCGGCGGCGAACAGGCGGACCGCGGTATTGCGAAGCCCGATCGCCGGACGCGATCCCGGCACCATCAGCGCCGAGGCGAATCGAACCCCTCGATGTGCCGCGCCGATCCGATCGCGATGCCGCTGCTCGTAGCGTCCCCATGCCGCGGCCGGGTCCTGCGGCGCTGTCGCGAGCTCCTCGGCCAGGGTGTGCGCACCCGCGATGGCCAGGCTCGATCCGTCGCCGAACAGCGACAGGCATGAGGCCGCGTCTCCCACGAGGGTGACCCGGCCCCGCGACCAGCGCGGCAGCGATACCTTGCTGACGGCGTCGAAGTAGAGGTCACCGCCGGCGCGCACCTCGTCGAGCACATCCTCGAACGGTCCCATCCGCCCCGCGAATTCCGCGACCAGCAATCGACGCTGCGCCTCGCTGTCGCGGTGGTCCAGACCGGCCACCGGCGCCCGCCGGAACATGAAGGCCGCGATCGGACGGCCGCCCGCGGGATGGACCGATATCGATCGGCCCGGCGAGTTGTACATGACCACCTCGATCTCGCTCGCGGACCGCGTGACGGGGACAGTGGCGATGTAGATCCCCATGTGCCGCACGAATTCCCGGTCGTCGCCGAAGGTCAGCCGCCGAACCGCCGAATGCAGTCCGTCGGCGCCGAGCACGTAGTCGTAGTGCGCTCGCTCCCCCGATTCGAAGCCGACGGTGACCCCCGCGGCGGACTGCTCGATCTCGGAAATACCGTCGCCCCACCGCATCCGGACGCGGTCGCCGGAGGCGGCGGCGAGAATGGTGGCCAGATCCGCGCGGGCGAGCTCCACCTCCCCGCGGTCTCGATCGCCCACCCGCATGGATGCGCGGCGCCGGCCGCGCGCGTCGACGAACCGTAACCGGTCCACATCCGTTGCGGCCGCGCGCAATTCGGGCAGGACGCCCATGGCGGTCACCACCTCGAGCGCCGGTCCGCGCACATCGACCGGATTACCGCTGGACCGCGATCCGGCGGCCCGCTCGACGACGGTCACCTCGAATCCGTGTCGGCTCAGCCAATAGGCCAGCGTCGATCCCGCGATTCCGGCTCCGGAAACGAGCACCTCGACCATGTCGTCACCTCTCTCAAGTGGACGAATTTCGTCCGCTTAGGTCGATGGTAGATTAAGTGGACGTAATTCGTCCACTTGTTGCCGTACGACTGGAGCCGCCGATGGGCCCGGAGCCGACCCACCCGGATTCCCTGCGCGCCGACGCGCGCAGCAATCGCGATCACATCCTGCTCGCCGCCTTGGACGTCTTCGCCGAACGCGGCACCGATGTGCCGATGAAGCTGATCGCCGATCGCGCCGGGGTCGGAGTCGGCACGCTGTATCGCCGGTTTCCCGACCGCGACGCCCTGGCGGTCGCCACCGCGCAGGCACACCTGGACCGCCTCGCCCGCATGGCCGAATCGGCCGGTGCGCAGGAGGCGACCGCATGGGCCGGGTTGTGCCGATTCCTGCGCGAGTGCGCGCTGCTGCGCCTGGGCGCACTGGCCGCGGCCATCGAACCGGCCGTCCACGCGATGGTCCGCACCGATCCGCGGGTGGGCGCGGTGCGCGCCTCCGTTCTGGATCGCATCGACGCGCTGATTCGGCGCGCCCAGCAAGACGGCGACCTGCGTACCGACATCGGTTCCAACGAAGTCGGTCTCATCATGACCCTGCAGGTCTACGCCCAGCCGGGCGAGTCCTATCCGGCAGCGGTGGACCGAGTGCTCGCCATCGTGTTCGACGGGCTGTCGTCCACTCGGCGCACGGCACACGACATTCCGGGCAGCGAGGCGTAAGGGCCGGTTCTCCTTCGAGGAATGAATCCACAAGGCCGTGGATCACTCGGCAGCTATTGGATTTCTTCCCGTCGCACGCGCCGCCCGGCGCAGCCGATGAGCCTTCTGCCGGCACGCGGACGAGCAGTACCGGGCCGGACGTCCGGTCTCCGCATGCGCCAATTCCGCCCCGCAGATCGGACAACTGCGGCCGTCACGATTCGCGGTGTCCGCCGCTGTTTCGTTACGCCCGAGTGAAGAGTTGTCCGGTTTCGTTACGGCCGGTTCGGTGCGCATCGCCGCCAGCAGCATGGCGGCGGGGCGGGACAGTTCGTCCCGCGTGTTCGAGACGCGTTGCATGGCAACACATCCGGTGAAGATGGCCAGCACGTCGGCGAGAGTCAGGTCGGCACGTACCCCGCCCGAGCGCCGCGCCGCCTCCAGCAGCTGCCCGAGAGCCAGGTGAAATCGCTCCCCCGCATCCCGCAGCAGCGTCCGTGGCCAGCCGTCGTCGGCGTCGAGCAGATCGCACATCGCCTTGTTCCCCGGAGTGCGGGTGACGACCTCGGCGCAGAATCCCAGGAAGGCGGCCGCGGGATCCGGATCGTCGCGCAGTGCGAGCGCCCGTGCGGTGAGCCGATCGATCCGTTGCTGTAGCACCGCCTCGAGCAGGTCGGTCTTGGTCGGGAAATGGCGATGCACGGTCCCGGCCCCCACACCCGCGCGGCGGGCGATCTCGGCCAGCGACACCGACGTTCCGGATTCGGCGAAGGCTCGTTGCGCGGCGGCGAGGACGCGAGCGCGGTTGCGGCGAGCGTCGATTCGGGTCCCCGGTACTCCTGGCGCCGGTGCGCGCAGGTCGTAACGAAACCCCACATCTGCGGATGGCGGAGACGACAACGCTGTTCCTATCGTGCGAATACGGGTCGACCAACCCGATTCTATCGAAAGGTTCCTCCGACATGACCGTCCACGACAACCTCGTTCTCGTCACCGGCGCGACCGGCAAACAGGGCGGCGCGACAGCCCGCGCGCTGCTCGCCCGCAACGTCCCGGTCCGCATCCTGGTCCGCGATCCGGCCGCCGCCGGAGCGCGCGAACTCGCCGCACTGGGCGCGCAGGTGGCCGTCGGCGACTTCGACGCCCCGGCCACCCTGACCGCGGCGGTGACCGGAACTCGCGGCGTCTTCCTCGTGCCACCGGCGGCCTTCGGGCCCGACGGCTGGGATGTCGACCTGGAGGCGACCCGCGGCGCCGCCGTGATCGATGCCGCCCGGCACGCCGGAACCGACCACATCGTGTTCACCGGCGTGGCCTCCTTCGACAACGAGATCTCCTGGGGCAGTTCCGGAAAGCGGCAGATCGAGCAGGCACTGGCCGACAGCGGCATGCGCTACACCGTGCTGCGCCCGGTCCGGTTCATGGAGAACTACCTGGCGCAGGGTATGCCGCTCGACGGCTTCGTCGACGGCGTGAACGTCCACCTGTTTCCGGCCGATCGGCCGGCCCAGATGATCACGGTGGACGATATCGCCGCGGTGGCCGCGCTGGCCTTCGCCGATCCCGGACGATTCTCCGGCCGGACACTCGAACTCGCCGGCGACGCCGTGGCCCCCACTGCCGCCGCGGAACTGATCTCCCGCGCGACCGGATATCCGGTGCGGTATCGCGAAATCACCGAGGCGGAAGCCGACGCACTGGGTGAACAGATCGGCAACACCTGGCGCCTGGCCCATCGAGGCCACGGCTGGCATGCCGATATCGAGCAGATCCGCTCGATCCACCCCGGGCTGCAGAGCCTGGAAACGTGGCTGGCCGGCACCGGCGCCGCGGTCCTGAAATCCCGGTTCGCGGCGGGCGACTAGGTCGTCGCGCCGACCAGATTCTCCCCGCGCATCCGCTGCGAGATGACCTGGGTGATGCCGTCGCCACGCATGCTCACCCCGTACAGCGCGTCGGCGATTTCCATGGTCGGCTTCTGGTGGGTGATGACGATCAGCTGCGACTTCTCCCGCAGCTGTTCGAACAGGCCGATGAGGCGGCGCAGGTTGGTGTCGTCCAGCGCCGCCTCGACCTCGTCCATCACGTAGAACGGCGAAGGCCGGGCCCGGAAGATCGACACCAGAAACGCCACGGCGGCAAGGGATTTCTCGCCACCGGACAGCAGCGAGAGCCGCTTGACCTTCTTGCCCGGCGGCCGGGCCTCCACCTCGATGCCGGTGGTGAGCATATCGCTGGGGTCGGTCAGCAGCAGCCGTCCCTCGCCGCCGGGGAAGAGGCGGCCGAACACCTGCACGAATTCGCGTTCCACGTCCTCGTAGGCCTCGGTGAACACCTGCAGGATGCGGGCGTCGACCTCGGCCACCACATCGAGCAGGTCTTGACGGGCCTTCTTGACGTCCTCGAGCTGGGTCGACAGGAAGTTGTAGCGCTCCTCCAGCGCCGCGAACTCCTCCAGCGCCAGCGGATTCACCTTGCCGAGGGTGGCGAGATCCTTCTCGGCGCGTTTGACGCGGCGCTCCTGGGTCGCGCGGTCGTAGGGCATTTCCTGCGGCGCGCTCACCTGGTCGCCGCGCTCGCGGGCCTGCTCGTACTCCTGCATCTCCAGTGCGGTCGGCGGCATCGGCACGTGCGGACCGTATTCGGCGACGAGTTCGTCCAGCGCGATGCCGAACTGCTCGGCGATGGTGGTCTCCAATTGTTCGATGCGCAGCGCGGATTGGGCCCGCGCCACCTCGTCGCGATGCACGGCATCGGTCAGCTGCGTCAGTTGCGTGGTCAGCGCCCGCACCCGCTCCTTGATCTGATCCACCTGCCCGGCGCATTCGGTGCGTCGGCGAACCAGCTCGTCGCGCCGCGCGGCCGCTTCGCCCACCACGGTTTCCAGCTCCGCGGCGATCCGCTCGGCCGATTCGGCGACCACCGCCGCCACCTCGGCGGCACGGCGGCGGGCGGCCTGGGCTCGTTCGGCCCGGGCGCGGGTCTCGCGTTCGGCGCGGGCCGCACGCCGCAGCGAATCCGCTTTGCCCCGTACCGATTCCGCGCGCTCCTCGGCGGTGCGCACCGACAGCCGGGCCTCCACCTCCATGGCACGGGCCTCGGCCAGCGCCGCGGCGGCCTGTTCACGCTCCTGCCCGGCGGTGTCGGTGCCCGCGTCGGCATCGGAGTCCAGATCGGACTGTTCGGATTCGGCATGACGCAGCCGGCCCTCGAGTTCGGCCAGGGCCGTCAGATTCTGGTCGCGCGCGGTTTCGGCCTCGGCGCGCTGGGCCAGCAGCCGCTCGTATTCGGACTGGGCGCTGCGCGCCGTCGCGCCGAGGCGGCCCAGCCGGTCGTAGATCGCGACCAACGCCTGATCGGATTCGTGCAAGGCCAGCAACGCCTGGTCGACGGCCTGTTTGCGATCGCTCTGCTCGGCCAGGGCACCCGACAGCGCGGCCTCGACCTCCTCGGCCTGCCGCTGCCACGACACCAGTTCGGCCGCGGCGGCATCGATCTCGGCCTGCACCTCGATCTGGCTCGGCGCGCGGTCCGAGCCGCCGAGCACCCAGCCCGAACCGCTCAGATCCCCGTCGCGGGTCACCACCCGCAATTCCGGCCGGGCGGAGAGGACTTCGGCCGCCTGCGCCAGATCGTCGACGACCACGGTGCCGGCGGTGAGGGCCGCGACCGCACCCTGCAGCCGGTCGGGACAATCGACCACCTCGACGAGCGGGCGCACACCCGCGGGCAGAGCACCGATCTCGCCACCGGGTTGCGCCGCACCGCCGTAGACAACGGCCGCGCGGCCACCGTCGGCCTCCTTCAGCGCCCGCACCGCCGCCTGCGCGGTGGGGTGCGCGTCGGCGGCGATGGCATCGGCCAGCGGCCCGAGCGCGGCGGCCACGGCGGCCTCGAAACCGCTGTGCACCCGCACCATCGCCGACAGCCGGCCCTGCAAACCGCCGGCGCGGTTGTCCAGCAGCCAGGCGCCACCGTCCTTGCGGGCCAGGCCCATGGTCAGCGCATCGATGCGGGCGGTCAGCGAGGCGACCTTCTTTCCGGCCTCACGGTCGCGTTCGCGCAGTTCGGTGACCCGCGCATCGGCCAGTTCCAGCGCCTGGGCGGCGTGTTCGTAGGCGGCGTCGAGCCCCTCCTCACCGGCGTCGAGTTCGCTCAATTCGGCTTGCACGGCCTCGAATTCGGCCTCGGCGGCATCCCCGCGCTGCCGGGCGGCGGCCAGCGACTCCGACAGCCGGGCGATATCGCCGTCGGCCGATTGGGCGCGGTGGCGCAGCGTATCCACCTGACCGGCGAGGCGGGCCAGGCCCTCACGCCGATCGGCGATGGCGCGCACCGCGGCCAGGTGGGCCTGTTCGGCGGCCTTGGCGGCCTGCTCACGATCGAGCAACTGATCGCGAGCGGCCTCCAGGGTCGCCGTGGCCACCTCGACCGCCTCGAGCAGTTCGGCCTCCTCGGCCTGCACCCGATCCGCCTCGGCCTCGAGCTGTTCGGGATCGCGGCCGGTGCCGGTGGGCTGTTCGATGGTGAGGTTGCGAGCCCGGTCCCGGGCGATCCGGATGGTCGCGTTGACCCGTTCCACCAGCGCCGAGAGCTGGAACCAGGTCTGCGCGGCCGCCTCGGCGCCGGGAGTGAGCCGCGAGAGCTGGAATTCCTGCTGCGCCAGCGCCGCATTGGCGGCATCCAGTTCCGCCTGCACGTTGATCTGCTGCTCGCGGGCGAAGGCTTCCTTGCTCTGCTGACTTTCCAGTTCACGCCGGCGCGCCACCAGATCGTCGGCGGCCAGCCGCAGCCGGGCATCGCGCAATTCGGCCTGAACGGTGGCCGCGCGCCGGGCCACCTCGGCCTGGCGGCCCAGCGGTTTGAGCTGACGGCGCAGTTCGGTGGTGAGGTCGGTCAGACGGGCCAGATTGGCCTGCATCGCATCGAGTTTGCGCACCGCCTTCTCTTTGCGCTTGCGGTGCTTGAGCACGCCCGCGGCCTCTTCGATGAAGGCGCGGCGGTCCTCGGGGCGCGATTCCAGAATGGCCGACAGCTGGCCCTGGCCGACGATGACGTGCATTTCCCGGCCGATGCCGGAGTCCGAGAGCAGTTCCTGGACATCCATCAGCCGGCAGGAGTTGCCGTTGATCTCGTATTCACCGGCGCCGTCGCGGAACATTCGGCGGGTGATCGAGACCTCGGAGTAGTCGATGGGCAGTGCGCCGTCGGAATTGTCGATGGTCAGCGTGACTTCGGCGCGGCCCAGCGGCGCCCGTCCGGCGGTGCCGGCGAAGATGACGTCCTGCATCTTGCCGCCCCGTAGCGCCTTGGCGCCCTGCTCCCCCATCACCCAGGTCAGCGCGTCGACGACGTTCGATTTACCGGACCCGTTCGGCCCCACCACACAGGTGATGCCGGGCTCGAGCCGCAGCGTCGTCGCGGACGCGAAGGATTTGAATCCCTTCAGCGTCAGACTCTTCAGGTGCACAGTCGGTCAGGCTACCCGGTCGGGCCGCGTTGCCGGACGGATGCCGGGCGAACGTGTTCGCCCGGCATCCGCCGAATCGGGACCGGAATCAGGCGGCGGTGACGGTCAGCGTGTAGTCGCTGGGCGAGCCGTCGGCGGAGGTGACCGTGATCTGGTAGTCGAGGCCGTCGGCGACGATCTCCGCGTGCGGAACCTCGGTGGCGGCCATCGGGCCGACCAGCGGGCCGACGGTCACCCGGGCGTTGCCGTTGTTCGAGGTGACGTCGAAGATCAGCTTCTGCCCCTGCGCGGACGCGATGGAGTAGTTGTCCAACTTGCCCTCGGCCACGGTGCCGCTACCGCCGGTGCTGTTCTGGCCGGGGGCGATCACCAGTCGGGTGACGGCGCCGGGCAGCGCGGGCACGCCCGGCAGCGGCTGAGCGGAGGCGACGCCACCGGCGACCGCGAAGGTGGCCGCGGCGATCAGCGTGACGAGCACGGCCGGAACGGCGCGCACGAACAGACGAAGTACTCGAGATGCGTACATGGACCCACATCTTTCCTCACACCATGCGCAAGATCGCAAGTCCCGGCACGGGTTTCGCGTTCCGACACGCCGTCGCCCACCAGCCCGCCACCGCCCCGGCACACCGCCCGCAATCGCAATAAGTTAACGACCATTTGCGCTCGACCCGGAGTAAATGAGAAGGTAGAGGCCCGTTTATCGCACAAGGAGTTCTTCGTGAATCTGGACTGGTCGCCCACCGATCTGGCGTTTCGCGACGAGGTGCGGCGCTTCCTGGACGAGAATTTGACCCCGGAACTACGTCGCGCCGGTCAGCTCGCCACCAGCGTGTACCCGGATCACGAGGCCAGCATGCAGTGGCAGCACATCCTGCACGCCCGTGGCTGGGCCGCGCCGGCCTGGCCGGTCGCCCACGGCGGCTGTGACTGGAGCATGACGCAGCACTACATCTTCGATCGTGAATCCACCCTCGCGGGCGCGCCCGCGCTCTCGCCCATGGGCATCCGGATGGTCGCGCACGCGATCATCGCCTTCGGCACCCCCGAACAGAAGGACTA
This sequence comes from Nocardia sp. NRRL WC-3656, assembly GCF_000720265.1. Taxonomy (NCBI): domain Bacteria; kingdom Bacillati; phylum Actinomycetota; class Actinomycetes; order Mycobacteriales; family Nocardiaceae; genus Nocardia; species Nocardia sp. NRRL WC-3656. The sequence continues at coordinate 394,602 of NZ_JOJF01000001.1, read as the reverse complement.
CTTCCTGCCGCGCATCCTCACCGGCGAAGTGTTCTTCTGCCAGGGCTATTCCGAGCCGGAGGCCGGTTCCGATCTGGCCTCGCTGACCATGGCCGCGGTGTCCGACGGTGACGATCTGGTGTGCACCGGTTCCAAGATCTGGACCACGCACGCGACCGAGGCGAACTGGATCTTCGCCCTGGTCCGCACCTCGAAACTGGAACGCAAACAGCAGGGCATCACCTTCGTGCTGATCCCGATGGACACCCCCGGCATCGAGATCCGGCCGCTGGTCATGACCTCGGGCGAGCAGGTCCAGAACCAGGTGTTCTTCGATCAGGTGCGGGTGTCGAAGACCAACGTCATCGGCCGCATCGACGAGGGCTGGACGGTCGCCAAACACCTGCTGAACTTCGAGCGCGGCGGTTCGGCCTACGGCCCGGCGCTGCAGGTGCTGGCCGAATCGCTGGCCGAGCACGCCGCCGGACAGCCCGGCTTCGCCGGCGGCAGTCTGCTCGACGAACCGGCCTTCGCGGCGAAACTGGCCGACGCGCGCATCCGCGCCGACGTGCTGGAGATCCTGGAATACCGCACGATGTCGGCGATTTCGCGGGGTAAGGATCCGGGTCCGGCCGCCTCCACGATCAAGATCCTGGGCACCGAACTGAGCCAGCGGCTCACCGAATTGGCCCTCGAGGCCGCCGGTCCGCGCGGGCGCGCCTATCAGCCGCACGCGGCCATGCCGGGCGGTCCGGTCGCCGACTTCGTCGCTCCCGCCGACGGATATCTCAGCGGCGAACCGTGGCAGGCCGTCGCGCCGCTGCGGTACTTCAACGACCGCGCGGGCTCGATCTACGCGGGCAGCAACGAGATTCAGCGCAACATCATCGCCAAGGCAACCCTGGGACTGTGAGAGATGGACTTCGAATTCACTGCCGAACAGCAACTGCTCCGTGACACGGTCACCGAATTTCTCGCCGCCCGTTACGATCTGGAGAAAAGCCGGGCCGCGGCACGGGTCGGCGCCGGTCACCAGCCCGAGATCTGGCGCGGCTTCGCCGAGGAGATCGGCATCCTGGGCGCCGCCCTGCCCGAGAGCGTGGGCGGATTCGACGGCGGCGCCATCGAGACCATGATCATCGCCGAGGCGCTCGGCGGCGCCCTGGTCGTCGAACCCTACGTCGACACCGCCGTCCTGGGCGGCGGACTGCTGCGCCGCGCGGGTGGTGCCCGGGCCGAGGAACTGTTGCGCGGCATCGTCGACGGTTCCGTGATCACGGCCTTCGCCGCCCTGGAAACCGACTCCGGCTACGACCCCGCGCGCGTCGCCACGACCGCCCGCCGCGGCGGCGACGACTGGGTCCTCGACGGCGCCAAGGTGGTCGTGACCACTGCGCCGCTGGCCACCCACCTGCTGGTGACGGCACGCACCTCCGACGCGGCGGGGCTGTCGCTGTTCCTGGTGCCGGCCGATGCGGCCGGTCTGACGCAGCATCCGTATCGCACGATCGACGAACGCCGTGCGGCAGATCTGGTTCTCGACGCCGTCCGGGTTCCCGCCGATGCGTTGCTGGGCGGCGAGGGAACGGCCGACGCGTCGGTCGAGCGCGCGATCGACGAGGCGATCGCCGCCATCTGCGCCGAGGCCGTGGGCGGCATGCGGCGAGTGCTCGCCGACACCGTCGAATACAGCAAGCAGCGCCGCCAGTTCGGCGTGCCGATCGCCAGTTTCCAGGTGCTGCAACACCGCATGGTCGATATGCGTCTGGAGCTGGAACAGGCCGTGGCCGCCACCTATCTGGTGACGCTGAAGCTCGACGCCGAACCGAAGGTCCGCGCCCGGGCCGCCGCCGCGGCCAAGGCCACCGTCGCCCGCGCCGCCGGCTTCATCGGCCAGCACGCGGTGCAACTGCACGGCGCGATGGGCATGACCGAGGAACTCGCGATCGGACATTTCTTCAAGCGGCTCACCGCGATTCGCACCGAATGGGGTTCGGCGGACCAGCACATCGCCCGCTACGCCGCGCTGACGCGGGCCTGAGCGGCGCGCACGATCGCCGGGACGCGGTCCCATACCGCCGCGCCCCGGACATGTTTTCGGCCGGAATCCGATCCGGATTCCGGCCGAAAACGCGCCGGGGATGCCGGGCTCGCCCCGCCACCGTCGGGAGCGAACCCGTGCCAATCATCGGTCCCGACGTGATCGGGTCACCCCCGCTCAGCGCACGGGGGTGAAATCGCGCGAGGCGATGTAGGTCGGCCGCGGATGCCCGGCCGAATACGGTTCTTCGAGGGTGTTCTCCACGCTGTTGAACACCAGGAAGACGTTCGAGCGCGGGAACGGCGTGATGTTGTTCGAGGAGCCGTGCATGATGTTGGAATCGAACAGCAGCGCCGAACCGCGTGCGCCGGTGAACTGCGCGATGCCGTACTTGTCGGCCAGTTGGGCCAGATCCTCCTGCGCGGGCACACCGATCCGCTGCTCGCGCAACGATTCCCGGTAGTGCTCGTCGGGAGTCTCACCCTGCCACGGCATGAACAGCCGGTGCGAGCCCGGCAGCAGCATCAGGCTGCCGTTGAACGGGTAGTTGTCGGTCAGCGCGATCGACAGGCTCACCGCGCGCGGTGAGGGCATCCCGTCCTCGGCGTGCCAGGTCTCGAAATCCGAATGCCAGTAGAAACCGGCACCCTCGAATCCGGGCATGTAGTTGACCCGGCTCTGGTGGATGTAGACCTCGGAACCGAGAATCTGGCGAGCCATCCCGACGATCCGCTCGTCGCGCACCAGCTCCGCCACCACGGCGCTGATCTTGTGCACCTCGAAGATCGAGCGAACGCTGTTCGACTTCTTCTCGATGATCACCCGCTCGTCGGCACGCAACACCGGATCGGCGGCCAGCCGATCGATGTCGGCGGCGATATCGGCCACCTCCATCGGAGTCAGCAATTCGTCGAGGATCGCATACCCATCGGCATCGAAATTCTGCAGCTCCGGCGAGGTCACCGTGCCCCACACCGTGGGGTCGGTGCGCTCCACCGGCGGTACCGCTACGGCCGTTCTGGTCCGATAGCGGTCGATTCGACTCTCCGCCAACGTCATCGCGGCGTCGTCCTCCTCACTACATCACTACTCGCCTACGGCCACCAACGGGTAGACACCGTTCTCGTCGTGAACTTCCTTGCCCGTGACCGGCGGATTGAACACACACAGCATCCGCATCAGCGTGCGGGTCTCGACCCGATGCCGCTCGTGCCCGTTGAGCAGGTACATCGTTCCCGGCGCCAGGTCGTAGGTGACGTCGTTGGTCAGATCCGTGAGCGTGCCCTCGCCCTCCACCAGCCACACCGCTTCGACGTGGTTCTGGTAGTGGAACTCGTGCACGGTGTTCGGCTGAATGGTCGTCTCGTGGAAGGAGAAACCCACCCCGTCGCCGCCGAGGATGATCCGCTTGCTCCGCCAGTCCTCGGCCGCGACGTCGCGGTCGGTTCCGGTGATCTCGGCAGTGGTACGCACGATCATGGTCAGTTGCCTCCTCGGGCCATGTCGACCGCCCGGTCCAGGATGCCCAGGCCATGGTCGAGTTCGTCGTCGGTAATGGTCAGCGGCGGCAGCAGCTTGACCACCTGGTCTTCGGCGCCGGAGGTCTCCACCAGCAGGCCCTCCTCGAAGGCGATGCTGCTGACCTTGCCCGCCTCCGAGGCGTCGTCGAACACCAGTCCCTGCACCAGCCCGCGTCCGCGGGTCGAGACACCCTCGAAGTTCTCCGAGAGCGCCTCGAACGACTTTCGGATCTTCTCGCCCTTGGCGGCGGTGGAGGCCTCGAGACGGTCGTCGGTCCAGTAGTGCTCGAGCGCCACGCGGGCGGTCACGAACGCCGGGTTGTTGCCGCGGAAGGTGCCGTTGTGCTCACCGGGCGCCCACTGGTCCAACTCGCGCTTCATCAGCACCAGCGCCAGCGGCAGGCCGTAGCCGCCGATCGACTTCGACAGCGTGACGATGTCCGGGGTGATGCCGGCGATCTCGAAGGAGAAGAACGGACCGGTACGGCCGCAGCCCATCTGGACGTCGTCGACGATGAGCAGAATTCCGCGCGCGGCGCACAGCTCCGACAGGTGCCGAAGCCACTGCGCCCGAGCGACGTTCACGCCGCCCTCGCCCTGCACGGTTTCCACGATCACCGCCGCGGGCTTGTCCACACCGGAGGAATTGTCATCGAGGACCCGCTCCATCCATGCCAGATCGTCGGTGCCGTCCAGATACCCGTCGTAGGGCATCGGATTCACGTGATTCAACGGTACTCCGGCGCCCGCGCGCTTGGTCGCGTTACCGGTCACCGAGAGCGCACCGAGGGTCATACCGTGGAATGCGTTGGTGAAATTCAGAATCGACGTGCGGCCGGTCACCTTGCGGGCCAGTTTCAGCGCCGATTCCACCGCGTTCGCACCGGTGGGGCCGGGGAACTGGACCTTGTAATCGAGGCCGCGCGGATCCAGCAGAACCTTGTTGATCGTCTCCAGCAATTCACGCTTCGCGACGGTCGACATATCGAGTCCGTGCGTAATTCCGTCACGGGCGATGTAATCGATCAATGCTTCTTTGAGAACGGGATTGTTGTGCCCGTAGTTGAGCGCTCCGGCGCCCGCGAAGAAATCGAGGTAATCACGTCCGCTACCGTCGCGCAGCCAAGCGCCGGAGGCGGTGTCGAACAGCGTGGGCCAGGAACGGCAATATCCACGGACATTCGATTCGAGCGATTCGAAAACGGTCATCTCAGCGGTGGTCATCGATGATCCTTCCTATCGTTTTGCGTCACCCTGCAGTGGCGCGATCCGGTACAGGTCCTCTGATTCGTGCCCGTCCGGAAAATCTTCTGGCTCGAACAACGTCTCTCGCGTCATTTCCGCGTCACGGCGCCGGGCCAGTGACGCGAACATTGCCAGCGAGGCTTCGTTGTCCGGCGAAACGGTTGTCTCCAACTTCGAAACACCTTGGTCGGCAACGTCTTCGACGAGCCGATCCAGCATTGCTACGCCCACTCCGCGGCCGCGGAAGGCGTGATCGACGGCTACCTGCCAGATGAACAGTGTGTCCGGCGATTCCGGGCGCAGATATCCGGTGACGAATCCTGCTATCTCCGAGTCGATTTCGGCCACGACGGTGGTCGAGGCGAAGTCACGACTCCAGAGCAGATACGCGTAACTCGAATTGGCGTCGAGCACTTGGGAATCCACTGCGATTCGCCACATCCGCGCTCCGTCGTCCACCCGCGGCCGACGAATCAGCGTCTGGGTCGAAACGTTCCGACGGCCGTTCCGCTCGTCGGTTGCCGGAGAACTGAACGACATACTCCGCGTTCGGGTCTGCATCACCTCTTCAGAATTGCCCGCGAACGTTGAGGTCTATCGTGCGACTACTTTACGGTTGTGTTACAGAAGTATGATCGGTGAATTTCGTCACGGTGGGCAACCACACCATGAATCGCGCCCCGCCGCCGGGACGGTCGTCACATTTCACGCGGCCGCCGTGGGCGGCCACGGTTTCGGCCACCAAAGCCAATCCGATGCCGGTGCCCGACCGTTTCCCGCGGCGGACGGTCACGAATCTTTCGAAGATGCGTTGCCGATCCTGCGGGGCGACTCCCGGACCGGCGTCGTCGACCGTGATCACCATTTCGTCGCCGGCGCGCGCGACGCCCACCGCGATCACTCCGCCACCGTGCCGTTGCGCATTCTCGAGCAAATTCACCAGGGCACGCTCGAGTTCGAGCTTTCGCCCGGTCACGGTTCCGTCGTCGGCGACGGTCAGCAGTTCCGGTGAATAATGCATTTCCGCGAGGGTGTGGGTGAGCAGTTCGCGCACCGACAGCGGTTCGGCGTCGGCGCCGTGCATGCGCGCCTCGGCCCGGGCCAGCGCCAGCAGATCGTCGAGCAGTCTGCGCAGATGGTCGAGTTCGGCGCGGACCAGCTCCAGCGCCCGCCGCGACCGTTCCGGCAGTTGATCCTCGTAGCGCGACATCACTCCGACGCTGGTGGTGAGCGTGGTCAGCGGGGTGCGAAGTTCGTGGCTCACGTCACCGACCAGCCGGCGTTCGCGATCGATGCGGTTCTGCAGCGAGTCGACCATGGTGTTGAACGCGTCCACGGTCGGGGCGAGATCGGGATCGTCGGTATCGGGCAACCGGGTGCCGAGCTCACCGGAGGCGATCTTGGCCGCTGTGCCGGTGACCTGGCGCAACGGTTCCAGCAAACGGTGTGACAGCCAGATTCCGAAGATCGCGCCGATCACGGTGCCGCCGAGCGCGCAGGCCAGTGCGGTGCCCCATCCGCCGCCGTCGATCCTCGCGATCAGCACCGCCAGCAACGCCGAGACCAGGCCCGTGACGGTGAAAGCGACGATCACGCGACCGCGCAGAATCTGGCGGCGGGGCAGGCGCGGAAATCTAGCGCTGCACATCGAGGCGGTAGCCGAGCCCGCGCACGGTTACCACGATCGCCGGCTCCGACGGGTCGCGCTCGATCTTGGTCCGCAGCCGCCGGACGTGCACGTCCACGATCCGCTCGTCACCGAAGAACCCACGGTCCCAGACCCTTTCGAGCAGAACGCTGCGCGACAGCACCCGCCCGGGAGTCTCGGCCAGTTCGCACAGCAGCCGGAATTCGGTGAGGGTGAGGTGCAACTCCTCGTCGCCGCGGTGCACGGTGCCGCCGTCGGCCGAAAGCACCAGCGGCGCTTCGGGATAGGCGTCGAGCACGACCTCCTGCGGGGCCGGCGGCTCCACGGTTTGCTGGGCGCGGCGGCGCAGCGCCCGCATCCGGGCGGTGATCTCCTTGATCTCGAACGGCTTGGTGACGAAGTCGTCGGCGCCGGCCTCCAGGGCGGCCACCACGTCGTGAGTGTCGTCACGCGCGCTGACCACGATGATCGGCACGTCGTGATCGCGACGAATCTCACGAATACAGGTGAATCCGTCCATCTCCCCCAGCATCAGATCCACGATCATCACATCCGGTGCGCCGTTGTCACGCAGATGTTCGAGCGCATCCTCGGCCTCCTCGGCCTCGGCGACGTCGTAGCCCTCGTCCTCCATGGCCAGCCGCAGCGCACTGCGGACCCGGTCGTCGTCCTCTACGATCATCAAATTTGCACTCATCGTCACACCTCGTCCAGCTGCGCGTCATCGGAGCGTGGTTCCCCGACCCGTCCGTTCCTCAGCAGTGCGAGCGGCCGCGCAGCCTGTGGTCTCGCACCGTTCTCTCATAACCACACATCCCTAACAGACATCGGTGGCGGACCACACGACGCCGGGCACGCCGGTCGATCGGTCACTGAGCGCCCACTGGGCACACAACAGTAACTGGAGTACCCGGCGCGACGATGCGTAAACACGGGGCAACACCACCGAGGTGCAAGCACCTGAAAAAGCCCCGTAAACTACGTACCGAGACAGTAAGGCGATTGGTGCGCTGCGGGGGCTTGCCCAGGCGCACGGCTAACGCAGGAGACACCATGTCCACTCGCCGCTGCCGATTCAGTGTTGCGCTCGGGGTTATCGCCCTGGTGACGACGCTGATGGCCGCGTGCTCGTCATCCCCGGATCCCGCGTCGAATCCGACGCGGGGCACCCCGGGGCCCGCCGCGCCGGCCATTGCGATGGTCCCGGCCACGGGTAGTGCCGACGTCGATCCGCTCGGCACCATCGAGGTGAGCGCAACCGACGGCATCCTCACGGATGTGACGTTGACCAACGAAGAAGGCAAACAGGTCGACGGCACGCTCAATCCGGAGCGGACCGCGTGGAAACCGAAGGTTCCGCTCGGCTACGGGCACAACTACACCATGACCGCCAAGGGCATCACCGTCACCGGACCCAGCGGTCCGATGACGTCGTCGTTCACCACGCTCACTCCCAGCAACCAGGTCAAGGCGTATCTGACCACCACCGGCGGACAGCCGCTGGCCGAGGGCGGAACCTACGGTGTGGGCACGGTCATCGTCGCCCACTTCGACGAGGCGGTCGGTGACCGTGCGGCGGCCGAGAAGCGGCTCTCTGTCACGACCGAACCGCAGGTCCAGGGTTCGTGGTACTGGCTCGACGACAAGAACGCGCACTGGCGCCCGCAGCAGTACTGGCAGCCCGGCACCAAGGTCACCGTCGCGGCGAACATCTTCGGCGCGCAGTTGGGTCCCGGCCTGTTCGGCCAGGAGGACTCCAAGACCAGCTTCACCATCGGCGACTCGCACGTCTCCATCGCCGACGACAACACCCATGAAGTGCAGGTGTTCGAGAACGGCAAACTGATCCGCACCATGCCCACCTCGATGGGCCGCGGCGGCAGCGAGCAGGTCGGCGGCAAGACGATCTACTTCAACACCCCCGCGGGCATCTACACGGTGATGGGCAAGGGCAATCCGGTGATCATGGATTCCTCCAGCTACGGCCTGCCGGTGAACTCGCGCCTGGGTTACAAGGAGGCGATCGGCTGGGCCACCCAGATCAGTGGCGACGGGATCTACCTGCACCAGCTCGACTCCACGGTCTGGGCGCAGGGCAATACCGATACCTCGCACGGATGTCTGAACCTGAACCTCGACAACGCTCGCTGGTTCTACAACTTCGCGGTTCCGGGTGACGTGGTCGAGGTCCGCAACACCAGCGGCCCGCCGCTGCCGTCGTGGAACAACGGGGACTGGATCGTGCCGTGGGATCAGTGGGTGGCCGGCAGCGCGCTGCACTCCTGATCGCCACCGGCCCCGATCGCCACGGCACGTCGTGTTCGCGGGCGCCGAGCCTCAGCGCCGCACCGGATAGCGCTGGTCCAGCTCGAGATTCAGGCCGAGGACGTCGACCCTGGGCTCTCCCAGGAAGCCCAGGTCCCGACCGTCGGAATGTGCCGCCACCACAGCGGCGACCTGTTCGGCCGTGATACCCCGCGCTGCCGCCACCCGCGCGCTCTGGATCTGCGCGTAGCGCGGTGAGATGTGCGGATCCAGCCCGGACCCCGACGCGGTGACCGCGTCGGAGGGCACCGGGGTATCGGCCGGCGCATCACCGCGGACGGGGACGATCAGCCCGGCCGAATAGTCCGTTCCGGGCTCGGCACAGTCCACCCGGACCCCGCGGTAGGCGTCCTGGAACGGCGTCGCCGGGCACGCCTCGTTCACGCTGACGACCTTCGTGGGGGCGGTGACCTGCCCGTGGCTGTCGCGGGGGCCGAAGACCGCCAGCACCGCACCGACCCCGCCGGGTGTGCAGAACGGTCGCGCCCCGGAAACGCCCTCGCGCTCGCCGACCTGTTTGCTGCGCGTGCAGACCGTGGTCAGCAAACCGGTCTTCGTCTGCGACGGGTCGGCGGCCAGGGTGTCGACGACGTCCTCGGGACCTTTGTTGCCGAAGCCGGTGTTGGTGGGGTCGTAGCCGTCGGGGCGGCTGCCGTCGGCCGGGGCGGAATTCGACGGGCGGGTCTGGAAGTACTGCGGCAGCGCCGTGCCGTTGCCGTCGGTGAACGCCTGACCGATGAGGCTGCTGCCCACCAGCTTCCCGTCGCGGTGGACGAGCGAACCCTCGGCCCGGTTGTGCAGGCCCGGCAACTGCGCGACCGCGAAAACGGCCAGCGGATAGGCGATTCCGGTGATCACCGTCAGCACGAGCAGCGCCCGCACGGCGGCCAGATGCTGACGGAACCAGGTGGTGTATCGCATCGAGAACGAAGGCATATCAGGACATCCCAGGCAGGAATCGGACGACAAGGTCGATGAGTTTGATGCCGATGAACGGGGCGACGATGCCGCCCGCCCCGTAGATGGCGAGATTGCGGCTGAGCAGTTTCGACGCACTCGAGGGGCGATAGTCGACGCCGCGCAGAGCCAGCGGGATCAGCGCCACGATGACGATCGCGTTGAAGATCACCGCGGACAGGATCGCCGACTGCGGACTGTGCAACCGCATCACGTTGAGCACATCCAGACCGGGGAACAACGCCACGAACAGTGCGGGAATGATCGCGAAGTACTTGGCGATGTCGTTGGCGATGGAGAAGGTCGTCAGCGCGCCCCTGGTGATCAGCAACTGTTTGCCGATCTCGACGATCTCGATCAACTTGGTCGGATCCGAATCCAGATCGACCATGTTGCCGGCTTCCTTGGCCGCCGACGTTCCGGTGTTCATCGCGACGCCGACATCGGCCTGCGCCAGCGCCGGAGCGTCGTTGGTGCCGTCGCCGGTCATGGCGACCAGGCGCCCGCCGGCCTGTTCGTTCTTGATCAGCGCCAGCTTGTCCTCGGGAGTGGCCTCGGCCAGGAAGTCGTCGACTCCGGCCTCGTCTGCGATCGCCTTGGCGGTCAGCGGGTTGTCGCCGGTGATCATCACGGTGCGAATCCCCATGCGGCGCATCTCGTCGAAGCGCTCCCGCATGCCCTGTTTCACCACATCCTTCAGATGGACCACACCCAGCAGCCGGGCTTTCCCGTCGAGCAATTCGCCGACCACCAGCGGTGTGCCGCCGGAGGCGGAGATGCCGTCCACGGTCCGCCCGACGTCCTCCGGCACCGAACCACCATGGACCCGAACCCATTCCGTGACCGCACTCGCGGCGCCCTTGCGCAACTGATGTCCATCCCGCAGGTCCACGCCCGACATCCGGGTCTGGGCGGTGAACTCCACCCAGTTCGCGCCCGCGAGCTCACCAGGGGTGCGTTCGCGTTTGCCGTATGCGGATTTCGCGAACACCACGATCGAGCGGCCCTCGGGTGTTTCGTCGGCAAGGCTGGAAAGCTGTGCGGCGTCGGCCATCTCGTCCTCGGTGACGCCCGGCATGGCGACGAAGCTCGACGCCTGCCGGTTGCCGAGGGTGATGGTGCCGGTCTTGTCGAGCAGCAGCGTGTTCACATCGCCGGCGGCCTCGACCGCGCGACCCGACATCGCCAGCACATTGCGCTGAACGAGGCGGTCCATGCCCGCGATGCCGATCGCCGACAGCAATGCGCCGATCGTCGTGGGAATCAGGCAGACCAGCAGCGACACCATGACGATGCCGGTGATGCCGTGCGCGTTCAGCGCCGCGCTGTCGCCGACCCCCGGATTGTTCGCCTTGGAGAAGATCGCCGGCGCCTGCAACGTCACGACCGCGAACACGAAGATGATCGTCAACGCGGCCAGCAGGATGTTCAGCGCGATCTCGTTGGGTGTCCTCTGCCGGCTGGCGCCCTCGACCAGCGCGATCATCTTGTCGATGAAACTGCCGCCCGGCTCCTGGGTGATCTCGACGACGATGCGGTCCGAGAGCACGGTGGTACCGCCGGTGACCGCGGACCGGTCCCCGCCGGATTCGCGGATCACCGGCGCGGATTCGCCGGTGATCGCCGATTCGTCGACCGAGGCGATGCCCTCGACGACGTCGCCGTCACCCGGCACCACCTGCCCGGCCTCGACCACGACATAGTCGCCGCGCCGCAGTTCGGGTGCGGGAACCCGTTCCTCGACCGGCGCCTCGGCGCCCGGATGCCAGTTCACCAACCGCCGGGCGACGGTGTCGGTCTTGGCTTTTCGCAGCGTATCGGCCTGTGCCTTACCGCGGCCCTCGGCGACGGCCTCGGCCAGGTTGGCGAAGATCACCGTCAGCCACAGCCAGATCACGATCGCCCACGCGAAGACCGTGGGGTGGGCGACGGCGAGGATCGTGGACCACAGGGCGCCGATCTCCACGATCAGCATCACCGGAGTGCGCCACAGCGTGCGCGGATCCAGTTTGCGCAGGGCCTCGGGCAGCGACCGCGCCGGCAGCGCCGGATCGAACATGCCCCGAGACTTCCTGCGCGAGGAAGGTTCGGCGCCGCGCGAGGTTGCCACGGAATCGGTTGTCGGAGCGGTCATGTCAGTGGATTCCTTCGGCGAGCGGCCCGAGCGCCAGCATGGGCAGAAAGGTCAGGGCGACCAGGATCAGCGTCACGCCGGCGACCATGCCGACGAACTGCGGCCGGTGCGTCGGCAACGTGCCGATCGATTCGGGCGTATGCCCCTGGCCGGCCAGCGATCCGGCCAGCGCGAGCACCAGGATGATGGGAACGAATCGGCCGAACACCATCGCCAGGCCGAGGGCGGTATTCCACCAGACGGTGTTGCCGCTGAGCCCGGCGAAGGCCGAGCCGTTGTTGTTGGCGGCCGAGGTGAAGGCGTAGAGCACCTCCGACAGGCCGTGCGGACCGGAATTCGCCATGGCCGCGCGCTCGCCCGGCAACGCCATCGCGATCGCGGTGCCCACCAGCGCGATCAGCGGTGTGATCAGGAAATACGATGCGGCGAACTTGATTTCGCGCGGGGTGATCTTCTTGCCGAGATATTCCGGTGTGCGCCCGACCATCAGCCCGGCGACGAACACGGTGATCACCGCCAGGATCAGCATCCCGTACAGACCCGATCCGACACCGCCGGGCGCGACCTCGCCCAGCTGCATGTTCACCATGGTCATCATGCCGCCGAGGCTGGTGTAGGAATCGTGGGCGGAGTCGACGGCACCGGTGGAGGTCAGCGTCGTGGACCCGGCGAAGGTCGCGGAATCGGCTACGCCGAACCGTGTTTCGACGCCCTCGAGCGCCGAGCCGACCGCCGTCGGCACGGTGCCGTGATGGCGCAACTGCAGGAAGTTGGTCAGCGTCACGCTGATCAGCGCGAGCACGCCCATCACCGACGCGATCGCAAAACCCTGCTTGGTGCTGCCCACCATGCGGCCGAAGGTCCGCGGCAGCGAGAAGGCGATCAGCAGGATCAGGAAGATCTCGACCCAGTTGGTCCAGGCCGTCGGGTTTTCGAACGGGTGCGCGGAGTTGACGTTGAAGAAGCCGCCACCGTTGGTGCCCAGCTCCTTGATGCTTTCCTGCGAGGCGACCGGGCCGCCCGGAATCGTCTGCGTCGCACCGGTGATCGTCTGCGCGACCTGGTCGTGCAGGTGGAAGTTCTGGATCGCGCCACCGGCGATGAGCACGACCGCGAACACGAACGCGATGGGCAGCAGGATCCGGAGGGTGCCGCGCACGAGATCGACCCAGAAGTTGCCGAGGTCGCCGGTGTGGCGGCGAGCGAACCCGCGCACCAGCGCGACCGCGACCGCCATCCCGACCGCGGCCGAGACGAAGTTCTGCACGGCCAGGCCCGCCATCTGGACCAGATGCCCCTGCGTCGACTCACCGGCGTAGTTCTGCCAGTTGGTGTTGGTGACGAAGCTGATCGCGGTATTCCACGCCAGCGCCGCGGTCATCTCGGTCCCGGGCTCGTGCAGATGCAACGGCAGGTGGCCCTGGATCAGCTGCAGGAAGAACAGCGCCAAGACGCTCACCGCGGAGAAGGCCAGCACGCTGCGGGCGTAGACGCCCCAGGTCTGCTCCACTCCGGGCTGGACCCCGATGGCGCGATAGAGGATGCGTTCGGCGCGCGAGTGTTTCGTGCCCGAATACACCCGGTACATGTAGTCGCCGAGCGGGATGTGGACCGCCGCGAGCGCGATGATCAGGGTCGCCACGAAGACGACCCCGGCAGTGGTTGTGCTCACCTAGAACCTTTCCGGGAACAGCAGCGCCGCGATCATGTAGACGGCGACGCCGAGCGCCAGGATCAGACCGACGATGTTCTCGATCACAGCCGTTCCACCCCCCGTTGGAGCAGGCCGAGCAGGGCGAAGATCGCCACGGTCACGACGGTGAACACCGCGACAGACATAAGTGCAAACCTCTCTGTTGACGGCATCCGGAGCGGATGCGCCGCCAGAGAGTCAAGCGTCTCGAACGGTCCGTTCTCGACGGCCTTGACGGCTTCTTAGCGGCGCGGACGACGGCTTTGACGAGGTGCTTACGTCCCTCCGGCGTCCGCGAACGCGCCGTCAAAGTCGGCACCGGCCCCGTCAAGAAAGCGTCAAGATCGGCGAAGGATCACCCGCGCAGGTGCACAGTGTGTTGTCCGGTTCGCCCAGTCGACCGGCACATCGGCAATCACCGGGTCGTGAGGAGAAGACAGTGCCGGATTTCGCGGTCGCGGCGATGGTGATCATCGTCTTCGTCAGCTGCGCGCTGGGTTTGCGCGTGGCCGGCGGGCGCACCACCCGGGTCGTCCGGGTTTCGCGCCGTCCACGTCGTCCGAATCGCGCGATGATGGACCTGTGAAGCGCGGACAACTACGCATCTACCTCGGGGCCGCGCCCGGCGTGGGAAAGACCTACGCGATGCTCGGCGAGGCGCATCGGCGGCTCAGCCGTGGCCGCGACGTGGTCGCCGCGGTGGTGGAGACCCACGGCCGCAGCAAGACCGCGGAACTGCTCGAGGGCATCGAGCGGATACCGCCGGCGATGCGCACCTACCGCGGCACGACCCTGCCCGAGCTGGATCTCGACGCGGTGCTGCGGCGGGCGCCGGCCGTGGCCCTGGTGGACGAACTCGCGCATACGAACGTGCCGGGATCGAAGAACGAGAAGCGCTGGCAGGACGTCCACGAACTGCTCGACGCCGGTATCGATGTCGTCTCCACGGTCAACGTTCAGCATCTGGACAGCCTCAACGACGTCGTCGAGCAGATCACCGGCGTGGTGCAACGCGAAACCGTCCCGGATTGGGTGGTACGCGGCGCCGACCAGGTCGAATTGGTCGACATCACCCCGGAGGCGTTGCGGCGCAGGCTTTCTCACGGCAACGTCTACACCGCCGACAAGGTCGACGCGGCGTTGCGCAACTACTTCCGGCCGGGCAACCTCACCGCGCTGCGCGAGCTGGCCCTGTTGTGGCTGGCCGATCAGGTCGATGCCGCGCTGGCCAAATACCGCGCCGACCACAAGATCACCGCGACCTGGGAGGCGCGCGAACGCGTGGTCGTCGCGGTGACCGGCGGGCCGGAATCGGAGACGATCGTGCGGCGCGCGAGCCGCATCGCCACCAAATCCAGTGCCGAGCTGATCGTCGTGCACGTGGTGCGCGGCGACGGGCTGGCCGGAGTGTCGGCGCAACGGCTGCACCGGTTGCGCGAGCTCGCCGCCGGACTCGGTTCCAGCCTGCACACGGTGACCGGCGAGAACGTCCCCAACGCCCTGCTGGATTTCGCCCGGCAGGTCAACGCCACCCAGCTGGTGGTGGGCACCTCCCGGCGCTCGCGGTGGGCACGGATTCTCGATCAGGGCATCGGCGCGACCGTGGTGCAGCGCTCGGGAACGATCGACGTCCACATGGTCACCCACGAGGAGGCGCAACGGGGACTGCGCTGGTCGGCCCTGCTGCGGCAGCAGCGACCGACCGTGTCGTGGCTGGCCGCGCTGGTCGTGCCCACCCTGATCACCCTGGTCTGCTATCTGTGGCTGGATTCGCGACTGGATCTGGCCGGTGAGAGCGCGATGTACTTCATCGGCGTGATCGCGGTCGCGCTGCTGGGCGGTGTCGCGCCGGCCGCACTGTCGGCGGTGCTGGGCGGGTTGCTGCTGAACTGGTTCTTCACCACCCCACGCCACAGCCTCACCATTGCCGAACCCAACAATTTCCTCACCATCGTCGTGATGGCGGGGGTCGCCGTGGCGGTCGCGGCGCTGGTCGACATCTCGGCCAATCGCACCCGCGAGGCACGCACGGCCTCGCGCGAAGCCGAGTTGCTGACCCTGTTCGCCGGCGCGATCCTGCACGGCGCCGACCTGCCCGATCTGCTCGAGCGCGCCCGCGAGATCTACCGTCAGCGGGCGGTGAGTTTCGTCAGCGACGCCGAGGTGATCGCCTGCGTCGGTGACGATCCGGCGCGCACACCCGGCGCCGCCGATACCGCGATCGGAGCCGGCGACGAGGAACACTGGCTGCTGCTCAGCGGGCGCGCGCTGACACCCGGGGACCGCCGGGTGCTCGCTGCGGTGGCCGGGCAGGCGGCCGGGCTCGTGCGCCAGCGTGAACTCGCAGACCAGGCCCAGGCGGCCGCCGGTGTGATGGCGGCCGACCGGCTGCGCCGCGCGCTGCTGTCGGCGGTCAGCCACGATCTGCGCACGCCGCTGGCGGCGGCCAAGGCGGCGGTATCGAGTCTGCGCAGCGAGGACGTGCAGTTCTCCCCCGCCGATACCGCCGAATTGCTGGAAACCATCGAGGAATCCACCGATCAGCTCACCGCGCTCGTCGGCAATCTGCTCGACTCCTCGCGGCTCGCGGCCGGCGCGGTGGAACCGAACCTCAAACAGGTCTACCTGGAGGAGGTGGTCAACCGCGCGGTCGTCGGCGTCGGGATGGGGACCCGCGGCGTGCGGCAGGCGGCGATGGACCGGGTGAAGGTCGAGGTCGGCGAGGTGTCGGTCTATGCCGACAGCGGCCTGCTGGAACGGGTGCTGGCCAATCTGATCGACAACGCGCTGCGCTACTCGGCGCCGGCCGGAACGGCGGTCCCCGACACACCGGTGCGGGTTGGCGCCGAACGCGACGGCGGCCGGGTATCCATCACAGTGGTCGACTACGGTCCGGGCGTTCCGACCGGACTAGAGGACCAGATGTTCGAGCCGTTCCAGCGATTGGGCGACCGCGACAATTCGACCGGTGTGGGCCTGGGCCTGTCGGTGGTCCGCGGATTCGTCGAGGCGATGGGCGGGACCGTACACGCCGAACCGACGCCGGGAGGTGGGCTGACCATGGTGATCGAGTTGCCGGCAGAAGAGACACAGGAGGCGTCGTGAGCGACACTGCGCAGCCCGCTCGCGCCGCCGACCGGGCGCGGGTGTCCCGCAAGACACAGGAGGCGTCGTGAGCGACACTGCGCAGCCCGCTCGCGCCGCCGACCGGGTGCGGGTGTCCCGCAAGACACAGGAGGCGTCGTGACATCGGCCGAACGACCGCCGGCCGCGACCCGCGTGCTGGTCGTCGACGACGAACCGCAGATCCTGCGCGCGCTGCGGATCAATCTGTCGGTGCGCGGCTACGAGGTGATCACCGCCGCCACCGGCGCGGCGGCCCTGCGGGCGGCCGCGGAGAAACACCCCGACGTGGTCGTGCTGGATCTCGGCCTGCCCGATATCGACGGGGTCGAGGTACTGGCCGGAATTCGCGGCTGGAGTTCGATGCCGGTGATCGTGCTGTCCGCCCGCACCGATTCCTCGGACAAGGTGCAGGCCCTCGACACCGGCGCCGACGACTACGTCACCAAACCGTTCGGCATGGACGAACTGCTGGCCCGCCTGCGGGCGGCGGTGCGGCGTTCCGCCTCGACGGCCGAGGAGTCGGCGCCCATCGTGGAAACGTCCTCGTTCACCGTCGATCTCGCGGCGAAGAAGGTCGTCCGCGGCGGCCGCGATGTCCACCTCACCCCCACCGAATGGGGGGTGCTGGAAATGCTGGTGCGTAATCAGGGCAAGCTGGTGGGCCGCCGGGAACTGCTGCGCGAGGTGTGGGGCCCGACGTATGCGACCGAAACCCACTATCTCCGGGTGTATCTGGCGCAGCTGCGGCGCAAGCTCGAAGACGACCCTTCCCAGCCGAAACATCTGCTCACCGAGGCCGGTATGGGGTACCGATTCCAAGCCTGACCCGGGCCCGGCGACGCCCGGCAGAACCGGTGATATCGGACACAACGGCCTCCGCACGCCGTGGTGAAAGCCGGTGTCCGGTGCGGATATGCCGGGCACGATGGCAGGATCGACGGTATGTCCGAACAGACCGCCAACTCCGCCGCACCCACCGCCGCCGCTGCGCAGCCCGCGACCGTCGCGGCCGCCCCGCAGGCCAAGGCGCCGAAGCCGGTGACCGAATTGTGGGTGGAGCGGACCGGCACCCGCCGCTACACCGGGCGCAGCTCGCGCGGAGCCGAGGTGCTCATCGGCTCCGACGGCGTCGAGGGCGTCTTCACCCCGGGCGAGCTGCTGAAGATCGCGCTGGCCGCCTGCACCGGGATGAGTTCGGACTTCCCGCTGTCCAACCGGCTGGGCGAGACCTACGACACCACGATCCGCGTCTCCGGCGACGCCGACCGCGAGAACGAGGTGTATCCGGAACTGAACGAGATCGTCGAACTGGACCTGTCCGAACTCGACGAGGCCGGGCGCCAGCGCCTGCTGGTCACCGTGCAGCGCGCCATCGACAAGGTGTGCACGGTGGGACGGACGCTGAAGGCGGGCACCACGGTGAATCTGACGTTCCAGATCGACAAGATCGACTCGTGAGCCCCGACCCCGTCCGGCTCAGCGCCTGGGTGCACGGCCTGGTGCAGGGCGTCGGGTTCCGCTGGTGGACGCGAGCGCGGGCGCTGGAGCTCGGTTTGGTGGGCCACGCCCGCAACACCCGGGACGGCCGCGTGCACGTGGTCGCCGAGGGCCCGCGACCGGCGTGCGAGCGTTTGCTGGCATTGTTGCGGTCGGGTGACACGCCTGGTCGAGTCGACCTGGTTGTGGAAAACTGGGGCGCCGCCCTCGGCGGAATCACAGGCTTCGAGGAACGGTAGCGGCGGGGATACAGGAGTCGATCGTTGGCAACACATGAGCCGGGCGGCGGACCCGGGGATCGGGATTCGCACGACCCCCGCGACACCCCGTCCGCGGGGGAAGACAGCACCGGTGGCGGCACGGAATCCGGCGAGTCGGATCCGACGGTGCGTTTCGGCGCGCGGCCCGAAGGCGAGCGCGAAACCGGCGCATCCGAGGCGGAACCGACGAGACGCCTGAGCGAACCGGACGCCACCCTCCCGAATCCGCGGACCGCGCCGACTCTGCCCGGCACGCCCATCCTGCCCGGCTTCCCCGACCCGGCCTCGACGATTCCCGGCCTGGCCACCCCCGGTGTGCCGAACCCGCTGTCGGACAACGCTTTCGGCGCCGACGCCGGTGGGCCGGCCGATCCCGAGGGTGAAAATTCCGGCGCCGCAGGCGAATCCGACAGGCCCCGGCGCATGCGCGGGAGTATGCAGCGGCAGGAGGCCGGCGTCACCCAGCCCCGCCCGCCGACGGTGGCCGAGGCGCGGGCACGCGACAAGGCCCGCAAACGCGCCGAAGAGGCGGAGCGGGCCGCGGCGGAGGCCGCGGAAACCAAGCGGCGCAAGCGCAAACGGCTGCTCATCGGCGGCGTGGCGGTGGCCGGCATCGCCGCGGTGGTCGGCACCGGATATCTCGCCTACCAGGCCGCACACCGGCCCGCGAATGTGACCGCCTACTGCATCACCGACGACAACGGGCAACAGCAGGTCGTACCCGACGACGACTGTGTGCGCGCCCAGTCCTACGCGAGTACCGGCGGCTATTACGGCGGCGGCGGCCTCGGGCCGGGCATCTTCCTCTACAACGGCCACCAGTACCGCTACTACTACGGCGGCAACAACACCGTGGGGCGCGCGCCCGTCGGCGGCAGCACGGTCGCGCCGAAGAAGACCACCGTCAGCACCAAGAGCGGGACCGTCGTACGAGGCGGTCTCGGCAGTAAATCCGGTTCCACCAGTGGAGGCTCCTAGATGCGTCGGATGCGCAACCGGCAACGTACCGGCTGGCAGAAGATCATCGCCGATCAAGGGCTGGTATTCGGCTCGCCCGGCCGCGACGCGAACGGACAGTCGCGCCCGTACTGGGACGAATCGGTGCACTACGAATTCGATCTCGACGAGATCCTCGCGCTCGAGGCCCAGGTCGAGGTGCTGCATTCGATGTGCCTGCACGCGGTCGAGCAGATCGTGCTCACCGAGCGCTTCGCCGATTTCGGTCTGCCCGAATGGAGTTGGGAGCCGATCAAGAAGTCGTGGCATCGCAGCGACCCGTACGTCTACGGGCGTTTCGATCTGCGCTACGACGGCCGCGGCCCGGCGAAACTGCTGGAGTACAACGCCGATACGCCGACCTCGCTGCTGGAAGCGGCCATCGTGCAGTGGCACTGGCTCACCGACCTCTACCCCGACGACGACCAGTGGAATTCGCTGCACGAGCGCTTGGTCGAGCGCTGGGGCGAGCTGCTCGACCAGCTGCCCACCAATCAGCTGCACTTCACCTGGTCCTCGGCCGACGCCTCCGGCGAGGACAACGTGACCACCGCGTATATGCAGGAGACCGCCGCCGAGGCCGGTTTCGACACCATCGCGCTGCCGATCGAGGAGATCGGATTCGATACCGAGCTGGAGCGTTTCGTCGATCTGGCCGAGGCGCCGATCGGTTCGATCTTCAAGCTGTATCCGTGGGAGTGGGCGCTCGACGACGATTTCGGCAAGCGCGTGGTGGACTCCATCCCCGAGACCGCCTGGGTCGAACCCCTCTGGAAGACACTGCTGTCCAACAAGGCGCTGCTGGCGGTGCTGTGGGAGATGTATCCCGGGCATCCGAATCTGCTGCCGGCCTATCTCGACGATCCGCACGAGCTCACCGAGTACATCCGCAAACCGAAGCTGGGCCGCGAGGGCGCCAATATGACCATCGTCGGCGCCGGGATGGAGACCTCGACCGGCGGCGTGTACGGCGAGGAGGGGTTCGTCTACCAACTTCTCGATCCGCTACCGGATTTCGACGGCCTGCGGCCGGTCCTGGGCGCCTGGATCGTCGGCGACACCTCGGCCGGTCTCGGCATCCGCGAATCCCCCGGCCTGATCACCGACGACGGCTCCACCTTCGTTCCGCATCGCATTCCGACCAAGTAGCATTCAGCGACTCGATCAACATCACCGGAGGAATCTGTGTCGTCCACCCTCGCGCTCGAATCAGGGTATTGGAGCTCCGTCGGGCACGGCGTCGGCGCGATCGCGCTGTACGCGGTGCTGGGTCTGGCCCTGATGCTGATCGGATTCCAGGCCATCGACAGTTCCACGCCCGGACCGCTGCGCAAGATGGTCGCCGCCGGTAATCCGAACGCGGTCGTCATCGCCTCCGCGGGCATGGTGAGTATGGCGTTGATCGTGGTGCTGGCGATCTACTCCTCCGGCGGCCGGCTCGTCGAGGGCCTGGTCGCCACCGGCATCTACGGGCTGGTGGGCATCATCGCGCAGGTGGTCTCCATCCGGCTGCTCGAATGGCTGGTCGGCCTGCACATCGGCGATCTGCTGAAATCGTCCAGCTACCAGATTCAGTCGCTGCTGGTGGCCGCCGCCCATCTGGCGATCGGCATGGTCGTCGCGTTCGCGATCCTCTGAGCGGGCCCGGTTCGCCGTGAGGGGTCACCGCGCGGTGAACGCCAAAAGTTCATCCAGTGGCAGGCTGTTGATGATGCGATCGGCTGGGACCTCGTTCGCCGCGGCACGTTCACAGCCGTAGCCCTGCCAGTCCAGCTGCCCGGGGGCGTGCGCATCGGTATCGATGCTGAAATAGCAGCCCCTCTCCACGGCCAGGCGCAGCAGCCGGCTCGGTGGATCGAGCCGTTCGGGACGGCTGTTGATTTCCACGGCCGTCCCGTAACGGCGGCAGGCCTCGAAGACGAGTTCGGCATCGAACGACGATTCCGGCCGGATACCGCGATTACCGGCGACCAACCGCCCGGTGCAGTGGCCGAGGATGTCCACGTTCGGATTCGCCACCGCGTACACCATGCGTTTGGTCATGGTCGCCGAGTCGGCGCGGAGGTTCGAATGCACGCTGGCCACAACGACATCCAGGCGAGCGAGCAGCTCGGCCTCCTGGTCGAGGGTGCCGTCGTCGAGGATGTCGACCTCGATACCGGTGAGAATGCGAAACGGCGCGAGCCGCTCGTTGAGTTCGGCGACCACGTCCAGCTGGCGGCGCAACCGCTCCGCGGAGAGTCCGTTGGCGACTTTCAACCGCGGCGAATGATCGGTCAGCGCACAGTATTCGTGGCCCAGGGCCTGCGCGGTGCGCATCATCTCCTCGATCGGGCTGCCGCCGTCGGACCAGTCGGAGTGGGTGTGCAGATCGCCCCGCAACAATGCGCGGACCTCGCCACCGGCGGGCGCGATCGGCTTTGCGGCGGAACGCAATTCGGCCAGTCGCTGCGGTACGGCGCCGGTGCAGGCCTGTTCGATCACCGCCGCGGTCTTCGGGCCGATGCCCGAAAGTTCCTGCCAGGCACCGGATTCGCGGTAACGCTCGAAATCGGCGTCCGAGAGCTCGGCCACCACATCGGCCGCCCGCCGGTAGGCCTTGACCCGATGGGTCTGCGCGCGATCGCGTTCCATCCAGAACGCGATCTCGCGCAGCGCGGCCACCGGATCCGGAACCTGGCCGCCCACTAGGGCAACCGGCTGTATTTGATGAACGACACTCCGTCCTCGAACACCCGGCCGGTGAGCACTCGGAACAGCGCCGGCTCGGGCAGCCTCGGTCCCGCGCCGAACAGCGGCCGGCCGTGTCCCAGCACGATCGGATACAACTTGAGGAAGATCTGGTCGATCTCCGGCAGCAGCGCCTGTGCCAGTTCACCGCCGCCGCACAACCAGATACCCGAGCCCTTCTCCTGCTTGAGCCCGCGCACGCGCCCCAGCGGGTCGGAGGAGATCAGCTCGACGTCCGGATCCGGATCGCCGGGCAGGGTGGTCGACACGACGAACTGCCGCAGATGTGAATACGGGCTCGACGTGCCGGTCCGCACCCCGAAATCGTGGGTCTTGCGTCCCATGATCACGGTGTCGAAACTTTCGCCCGGACTGTCGATCCCGAGCGATTCCCGGATCTTGGTCGGTAACGTCTCCGGATACTGCGCGGTGATGGCGGGGCCGTGGTCACCGCCGACCGGGAAGAAGTCGACCGATCCGTCCGAGGTGGCGATATACCCGTCGATGGTCGAGGCCACGAAGTAGGTGAGCTTGCGCATCCGCTCTCCCTTCGTACGAAGTGGCTTTATCGGACACACCGCAAATTTAGCGCGTGCTCGCCGCTATCGCCGGGGCTTCGGCTGGCAGCGCGGACAGGAGTACGACGAGCGGTTCATGAACTTCTCGCGGCGGATCGGCGCGCCGCAGCGACGGCACGGTTCGTCCTCGCGGCCGTAGGCGGCCAGCGACCGCTCGAAGTATCCGGAATTGCCGTTGACGTTGACATACAGCGCGTCGAAGGAGGTGCCGCCGGCGTCGAGGGCCGCACCCATCACCGCCTGCACCTCGCTCAGCAGCCGCCGCAGCGCGGGCCGGGTGAGCGCGGCGGCGGGGCGTTCGCCGTGGATGCGCGCTCGCCACAACGCCTCGTCGGCGTAGATGTTGCCGATGCCCGAGACCACCGTCTGATCCAGCAGCACCCGCTTGATCTCGGACGATTTGGTCCGCATCCGCGCGACCACGGCCTCGGTGTCGAAACGGGGGTCGAGCGGATCGCGCGCGATGTGGGCGACCGATTCCGGCAGTTCCTCACCGTCGAGAGCGATGAGCCGGTTCAGCGCCCAGCCACCGAAGGTGCGCTGATCGATGAACCGCAGCTGGGTGCCGTTGTCGAGTCCGGCGACGATATGCGCGTGCTTCTCCAGCGGCGCCTGCGCGGACTGTACGAGCATCTGCCCGCTCATCCCCAGGTGGACGACGAGTGCGGCATCGGGGTCGTCGAAGGTCAGCCACAGGAATTTGCCGCGGCGGCGGGCGGATTCGATCCGCAGGCCCGCCATCCGGCCGGCCAGATCGTCACCGCCGAGTTCGTGGCGGCGCACCGACCGCGGATGTTTGACCAGGACCGATTCCACGACGTGGCCGACGACGTGCTCCTCGAGTCCGCGCCGGACCACCTCGACCTCGGGCAGTTCGGGCATCAGTCACCGGCTTCGGCGGAACCGTCCGCGGTGAGCGCCTGCCACGCAGCGCCCGCGGCCTTCTGCTCGGCTTCCTTCTTGGACCGGCCGACGCCCTGCCCGTAGGCCTGGCCGCCGATCACCGCGGTGGCGGTGAATTCCTTGTCGTGGTCGGGACCGGTCGAGGTGATCTCGTAGCTGGGCACGCCGATGCCGCGTTCCGCGGTGAGCTCCTGCAGACTGGTCTTCCAGTCCAGGCCGGCGCCCATCCGGGGACCGCGTTCGAGCAGTTCGGCGAACAGCCGCAGCACGACTCCGCGCGCGACCTCGATGCCGTGTTGCAGATGGACCGCACCCAGCAGCGACTCCATCCCATCGGCGAGAATGCTCGCCTTGTCCCGGCCGCCGGTGAGTTCCTCGCCCTTACCGAGCAGCAGATGACGGCCGAGGCCGCCCTCACCCAGGCCGCGCGCGACCTCGGCCAGGGCATGCATGTTCACCACACTGGCGCGCAGTTTGGCGAGCTCGCCCTCGGATTTCTCCGGATGCTCGAGGTACAGGCGCTCGGTGATGCTCAGACCGAGAACCGAATCGCCCAGGAATTCCAGGCGTTCGTTGGTCGGCAACCCACCGTTCTCGTAGGCGTAGGAACGGTGGGTGAGCGCCAGCCGGAGCAGGTCCGGGCGCACCTCCACGCCGAGCGCTTCCAGAAGGCTGGCGTGGTCAGCGGTATCGCCCGCTGCGGGTGCGTCCGCTTCGTCCTTACCGGCGGTCACTTCGCGGCTACCCGATCGGCAGATCAGATGGCCGAGGTGACCTGGCGGCCCTTGTAGGTACCGCAGTTCGGGCACGCGATGTGCGGGAGGGTCTTCTGACCGCACGCCCGGTTCGGGCAGGTGATCAGGGTCGGCGCGGTGGCCTTCCACTGGCTGCGCCGCGAGTGGGTGTTGGCACGAGACATCCGGCGCTTCGGAACGGCCACGACTACTTCTCCTCTGTCGTCGAACTTGCCGAACCATGGCGGTCGGCAAGCGATCGGTCTACGTCTGATGGGGCGTCGGAGACGCCGGAGCTGGGGGTTTCGCTCGCGAGTTTCGCAAGCCCCGCCCAGCGAGGGTCCAGTATCTCATGCGTGTGATCCGGACCCGCAATCGCCATCCGGACACCGCATTCCGGGCACAGCCCGGCGCAATCGGGTTCGCACAGCGGTTGCAGCGGCAATTCCAGACCGACGGCGTCGGTGACCACCGGCTCGATGTCGATCATGTCGTCGACGAGCCGGTAGATCTCGTCTTCCTCGGTGGTCTGCTCGGTCGCGCTGTCCGGATAGGCGAACAGTTCGGTGATCTCGAGTTCCAGATCGTCGGTGAACGACTCCAGGCAGCGCGAGCACTCCCCCTCGATCGGCGCCGACACCGAACCGGTGACCAGCACACCCTCCGAGACCGCCTGCAGGGTCAGATCGAGGTCGATCTCGGCACCGGCCGGGATCGCGATCAGGTCCAAGCCGATCTTCTCGGCGGCGGTGACGACCCGATGCACCTGCCGGATCGAGCCCGGGGCGCGCCCCAGACTGCGGGTGTCCAGCACGAAATCCGCGTCGGTCTGACGACGACGCGAACCGGGACCGGACTGGGCGGACATCGGACACTCACTCACGTTTCGAGGGGGTTTGGGCAACCACTCCACAGTACGCGAACTGCGCCGATCCCCCCAAATCCCGGAACGAGCGCGGGCAGATCAGCGCCGGAAGTCGGCGGCGTAGTCCGGAATGCCGGTCCCCGAACGCAATTGCTGACGACCACGGCCCACCGTCCGCAGCGTCGAGTGCAGCGTCTCCTCGAAATCGGCGAGCTGGGAATCGACATAGTGGTCGCATTCCTCGCGCAGCCGGTCGGCCTCGGTCTGCGCGGCGTCGATCAGGCGCGCGGATTCGGCGTGCGCGGCCCGCACCACCTCGGTCTGCGAGACCAGGCGCTCCTGTTCGGCCTGCCCCTCGGCCACCGATCGGTCGTAGGAGGCCTGGCCCGCCGCGATCATCCGCTCCGATTCGGTACGGGCGCGGCCGGTGAGCGCCTCGTACTCGGCCTTACCGTCGCTCACTATGCGGTCGGCCTCGGCCTGTGCGGTCGCGACCAGGTGATCGGCGTGCGCGCGGGCCTCGGCGACCATCCGGTCGGCGTGGGCCTTGGCGTCGGCAAGCAGCCGGTCGGCCTCCTCTCGGGCGCCGGCGACGGTCTGTTCGGCCTGGTCGTTCGCGCCGGTCACCGTCGCGTCGGCGGTATTGCGGGCATCGGAGACGATCTTGTCGCGGTGGTCGAGCACGTCCTGGGCGTCGTCGAGCTCGCCGGGCAGCGCCTCACGCACGTCGTCGAGCAGTTCCAGCACATCACCGCGAGGCACGATGCAATTGCGAGTCGGCGGGATACCCCGCGCCTCTTCGACGATCGCGACCAGTTCGTCGAGTGCCTCGAATACGCGATACATCCTGCTGACCCCACTCTCGTGCCGAACTACTGCTCTCGGCCCAGTGTGCCCGCATCCCGCGTGTCTGCCCAGATCACCTTCGGTGTGTCGGATGGTGTTTCCTATCCCACACAAATCAAGTGGAGGAAATCTCTCCGCTTGGTGCTATCTTTTTCTACTGAGCGGTAGACCAGCCGGAACCCGTCGCCCTCGGAGTCCGGCACTGTGCGATCGGAACGACCATGGTTGTCCTTTATCCGGCACCTCCGGGTATGTGGGTGAACCCACAGCCCGATCCGGGCGTATCCATCGTGCGCAGCGAACTGCCGGCCGAGACGCCGGAGCCGCAGCAGTCCCCGCCCGTTGTCCGCCGCCTAGCCTCGCGCTTCGCCGACTACCTGCGCGGGGACCACTGGCTGTCGCAACTCGTCCGGTTCGCGCTGGTCGGCGGTTTCAGCAATATCGGCTACTTCCTGCTCTTCTTGGCCTGCTACAGCGGCGGGCCGCAGCTGGCCAACCTGACCGGATCCATCGTCAGCACGGCACTCGCCAACGAACTGCACCGCCGCCTCACCTTCCACGCCGCCGACCGGGTCGGCTGGCTCGCCGCCCAACTCGAGGGCGGCGGACTGGCGCTGGCCGGACTCGCCATCACCTCGGGGGCGCTGGCGGTGCTCGACATCGCGGCGCCCGGCCTCGACGACGTCGCCGAGGCGATCGCCGTCATCGGCATCACCGCCGGAGTCGGCACCCTGCGCTTCCTCACGCTGCGGCTCTGGGTGTTCTGACTGTTCTGATCGCGGTGTTCCGATCGCCGGGCATTCCTGCACGGGGTGCGGCTGCAACCTGGTCATCTGTGCAAGGAACCGAGTCTCCTTACCCCACGTCCTAACTCAGCAAACGTCGTTGCGAGTTCTCATCGTGGGAGGTTCGGCAATGCACCACCGTTCGGAGAACCACTGTCCGGGAAGCCCCACCATCTGGCGGGCGGGTCTGCGCTCGGCCACTTCCCCGCGCCCGCGGGTACCGGTCCCCTGTCCTCTTCTCCCGCACCCGCGCCGAACCCGGCCGTACCAGGACCCGCAATGACGCACCGCGACACGCGTGCCGAAACCTTGTGCCGCGCAAGCCGGTCAACGGTGCAGGGCGGGGTCGCCGGGCTGCACCGGCGCCGAGACGCGGTCTCGGCGGGGGTCGGCGACGACGAGATCCGGCGGCGGTGCGCGATCGGGAGTTGGCGGCGGGTGCGGCGCGGGGCGTACGCCGAGGCCTCGCTACTCGCGGAATTGGACGGCGTGGCACGGCACCGGCTGGCGGTGGCGGCACTGCTGCCGGAGATGGCGGCCGATGCCGTGGTGAGCCACCAATCGGCGGCGGTCATGCTGGGTGCGCCGATGTCGCCGGCACTGCTGGACCGTGTGCACGTGACACGCAATCGACGCCACGGCGGGCGCATCAAACCGAATCTGCAGGTGCATTGCGCACCCGTCACCGTAGTGGCCGAACGGCACGGGCTGCTGGTGACCAGTCCCGCCCGCACGGTCATCGATCTGGCCCGCACCCTTCCGTTCGAATCGGCGGTCGTCGTCGGCGATGCCCTCGCTCGCGAATTCGGCATCACCGCACCGGCATTGGCACGCGAACTGGCCTGTGCCCGGGGCCGGCGCGGCGTCGACGGCGCCCGGCACGTGATCGGTTTCCTCGATCCGCGCAGCGCCGGAGTCGACCACTCCCGGATCCGGGTGCTGCTGCGGCTGCTCGGCTTCCCGCCGGCGGCCGCGGGTGGAGTGATCCATGCCGAGGACGGGAGAGTGCTGGGGACGGCCGACCTGTATCTCGGCCGAACCGGGGTGGTGCTCGAGGTCGACGGAAACCGGCCGAGCAGAGCGTGGGCCCATGGCGGCCCGTCGCGCCGCCCGCCGGATGCGGTGTTGCGGCGCTACGGATTTCAGCCGGTCCGCACCACCTGGCGCGGTTTGAGTACCGGCGGCACCGCGGAGCACGTACACGCCGCGCTGAGCCGGGCCCGCGAGCAGCGCCCCCGCGGTTACATTCGCCCCGCGCCCCTCCCGGCGCCGACGCCACTGCGGCTGCGTGCGCTGTGACGACCACGATCGGCTCGGCCCGCCCCGACCTGTTAGCGTCGCTGCATGGCAGGAGCACTGTGCCCCGGGTCCTTCGATCCGGTGACCAACGGGCATATCGACGTCATCTCGCGCGCGGCCGCGCAGTTCGACGAGGTCGTCGTGACCGTGATGATCAACAAGAGCAAGCAGGGCATGTTCAGCGTCGACGAGCGGATCGAGATGTTGCGCGAGGCGACCGCCGATCTGCCCAACGTACGGATCGAGTCCTGGTACGGGCTGCTGGTCGATTTCGCTCGCGAACAGGGCATCACCGCCATGGTCAAGGGTCTGCGCGATGCCACCGATCTCGGATACGAGATGCAGATGGCCCAGATGAACAAGCACCTCTCGGGCGTCGACACCTACTTCCTGGCAACCAACCCGGCGCTGAGCTTCCTGTCCAGCTCCCTGGTCAAGGAGGTGGCGACCTTCGGCGGCGACGTCACCGGCATGTTGCCGCCGGCCGTGCACAAACGTCTGCTCGCCCGCATCGCCGAACGCCGCGGCTGAGTCGGTCGTCGCGGCGGCGGGAGCCACCGCGGCGGCAGGCCTTGCCGGCGGAACGACCGTCGACCGAGCCCGGGGTCGGGGATTACCCGTGGTATTCCGCCAGATCGACGCGAGTTTCGCCGTATCGGCGCGACTTCAACGCCGAATAACCTGCGGGCCATGCCGTTTCCGCTGATCGCGCCGACCGCTCGACGACGATCAGCGCGTCCCCGTACAGCCAGCCGTTGGCCGACAACGCCCGCAGGTCGGCCTCGACAGCGGCGTCGGCGACTGCGTAGGGCGGGTCGGACAGCACCAGGTCGTACGGTTCGGCGGGTGCCGTCGCGAGGACGGAAGCGACTGTGCCCGGGCGCAATTCGGCGCCCGGGACCTCGAGATCCGCGATATTGCCGCGAATCACCGCGGCCGCCTTGCGATCGGATTCGATCAGCAGCGCATGGGACGCACCGCGCGACAGCGCCTCCAGACCGAGGGCCCCGGACCCGGCATAGAGGTCGAGTACCCGGATGCCGTCGAAATCCATGCGCGCGGAAAGCGCGTTGAACAGCGCTTCCCGCACCCGGTCCGAGGTCGGCCTGGTCCCCGCGGGCGGAACCCGCAGCCGCCGACCGCCGGCCGTGCCCGCGACGATCCGGGTCACCGCGATCCCTCCGCCACGGCAAGCCGAGGGCAAGCGCGAGCCGGTCCGTGACCGATCACGGCCGGCCCTCGCCCCGCGCGCGAATGTGGCTGACCGGCACCGTCATTCGGCCGATGTCTCGTTCATGCGCAGTTCCACCAGCAGGTCGCCGCCTTCCACCTGCTGCACCGTGCCGATCGCCACGCGGGCGACGACTCCCGCGCGGGATGCGGTGATGGCGGCCTCCATCTTCATGGCCTCGATGGTGCCGACCGTGTCACCGGCGGCGACCGTGTCGCCCTCGCCGACAGTCAGGGTGACGACACCGGCGAAGGGTGCGGCGATGTGGCCGGCGTTGTTCTTGTCGGCCTTCTCCGCCACCGGAACCTCGCTGGCGATCGAGCGGTCGCGCACCTGTACCGGACGCAGCTGCCCGTTGAGAATGCACATCACCGTGCGCATGCCGCGCTCGTCCGGCTCCGAGATCGCCTCGAGGCCGATGAGCAGAGTGACGCCCTTCTCCAGTTCGACGCGGTGTTCCTCACCGTGGCGCAGACCGTAGAAGAACTGGTTCGCCGACAATCCGGTGGTGTCGCCGTACTTCTCCCGATGCGCTAGGAATTCCGCGGTCGGAGCGGGAAACAGCAACCGGTTCAACGTCTCTCGGCGCTGCTGTGACGAACCGTCCAGTGCCGCGGCGTCTTCCGTGGTCAGCGGCACTTCCGGCTTCGCCGGACCGCGACCTTCGAGGGCGCGGCTGCGGAAGGGTTCGGGCCAGCCGCCCGCCGGGGTACCGAGTTCGCCACGCAGGAAACCGATAACCGAGTCCGGGATGTCGTAGCGCGCGGGGTCGGTGGCGAAATCGTCCACGTCCACGCCCGATCCGACCAGCGACAGGGCCAGATCGCCGACCACCTTGGAGGACGGGGTGACCTTCACCAGCCGGCCCAGCAGCCGATCGGCGGCCGCGTATTTCGCCTCGACCTCTTCGAACCGGTCGCCCAGCCCGAGTGCGATGGCCTGCTGCCGCAGATTCGACAACTGCCCACCCGGGATCTCGTGGTGGTACACCCGGCCCGTCGGCCCCGGCAACCCGGATTCGAAGGGCGCGTACACCTTTCGCAGCGCCTCCCAGTACGGCTCGAGATCGCACACGGCATCGAGGTTCAGCCCGGTGTCGTAGGGCGAATGCGCGGCCGCGGCGACGATCGCCGAGAGCGCGGGCTGGCTCGTGGTGCCTGCCATCGGCGCACTCGCCCCGTCCACGGCGTCCGCGCCGGCCTGCCAGGCGGCCAGGTAGGTGGCGAGCTGCCCGCCCGGAGTGTCGTGGGTGTGCACGTGCACCGGCAGGTCGAAGTTACTGCGCAGCGCGGTCACCAGCGTGTGCGCGGCCGGCGCCCGCAGCAGCCCGGCCATGTCCTTGATGCCGATCACGTGCGCGCCGGCCTCGACGATCTGCTCGGCGAGCTTCAGGTAGTAGTCGAGGGTGTAGAGGTTCTCGCCCGGATTCGACAGATCACCGGTATAGGACATCGCGACCTCGGCCAGCGCGGTGCCGGTCTCGCGTACCGCGTCGATCGCCGGCCGCATCTGATCCACATTGTTCAGTGCGTCGAAGATCCGGAAGATGTCGATACCGGTGTCGGTGGCCTCGCGCACGAACGCCCGCGTCACCTGCTCCGGATACGGTGTGTACCCGACGGTGTTGCGCCCGCGCAGCAGCATCTGCAAGCAGATGTTCGGAATCGCCTCCCGCAGCGCGGCCAGCCGCTCCCACGGGTCCTCGTACAGGAAGCGCAGCGCCACATCGTAGGTCGCGCCACCCCAGCATTCGACCGAGAGCAGTTCCGGGGTCATCCGCGCCACGTGCCCGGCGACGGTCAGCAGTCCGCGCGTGCGCACCCGCGTCGCGAGCAGCGACTGATGGGCGTCGCGGAACGTGGTGTCGGTGACGCCGACCGCGTCGCGCTCCCGCAACCACCGCGCGAAACCCTCGGGTCCCAGTTCGAGCAGACGCTGGCGGGTGCCGTCCGGCGGCGGCGCACTCAGATCGATCGCCGGCAGCTTGTCGTGCGGATATACCGCCGTCGGCCGCTCACCGTGCGGCTTGTTCACCGTCACGTCGGCCAGATAGCGCAGGATGCGGGTGCCGCGGTCGGCCGAACCGCGCTGGGTCAGCAGCTCGGGCCGCTCGTCGATGAACGAGGTGGTGATGCGTCCGGCGCGGAAATCCGGATCGTCGAGCACGGCCTGCAGGAACGGGATGTTGGTGGCCACGCCGCGGATGCGGAATTCCGCCACCGCGCGCCGGGCCCGTGCCACCGCCGCGCCGAAGTCGCGGCCGCGACAGGTCAGCTTGACCAGCATGGAGTCGAAGTGGGCGCCGACCTCGGCGCCGAGATTCGCACCGCCGTCGAGCCGGATGCCACCGCCGCCGGGCGAGCGGTAGGCGGTGATGCGGCCGGTGTCGGGACGGAATCCGTTGGCCGGATCCTCGGTCGTGATCCGGCACTGCAGCGCGGCACCGTGAATCGACACGCTGTCCTGACTCAGCCCCAGATCCGCCAGCGACTCGCCGGACGCGATGCGCAACTGCGACTGCACCAGATCCACATCGGTGATCTCCTCGGTCACCGTGTGCTCGACCTGGATCCGCGGGTTCATCTCGATGAACACGTGATGGCCGCGCTCGTCGAGCAGGAACTCCACGGTGCCCGCGCACGAGTACCCGATCTGGCGCGCGAACGCCACCGCGTCGGCGCAAATACGTTCGCGCAGTGCGGGTTCCAGATTCGGCGCGGGCGCCAGCTCGATCACCTTCTGATGCCGCCGCTGCAGCGAACAGTCGCGCTCGAACAGATGCATGACGTTGCCGTGCTGATCGGCCAGGATCTGCACCTCGATATGCCGCGGGTTGATCACCGCCTGCTCGAGGAAGACCGTCGCGTCTCCGAACGCCGATTCCGCCTCGCGCATGGCGGCCTCGATCGCCTCGCGCAGTTGCACCCGATCCGCCACCCGGCGCATACCGCGACCGCCACCGCCGGCGACGGCCTTCACGAACACCGGGAAGTCCATCTCCTCCGAGGCCCGCAGCAGCTCCTCGACATCGGCCGAGGGGGCGCTGGAGTTCAGCACCGGGAGCCCGGCCGCCTTCGCCGCCGCGATGGCCCGCGCCTTGTTACCGGTCAGTTCGAGCACCTCGGCCGAGGGGCCGATGAAGGTGATGCCCTCGGCCGCACAGGCCGCGGCGAGGTCCGGATTCTCCGACAGGAAGCCGTAGCCGGGGTAGACCGCATCGGCGCCGGCGGACTTGGCGGCGCTGATGATCTCGGGAATCGAGAGGTAGGCGCGCACCGGATGTCCGGGGACACCGATCTGGTACGACTCGTCGGCCTTGAGGCGATGCACCGAATTGCGATCTTCGTAGGGAAAGACCGCCACGGTGCCGATGCCGAGTTCGTAGGCGGCGCGGAAGGCACGGATGGCGATTTCCCCGCGGTTGGCGACCAGCACTTTGGAGAACATTCGATAAAGGTACCTGCCCGGCGAGCGGGGCCGGACAGTGAATACGGCTTCGCAGCCATCCTCACAAACCGGATCGGCGAGTCTGCGAAGTTGTGTTCTTCCAGCGGAAACATATGCGGCCGGGCGGGCGGCGTTTCCCCTGCCGCTCGCGGTGGATTACGCTCGGGAACGCAGCTGGTTCGCTGCCGTCGACGAGTTGGAGCCCCGAGCGTCGCGCGCAGCGTCGAAACCGGTCCTCGCGGGCCGGCGAGAGGGAACCCGGTGAGAATCCGGGACTGTCCCGCAGCGGTGAACAGGAACGACCGCCGTCATGAGCACTGGATTCATTCCGGGAAGCGACGGCCAGTAGGCGACATCCGGGGCCCTCTCCGGACCGGTCCGCACGACCGATGCCTGTGAGTCCGAAGACCTGCCGGCTGTGCCGGATACGCCGTATCCGGCGGTCACCGCCTCGTGGATCGGGTGGGCGGACCCGTGGCACACCGGATACCCCGGTGCGGCAGTGTTTTTCGGGGCTTCGTCCGTCGTGCGGCGGTGATCTGTGGCTTCCAGTTTGGAGAACACCGTGACTGTCACAACGCATACTCGCTTCACCGCAACGGTTCTGGGCCTGCCGCGCATCGGGCCGCGGCGCGAACTCAAACGTGCCGTCGAAAGCTACTGGGCCGGACGGATCGACGCCGCCGAACTCGAGCGCGTCGCCCGGCAGCTGCGCGCGCAGGGCTGGTCGGCGGCGCAGGCCGCCGGACTCGACGCGGTACCGGTGGGCACCTTCTCGTTCTACGACCAGATGCTCGATACCGCGGCGATGCTCGGCGCGCTGCCGCCGCGGGTCGCCGGCCTCGGCGATCCGCTGGACCGCTATTTCGCGGCCGCGCGCGGCGCCGAGGGCATCGAACCACTGGAGATGACCAAATGGTTCGACACCAACTACCACTATCTGGTGCCGGAGATCGGCCCGGACACCCGGTTCGCCCTCGACCCGTCGGCCCTGCTCGGCGAGCTGCGGGAGGCGCGTGAGCTGGGCGTCCCGGCACGGCCGGTGGTGATCGGGCCGGTGACCTTCCTGGCCCTGTCCAAGGGTGTCGACGGCGTCGTGCCGATGGACCGGCTGGCCGAGCTGATCCCGCTCTACCGCGAGCTGCTGGACCGGCTGGCCGACGCGGGCGCCGCCTGGGTCCAGATCGACGAGCCGGCCCTGGTGCGTGACCTCTCCGAGGCCGAGCTCGCCACCGTGCGCACCACCTACGCCGAAGTGAGCGCCGGGGACCTCCGGCCGAGCATCCTGGTGTCCACGTACTTCGGCTCCCCGGGCGCGGCACTGAGCGCCCTGGCCGCCACGCCGGTCGAGGGCGTGGCGCTGGACTTCCGTTCCGGCACCACCGTTTCCGAGGTCGCGGCGGTTCCCGCCTTGGCGGACAAGCTGGTGGTCGCCGGAGTGGTGGACGGCCGCAACATCTGGCGCACGGACCTGGAATCGGCGCTGAGTGAGCTGGCGACCCTGCTGGGTTCGGTCGGCGCGCTGGCGGTCTCGACCTCGAGTTCGCTGCTGCATGTGCCGTATTCGCTGGCCGCGGAGTCCGGCCTGGATCCGGTGTTGCGATCGTGGCTGGCGTTCGGCGCCGAGAAGATGGACGAGGTGCGGATATTGGCGCACGCGGTCGGCGCCGGCACCGACGCGGTCGCCGCGGAGCTCGCCGCATCGCGCGCCGCGATCGAGAGCCGCCGCCGCGATCCGCGCCTGCACAACGCGGCCGTGCGGGCCCGGCTCGCCGGCCTCGGCGACGATCGGGCGCAGCGGGCACCGGCGCAGCGCCGTCGCGAGCTGCAGCGCGCACAGCTGCGCCTGCCGCTGCTGCCCACGACCACGATCGGCTCCTATCCGCAGACCACCGCGATCCGCACCGCCCGCGCCGAGCTGCGCGCCGGCACGATCGACGACGCGCAGTATCGCGAGCGGATGCGCGCCGAGATCGCGGATGTGATTGCGCTACAGGAGAATCTGGGGCTCGACGTCCTCGTGCACGGTGAACCCGAGCGCAACGACATGGTCCAGTACTTCGCCGAACAACTCGAAGGATTCGCCGCGACCGACAACGGCTGGGTGCAGTCCTACGGCACCCGCTGCGTGCGCCCGCCGATCCTCTACGGCGATGTCGTTCGCACCGCGCCGATGACCGTCGAGTGGATCACCTACGCCCAATCGCTGACCGGCAAGCCGGTCAAGGGCATGCTCACGGGCCCGGTCACGATTCTGGCGTGGTCGTTCGTGCGCGACGATCAGCCACTGGCCGAGACCGCGCGGCAGGTGGCGCTGGCCATTCGCGACGAGACGGTGGACCTGGAGGCCGCCGGAATCCGTATCGTCCAGGTCGACGAGCCCGCGCTGCGCGAGCTGCTGCCGCTGCGCCGCGGTGATCAGCAGCCGTACCTGGACTGGGCGGTGGGCGCGTTCCGCCTGGCCACCGCCGGGGTTCGCGACGACACCCAGATCCACACTCATCTGTGCTATTCCGAATTCGGCGAGATCATCGGCGCGATCGCGGCATTGGACGCCGATGTCACGTCGGTGGAGGCGGCGCGCTCGCATATGGAGATCCTCGATGATCTCACCGCCGCCGGGTACGCGCTCGGTATCGGGCCCGGTGTCTACGACATCCACTCACCGCGGGTTCCGAGTGTGGCCGAAATCGAGAATTCACTGCGTGAGGCGATGAAAGCCGTTCCGGCGGAGCGGTTGTGGGTGAATCCGGACTGCGGCCTCAAAACCCGCGGCCGCGCCGAGGTGGAGGCGTCGCTGCGCAATATGGTCGAGGCGGCCGCGCTGGTGCGCTGATGCAGTGACGCGCCGCTGCATGTGGCGTGCTGCCGAATGTGACGCGCTACTGCCGCACGGTCGGCGACTCGCCCGGACGCGAGTCGCCGACCGGACGGCCCGCCGGAAAAATTCGGGGCCCAGCAGCTTTTCCGGCAACCTTTTCCACCCGGTAGTTCACCACCGCCGAGCAGCACTTCCGCTATCGCGGGCCTACCGGATCCGGCCGCATACTTCGCACGCTACGCATCATCGAAGTTGATCAAAACTCCTTGCAACAGCAGATTTTTGTGCGCGCCTAGTAGCGAAATTGCAATGATTGCGAAGGCGTGAAGGTAGCATCTGCGGCGTGCGCAAGATGTATGCGGGTGCCCGGTTACGGCGGTTGCGCGAAGAACGACGGATGACCCAGGCCGCCCTGGCCAAGTCGTTGGAGCTTTCGCCCAGCTATCTCAATCAGCTCGAACGTGACCAGCGGCCTCTGACGATTCCCGTTCTCCTGAAACTCAATTCAACCTTCGATCTGGATGTGCAGTTCTTCGCCGCCGACTCCGACGCGCGGCTGGTCTCGGACCTGCACGAGGTGCTCGTGGAAGCGGCCGGCGGTACCGCCCCACCCGCCGCGGAGGTCGAGGATCTCGCCACCCGGCTACCGGAGGTCGCCAAGACCATCGTCGCCATGCATCGCCGCCTGCGCGCCACCACCGATCAGCTCGATCTCTTGTCGTCGAAGGTCGCCACCCCCACCGGTGCGCCCGGTGTCCCGATGCCATACGAGGATGTGCGCGATTTCTTCTACGACCACCACAACCACATTCCCCAGCTGGATCTGGCCGCCGAACGGCTGTTCGACGAATGCGGTCTGACCATCGGATCGATCGATCGCCAACTGGCCCGCGTCGCCGAGGAGCGGGCCGGTGTCACCGTGCTGGTCCGCGGCGACGGCGCCGACCCGGCCATCCCGAAACGGCGCTACGACCCCGAGACCCGCACCCTCATCCTCGCGCGCCGGCTGCGCCCGGGTCAGCGGGCATTCCAGATCGCCACCACACTGGCCTTCCTGCTACACGGCGATCTGCTCGACGAGGTCCTCGACGCCACCCCGTCGCTGGTCGGTGAATCGCGAGCCCTGGCCCGGGTCGGACTGGCCAACTATTTCGCGGGTGCGGTGGTGCTGCCGTACGGAAAGTTCCTGCGCTCGGCCGAGGAACTGTCCTACGACATCGACCTGCTCTCGCTGCGATTCGAGGTCGGCTTCGAGACGGTCTGCCATCGGCTGAGCACCCTGCAGCGGCAGGGACAGCGCGGGGTGCCGTTCTTCTTCGTCCGCACCGACCGCGCGGGCAACATCTCGAAACGCCAGTCCGCCACAGCGTTTCACTTCTCCCGGGTGGGCGGCAGTTGCCCGCTGTGGGTGGTGCACGAGGCGTTTTCCCATCCCGGCCGGATCCTCACGCAGGTCGCGGCCATGCCGGACGGCCGGCGCTATCTGTGGATCGCGCGCACGACCTATCCCAGTCCGCACGGCTTCGGCACCGCCACCAAGGAATTCGCGGTCGGGCTGGGCTGCGATATCGAATACGCCGATCGGCTGGTGTACTCGCAAGGCCTGCAACTCGACGAACCGGCCGCCGCGGTGCCGATCGGCGCCGGATGCAAGGTGTGCGAGCGGCCCGCCTGTCCGCAGCGCGCGTTCCCGCAGATCGGCCGCCCGCTGGCGGTCACCGAGAACTCCAGCGTCGATCTGCCGTATCCGCCCGCGGTCCGGTGATCAGGACTTCGCCAGATATTCCAGTCGCTCGGAGTCCACGGCGGCATGCATCATATTCGCCAGGCCCGGATGGTCGGTCAGCCCCGGATCGGCGTCCACGACCTCCCGCGCCAGCACCTGGGCGGTGGTGATGACGTCGAGATCGTCGAGCAGCGAGAGCAGTTTCAAACTGCGCGCGGTACCCGACTGCGCGGAACCCAGCACATCGCCCTCCCGGCGCTGTCGCAGATCGAGTACCGACAGTTCGAAGCCGTCCAGCGTGCCGGCCACCGCCTCCAGTCGCGCCATGGCCGTGCCCATCGGCGAGGTTTCGGTGATGAGCAGGCACAGTCCCGGATGTTTGCCCCGGCCGACTCGGCCGCGTAGCTGATGCAGCTGGCTGACGCCGAACCGATCGGCGTCCACGATGACCATGACGGTCGCGTTGGGCACGTCGACGCCGACCTCGACGACCGTGGTGCAGACCAGCACGTCGATATCGCCGTCGTTGAACGAGCGCATCACGCGGTCTTTGTCGTCGGTCGGCAGCCGGCCGTGCAACAAGCCCAGCCGCAGGTCGGCCAGCGGCCCGGTGCGCAGCGTCTCGAACACGTCGATCGCGGCGTGGGTGGTCGGCGCCTCGCCCGTGTCGTCGTCGGCTTGCTTCCGGCTCTTGCCTTTCGACTTGGCGCCCTTCTTCGCTGCGCCGTCGTCCTCCTCGTCGCCGATGCGGGAGCACACCACATACGCCTGCCGGCCCGCCGCCACCTCCTCGCGGATCCGTTCCCAGGCGCGTTCGACCCACGCCGGTTTCATCCGGGCGGGCACTACCCGGGTGGTGATCGGTGAGCGCCCGCGCGGCAGCTCGGTCAGGGTGGAGGTTTCCAGATCGCCGAGGGTGGTCATCGCGATGGTGCGCGGAATCGGCGTCGCGGTCATCACCAGCAGATGCGGGGTGATGCCGTCTTTCGCCTTGGCACGCAAGGCATCTCGCTGCTCCACGCCGAAGCGGTGCTGTTCGTCGACGATCACCATGCCGAGGTCGAAGAATTCGACCGCGTCCTGGATCAGCGCGTGTGTGCCGATCACGATGCCGGCCGTCCCGGTCACCACGTCCAGCAGTGCCGCCTTCTTCGCACTCGCCGACATCGAACCGGTCAGCAGCACCACCTTGGTGGCCCGGTCGGCGGCGCCCAGTTCGCCCGCCGCACCGAGATCGCCGAGCATGGTCCGCAGCGACCGATAGTGCTGGGCGGCAAGGACTTCCGTCGGCGCCAGCAGCGCACACTGCAGTCCGGCGTCGACCACCTGCAGCATCGCGTGCAGGGCGACGATGGTCTTACCGGAACCGACCTCACCCTGCAGCAGCCGGTGCATGGGATGCGGGCGCGAGAGGTCGCCGGAGATCTCGGCGATCACCTTGTTCTGGCCGGCCGTCAGCTCGAACGGCAGGCGCTGTTCGAATTCGGCGGCGATGCCGTCGGAACGCGGCGGGCACGGCCGCGCGGTGCGCCCGGCCGCGTCGTGGCGGCGTTGGGCCAGTACCAGCTGGAGTGCCAGCGCCTCGTCGAAACGCAGCCGCTGCCGGGCCTGGTCGATATCGGATTTCCGTTCGGGTAGATGGATCAGCCGCAGCGCATCCGAGACGGGGAGCAGTTCGTGGTCTTCGCGAAGATCCCGCGGCAGCGGATCGTCGATCGGATCGAGTTGGTCGAGCACCTGCCGCACACACGCCAGGATGTCCCAGCTCTGCACCTTGGCGGTCGCCGGATACACCGGAATGTACTCCCGTTCGAAGAACGAGATGTCCACTCCCCCGGCGCCTTTCGCGCTCTCCGCCAGACCGCGCAGCGCGCCGCCGCCGCGCACGGAGGTCAGACTGTCCACCGATTCGGCGGTCTCGGGCAGGATCAGATACGACGGATGCGACAGATTCCAGCGATCCGGCCGCCACCAGTGCACAGTGCCCGACATCATGGCCCGGACACCCTGTTTGACGAGGTAGCTCACCTTGTCGCCGTTGAAAAAGGTGATCTCCACCGGTTTCGCGGAGCCGGTGTCCAGTTCCACCTTGAGCAGTTTGCCGCGGCGCTGCCGCATCGGCCGCAGTTCGGTCTTGCTCACCCGGCCCACCACCGTGATGTGGGCGCCCTCCTCGGGGGCCTCCTCGGTGAGCGGCTGCCCCTGGGTGGCATAGCGCAGCGGATAGTGGCGCAGCAGATCCTCGACGATATGCATATCGAAGGCGTCGGCCAGCGGTTCGGCCGCCTTCACCCCCAGCACGTGGTCGAGCCGGTCGCTCAGTGTCGCCATCTACTCCACCCCGATCTGGACCAGGTCCACGGCCTGTCCGCCGTCGTAGGTGACGACTTCGACGCCGGGAAATTCCGTGGTGATGTGTGTGGTGAGTTCATCCGCCAATCCGGCGGGCGCCTGCGCGCCCAGCAGCAGCGTCACCAGTTCCCCGCCCAGCCCGAGCATGCGATCGAGCAGGGTGCGGGCGGCCCGGCGCAGGTCCGGATCGATGACGACCACGTCGTGGCCGACCAGGCCGAGACCGTCGCCCTGTTCGCACGTGCCGACGATGGTCAGCGCGCGTTCGGTGGCGACGCGGACCGCGCCCCACCGGGTGCTGGCCGCCGATTGCGACATCGTCAGCGCATCGTCGACGGCCAGGCTGCCGCTGTCGTGCAGGGCGAGGGCCGCCAGCCCCTGCACCATGGAGCCGCTGGGCAGCATCATCACCTCGCGCCACCCGTCCCGGGCGGCCATACCGAGCGCCACCAGCTCCGGCGCGGGCAGCGCCCCGTTGGGCAGCACGAGCACCTCCCGCTGCGGCATCGCGCGGATGGCGGCCAGCAGCCGGTCGGCGGTCACCGCACCGGTGAGCACGACGGCACCGGAGTCCTCGAACAACCGCACCGCCCCGGCGCCGGTGGCGATCGCGAGAATGCCTCGATCGGACTGTCCTTGCGTGGCAACGGACGTGCCGAACAATCCCTCGATCCGAATACTGCCCAGGGCGCCGGCGGCGAGGCCCGCCTCCACCGCGGCGCCGGCATCGGCGCAATGCACGTGCGCCGACCAGCTGCCCTCGCCGTCGCCGACGACGACCACCGAATCTCCCAGCGCGGCAAGGTCGCGACGCAACCGGTCGATGCGCGCCGGATCGGTCTCGCCGATCCGGTACATGACCTCGTAGTGCGGCACGCTCGCGCGATTTCGCCGGCCGGACTCTGCCCCGGCGTGCCGGACGGCCTCCGTGCCGGATTCACTCTGCGGCGAGATCATCGACAGCGCAGCATCGTTGGTTCGCGATCGCATACTCGTGATGTGCGCGCGATCGAAACCCGCCGGTGCCCCGCGACTCGCGACGGAGCCGTCGCCCGCGAGCGCCTCCGGCCGGATCGTCTCGGGGCGAACCGGCGAATCCGTCTGCGCCGCAGTGTCGTTCGTCGGCGCGGTCGGCGAATCGACATCGGGAGCATCGCGTCGCACCGGCCCGGCGGCCCGCGGCGCGGGGGCGGAATCGGTCACTCGGTAGACCGGACGCGCCGGTGCGCTCCCGGTACACACCTCCACGAGGGCGTCCAGCAGGACCAGCAGCCCGCGCGCCCCGGCATCGACCACACCGGCCGCACGCAACACCACCAGTTGTGACGGGGTCTCGCCGAGCGCCTTCACCGCGCCGTCGGCGGCGGCCACGGCCACCGCGGCGACCGTCTCCTCCGCACAGTCCTCGGCGCGGTCCGCCGCCGCCTCCAGCACGGTGAGCATGGTGCCCTCGACCGGTTCGCTCAGCGATTCCCGGACCAGTACCGCCGCCCGGCGCAACGCGGTACGCAGCGTGGCCGCGGTGAGACCGTCCCGATCGGCCGATTCGGCCAGCCCTCGCAGGACCTGCGACAGGATGATGCCCGAATTCCCGCACGCCGCGGCGGTCGCGGCCCGGGCGGTGGCAGCGAGCAGATCGGCGGCATCGTCGGGCGGATCGGCGTCGTCGGGCATCTCCGTCGCGGCGAGCGCGGCGCGCATGGTGATGAGTAGATTGGTTCCGGTGTCGGAATCGGCCACCGGGAAGACGTTCAGCGCGTTGATCTCCTCGCGATGGGCGAGCAGGTGTTCCACACACAGCGCGCCCCACTGCCGCAGTGCGGCCGCATCGAGCCTCTCCCGGACCCCGCGCACGTCACCGTCCTTCCCGCCACCGCGATCACACCGTCGAACCCGCCAGCCAGGGTAGTCGTCCACACCGACAGCCTCGACACGCGAAGCCCGGTGAGGACGGGGATCCGGCGGCGCCGGCGCCGCGTCCGCGGATCGGCGCATGCGGCGCCCCCCGGGGCGATTGGACAT
The DNA here is from genome assembly GCF_000720265.1 of Nocardia sp. NRRL WC-3656. Taxonomy (NCBI): domain Bacteria; kingdom Bacillati; phylum Actinomycetota; class Actinomycetes; order Mycobacteriales; family Nocardiaceae; genus Nocardia; species Nocardia sp. NRRL WC-3656. The sequence continues at coordinate 352,842 of NZ_JOJF01000001.1, read as the reverse complement.
CGAATACGACCGGCCGCTACTCTTGCAGGGTTGCCTCACGCGGCCGCTGCCCGGTTGCGTTGACCGGCGGTAGCGCTGGTAGGCATTGAGGATAAAGTTTCCGGACAGGCTGTCTCCCCGACAGCGGTCCCCCATGACATGAAGGAGCTCGCGACTATGGCTGCCGTCTGCGACGTCTGCGCCAAGGGCCCCGGCTTCGGTAAGTCGGTTTCGCACTCGCACCGGCGCACCAACCGTCGCTGGAACCCGAACATCCAGACCGTTCGTGCGCAGGTTGCCCCCGGCAACACCCGCCGCATGAACGTCTGCACCTCCTGCCTGAAGGCCGGAAAGGTTGTTCGCGGCTGAGCTGCGTAGACATCTTCGACGCCCCGGCGCACCCACAGGGTGACCGGGGCGTTGTCATGTGGTCACCCGGCGTCATGTCGTCACCCGGCGGGACGCGATGGTGAACCCGCACCGCCCGCGGATCGCGGCGGCGTCCACCGAATACGCCCGTGATCTGGCGGTCTGCCATATCGAATCGTGGCGGGAGGCTTATCGCGGCCTGGTGCCCGACCACGTGCTCGCCGCCTTCGACATCGACCGCCGTGCCGCCCGGTGGGCCGCGCTCATCGACTCGATCGACGAGAGCGCGGCGGCCGACCGAACGGCCCACACCATCGTGCTGGCCCTCGACGACACCCGCGCCCCCGGCGATCGCGTCCTCGGATTCGCACACGCCGGCCCGCCTCGCGACGAACCGCGCGTCGCCGATCGGGAACTGTATGCGCTCTACGTCCGGGCCGACCGATACGGCACCGGCATCGCGCAGGAATTGCTGCGTGCGATTCTCCTCCCCGACACCGACACCGCGTTATGGGTGTTCGAGGAGAATCCACGCGCCCGGAATTTCTATCGAAAGTTCGGATTCGCCGCTGACGAGGCCCGCCGAATCGAACCGTTCTCCCTGGCGAGCGAGATCCGGATGATCGCCCGCCGCCCGATTACTGGGCGCCGTTGAAGCAGTCGAGTCCGCCCTGCGCGCTGATGCTCTGGAAGATGCACAGACCGCGCGCATTGACGTTGGACGACAGCGACGACGAACCTGTCTGCGGATCCCACAGGGCCAGCACCGGTCCCGCGTGCTGAGTGGTGGTGACCTCTTCCTGCGGGGTGGCCGGCTCCAGCGGCAGGCCCGCGGCCTGCGCTATCGCGGGTGCGCCGAGGACCGCCGCACCGGCGGCGACGGCGACTACGGCACCGCGCACGGATGTGATCTGCATGCATCTGCTCCTGTTTCGCTCGAACTGTTACGCCACGGTCAGGGCAAGCGCCAATCGACCGGGGCGGCCCCCAATGTACCGAGCAATTCGTTGGTGCGGGAGAAAGGCCTCGATCCGAAGAAACCGCGCGAGGCCGACAGCGGTGAGGGATGGGCGGATTCGATGATCGGGACATCGCCGAGCATCGGCTTCAACGTCGAGGCGTCGCGGCCCCACAGAATCGCCACCAGCGGCTGCTCGCGGGCCACGAGCGCGCGAATTGCCTGCTCGGTCACCGCTTCCCAGCCCTTGCCCCGATGCGATGCGGGCTGGCCGGGCGAGACCGTCAGCACTCGGTTCAGCAGCAGCACACCCTGATCCGACCACGGCGAGAGGTCACCGCACGACGGGGTCGGATGGCCGAGATCGCGCGAATACTCGGAGAAGATGTTCGCCAGGCTGCGCGGTACCGGCGAAACATCCGGCGCCACCGAGAAACTCAGGCCCATCGCATGACCGGGGGTCGGATACGGGTCCTGTCCGACGATCAGCACGCGCACCTTGTCGAAGGGGCGGGTGAAGGCGCGTAAGACGTTCTCGCCCTTGGGGAAGTATCCGCGTCCAGCGGCATTTTCCGCCCGCAGGAACTCGCCCATCTCGGCGATCCGGTCGGCCACCGGTTCCAATGCCTCGGCCCAGCCCGTATCGATGATCTGCGGCAGTGGTTTCGCGCCCATGTCGGGAAAAGATAGTCGCCGCGGCTCGGCGTCGTCACGCCGCCCACCCGCCGTCGCATCATCGGGCCGCATGCTGTTCGCCCCCTCCGAACGACTCCCAGCCCAGCGGCCCCGGCCACCGCGCTCCGTCGACGAAAACGCCGGAGCCGGTGCACACCCGGCCGATCGCCCGCCAGCCCGGCGGGATCGCGGTACCGGCCCCGAAGGTGGCGGCGAAGGCATGGTCCTCACCGCCGGTGAGCACCCAGCCGAGCGGATCGGCGTGCAGCGCATCCGCGACCGGCGACAGCGCCGGATCCGCCACGGCCGCCGAGTCGACATCGACCGCCACACCGGAAGATTCGGCGATATGAGACAGATCGGCGAGCAGTCCGTCGGAGACATCGGTCATCGCGGTGATCTCGGTGGCATCCGGCAACTCCAGCACGGCGGAGTACGGCGGTCGCGGAACCCGATGAGCGGCAATCACATCGGCGAACCGCTCGGCGCCGGCCGACAGGGCCGCCAGTCCGGCCGCCGACCAGCCGAGCCGGCCGGCGACCGCGACGATATCGCCGTCGCGTGCCCCCGAGCGCAGCACGGTCCGGCCTCGCGGATCACCGAACGCGGTCACCGAGATCACCACCTGGGGGCTGCGCACCACATCGCCCCCGGCGATCGAGGCCCCGGCCCGCCGCGCCTCCGCCCACATACCGTCGACCAACCCGTCGACGAACGCCACCGGTGTCTCGGCGGGACAGCCCAGCGCCACCACGAACGCGCTGGGCGCGGCACCCATCGCGACAACGTCGGCGGCACTCTGCGCGATCGCCTTCGCCCCGATGTCCTGCGGCCGCGACCAGTCCAGCCGGAAATGCCGATCCTGTACGAGCATGTCGGTACTGACCACATAGCGCCCGGCCGGGGCCGCCACCACCGCCGCATCGTCGCCGGGCCCCAGCTCGACGCCGCCACCGAACGAACGCCCGGCGTTCATCCGTTCGATCAATGCGAATTCGCCCAGGTCGCGCACGGTGCGCGGGCCGCTCTCGGTGATGTCGCTCTCCTTCTTCACACCCGGTCACGTCACCGGGGACACCACACTCCGACGCTACCCTGTGCCCGGGCAGCCGCACCGGCCCGCTGTGGCCTCCTCTCGGGCGCGGCGGCGCCCGGATGCCGCGGGAGCGCGCCGACGGCCGTTCGATACCCTCGAACACGCATTTCCAGACAACCAGCCGGGCGCGACGCCCACCCGGCACGAGTGGAGACGAATCCCGGATGAGTAGCGAGACGGACCGGCCGACAGCGGACACCCCGCAGCCCGACCGACCGGAGTCCGAGCCCGGCCTTCCGGCCGCGGCCGACCCGGAACCCGCTACCGACCGGCCCGAGAACTCCGCGCCGACCGCGGCCGAGACCCCCGAGACCCCCGAGTCCGATGCGGCCGACGGCTCGGGCCGCACGGACGCGGATGAGGCCGAGTCTTCGAAGTCGCAGCCGGCAGAGTCCGAACCCACCGATCGCGGCGACTTGGACCGCGACGCCTCGTCGGACACCGCATCCACCGCCCAGCAGGCCTCCGACGACTCCGGCCCGCAACTGCATCCGGCGCTGATCGCGACCGCCGTCGCACTTCCGGTGGCGCTGATCGTCGTCGTCCTCGTCATCGCGGCCATGTCGCGGCAGTCCGCCGGTCGCGAGCCGCTGGCGCTGGGCTCGGTACCGGCGCCCGCCGCGTCGAGCCAGGATTGCACCGCTCTGCTGGCCGCACTGCCGGAGTCACTCGGCGACGACTACACCAAATCCGAACTCGCCCAACCGGCTCCGCCCGCGACCGCGGCCTGGCGGCTGTCGGGCGGCGGCGATCCGATCGTGCTGCGCTGCGGCCTGGACCGGCCCCTGGAATTCGACAAGGCGTCCGCCCTGCAGGTGGTCAACGGCGTGAACTGGTTCGAGGTGCGCGATCAGACCAGCGGCGTGACCTCCGGCACCTGGTACGCGGTGGACCGCGGCACCTATATCGCCGTGACCATGCCCGCCAAGGCGGGACCCTCTCCGCTGCAGGAGATTTCGAATACGATCGCCAAGACCGTGCCGGCGAAGCCGCTCGATCCGAACCCTGTTCCGAACTGAAAGCCGTTGCCGCACAGGTCGGCTGGGCCGGACGCGGACCGGACGGTGACGCGGATCAGGCGCGCGGTAGGCGGGCCCGGCCGGTGCTCAGATCTGTCTCCGCCTCACCGGGAGTCCCGTCCCCCGGATTCTCCCGGTGCATGAGAACCGTCTGCCGCTCCTGGAATTCGTGCCGTTTGCCCGCGTCGAACAACGCGTCGAACTGCTCGAATCCGATACCCGCCGCACTCGGCCCGGTGGAATCCCGCATCCACGGCAGCGCGGCGCGGCCGGTCATCTTCCGGTAGCCCACCTCGGCGAAGGCGACCGCGATGATCAGCAGCGCCAACCCGGGCAGAGTCATCGCGAGCATCACCCCACCCAGATTACGCGGGCCGCGCCGCCGCTCAGCGCAGTCCGGTGCCCCGGGTCAGTGCCGTCTCGATGAGCGTGGTGATCAGGGTGCGATTGTCGATTCCGGTGGCATCCCACATGCGCGGATACATCGAGATCGAGGTGAATCCGGGCAAGGTGTTGATCTCGTTGATCACCGGTCCGGACTCGGTGACGAAGAAGTCGACCCGAGCCAGCCCCTGGCAGTCCAGCGCGCGGAACGCCCGCACCGAAAGCTCCCGGATCTGTTGCGACATATCGTCGTCCAGCTTGGCCGGAATATCGAACTCGCACACGTCGTCGAGGTATTTGGTGTCGAAATCGTAGAATTGCGGTGTGCCGGAAGCGGTTTCGCTCTCGGAAACGTCGTCGCCCGGCATGCGGATCTCGGCGATCACGCTGGCCTGCACCCGGCCGTCCGGGAATTCCAGTACGCCACACTCGACTTCGCGGCCGACGATGGCGGCTTCCACGATCACCTTCGGATCGTGCAGACGTGCCGCGGCGATCGCCGAATCGAGATCGATCCAGTCCTCGACCTTGGTGATGCCGATCGAGGAACCCCCGCGCGCGGGTTTGACGAACACCGGCAGGCCGAGCCGGTCCCGGTCGGCCTCGCTCACGGTGTCGGTGCCGGGGCGCAACACCACCTGCGTGCCGACCGGAAGTCCTTCCGCGGCAAGCAGTTTCTTGGTGAACTCCTTGTCCATGCCGGTGGCGCTGGCCAGCACGCCGGGGCCGACGTAGGGCACCCCCGCCAGCTCCAGCAGCCCCTGCAGGGTGCCGTCCTCACCCCACGGCCCGTGCAGCACCGGAAACACCACGTCGACCACGCCGAGCACCGCTTCGGCGCCGTCGAGCGCGACCAGGGCGCCCGAGCGGCTCGGGTCGGCGGCCAGGGTCAGCACGGTACCGGCCGAGTCGACCGTGGGCAGCGCGCGTTCGCGAATGGCGAGTGCGCGCGCATCGGCGCCGCTGAGCACCCAGGCGCCCTCGCGGGTGATGCCGATGGGCACCGCCTCGTAGCGTTCGGGATCCAGGTTGGTCAGCACCATGCCGGCCGAAACGCACGACACCGCGTGCTCGTTGCTGCGGCCACCGAACACCACCGCAACCCTGATCCGGTTTGTCATAGTCCGAACCGTACCCCGGCCGGACCGAAATCATTCATTCCGGTTTGATCCGCCGACCGAGTAATTGCCCGACGGCATCGGAAACCGAGAGCCCCTCGTGACAGACCTGGTGCACCGCGGTGGTCAGCGGCATCTCCACATGGTGGGTCTCGGCCAGCGCGCGGATCGAGGTGCACGACTTCACACCCTCCGCGACCTGCCCGTGCGTCGCGTCCTGCGCGGCCCGCATCGACCCGCCCGTACCCAGCACATGGCCGAAGGACCGGTTGCGCGACAGCGGCGAGGTGCAGGTTGCCACCAGATCGCCGACGCCGGCCAGACCCGCGAACGTGACCGGATTCGCACCCAGGGCCACACCCAGTCGAATGATCTCGGCGAGCCCGCGGGTGATCAGACTGGCGACGGAGTTGTCGCCCAGTCCCATGCCCGCGGCGATCCCGCAGGCCAATGCGATCACGTTCTTGCACGCGCCGCCGATCTCGCAGCCGATCACATCGGTATTGGTGTAGGGCCGGAAATAGCCGGTGGCGCAGGAATGCTGCACCGCCTCCGCGCGTGCGGCGTCGGAGCAGGCGACCACGGAGGCGGCCGGCTGTTCGGCGGCGATCTCGCGGGCCAGGTTCGGGCCCGACAGCACCGCGATGCGCCCGGGATCCGCGCCGGTCACCTCCGCGACGACCTCACTCATCCGCATCAGGGTTCCGGTCTCGATGCCCTTGGCCAGACTCAGTAGCGTCGCATCGGAGCGGATCGCCGCGCGCCAGTGCGCGAGATTGGGACGCAAGGACTGGGACGGAACCGCCAGCACGACGATGTCGGCGTGGTCGAGGGCCACCCGGTAATCGTCGGTGGCCGCGATCCCGTCGAGCCACACGTCGGGTAGGTAGGCGGGATTGCGATGTTCGGTCGCCACGGCCTTCGCGATCTCGGACCGTCGCGCCCACATCGTGACCTCGGTACCCGCGTCGTTGAGCACTTTCGCGAATGCGGTACCCCAGGATCCCGCACCCATCACTGCCGCCCTCGTCATCGTTTCAATATGCCACTCGCCGCCGCGCGAGTATCCGGTACTCGGGGGTTCGCGTGTTCGATCGGTCACTGCTCGCAGCCTGCGACCACCCGGAACGTGCGACCATGAACGCATGCGTCCGGATGCCGTCCACGCCGTGATCGCGGTCAAGCACCTCGACCGAGCCAAGAGCCGACTCGCCGACCGATTGCCGGCCGGTGAACGCTCGCGGCTGGTGCTGGCCATGCTGTCGGATACGGTCGCCGCCGCCCTGGCCGCCGGACTGGGCTCGGTCACGGTGGTGACACCCGACCAGCGCGTCGCGACGGTCGTGCGCGAGCTCGGTGCGACGGTCCATCCGGACCCGTCCGCGCCGGCCCTCGCCGATACACCGGCGCCCGCCGATACCGCACGGCCGCTCGCGGACAGCGACGGCCTGAACACCGCACTGGCCTCGGCCGCCGCCGCCGTACGCGAGCGCCACGGCGCCGTCGATCTGCTTGCGCTGCAAGCCGATCTGCCGGCCGTGCACGCCGACGAGCTGCGATCGATGCTCGCCGCCGCCCCCGGCAGCGGCCGCTCCGTGATCGTCGACCACACCGGCCGGGGCACCGCGGCCCTGCTCGTCCGCGCGGCGGGCCACACCCATGCGCCGGATTCGCTCGCACCGTCGGCGACGGGCGATTCCGCGCCCCTGATGCCCCGCTTCGGAGCAGATTCCGCGCGCCGCCACCGGGAATCGGGTGCGGTCGAGGTGGGCGGGCACTGGCCGGGTCTGCGCCTGGACGTCGACACCGCCGAGGATCTCGACCGCGCGCTGTCGCTCGGGGTCGGCACGGCCACCGCGGCGCTGGTGCGCGACATCGGCTGGCCGGTAGGTGTTCACGAGAACCTCATTCGGAGGTGTGCCGCACCGTCACATGTGTGCTAGATGATCGCCAGGCCTCGATGAGAGGCCGCACAACGGTGGTGTCGGGCGCGACACCACCCGAGCCGTAAGGAATGATCGTGAGCGTGAGCGAAACGGAGACCGTCCCGCAACAGCCCCGGCTACCGGCGGCCCCGCCGGCGGCCACGCCACCGCCCACCCCGGCCGCCGCGGCACAGTTGCCCGCCGATCGCTACCTCAATCGAGAACTGAGCTGGCTGGATTTCAACGCCCGCGTGCTGGCCCTGGCCGAGGACCCCTCGGAACCGCTGCTGGAACGCGCCAAATTCCTGGCCATCTTCTCCTCGAATCTCGACGAGTTCTACATGGTGCGGGTGGCCGGCCTCAAACGCCGCGCCGAGGCCGGACTCTCGGTCCGCTCCGCCGACGGCCTGTCCCCCACCGAACAACTCACCCTCATCGCCGAGCGCACCCAGGAACTGGCCGGACGCCATGCGCGGGTCTTCCTCGACCAGGTGCGCCCGGCACTGGCCGACGAGGGTATCGCCATCATCGGCTGGGCCGATCTGGACGACGACGAACGCCGCCGGCTGTCCGGCTACTTCCTGGACCAGGTGTTCCCGGTGCTGACCCCGCTCGCCGTCGATCCCGCCCATCCCTTCCCCTACATCAGCGGCCTGAGTTTGAATCTGGCTGTCACGGTGAAGGATTCCGAGACCGGCGGTGAACATTTCGCCCGCGTGAAGGTGCCCGACAACGTCGACCGCTTCGTCCGGGTGCGCCGCACCTTCAACGAAAACCCCGGCGCCCGCCGAGATTCCGACATCACCGCTGTCCCCCGGCTGGCCGCCTTCCTGCCGATGGAAGATCTGATCGCCGCCCACCTCGATCAGCTCTTCCCGGGAATGGAAGTGGTGGAACACCATTCGTTCCGCATCACCCGCAACGCCGACTTCGAGGTCGACGAGGACCGCGACGAGGATCTGCTGCAGGCCCTCGAACGGGAACTGGCCCGCCGCCGCTTCGGATCGCCGGTGCGCCTGGAAGTTTCCGACGATATGACCGAGCACATGCTCGAGTTGCTGCTGCGCGAACTCGACGTCGACCCCGGCGACGTGATCCAGGTGCCCGGCCTGCTCGACCTGTCGTGCCTGTGGCAGGTCTACGGCGTCGACCGGCCGCTGCTCAAGGACGCGCCCTACGTTCCGGCCACACCGCCCGCGTTCGGTGAAAGAGAAACGCCGCGAAACGTTTTCGCCGCCCTGCGCGAGGGCGACGTGCTGGTGCATCACCCCTACGATTCGTTCTCCACCAGCGTGCAGCGTTTCATCGAGCAGGCGGCGGCCGATCCGCAGGTGCTGGCCATCAAGCAGACCCTCTACCGCACCTCCGGCGACTCTCCCATCGTCAACGCGCTCATCGACGCCGCCGAGGCCGGTAAACAGGTCGTCGCGCTGGTCGAGATCAAGGCCCGCTTCGACGAACAGGCCAACATCAAATGGGCACGCGCGCTGGAGCAGGCGGGCGTGCACGTGGTCTACGGCCTCATCGGCCTGAAGACGCACTGCAAGACCTGTCTGGTGGTGCGCCGCGAGGGTGCCACCATCCGTCGCTACTGCCATATCGGGACCGGCAACTACAACCCGAAGACCGCGCGGCTCTACGAGGACGTCGGACTCCTCACCGCGGCACCGGAGATCGGCGCCGACCTGACCGACCTGTTCAACTCGCTGACCGGCTATTCGCGAAAGGCCAACTACCGCAACCTGTTGGTCGCGCCGAGCAGCGTGCGCTCGGGCATCGTGGAGCGTATCCGCCGCGAGACCGAGCTGGCCGCCCAGGGCGTGCCGGCCCGTATTCGCCTCAAGGCCAACGCCATCGTCGACGAGCAGATCATCGACGCGCTCTATCGCGCGTCCCAGGCCGGGGTTCCGGTGCAGATCGTGGTGCGCGGCATCTGCGGGCTGCGTCCCGGTGTGCCCGGGATGAGCGACAACATCGAGGTGCGCTCGATTCTCGGCCGATTCCTGGAACATTCGCGCATTCTGCATTTCCAGGCCCAGGACGAGTACTGGATCGGCAGTGCCGACATGATGCACCGCAATCTCGACCGGCGCGTGGAAGTCATGGCGCAGGTGAAGGATCCGAAGCTGCGCGAGCGGCTGGCGGTGGTGTTCGATTCCGCACTCGATCCCGCGACCCGGTGCTGGGTGCTGCAGCCCGACGGCAGCTGGGCGGCCCAGCCGAGCCCCGACGCCGACAGCCGCGGCGTGCAGGTGCGCGACCATCAGGAGTTCCTCATGCGACTGCGGAGGCCGGATCAGCAGTGAAATCCTCGGCGACACGAGATTTCGATCGGTCCCCGGACGACGGCGGCACCGCCCTCGATCGCCTCGGCGACACCGGCGGTTCGATCAGCTACGACGAGGTGGGTACAGGTGAGAGCGGCTCGGGCGACACCATCTCGGATCCGCGGGTGACCGCCAACATCATCGCCGCGGGCGCCGTGGTGTGGCGGCGGCCCCGCGACGGCGGACCGGTCGAGGTGGCCCTCGTACACCGGCCGAAATACGACGATTGGTCGCTGCCCAAAGGAAAGCTCGACCCGGGCGAAACCGCAATGGTCGCGGCCGTGCGCGAAGTGACCGAAGAAACCGGCCTGAACTGCCGTCTGGGGCGCTATCTCGGTCGGGTCACATACCCGGTGCCCGGACATCGCAAACTCAAGCGTGTCGACTATTGGGCGGCCACACCCGTCGGCGGCGAGTTCGTCACCAATTCCGAAGTCGACCAGCTGCGGTGGCACCGGGTGGACCAGGTGATGGACCAACTCTCCTACCCGATGGATCGCCGAATCATCCGCAATTTCCTGCGTCTGCCGCCCGATACCGCGACCCTGGTGCTGGTGCGGCATGCGAAAGCGGGCCGCCGCGACCGATTCACCGGTCCCGACGACCAACGGCCACTGGAAAAGGCCGGTCGCGCACAGGTCGAGGTGCTGACGCCGAATCTGCTCGCCTTCGGGCCGGGAGCGGTCCATTCGGCGCCTCCGCTGCGCTGTGTGCAGACCGTGGCGCCGGTCGCCGAGGCCCTCGGCCTCGATATCACCCCGGAGCCGCTGCTGTCGGAAAGCGGTTATGCCGCAGCACCGCAGGACGGTGTGGACCGGCTGCGGGAACTGGTCTCGCCCGACATCGTTCCGCTCGTGTGCAGTCAGGGCAAGGTCATTCCGGATCTGCTGCAGCGCTGGGCGGACGACGACGGTCTCACCCTGCCGCCGGCCCGGAACCGCAAGGGCAGCGTCTGGGTGCTGTCGATCGCCGACGGACGGCTGGTCGCCGCCGATCATCTCGATCGGTCCCTGCGTACCCACTGAATCCGAGAAAACACGGTCGACCCGAAAACGCGTCGAACCCGAAAACGCAATGACCCCGGACCGAAAGGACCGGGGTCATTGTCGTCGCGTCACTCGCTATCGCCGCGTGGTGCGCTTGGTTGCCGTGCGCTTGGCAGCGGTCTTCTTGGCAGGCGCCTTCTTGGCCGCGGTCTTTGCCGCGGTCGTCTTCTTGGCCGCGGTCTTCTTGGCTGTCGCCTTGGTGGCCGTGGTCTTCTTGGCCGGAGCCTTCTTGGCCGCAGCCGTCTTGGCCGCAGCCGTCTTCTTCGCCGTGGTCACCTTCTTCGCAGGCGCCTTCGCGGCCGTCTTCTTGGCGGTCGTCTTCTTGGCCGGGGCCGCCTTCTTGGCCGTGGTCTTCTTCGCGGCGGTCTTCTTGGCCGTGGTCTTCTTGGCGGCGGTCTTCTTCGCCGCACCCGACACCGGCGCTGCCACACCGCGTTTCACGGCCGGACCGGCCGCCGCGATCTTCTGCTTGCCCGAGATGATCGCCTTGAACTGCGCACCCGGGCGGAACGCGGGCACCGAAGTGGGCTTCACCTTCACCGTCTCGCCGGTTCGGGGATTACGCGCCACCCGTGCCGCCCGCTTGCGCTGTTCGAATACACCGAATCCGGTGATTGTGACGCTCTGACCCTTGTTCACCGCACGCACGATCGTGTCGACAATGTGCTCGACTGCCGCAGTGGCCGTGCGCCTGTCAGTACCCAACTTCTCGGTCAGAACATCGATCAGTTCCGCCTTGTTCATTGAATCCTCCGCAGACTAATGGCCCGTCGTCGGACCGACTAGGTACCACGGTAAACCCTGAATGGGCAAGAGTCTATGTGCCACGCCAAATTTCATGTGGCGTGGCACACGCGCAGCAACCTCGATTGGTTGCTCTCAGCTAACACTCGAGACTGTTCAGTCCCGTGAAATAGCCGCTGGAATGGTGATCGGTTTCCAAGACGGCCTTGCCTTTTCGAACTGCTCGATGGCCTCTTCCTGGCGAAGTGTCAGTCCGATGTCGTCCAGACCTTCCAGCAGCCGCCACCGGGTGTAGTCGTCAATATCGAAGGGCAACACGGTGGTTCCAGCGGCCACAGTGCGTGCCTCGAGATCGACGATCAATTCCAGGCCGGGATGTTCTTCGATCAACTTCCAGAGCAATTCGACATCATGTTGTGACATCTGCGCGGCCACCAAGCCGCCCTTACCGGCGTTGCCCCGGAAGATGTCGGCGAAGCGGGAAGAGATCACCACCCGGAAGCCGTAGTCCATCAATGCCCAAACCGCATGCTCTCGCGACGATCCCGTACCGAAATCCGGTCCGGCGACCAACACACTTCCCCGGTCGAACGGGCTGGTGTTCAAAATGAAGCCCGGATCCGAACGCCAGGCGGCGAACAGACCGTCCTCGAATCCCGTTCGGGTCACCCGTTTCAGATAGACCGCCGGGATGATCTGGTCGGTATCGACATTCGACCGGCGCAACGGCACGCCGATCCCCTTGTGCACCTTGAACGGTTCCATAGTTGCTCCTGTAGTCCTGAGGTGAATTCCGGCCGGTCAGTTCAGATCCGCCGGCGCCGACAACCGGCCCCGGACCGCCGTCGCGGCCGCGACCTGCGGCGAAACCAGATGCGTACGACCGCCTTTACCCTGGCGTCCCTCGAAGTTGCGGTTCGATGTCGAAGCACAGCGCTGACCGGGAGAAAGCTGATCCGGATTCATTCCCAGGCACATCGAGCAGCCGGCCTGGCGCCATTCCGCGCCCGCCGCGGTGAAAATGTCGCCCAAACCCTCGGATTCGGCCTGGGCGCGCACCCGCATCGAGCCCGGAACGATCAACATCCGCACGCTGTCGGCGACCTTGCGACCCTTCAAAACGTCCGCCACCGCCCGCAAATCCTCGATCCGGCCGTTGGTGCACGAACCCACGAAAACCGTATCCACCGGCACCTCACGAAGCGGAGTTCCGGGCTCCAAATCCATGTAAGTCAGAGCCTTCTCGGCGGCCGATCGCTCGTTTTCGTCGGCGAAATCCTCCGGATTCGGCACCACATCGCCCAGCGGGGCGCCCTGACCGGGGTTGGTGCCCCAGGTGACGAACGGCGTCAACGTCGAGGCGTCCAGGTGCACCTCGGCGTCGAAGGTGGCGTCCGGATCGGTCTTCAGCGCCTCCCACGCGGCCACCGCCGCATCCCAGTCCGCGCCTGTGGGGGCATGTTCGCGGCCCTTCAGGAATTCGTAGGTGACCTCGTCGGGGGCCACCATGCCCGCCCGGGCGCCGGCCTCGATGGACATGTTGCACATCGTCATCCGCGCCTCCATGGACATGGCGCGCACGGCCTCGCCGCGGTATTCGAGCACATACCCCTGCCCGCCGCCGGTGCCGATCTTGGCGATGACCGCCAGAATCACGTCCTTGCTCGTCACGCCGGGCGGCAACTCGCCATCGATATTGATCGCCATGGTCTTGAACGGGCGCAGCGACAACGTCTGCGTCGCCATCACATGTTCGACCTCGCTGGTGCCGATACCCATCGCCAGCGCGCCGAATGCGCCGTGGGTCGAGGTGTGCGAATCACCACACACCACGGTCATGCCCGGCTGCGTCAAACCCAGCTGCGGACCGACCACGTGCACGATGCCCTGTTCGATATCACCCATCGGATACAGCCGCACGCCGAATTCCTCGCAATTACGCCGCAGGGTTTCCACCTGGGTGCGCGAGATCGGATCCGCGATCGGCTTATCGATATCGACCGTCGGCACATTGTGGTCCTCGGTCGCGATGGTCAGATCCGGCCGGCGCACCGGGCGACCCGCCGCCCGCAGCCCGTCGAAGGCCTGCGGGCTCGTCACCTCGTGCACCAGGTGCAGATCGATGTAGATGAGATCGGGTTCGCGCTGCGCACCCTCACCCGCACCCCGTACGACGACATGCTGATCCCAGACCTTCTCCGCCAGCGTGCGTGGCCGTTCGGCCATGACAACCACCTCTCTGTGTTATCTGCGACGGCTTCGCCGTCGCGAACTCGCAGGTGGATCCCCTATCCAAGGTCCACCGGAGGTGCGTACTCGCGGAGTGCGATCGGACTTGCCAATCTCACTATGCGAGACGCTAATATCGTTCTATGAGACAGCATAGCGGTATCGGGGTGCTCGACAAAGCCATGGCCGTGCTTTACGCCGTGGCCGAACAACCGTGTGGACTCAACGAGCTGTGCACCCGCACCGGACTGCCCCGGGCCACCGCTCATCGGCTGGCCGTGGGGCTGGAGACCCATCGCATGCTGGCCCGCGACGCCGCCGGTTCCTGGCGGCCCGGCCCGGCGCTGTCGGAACTGGCCACCACCGCCGAGGATCCGCTGCTCGACGCCGCCGCCGTCATCCTGCCCCGGCTGCGCGAGATCACCGGCGAGAGCGTGCAGCTCTACCGGCTCGACGGGCACTCCCGCATCTGCGTGGCCGCGCTCGAGCCCACCTCCGGCCTGCGTGACACCGTCCCGGTCGGCGCCCGCCTGCCTCTGACCGCCGGATCGGCCGCGAAGGTCCTGCTGGCCTGGGCCGATCCGGAACTGCAGCGAGGCGTGCTGGCCGATGCGGTCTTCGGTGAGCGCGCCCTGGCCGAGGTCCGCCGCCGCGGCTGGGCACAGAGCGCCGCGGAACGGTCCGCGGGTGTGGCCAGCGTCTCCGCGCCGGTGCGCGACGGGTCGTCCCAGGTGATCGCCGCGGTCTCGGTATCCGGCCCGATCGACCGCATGGGGCGGCGCCCGGGCGCGCGCTGGGCCGCCGACCTCGTCGCCGCCGCCGATGCCTTGCACAAGCGACTCTGATCCCGATCACGAGCTGTGACCCTGACCATACGCCGTAAAGTATCGTGACCGCATGGGAGTGAACCAACGCGCACAGATCGTGATGTCCGAGACGGAGATCACCGAATTCCTGGAACGCAGCCGCATCATGACGCTGGCGAGCCTGGGCAAGAACGGGACGCCGCATCTCACGGCGATGTGGTACGGCCTGGTCGACGGTGAAATCTGGTTCGAGACGAAGGGTAAGTCGCAGAAGGCGGTGAATCTGCGGCGCGATCCCCGCGTCACCGTGCTGGTCGAGGCGGGTGACACCTACGATCAGCTGCGCGGGGTGTCGATCGAGGGCCGCGCGGAGATCGTGGAGGACCCGGAGGCGCTGTTCAAGGTCGGCGTCAGCGTCTGGGAGCGCTACACCGGCCCCTACACCGAGGAATTGCGCCCGATGGTGGAGGCGATGCTCAACAAGCGCGTCGCGATCCGCGTGGTGCCGGAACGGGTGCGCAGCTGGGATCACCGCAAGCTCGGTATGCCCGCGATGCCGCCGGGCGGATCCACCTGGTCGGTGCAGGACTGATCTGCCCCCGGAACGAGAAAAGCCCTCCAGCTCGCGCTGGAGGGCTTTCGAATGTAGCCCCGACGGGATTTGAACCCGCGCTACCGCCTTGAGAGGGCGGCGTCCTAGGCCGCTAGACGACGGGGCCAGAGGACTTCCCCGAAGGGAGACTCCGTGGATCTTTCGATCGAGGAGGCTCGGCAAGCTTAACCGGCCGAGACCCGGCGACCAAATCGCCGGGGATGCTGTTCCGACTCGACCGAACGAAGCGAATCAACATTCTCCGCTGGGGTACCAGGACTCGAACCTAGAATGGCTGAACCAGAATCAGCTGTGTTGCCAATTACACCATACCCCAATGACCTGGGCTTTCAGCCTCTCCCCTGCCGGTTCGAGGCCCTCGTTCCGGGCCGAGAAGAAGAGTACCAAACCCCTCCCGCATTTATACAAATCGTCTGGTCAGAGCCGTTTTTCACGGCCTGCGCGGCCCCGGGCCCCCGACTGGGCGGGCACCGGGGCCGGTCCGGCTACGCCAGCGCCGCCCGCAGCCGCCGCATGGTCACCTCACGGCCGAGCAGTTCCAGCGATTCGTACAGCGGCGGGCTGATGTGCGAGCCGGTGACCGCCACCCGCACGGGACCGAAGGCCTTACGCGGTTTGAGCCCCAGATCGTCCACCAGAGCCTTTTTCAGCGCTTCCTCGAGCACGGGCGGCGTCCATTCGGAAACACCGTCGAGCGCCGCCACGGCGGCCTGCAACACCGGCGCCGCATCGGGCCCCAGATTCTTTTGCGCCGCGGCCTCGTCGACAGCAAACTCCTCGGCCGGCACGAACAGAAACTTCAATAGATCCCACGCATCACCGAGAACCACGATCCGGGTCTGCACCAACTCCGCCGCCGCGGCGAAAACTCGGTCGTCCACTTCGGCGCCGATGTGACCGTGCGCGGTGAGGAACTCCCGCAACCTACGGGCGAAATCCCCGGTGTCCAGCAAACGAATGTGTTCGGCGTTGATCGCATCCGCCTTCTTCTGGTCGAAGCGGGCCGGGTTCGAATTTACTTTCGATATCTCGAACGCATCGACCATCTCCGCCATGGAGAAGACATCGCGGTCCTCGGCGAGGCTCCATCCGAGCAAAGCCAGGTAATTCAGCAAACCTTCAGGAATGAACCCGCGATCCCGGTGCGCGAAGAGATTCGACTCCGGATCACGTTTGGACAACTTCTTGTTGCCCTGGCCCATCACGAAGGGCAGATGACCGAACTGCGGAGTGAACTCCGCCACCCCGATCCGCTGCAATGCGGCATACAACGCCAACTGGCGCGGAGTGGAGGAAAGCAGGTCTTCCCCGCGCAACACGTGTGTGATTTTCATCAGCGCGTCGTCGACGGGATTCACCAGCGTATAGAGCGGATCACCGGTGCCGCGGGTCAACGCGAAATCGGGCACCGTCCCGGCCTTGGCAGTGATCTCCCCGCGAACCAGATCGTTCCACACCAGATCGTGCCCGGGCATCCGCAGGCGCACCACCGCCGGGCGGCCCTCGGCCTTGTAGGCGGCGATCTGCTCGGGGGTCAGATCGCGGTCGAAGTTGTCGTAACCGAGCTTCGGATCGCGTCCGGCGGCCCGGTGACGGGCCTCGACTTCCTCTGGGGTGGAGAAGGATTCATAGGCCTCACCGGCCGCCAGCAACCTCTGGACGACATCGAGATGAAGCTCACGCCGCTGCGACTGACGGTAGGGAGCGTAGGGCCCGCCGACCTCCGGCCCCTCGTCCCACGTCAGCCCGAGCCACCGCAACGCGTCCAGAATCGCGTGGTACGACTCCTCGGAATCGCGTGCGGCATCGGTGTCTTCGATACGGAAGACGAAGGTGCCGCCGTGGTGGCGAGCGAACGCCCAGTTGAACAGCGCGGTCCGGATCAGGCCGACATGCGGTGTGCCGGTGGGTGACGGGCAGAATCGGACCCGTACGTCAGTCATATTCCTTCTCTCGATCAACGTTTGGCGGCAACAGGATTGGTGAGGGTGCCGATACCCTGAACCGTCACGGATACGGTTTGCCCATCCGTCATCGGTCCTACACCTTCCGGCGTTCCGGTGAGGATGACATCGCCGGGCAGCAAGGTCATCACCTTGGTGACCCACTCGATCACCGTCGGAATGTCGTGCAGCAGAAGTGAAGTCCGGCTGCGCTGGCGCACCTCACCGTCGAGTTCGGTGGTGATCTCGAGATCGCCCGGATCGAGTTCGGTTTCGATCCACGGTCCCAGCGGGCAGAAGGTGTCGTAGCCTTTGGCGCGCGTCCACTGTCCGTCGTGGCGCTGCTGGTCACGCGCGGTCACGTCGTTGGCGACGGTGTAGCCGAGAATGACGTCGGCGGCCCGGGCGGCCGGCACGTCCTTGCACGGGCGGCCGATCACCACCGCCAGCTCCCCCTCGTAGTCGACCTGAGAGGAATTGGGCGGCAACAGGATCGGCAGGTTCGGCCCGACGATGGAGGTGTTCGGCTTGAGGAAGATCACAGGATCCTCCGGCGCCGCTCCGCCCATCTCCGCCGCGTGCGCGGCGTAGTTCTTTCCGACGCACACGACCTTGCTGGCCAGAATGGGGGCCAGCAGTCGCACATCGGCCAGCGGCCAGGTACGGCCGGTGAATGTCGGGGTACCGAACGGATGCTCGGCGATTTCACGAGCGATCTCGTCGGAACCGTCGGTTTCGATACTCACGAACGCGACCCCATCGGGGCTGGCAACACGACCTAGACGCATGGCGAAGAGTCTATCCACCTGCCCGAACGCGGCCGACCACCCGGTCTGCGACGGGCGCATGTGACGAATTTCGACTTGCCTACCCGCCGCATCCTGGGTGTACGGTAAGAGCCGGTTCACAGAGTAAGACTCTGATCCCAACATATGAGATTCGAGGTGAGGGCGATGACCACCGTGACAGACGTGCGCGCGACCCGGCGGTGGACCATGCTCGCGCTCGGAGTCTTCGCCCAGTCCTCGAGCGCGGTCATCGTGCACGGCACCCCGTTCCTGTTGCCGGCGCTGACCGATCGCGGAATGCCCTTGGCCACAGCGGGTCTGCTGGTCGCGATGCCGACGGTCGGCCTGGTGTGCACGCTGATCGCCTGGGGATACATCGTGGACCGGGTCGGTGAGCGCACCGTCCTGGTCGCCGGTCCGGTCGTGATGTGTGTGGCAGGTGTGGCTGCTGCGACGGTGACGAACTACGGCTTCCTGGGCGTGCTGCTGTTTCTGGCCGGTATGGGCGCTGCCAGTACCAACGGCGCGAGCGGCCGGGTGATCGTCGGCTGGTTCCCGGTCGATCAGCGCGGGCTCGCGATGGGTATCCGCCAGACCGCACAACCGCTGGGTGTCGCGATCGCGGCGATGTCGATACCGGCTGTCGCTGCCGCACACGGGTTTTCCACGGCGATTCTGGTTCCGGCGGCGATGGCGGGTGTCGCGGCGATCGGCTGTCTGATCGGAATCGTCGACCCGCCCCGCCCGGCGAGCAGCGGCGCGCATCCGGACAACCCGTATCGGGGTGATTCCACGCTGTGGCGCATCCACGCGGTCTCGGTGCTGCTGGTGGTTCCGCAGGCCACCCTGTGGACGTTCGCCCTGCTGTGGCTGCATCGCGATGCCGGGCTGTCGCTACCGGTGGCCGGGGCGATCGTCACCGCCACCCAGATTCTGGGCGCCGCCGGGCGCATCGGCGCCGGTATATGGTCCGACCGTGTCGCCAGCCGCCTGCGTCCGTTGCACACCGTGGCGATCGCGGCCGTGGTCTCGATGGCCGCCCTGGCCGGTGCCGCCTGGTTGCACTGGTGGTGGGCGGCGATCCCGATCCTGTTCGCCGCGTCGGTGATCACCGTCGCGGACAACGGCCTGGCGTTCACCGCCGTCGCCGAAATCGCCGGCCCGTACTGGAGCGGCCGCGGCCTGGGCATCCAGAACACCGGCCAGAACCTGGCATCCGCCGCTGTCGCACCGATTTTCGGCGCTCTCATCACCGCCGCCGGCTTCCCGGTGACCTATCTGGTCGCAGCGATCGTCGCGGCAGCCGCCGTCCCCGTGGTGCCGATCGTCCGCAACCGCTGACATCCGGGTTCCCCACGGCCGCACCCCTTTCCGTCACAGTACGGAGTGCGGCCGTGGGGAAACGTCACGCCGCCAACAACTTTCGAGGTTGTACCTACAACCTGAGCGTGTCCGGTCATCGCTTACAGGCGAGGTCCGAACGGCAAGGGCGAACCGTTTCGATCGACGCCCGCGCTCTGATGCGGACCGCCCGATCAGAACTCGATCAGCGCGGCAGGATCGAACTCGACCCGAAAAACGTTGTCCGCCTCGATATCAGCGAGGAACCTGCTGCCCTCGGCGACCGTCGGCTCCCATTGGTAGCCGTCGTCGCCGAGTACGGAGCGATGAATTCGAATATGCGGCTGATGCTCGATGATCCAATACTGCGGGATCCCGAGTGCTGCGTACTCGCGGACCTTACGCACCCGATCGGTGCGCTCGCTTCCGCTTCCGGGCGACACGACTTCGGCGGCGAGCAGCAACTCCGTCCCAGGAATCAGCTTCGGCGTTTCATCCACGATCGCCGCACGCGCCACCTCACGCGGAATGACGAACACATCGGGCTTGCGCACACCACTGGGGGTGCTGATCTCCCACTCCGCGCCGTCACACACGAAGACATCCGCCTCGCTGAGACTATTGCGCAGAATTCCAGCCAGCCTCCAGCTGATGTAGTTGTGCCGAGCCCCCGCCGCCACCTCGATCAACCACCCGTCCTCGAGTTCCAGCCCTTTGCCGTCTTCCGGTTGGTCGTGCAAGTCGAGCACGGTGTACGGACCGAATCCGACGGCACCCCCGATGTGCTCCGCCGTCATACCGCCTCCAGGTCTTTGCGCACGTCGATGGCCTGCATCAGTTGCGCTCAATGCTAGCCGGTGGCGGTCGACGGCAACCAGCGCGACGATCCGAACCGCCGCGGTGGAGTGGGGTCGCCTCCGGCTGCTCCGTCGCTCCCCGGCACCGAGCCGGCCGCAACGCGGCGGATCCCGCTACGAAAGATCCCCCTGTCGCGCAATACGTTTCGCGACAGGGGGATCGTTCGGGACAAGCTCAGAGGGATGCGGCGATGCGGTCGCCGATTTCGACCGTGGAGGCGGTGCCGGTGCGGGCGGCGAGGTCCTTGGCTACCGCGGCTTCGATGCGGGCGGCTTCCTCGGACCGGCCGAGGTGGTTCAGCAGCAGCGAAACCGAGAGGATGGCGGCAGTCGGGTCGGCCTTGGACTGGCCGGCGATATCGGGTGCGCTGCCGTGGACCGGTTCGAACATGCTCGGGTTGGTGCCCGAGGCGTCGATGTTGCCCGAGGCGGCCAGGCCGATGCCACCGGACACCGCCGCGGCGAGGTCGGTGATGATGTCGCCGAACAGGTTGTCGGTGACGATCACATCGAAGCGGCCCGGATCGTTGACCATGTGGATCGTCGCGGCATCGATGTGCTGATAGGCGACCTCGACCTCGGGGTACTCCGCGCCGACCTCGGTAACGGTGCGCTGCCACAGCGAACCGGCGAAGCTCAGCACATTGGTCTTGTGGACCAGCGTCAGGTGCTTGCGGCGCTGCTGAGCCTTGTCGAAGGCGTAGCGCACCACCCGCTCGATGCCGAAGCGGGTGTTGGTGGAGACCTCGGTGGCCACCTCGTGCGGGGTGTTCACGCGGATCGCGCCGCCGGTACCGGTGTACGGACCCTCGGTGCCCTCACGCACGACGACGAAGTCGATCTCCGGATCACCGGACAGCGGGCTGGTGACGCCCGGGTACAGCTTCGACGGACGCAGGTTCACGTGGTGGTCGAGCGCGAAGCGGGTGTGCAGCAGCAGACCGCGCTCGAGCAGGCCGCTGGGGACCGAGGGATCACCGATCGCGCCCAGCAGGATGGCGTCGTGCTGCTTCAGCTCCGGCAGCACCGACTCCGGCAGCACCTCACCGGTCGCGTGGTAGCGCTTGGCGCCCAGGTCGTACTCGGTCTTCTCGACCCCGGGCACGACCACGTCGAGTACCTTGAGCGCCTCGGCGATGACCTCGGGCCCGATACCGTCACCGGCGATGACAGCCAGCTTCATATGACAACGCTCCGTTCGTTCCTGCTCGCGGCTCGCAACACGTATGCGGCCGAATCAGCCAAGGGCGGTCGATCGGCGGCGTTGCGCCCGGCCGGATCGCCGACACCGTCACACTATCGGTCTCCCGAATCACCCCGATAACCAGGGCAAGCCGCTCCCAATGAGTGAGATCGGCAGGCACGGGCTCCCCCGAATCACCAGCACGAATCTCACCGGCACACAACCGGTCACATCGGCCGAAACGCACAATGCGCGCGAATCCCGCTCCGCACCATGGCGGTTGGATTCGCGCGCACTGTAACGTATTGCGGCCGAGCCGATTCCGGCCCGGAACGGCTCAGCTCAGGTCGACCTGAACGACCTTCGCCGCACCCACGGCCTCGGCGATCGAGGACTGCACCTCGGCCGGGACGGACTCCTCGACGCGCAGGATGACCGTCGCGCCTTCCTTGTCGATGTCCTGGCTCAGCTGAGCGGCCTTGATGTCGATGGCCGCCTCGCCCAACTTGGTGCCGATCTTGCCCAGGGCACCCGGGCGGTCGTCGTAGTTGAGGATCGCCAGGTTGAGGCCCTCGGCGCGCATGTCGTAGTTGCGGCCGTTGATGTTGACGATCTTCTCGACCTGAGCGGGCTCGGTCAGGGTACCGGCGACGTTCAGGGTGCGGCCGTCGCCGAATACGGCGCGCAGGTCGACCACGCTGCGGTGGGTCGAGCTCTCGCTATGAGTGGTGACGGAGGCCTCGAGACCCCGCTCCGCGGCCAGCGACGGGGCGTTGACGAAGGTTACCGCGTCCTCGACGTGCGCGGAGAACACACCGCGCAGCGCCGAGAGTTCCAGCACCGCAACCTCTTCCGAGGACAGCTCGCCGCGCACCTGGATCTCGAGCGAGACCGGCAGCTCGTCGGCGAGAGCGCCCAGCAGCACACCCTGCTTGCGGACGATGTCCAGCCAGGGGGCGACGATCTCGGTGACCGCGCCACCGGCGACGTTCACCGCACCGGGCACGAACTCGCCGGCGAGGGCGAGTTGCACCGACTTGGCGACATCGGTTCCGGCGCGGTCCTGGGCCTCGGCGGTGGAGGCGCCCAGGTGCGGGGTCACGACGACCTGCGGCAGCTCGAACAGCGGGCTGTCGGTCGACGGCTCGGTCTCGAACACGTCGATGCCGGCGGCGCGCACGTGGCCGGAGGTGATGGCGTCGGCCAGGGCCTGCTCGTCGATCAGACCGCCGCGGGCGGCGTTGACGATGATGACGCCCTTCTTGGTCTTGGCCAGGGTCTCCTTGTTCAGCATGCCCTTGGTCTCGGGGGTCTTGGGCAGGTGAATGGAGATGAAGTCGGCGCGCTCGAGCACCTCGTCCAGGCTCAGCAGCTCGATGCCCAGCTGGGCGGCGCGGGCCGGGGAGGTGTAGGGGTCGTACGCGATGACCTTGGTCTCGAAAGCGGCCAGGCGCTGCGCGAACAGCTGGCCGATGCGGCCCAGGCCGATGACGCCGACGGTCTTGCCGAAGATCTCGACACCGTTGAACTTGCTGCGCTGCCAGGTGTGCTCGCGCAGGGTGGCGTCGGCGGCCGGGATCTGGCGGGCGGCGGCCAGCAGCAGGGTGACGGCGTGCTCGGCGGCGGTGTGGATGTTGGAGGTCGGCGCGTTGACGACCATGACACCGCGCTCGGTGGCCGCGGGCACGTCGACATTGTCGAGGCCGACGCCGGCGCGGGCGACGATCTTGAGGTTCTTGCCGGCCTCGAGCACCTCGGCGTCGACGGTGGTGGCCGAACGGACCAGCAGCGCGTCGGCCTCGGGCACGGCGGCCAGCAGCTCGGGTCGATTGGGGCCGTCGACCCAGCGAACCTCGACACCGTCACCGAGCGCATCGACGGTCGACTGGGCGAGCTTGTCGGCGATCAGAACAACAGGACGGCCATTTTGGCTCACTGTGGGGCACTCCTGGGGAAAGAGGTCGGCATTTACCGCGGACCAGCTTAATGGTCGCGCTTCGGCGCCGGTGTACCGCCCGGTAGGCAGCCGCCCTCACACCGCCGCCGAACCCGGGCCACACCGCATCCGGCCCCGGACGCGAAAGAGCCCCGCATCTCGAAAGATACGGGGCCCCAGTGTAAGTCGCGGACAGTTCACGCTACGTAAAGTGGCGCGCAGTCAGCGGACTCGATCAGAGAACGCTTACGTTCTGGGCCTGCGGGCCCTTCTGGCCCTGGCCGATCTCGAACTCCACGCGCTGCCCCTCGTCGAGGGACCGGAATCCACTACCGCTCACAGCCGAGTAGTGCACGAACACATCGGGACCACCGTCGTCCTGAGCGATGAACCCGAAGCCCTTCTCGCTGTTGAACCACTTCACTACGCCTTGCGCCATTTCATACCTTCTGTAGACGAGCCGAACCGACCAACTTCACGGTCGGGCCGGTCTCAGTGATCAAGCCTGCCACGGACTGCGCCGTCGCGCCACCACAGTGGTCACCCCGGGGGAGGGAAACCGCACTCGAAGCGAAAATTCACCTTTTCGCCTGGGGCATGCCGTGATTGTCCCGTGATAGCGCGGCGGGCCGCGCTCGTCGCGTCGCGGCGAGCGGCGGGAATCGTGCGTGTGCGGTCGTCCGGACGCAGAAATGGGTCGACCCCGGACAACTGCGGTCCGGGGTCGACCCGAGGTCGCATCATGCGACCGAAATCAGTGATCAGCCACCGAAAGAGCCGGTCCACAGGGTGTTGACCAGGCCGTGGAAGGCGGCACCCAGGGTGTCGAACAGGCCGTTCACAGCAGCACTACCGGTGTCGATGATAACGGGGATCATAAATACCTCTTCGTTGTTTCAATTCAGTCGTACAAACTGACGATCAACATATCGAGGGCCCATAAAGGCGCGTTAACCCGTTTTCGGGAATAGTGATCTGCCCGACAGGTCACAGTTCGTGTGGGTCGGGCCACAGTCGGCGCATCGGCTCGATTCGGACGCCCTCGGCTTCCGGGCCCGCCTTGGTGTGACGTACGTCGAACTCGACGCGCTGGCCCTGCACCAATCGCCGGAAACCGTCGCCGTGAACCTCGGTGTATTCGACGAAAACTTCCGCCCCGCCGGCATCCGGGATTATGAAACCGAAGCCTTTCTCACTGTCGAACCACTTCACCGTGCCGTGCAACTACGCTTCTCACTTACTTCTCGACGTCGGGCCAGGCAGAGGGTAACCGGACCCCCACCGACAGTCCAGCGCTCGCGCCCGCCGCGCCGACCCGCCGCTCACTCCGGCAGCGGACGACGCAATTCATGTTGCAGCGCTTCCAGTTCCGCGCCGCCGGCCATCTGCCGGGTCAGCTCCGGCAGGTCGATCTGCGACTTGTCGTAGCCGCCGAGTGCGCGGCCGCGCCGCAGCAGCAGGAATCGGTCGCCGACCGGATAGGCGTGATGCGGGTTGTGCGTGATCAGCACGACTCCGAGGCCGCGATCACGGGCCTGCGCGACATACCGCAGCACCACACCGGATTGTTTGACGCCGAGCGCGGCGGTCGGTTCGTCGAGGATGAGAACCTTCGCGCCGTAATGCACCGCACGGGCGATCGCCACACACTGCCGCTGCCCGCCCGACAGCGTGCCGACCGGCTGCTCGAGATCGCGAATTTCGATTCCCATGTCCGACAACGCGGTTCGCGTGATCTCGCGCGCGGTCGCTCGATCCAGCAGGCGAAGGGGCCCGGCGCCGCGGGTCGGTTCCGAGCCGAGGACGAAATTGCGCCACACACTCATCAGCGGTACGACCGCCAGGTCCTGGTAGACGGTGGCGATACCGCGGTCCAATGCCTCGCGTGGCGAGGAGAACCGGGTCGGCTCACCGTCGATGCGCAGCTCACCGGCATCGTGGCGATGAACGCCGGCGAGGATTTTGATCAGGGTCGACTTCCCGGCGCCGTTGTCGCCGAGTACGCACGTGACCTCCCCGGCGCGTACGACCATCGAGATATCCGAAAGGGCGACGACGCCGCCGTAGCTCTTCCCGATGTTCACCGTCTCGATCAGCGGCGCGGCTGTGGTCTGCGCCGCCGTGTGCTGAGGAGTCATCGGCGCAACCTTTCCGCGCGCTTGGCGAAGGCGTTGTTGACCAGAACCGCGGCGAGCAGCAGCACCCCGAGGAAGAGCATGAACCAGTCGCTGTCCCAGCGCGCGAACACGATTCCCTGCCGGGCCATGCCGAAGATCAGCGCGCCGATGGCCGCGCCCAGCACCGATCCGAATCCGCCGGTGAGCAGGCAGCCGCCGACGACCGCGGCGATGATGTACTGGAATTCCAGTCCCACGCCCTGGTTCGCCTGCACACTCGCGAATCGCAGCAGATTGCAGGAGCCGACGATCCAGCCCGCGAAGGCGGTGCCCATGAACAGCAGGATCTTGGTCCGCGCCGCCGGGACACCGACGGCACGAGCGCTGGGCAGCGAACCGCCGACCGCGTAGATCCAGTTGCCGAAGCGGGTGCGCACCAGCACCAGCGTCGCCACCGCGGTGACGGCGATCCACCACAGCACCGACGCTTGGATGCGGGCGTCACCGAGATTCGTCGTCGCCGCGAAAACCCATCCGGCCGAGGCGTATCCGGGCGCCGAACGGATGCCCGACACCTGCACGGTCCCCGTGACCAGCCGTGTCACGCCGAGGTTGAGGCCCTGCAGAGCCAGGAAGGTACCCAGGGTGACGATGAAACTGGGCAGGCCGGTGCGCATCACCACCCACCCGTTCAGCGCGCCGACCGCGAGCGCGAAGATCAGCGAAACACCCAGCGCGAACCAGACATTCCATCCGGCGTGTACGGCGAGCATGGCGGTCACCAAGGCCGTCGACGCGGTCATCACCCCGGCGGACAGATCGAATTCGCCGCCGATCATCAGCAGTGCCACCGCGACGGCCATGATGCCGAGCGTCGAGGCGTCGTCGAGCCAGGTGGCCACCCCGAGAGGGCTGAGGAACCGGTCGGTGATCACGGCGAAGAAGACGAATACCACCAGCGCGCCCAGACCGGCGCCGATTTCGGGCCGGACGATCAGCCGGTTCAGCAGCGACGGCCGGATCGCTGCGGGGGCGGTGGCTTCGGAAACCGTTGCGGTGTCGGTCATGACAGCTCCCTGCTCAGCGCGTGCCCTGTGCCACGAGGGCGGCGATGGCGTCGACGTTGGTCTTGTCCACGAAGGCGGGTCCGGTCTGCACCGGCATCCCGCCACCGACCGTGTTGAGATTGCGCCGATACAGCTGCAACATCACGACCGGCAGATACCCCTGTTCGTACTGCTGCTGGTCGACCGCGAACAGCAGGGTGCCGGCCCGGATCGCGCTCACCACATCGGAATTCAGGTCGAAGGTGGCGACGGCGGCGCGGGAATGGGATTCACGAACCCCGTCGACCGCGCGGGCGGCGATCTGCGAATTGAGGGTCAGCACCGCGTCGATCGAGTGGTCGGCCTCCAACGCTCCCTTGATCCGCGACTGCGCATCGGCCGGATTGTTGATGTCGACCTGCAAGGTGGTGGCATTTCCGCCGAATCCGTCGATCGCGCCGGCGCAGCGGTCGTTGGCGCCGATATTGCCGGCCTCGTGGATGACGCAGAGCATCCTGGTCCGGCCGGCCTCACGCAGGCGTTTGCCGGCGGCGGTCCCGGCCTGTCGCTCACTCTGCCCGACATGCCCGATCGCACCGGCGGCCGCGCTCTCGGCTTCGCCGGAGTTGATCGTGACGACCGGAATTCCCGCCGCGGCGGCATGCTCGACGGACGGGCGCAGCGCCTGCGGATTGGCCATCGACACCACCAACCCGTCCACATGCTGGGCCACCGCGTTGTCCACCAGCTTGGCCTGCTCCCCCGGATCCCCCGAGGAGTTGTATTCGACCCGGATGCCCAGATCCTTACCGGCCGCCTCGGCGCCGTTCTTCACCACATTCCAGAACGCGTCGCCGGGGCTGCCGTGCGTGACCACCGCGACCGAGCTCAGCGGAGCCGTCGACACCGTTGCGGGAGTGTGTGATTCGGAGACATCGGCGCCAGGTCCACTGCACGCCGCGAGGATCGCGGTGAGAGCCAGCCCTGGCGCGAGCCGGCGTGCGAGGCCGCGAGCATGTCGCGGCGCGGGAGGGCGGGCGGGAATCCGCTGTGGCCGTGTGGTCATCGCGCCTCCGGGCATTCGGCAGAACAAGGCGGGTACTCGTTCCGGAGCACTCCAGGTGTATTGAACACCACCGGACCGGCCGCGACCGGTGACACGCGCCCACGGGTGGCGCCTCGCGTCGGCCTCCGCCACGGCGACTACCCTCGTCAACATGGTTGTCGGAAAACGCGGGAGGGCCCCGGTCGACAGCCCCGGCTTCGAGCTGCCGCTGCTGCTGTTCGCCGGGTTCCGCTCGCTCATCGACGAATTGCATGCCGAGCTGGCGGAGCGGGGGCATCCCGATATGCGCCCGGCCCACGGATTCGCGATGCAGGCGATCGGAGTGCACGGGGCGACGGCCAGCGATATCGGCCGCAAGCTGGGCGTCTCCAAGCAGGCGGCGGGCAAGACGGTCGAGAAGCTGACCGCGCTGGGCTATGCCGAGCGTGTCGAGGATCCCGACGACGCCCGGCGCAAGATCGTCTGCCTGACCCCGCGCGGAATCGACGCGCTGCGGCAGTCGGCCGAGATCTTCGAGCGGTTGCGACGCCGCTGGGTGCACGAGCTGGGCGCCCAACGCGTGCGCGATATGGAGGCCGCGTTGCGCACCATGGTCCCGCCGGAATCGTTCCGGCTCGATGTCGCGGGGTGGTTCGGGAGCTGACCGGCTCCGCCCCGGCGGCCGTCCAGGCTTGCTCAATTCGACAACCCGGTTTACTGTTTAGACAACTTGGTTGTCTAACTCGAACGGATCGACGCATGCACTTCCCCACCCACACCCTCGACTCCGCACCCACCGAGGCCCGTCGCACGATGACCGCGACCGCCGCGCACTTCGGCTACCTCCCCGCCGCGGTGGGGAAAATGGCGACGTCGCCACGACTGCTCGACGGCTTCATGAAACTCAACGCGCTCTTCGAAGGCAGCACCCTCGACCAACTGTCGCGCGAGGTGCTGGTGATGACCATGGCCACGCGCAACGAATGTCACCTGTGCGTCGCCATGCACACCGCGAAGCTGACCGAGATCGGCGCCGACCCGGAACTGATCACCGCGCTGCGCGAACAGCGCCCCCTCCCCGATCCCCGCTTGGCCGCACTCCAGGAGTTCACCCTCACCGTCGTCGAAACCGCCGGCAACGTCCCCGACGAACGAGCGAGCGATTTCCTTTCGCACGGCTACACCACCGAACAGGCCCTCGAGGTGGTGCTGGGAATCGGCACCTACACGCTGTCCACACTGGGCAATCGGCTCACCGCCGCGCCACTCGACCCCACGCTGACCGCATTCGCGTGGTCGGCGGGCTTGCACACGGCCTGACAACTGATTGCAGCTGACAAGCACCGGCGATAGAGTACAGAGCAATTGCAATCAGCAAGCACTCCGTGAGAGGACCCGCCATGCCCCGTCTCCGTGTCCACAATCTCTCGATCTCACTGGACGGGTACGTCGCGGGTCTCGACCAAGGTCCGGATCATCCGCTCGGCGTCGGCGGCGAACGCCTGCACGAATGGGTTTTCGTCACCCGCACCGGCCGGCGGATGATCGGCCAGGACGGCGGCAGCACCGGAATCGACGACGAACAGCTCGCCGCCGGTGAAGCTAATGTCGGCGCGACCATCATGGGCCGCAACATGTTCGGGCCCGTTCGCGGGGAATGGCCCGATGATTCCTGGACCGGCTGGTGGGGGCCCAACCCGCCCTATCACCACCCGGTCTTCGTCCTCACCCACCACCCGCGCCCGGCGCTCGAGATGGACGGCGGCACCACCTTCCACTTCGTCGACGACACCCCCGAAAACGTGCTGGCACGAGCCGTCTCCGCCGCCGGAGGCAAGGACGTCCGCCTCGGCGGCGGAGCCGCGACCGTCCGCCGCTTCCTGCGGGCCGGACTCGTCGACGACCTCCACCTGGCTCTCGTCCCCACTCTCCTCGGCGCCGGCGAACGCCTCTACGACGGCCTCGGCCGCCTTCCCGGCTACACCGCGTCCCCCGCCCGCCAAGGCGACAACGTCACCCACTTTCACCTCATGAAAGTGGCCGACCAGCCGACCCCGCACACCCCTTGACCTCAACCGCACTCGAGCTCTTAGCGTGGCGGCATGACTTTCACCGCGGCCGAACGCACCTATCTGACCTCCCAGTCGCTGGGCCGGCTGGCCACTGTGACGGCGGACGGGCGGCCGCAGTTGGTTCCGGTGGGATTTCGGGTGAACGACGACGGCACGATCGATATCGGCGGACCGAGTCCGAGCGCGCAGCGCTACCGCAATGTGCGGGGTAATCCGAATGTGAGCCTGGTCGTCGACGATATGACGCCGGACGATCCGGCCGAGGTGAAGCCCGGCTGGGGGCGTGGAGTGGAGATCCGTGGCGTCGGCGAGATCCTCGATGTCGAGACGCCTCCGGTGGCGCCGGACTGGTTCGCGCACACCATCATTCGCATTCACCCGCGGCGGATCCGCAGCTGGCACATCGACCCCGCGAATCCGGACGGCCAGGCGCGGGATGTGAGCTGAGTCTCTTCTCAGCCCTGGGCGTATCGCGGCCGTGACGTTCCCGCCGAAATCGGCGAAGGTTGCGGGACAAGCGAGTTGAAAGGGGCTGGTCGTGTTCGCGACTGCCACGTCCGTCCGGGTACGCCGAATCCTGGCGAGGACGGCGATAGCGGGCTTGATTCTGATCGGCATGGTCACCGCGACCGCCGGGCAGGGTTCGGCGCAGGCGCCGGTGAGCGAGCCGAGTTCGGTCGGCTGGTACTACTCGGAAGTGACGCCGTTCGATCCGATACCGCTGGACTATCTGTACGGCTGGAATTCGTGGTATCGGCCGTACTACTCCTGGTATAGGCCCGTTTACCCGCCGGGGTGGTTCGGCAGCAGCTGAATCGCAGGACTGAGGGTAAACCCTGAGTCCCCGTCATCCTCGCGGCCGATTCCGCCCTGAACCTCGTACCACCACCCGTGACGCGGTGTCCGATTTGCGAGAGACTGCGTGCGGTGTAACTGATTGGAAGGATTCACCGTGATTGCCAGAACCGAACATCGCACCAAGCGCACGGCGGCGCGCATCGCCGTTGCCGGCGCCATCGTGGCCGCGCCGCTTGCCGCGCTTGCCATTCCGGCCCAGGCCGAGGTCGTGAGCGCCCCGGCGGCCACCGAGATCGCACATCCGGGTCACGGGCACGGCCCGTGGGACGGCCGCGACCGCGGCGACCGCGGCGACTGGGACCACCGCGGCGATTGGGACCGCCACCACCGCGGCGACGACTGCAACCCGTGGGACCGGCACGGCAACGGCTGGAACGGTTTCCGTCAGGTCGTTCCGCCGGGATGGTTCGGCAGCAGCTGATCGGCAGCTGATTCGCGGCCCGGCGCCCCTACGGCGCCGGGCCGCTTGTCGTTACCGGCTGTTCGCGGCGATCGTCGCCGCCACACCGTCGAGGACCAGGTCGAGACCGAAAGTGAAGTCGGAGGCGGGGTCGGCCTCGGCGGGCTGGATGGCGTCGAACAGTCCCGAGTCCAGCAGTGCGGCCATATCGGGCAGCCGCTCCCGATCCACCAGTGCGCGCAGATTACGGCTGTAGTCGTGCAAGGCGCCGGCCGGGTCGAGATCGGCTGCCGCCATGGCGTGTTCGAGTTGGCGGGCGGTGACGAACGCCTCGCGGACGTATCCGCTGACCACCATGATCGCCCCGACCTTCGCCGGCCAGTCCAGCGTGGTGTCGCGCAGTGCGCGCAGCCCGGCGTCCATCCAGGCCACAGTGTTCGGTCCACTCGGCGGTCCGGTGATCGGCAGCTCGGTGAGCCAGGGACGGGCGCGGTGCCGCTCGAGTTGCGCGAACGCCCAGGCGCGCAGCATCGAACGCCATGAGCCGCTGGGCAATTCGGGTGGCGCACCCATTCCGGCATCGGACATCAAGCCCAGCAGTTCGTCCTTCGATCCGATGTGGCGGTAGAGCGACATCGGCGTAACACCGAGAGCCGCAGCGATTTTCGGCAGCGTCGCGGCGGCGAGACCGTCTCGGTCGGCCAGGTGGACCGCCGTCGCCACTACCCGGTCCACATCGAGTGCGGCCGGACGGCCGAGTTTGGTGTCCGCCGGCAGCCGCCACAGCCGGGCCAGATGGTCGGGCACCTCCCGATCGGTCATCGGCACACATCCCGTCGTCGAATAATCATCCTTCCAGAGTTTAGTATGGTCGATATAGTATAAGTCATATACTTACTATTGCCGCCGATCGGAAGGACGATCCGTGCACACCGAAACCCTCCGCCGCACGGCGGGTATCGCCGCTGTCTGCGGCGCCGCGCTCATGCTCGTCGAACTGCCGCTCTACTTCGTCTACGAGGGCCCGCCCCCGGACTGGAACATCCTGACCCGCGGCCTGATCGGCCTCGTCGGACTCCTCGGCGTGGTGGTGTTCATGTCCACCTTCGCCCACCTGGCGAAAGCCGCCGATCGACGCTACGAATGGCTCGGCTCACTGGCCTCGACCGCCGGTTTGATCTGGGCCACGATCGCTTTCGTCTCCATGGGCCTCGAGATCGGCGCCACGATCCAGGCAACCGAACCGATCGATCCCACCGTCACCGTGTCCGGCACCTATGTGCTGTACGGAACGGTCAGCCGGCTCCTGACCGCCCTGTTCATGACCACGGCCGCCGTCACGATTCTGCGCACGCGGATTCTGCCCGCGTGGGCGGGGCGGTCGGCCGCGGTCCTGGCAGTGGTGAACGTGGCGTTCGCACCGTCGATGTTCTTCGGGAACACTCCGGCGAACTTCTACGCGGCGAACGGATGGGGCACTACCGCAACGGTTTCCGGGTTCACGATCATCTGGTTGCTCGCGGCGGGAATCGCGTTGCTCACCTCGGCATCGCCGAAAGCCGTTCTCGCCGCGGACGGCTCGCGGACGGTGGCACCGCAGTTGATCGACTGACGAAGCCGCCCGGGCTCGGCTTCGAACACGCCTGCGGGTGAATTCTTTTCACTGTCGAAGATATTCGGCCGCCGCCATGCCGATCGTCTGCGCGACCAGCGCGAGGGCCGGCACGTCCAACTTCCACTGCTGCCAGTAGAGCGGCACATCGACCCACTGCTCCGGTGCGAAATTCCTCAAGGCGCCCGCACGCAGCAGTGGGTCGGCGTGCGTTTCGGGGACCAATCCCCACCCGAGCCCCGCGACGATGGTGTCGCGAAAGCCTTCCGAGGTGGGTACGTAATGCCGGAGCCGGCTCGCACCCGCCTTGCCGGAGGTGACGGTGCGGACGTAGCGATCCTGCAACTCGTCCCGGCGATCGAAAACGATGACCGGCGCCTCGGGAAGCCGCTGCTCCAGGGGCCCTGCTGCGATATGACACTCGACGAATTCCGGGCTCGCGACCGGCAGGTACCGCGCCAGACCCAGCAGCCGTGCCGTACATCCGGTCACCGGTTCGGCCAGCGAGGTCACCGCCGCCATCACCGTGCCCTCCCGCAGCAGAGCGGCGGTGTGGGATTCGTCCTCGCGATGCAGATCGAAGCAGACCGGCGGATCCTGCGGCACCTGCGACAGGGCGGGCAGGAACCAGGTCGCCAGTGAATCGGCGTTGACCGCGATGGACAGCGTGGTGGACTCGGCATCTCCGGCGATCCCCAACTCTCGCTGCGCCGCGTCCTGCAAGGCGGCCAGTTGCCGCGCGAAACGCACGACCGCCTGGCCGGATTCGGTGGGCCGCACCGGTTTCGTGCGCATCAGCAGCACGCGGCCGGTTCGCTGTTCGAGCGCCTTGATCCGCTGACTCACCGCCGAGGGCGTCAAATGCATCGCGGCCGCGGCGGCATCGAATGTGCCTTCGTCCACGACGGCGAGCAGTGTGCGGACCTGATCGACCGGAAGTTCGGACATCACGGTTGCTAATGATAGTTAAGAACCTTTAGCTGTACTGATTACGTCAAGACCCATACCGTCGGCTACGTGAACAGCGGTATCTTCTCGGCGGCCCTCGCCGGATTCGGTGCCGGCTTATCCCTGATCGTCGCCATCGGCGCGCAGAACGCGTTCGTCCTGCGCCAGGGCGTCCGCAGGCAAGCCGTGGCGGCCGTGGTCGTCATCTGCGTCGTCTCCGACGCCATTCTGATCATGTGCGGTGTCGGCGGACTCGGTGCGCTGATCAGCGCGTATCCGGCAGTGCTGACCGTCGCCGGGCTCGCCGGCGGATGCTTCCTGATCGCCTGCGGCGCTCTCGCGGCTCGCCGCGCACTGCGCCCCGCCACCGCCGCCCTCGCGACCACCGGCGATGCCACCGCATCCCTCCGCACCGCGATCCTGGTCTGCCTGGCCCTGACCTGGCTCAACCCGCACGTCTACCTGGACACCGTGCTGCTGCTCGGCTCGGTCGCCGCCGGGCACGGGTCGTTGCGGTGGGCCTTCGGCGTCGGCGCGATGGTCGCGAGCGGAGTGTGGTTCGCCGGGCTCGGCTACGGGGCTCGGCTCCTCGCGCCGGTGCTGTCGCTGCCCGCGGCGTGGCGAGTGCTCGACGTCTTCGTGGCGGGGACGATGTGCACGCTCGGGGTAGTGCTGTTGACGCAGCTCGCGTGAGAGCTTGGCCCGCTTCACCGAGCGGTTCGCCGCCCGTTCCCGCAGTACGCTCGACATATGAATCCCGAGGTGAAATCGGATGAGCTCGCGCAGATAATTGCCGACTACGACCTCGCCCACCTCATCACCATCGGCGACAATTCCCTTCCCCGCGTCGTGCCGGTGCATCCGGTTCCACACTCCGGCCGACTGCACGTGGCCGCGCCCGGCAGCCATACCCGGGACAACGTCGCGGCCCGCCCGGCGGTCAGCCTGGTGTGGGCGCCGCGAGAACCGACGGGCTACTCGTTGATCGTCGACGGTCTCGGCACACTGGAAGACGACCAGCTCGTCATCGCGCCCACGCGGGCGATCCTGCACCGCGTCGCCGCACCCGGGCAGGTGGCTGCCGAGGGCGAATGCGGCAACGACTGCCGGGTTATTCCGCTCTGAGACGTGGGTTGGGGGCACTGAGCGTTGTCGATGACTTCGAGCTCTTGCGCCTTTTCGTGTGTGAATCCATCTGCGACACAAGCTCTTTCGGTCACTTGTTCAGAATGTGTTCCGAAATCCACACAGACCGAAGGGGTGCACACCCCTCCCCTTCTTGATAGAATTCGAACATGCATTCGAACGCCGGGGAGGACGTCGAGCAGGTCGCGAGACCGCTGCTCGCTGCGGTTTCCCAGCTGTCCGAACAAGCACTGATACCACTGTCGGATGAACAACTGATACAGGCGATGCGGGATGTGGAGAGTTGCACGCGCCGACTGGCAGCGATGCACCATCGCCTGCTGATCGAAGCCGAGGAGCGATCCCTGCCGTCCCGGACCGGCGCGAAGACGGTGAAGCGGTTCCTGATGGAGACGCTGCGGATATCCAGCGCCGACGCCGGCAGCCGCGTCAACGCGGTGCGCTGGGTAGGAACCTTCCACGATCTCGACGGCCAGGCGCGAGACCCGCAATTGCCGTGCACCGCAGCAGCTTTGGCACACGGTGAGGTCTCCGCCGATCACGTGCGCGGGATCGCGCAGGTCATGAACCGAGTGCCCCGAGGCGTAGCCGACGCGGATCGCGAAGCCGCAGAACACCTGTTGGCGGAGTTCGCGCGATCCGGCTCGCCGGACGACATCGGCAAGGTCGGCGACCGAATCCTGGCCCACCTGGACCCCGACGGCCGCCTCACCACCGACCACGACCGCGCACGAATGCGAGGCATCGTCGTGGGCCGGCAACGCCCGGACGGCATGTCCCCCGTGCGCGGTGACATCGACCCGGTGCTGCGTGCCCTGCTGGACCCACTCCTGGCGAAGTACGCCCGCCCCGGCGTCTGCAACCCGGAGGACCCGAACAGCCCCGCCGTCGATATCGACACCGCCGACCCGGCGATGCTTGCCGAGGCAGCGCGATCCGATCACCGCAGCGCCGCCCAACGCAACCACGACGCACTCACAGCGATCCTGCGCTCGGGCCTGATCACCGAAGACCTCGGTCGCCACCGCGGCATGCCGGTGACCACCGTGCTGACGATGAAACTCGAAGACCTGGAGAAGGATTCGGGCTCGGCGACCACAGCCACCGGCGGCGTCGTGCCGATCCGCGAGGCGCTGCGACTGGCCGAACGATCCCGCCCCTACCTGGCGGTCTTCGACCACGCCGGACTCCCCCTGCACCTCGGCCGCATGAAACGACTCGCCTCCCCAACTCAACGCCTGGCGCTGATCGCCGCCCTGCGCGGCTGCTCCCGCCCCGGCTGCGACGCCCCCGCAAGCCTCTGCGCCGCCCACCACATCCGCGACTACGCCAAAGGCGGCCCCACCGATATCACCAACCTCGTCCTGGCCTGCGACGCCTGCCACGCCCTGATCCACGACGGGCCCGGCGGCTGGAAAACCGTTGCACAGAACGAGCTTTCCCCGTTCCCGGGCCGCACCGCCTGGATCGCACCCGAACACATCGACCCCAGTCGGACACCCTGCATCAACCACCGCCACCACCCCGACGAACTCCTGGCAGCGATACTCACGCGCATCCACCTACGCGACGAACGGAAACGACTGCAACGCCGACAACGCGAACGCGAACAGCACGAGCGCTGGTTGCAGTCGCGTTCGCACCCACCCGACACCAGCGCGGCCTGACACCCGCCCCCGGCCGGGCGCACCGCCGTACGCGAAAACTCTGACTCACAGCCGCCGGGATCGGTCCGGCCGCACCCGCCCGGCGGCCACGAGAGTCCTCATCGCTACCGCCTTCGCAGCGCACAAGCCGGGATCACATTCCAAGTGCAGCTGCATATCCTCGTGCGCCTCCACCACTGTCGGCACCGATGACCGGGCATCGTGCGACAACGAAAAACACAGGATGTCAGGACGCACAATGGCTTTCACAGTGGGACAAGTTGCTTCGCCGAGCTTCCGATCGCCCCCGACATCCGGCCAAGCACAGGAAACTCCGGCAACCGCCAACACCGCCACACCGACAACGGTCACAACCGAAGCGATCAACCCCGACATCTCAATCACCAGACTCGGCCCTCGGATCACGCGGAGCCGAGGCCAGCTCCGAAGAAATCGTGGGCCGTGCCCTCGCGTAGGTAACCTCCGGCTCGACCGCCTCCACATCGCATGCCGCGCACACAATTCGGAGCCGCTTCCCGAGATGCTCGACGCTCGGAACCACAACCGCCGCCACGTTGTACCCACCGATCCGATCGAGCAGCCGCATGATCGGATCGTCGATATCCCCAGCCGTCCGAAACACCACCCGCACCAAGGCGTACCCCAACTTCACCGCATGCGCGAGCACCAGCTGCTCATTCGCCGGCCATCCCGGCAAGGTCCGGTCGATATAACCGAGAGCGCGAGGCGGCCCCTTCGGCAGTTCACCCGACGCAACATAAGCGGTAGGAAGCGTCATACCGACCTCCCCATGGTCACAATGAGATACATTCGGCTCCTTCGGTTTTCGTTGGCAAGCACCCGCCGCCGAGGATCACCGCCGGTCGTGGATGGCGTCACAGATATCCGGACATCGACCCGGCGGCGGGGCCGATTCGAGCTTCACGGAGAAACGCCGCAAACCGAAGGCATGGAACCGCACCGAAGTAATACGCTTCCGCTACTGGCCGTTGAGGGTGTCGATCGGGGGGGCAATGATGATCGTCAGCACATGGACCGGCGCGGAGGTACGTGCCCTTCGCACAGTCGCACTTCGACTTACGCAGGAACAGTTCGCGGAACGGCTGGGGTTTCAACCGCCGACCATCCGCAAGTGGGAGAGGGCAACTCATGAGCGTCCGGTGCGCGGCGATTCGGCCGCAGCGCTGGATGTGGAGTTGTCCCGGCTCACCGATGAGCAACGCGATCGCTTCACCGTCGCCGTCGCACCTGACGAAGTCCCGCATCGTGTTCGCGACACCGCGATTCCGACCCGCACAACCGATAACCTGGGTGAGCACGATGAGCTGAGCACCTACGGAATCGAGGACGAGGTGAAGCGGCGCGAATTCGGAGTGTTCATGGGTGTCGCTGCCCTGACAGCAGCCGCCGACACGCCACGCTTTTCCCACACTGTGGGGGTAGGCGACGCCCGCCGTTTGGCCGAACGCGTGACTGAACTCGCTCGGCGCGAGCAGGCTGTCGGCGGCACCCCTCTTGTGATGACCGGCCTCCGAGACCTCGCGATCGCCAAGCGGCTGCTCGAAACCGGCGCCTTTTCCGATCGGGCTGGCTGCCTGCTCATGAGTGCTGCCGGCGAATTGGCAACGATCACCGGTTGGATGGCCTATGACGCCGACCTCCACCCACTCGCCCGCCAGTGCTACGCCGACGCGTTCGCGCTGGCCAATCAGGCCGGTGACAACGATCTGACAGTCCACGTATGCCTCAACGCCGCACATCAATCGATTGCACTCAGCCGAACCGGGGATGGCAGCCCGCACCGTGCACTTGCCCATCTGGAGCGCGCACGCCAACTCACCCGTGGCCGACCGCCCGGCCGAATTCACGCCCTGATCGCGATCCGCGAAGCACTGGCCCACGCAATCCTGCGCGACAAGGTGGCATTCGATCGTGCAGTTGCGACCGCGTGGCGCGAACTGGACGCCGCCATCGCCCACGAACCACTTTCCGAATGCCCGCGATGGCTACGATTCGTCAACGCGAGCGAGATTCGGTCACAAGAATCCCGCGGGCTGGGCGACCTCGGCGAGCCCGAGAAGGCACTGGCCCTGCTGGTCGCCGACGAAGACACAGCGGAGACCGGAATCCGCAACCGCGCCAATTACCGCGCGGGTTTAGCCGCAGCACTCGGCAGGACAGGCGACATCAACAATGCCGTGGCCCACGGCCTTTCCGTCCTGACCGAATTGGAGAGCACCGTATCCTCCACACGCACCCTACGACTGCTGGCCCCGGTCCGCGCGATCACAGACAGCATCCCCGATGACGAATTCGCCAAGCGCTACGACAGCCTTCAGCGCCAAGCGATAGGCGTCTCATGAGTGTCGACCCACCTTCGATCGACGGCCTGACTTTCCAGCACTACACGGCCGCCGAAGCACGAGCGGTCCGAGACCAAGTCGAGCAGATCTTCCGTGATTCCTACATCGACGCCATCGAATCCGGCGAGGAATTCGAAGCGCCCGAAGCATTCATGCACCGCTTCGACACCTACACCGACCCGAGCCGAACGGGCTTTGAACTCGTAATGGCGCGTACAGCCGACGAACCCGTCGGCCAGGCGTGGGGATGGCCGCTGGGAGTCAACAGCAAGTGGTGGTCGGGACTGCAACTGGACGAGGGCGATGCAGAGGCCTTTACCTGCGAAACCGGTGGCCGGACGT
Organism: Nocardia sp. NRRL WC-3656; assembly: GCF_000720265.1. Taxonomy (NCBI): domain Bacteria; kingdom Bacillati; phylum Actinomycetota; class Actinomycetes; order Mycobacteriales; family Nocardiaceae; genus Nocardia; species Nocardia sp. NRRL WC-3656. The sequence continues at coordinate 313,890 of NZ_JOJF01000001.1, read as the reverse complement.
TCGCGTTGAGCGAGCTCATGGTGCGTAAGAGATTTACGGGCAAGGGGATTGCCCGCTCCCTGCACGATGAACTTCTTCACAATCGGGCCGAAGGCCGCGCAACTTTGCTCGTACGCCCCGACAACACCCGAGCTTACGAGACGTACCTGCGATGGGGTTGGAAGAAGGTTGGGGCACTTAGGCCGGACTGGCCTTCGGCACCTCGGTTCGACGTCCTCATCTACGAACGGAACAAGCAACGAGTCGTCTTGTAACGTCCAACAGAGCAAATCGTCGAGATTCGCTGTGCCCAAACAGGTCTGGAACAGACTCGTGACCAACGACGACCAACGCCGGCGAACCGAACATGGCACACTTCACACATGACAAGCGACGTCGAAAGGCAACTTCGCCAGATGGTGTTCGATCACCTCAACAAAGCCATCGAGGCTAGGGGAGATCGGGCATTCACCCGCCAAGAGTTGAACTCCTTCTGGGTTGGCGACCGCCATCGGCGACTAATCGACGTTGCAAAGGGTATTTGGAATCCCAGGGACCTCCTGGCGACGCTTGCCATCGTGTCCGATCCTACCGGCCGCCGATACGCCGACCAGGAGATCAGCGACTCCCTGCTCTCGTACGACTACCAACAAGACGCAGTGGAGGGCGACAACACGAAGCTACGCCGAGCGCTCGATCTCGGCTTGCCGCTCATTCTCTTCCGCAAGATCCGTCCGAGCGTGTACATGCCCGTATTCCCTGTTTATGTCATTGCTGATGACAGGCCGAACAGGAGGTTCCTGATCGCAATCGACGAGGAAATTCGCCGATTCGATGACCCCTTCGACCTGAAGCCGGACGAGCGCCGTTATGTAGACAGAGTAACCAAGCAGCGGCTTCATCAACCTGAGTTCCGCAGCCGCGTACTGACGGCATATAAAAACCAATGTGCTGTGTGCAGCCTCAAGAGGATCAAGCTGCTCGACGCCGCCCACATCACTGCTGATGGCCACCCTAACGGGACGGCCACCGTGGATAATGGACTCACTCTATGCAAGATTCACCATGCAGCGTATGACGTCAACTACCTCGGTATATCACCTGATTACCTCGTGCACATCAACAGTGACTTGCTGAACGAAACTGATGGCCCCATGTTGAAGCACGGGCTGCAGGAGATGCACCGACGGCCGTTAACAGTTCCGGCCCACCGAGACGAAAGGCCCTCGAAAGAGCGCCTCGCCGAGCGCTTTGCGGCATTCCGGGCGGCATAGTACCGCGGAAGACGGTACTGATGCGCCTACCTCGTGGAATAACCGGCTTCCGGCAGCTCGGAGAACCACCGTTCGATCGGTTGGACGAGAGCGAGTTCCGCAATGTTTGCTACGCAGTGGCACGAATAGCCGGAGGGGTCGTCTCCCCTCCGCCGTCGACTAACCTGTCCGGCAACTTCTTTCGGTGCACCATCGCCTACTCGGGTACTGAACGAACCGTAGTATGCAACATGTATGCGCCGCTGGTCGCGATCGCCGAGCCGATGCCTTCCTATGAGCTGACGCTGACCTTCGCCGACGATCCGGACCTTGCCGGCGCGTTCAAGTCCCTCTCCCGGTTCGAGGTGTTGTCACGACATGAATTGGGCCGGCTGCTAACGGATTTCGATCTCTCGGAGCTGGGACCAGCCGAACTCGAACAAGTCCGGTATTGGAACCCGCATACCCTCGGGCAAGCCATCTTCAACTGGTGGGACTGACTGCGTCCAACGGATCCGTTGGCGATCTACGCCGGTCGTGGGCGCAACACCACTATCCCGGGAACACTTTGCAAATACTCGCCCAGCGGTGTGTCCACCACCTTGTTGTTGGCCGCGAGGGAGGACGCGTTTCGGAAGACCGGGCCGGTCGGTGTGTTGATGAGGATTCCGACGTGGGTGACGTCGAGGCCGGGTTGGTCGGCGTAGGCGCCGATGTAGTCGCCGGTTCGGAGCCCGCTGATGACGCCCTCGTCGACCGCTGCGCTGGGGATGTAGGTGATGGCGCGGTCGACTACTGGGATGCCTGGCAGGTAGACAGCTCCGTCGCCCTCTGCGTTGAGGTGTTTGGGGACCGTGATTGCGGCGGGTGACAGATTCCCGGTGATGTCGGTGGCGGCGACGTCGGCGACCTGCGCCCAGTCGGTGAAGAAGTGTTTGCGGTGGGTGTAGTCGACTTGGGCGGCGGCGTAGCGGGTGTCGATCAGGTTGGCTTCGAAGCGGTTTCGGTCGGTGGTTCGGCTCAGGGCTTCTATGTAGTCGAGGAAGGTGAAGCAGTCCACTTGGCGGAAGTCGGCTACGAGTTGTTCGGGCTGGGTTGCGGAGCCGATGAGGGTGTTCGCGGCGTAGGGGGTGCCCAGGAATTGTCGGGACAGCAGGTCGAGGAGTTCGCCTTTGCTCGCTCCGGTCACGCCGGCGCGCAATGCGACGAGTTCGTCGATGCGGTGGGAGGTGGTGTCGTCGATGGCGGCGTCGGCGCTTGCGCGCGTGGGCAGCAGGAGTGCCGCGGCTACCAGGACGAGCAGGACCGGCAGTATGCGGGTGGAGCGCAAGACACCTCCCGGGTGACGAGTGGAATGGCCGGTATCCACCGTAGACCAGGCGGCGGCCGCTCCGGACTGCTGTTCGGATCAGGGATGCCGAGAGGAACGGGACTCGTCACCGCATGGGAGTAGCGCCGGGCTCGCCCGCGGCGGCGGCTCTGCGCCTCCAGGTTTCGGCGGCGTCGACACGGCCGGCCATCGCGAGTAGGTAGGCCAGACCGGACATTGCGCCGGGGTGGCCGGCGTCGGCCGCTCTGCGCCACCATGTTTCGGCCTCGTCGGTTCGTCCTCGCTGTTCGAGGATGCCGCCGAGGAGAAACATCGCTCTGGGATGACCGGACTCGGCGGCGCTGCGGTACCACGTTTCGGCTTCCGTCATACGGCCCGTCCTCTCCATCGCTACCGCCAAGTTGCACATGGCGACGGGACGTCCCGCCTCGGCGGCTTTGCGGTACCACCACTCGCCCTCCTCGGACCGGCCCGATTCCATCAGCAGTGCGCCCAGGTTGGTCATCGCAACGGCTTCACCCGCCTCGGCGGCTTTGCGGTACCACGACTCGGCCTCCCCCACTTCGCCGAAAGCTTCGAGTAACAAGCCCAGGTTGAACATCGCGGCCACGTTCCCAGCATCAGCGGCCTTTCGATACCAGGTCTCGGCCTCCTGTTGCCTACCCGCCTGCCGCATGTGCAGGCCAGGTTGAACATCGCGGCCGGATGCCCGGCTTCGCCGGCCCGCCGATACCAGGTTTCGGCGTCCGCCGACCTGCCCGCCTCCTCCGACGTGATCGCCAGGTTGAACATCGTCTTGGGATGCCCGGCGGCGGCGGCCCTGCGCCACCAGGCTTCTGCCTCTTCGGTCCGGCCCGAGTCATCCGCGAGCACGCCCAGGTTGAACATCGCAGTGGCATGGCCGGCGTCGGCAGCGCGGCGGGTCCACAGCTCGGCCGGCTCGGACTTGCCGGCGTCTTCCAGAAGCAACCCCAGGTTGAACATCGCGTTGGGCTCGCCGGTGTCGGCAGCTCGGCGGTACCAGGCCTCGCCTTCCTCTACCCGTCCCCGCTTTTCCAGCAGAACGCCCAGCGTGGTCATCGCGCCGGTGTGTCCGGCGTCGGCTGCCTTGCGGAACCACTCCTCGGCACATTCCGGACGTTCCGCCTCCAGGAGTAGGGCAAGATTGTTCATCGCCGTCACGTGGCCGAGGTCTGCGGCGCGGCGGTACAGGGCTTCGGCCTCCTGTGTACGCCCCGCGTCTTCAGCGGCGACGGCCCCGCCGAACAGGGCAGCGGCATCGGATCCTGTCGGCTTCTCCGCTCCGGCAGGCGCTGCGCCCGGAAGCTCCAGTGGCGCCGCGTCCACCCTGTGCAGCGCGCGCAGAACGCGCAGGGCCGCTGCCTCCAACGCACGATCATCCGCCGCGCCGGCGTCGTCGAGATCCTCGGCCAGCGACGCCTTCTTGGCTTCGGAATGCGGCTTCCGCTCCAGGGCCGAAACGTCGACGTCCGGATACCTATCGATGATCAGCCGCTTCAAATCGTTGTACGAGTCCGTGACCTGTTGTGCCACAACATATTCAGAGCTTCCCGACGCTATCGCCGAGGCCACGAGCGTAATCACGAAGTTCATGTCGAGTCCTCCCGCCTCTCCCCACGATCAGTATTGCGGAGCCCACCGACAACTCCGCGGGAGCGAGTCGCCCGACGTCGGTCTGCCGACGGTGCACGGAACCTCGGACGGGCGACAGGGGCGAGGACCCGCGCGGCGAGCCCCGCCGTTCGGAACACGCCGCGCGACTCGCCTGATAGAACTGACTGCGACCGTCGTCAGTTCTGCTCGGCAGAGCGACACCAGCAGAGAGGCTCATCCCGTGGACCGCGACTCATTCCAGAAACTCTTCGACCTCAGCGGGCGGACCGCGATCGTCACCGGCGGTACTCGGGGTATCGGGCTCGCGCTGGCCGAGGGGTTGGCTTGTGCGGGGGCGAATGTCGTTGTCGCCAGTCGGAAGCCGGAGGCTTGTGAGAAGGCGGTGGAGCGGTTGCGGGAGTTGGGGGCCGAGGCTATCGGGGTGCCGACTCATCTGGGAGAGGTCGAGGGGGTGCAGGCGTTGGTCGCGCAGACGGTGGAGAGGTTCGGCGGGGTCGACATCGTGATCAACAATGCCGCGAATGCGCTGGCTCAGCCGTTGGCGGTGATGCAGAAGGCGGCGGTGGACAAGTCGTTCGCGGTGAATGTGCAGGGGCCGTTGTTCCTGGTGCAGGCCGCACTGCCGTATCTGCGGGAAAGCGAACATGCGGCGGTGTTGAACTTCGCGTCGATCGGGGCGTTCGGGTTCTCCGGCGGGCTGGCGATGTACTCGGCGGGGAAGGCGGCGTTGCTGTCGTTCACTCGCTCGATGGCCGCCGAATTCGCCGCCGACGGGATTCGGGTGAACGCCATCGCGCCGGGTGCGGTGGATACCGATATGGTCCGCAACAATCCGCAGGAAGTGGTGGACGCGATGGCCGCGGCGCCGTTGCTGCGGCGGCTCGGTGAGCCGGACGAGCTGGTCGGGCCCGCGCTGCTGTTGTGTTCGGACGCAGGCAGTTTCATCACGGGACAGACATTCGTCATCGACGGTGGCACCGTTCCGCGCTGAACGCGAAGGAGGCAGGTATGGCCGCGCTGAATATCGAATACCGGCCGTCGGGCGTCGTGGTGTTGACCATCGACCGGCCGCACCGGCGCAATGCGCTGGACAACCAGACCGTCGCCGAATTGCATCGGGTGCTCGACGAGGTGAACGGGAAGCCGGAGGTGCGGGCGCTGGTGATCACCGGTGCGGGAGGCGGGTTCTCCTCCGGAGCGGATCTGAAGTCGAAGCCGGAGGATTTCACGGCCACCGATGCGAGTCCGACCGCGGCGCTGCTGGGTGCGGCGCAGTCGCCGGTCGCGCAGATCTACGCGAGCCAGGAGTTGATGGCCTCGGCGTTCGAGAAGATCCACCGGCTGCGGCAGCCGGTGATCGCGGCGGTGAACGGGGCCGCGGTCGGTGGTGGGTTCGCGCTCGCGCTGGCCTGCGATATCCGGTACGCGAGTCGTAGTGCCCGCTTCGGCGCGGTGTTCATCCGACACGGGATCTCGGCCTGCGATATGGGCACCAGCTATCACCTGCCGCGATTGGTGGGCGCGTCACGGTCGGCCGAATTGCTGCTCACCGGAAGGGTTTTCGACGCCGAGGAGGCCGAGCGGATCGGGCTGGTACTCGAGGTCGTCGACGAGGACGAACTACTGGGCCGGGCGATCGCCAAGGCGGAGGAGATCGCCGCCCATTCCCCGCTCGCGGTGTGGATGACCAAGGAGACGATGTGGCAGACGGTGGATGCGCCGAGTCTGCGCCACGCCCTCGACATCGAGAACCGGACTCAGGTGATGTGCAGCGCCACCGGAGAACTCGCGGAATCGTTCGGAGCGTTTCGCGAGGGGACCGAGTTCGCTTGGGGGCCGCTGTGATCGCGTAGCTAACTCTGCGCGGTCGGGCGGACGATCACTTCCCCCACATCCACATCGGCGGGCTGTTCGATCGCGAACGCCACCGCACGCGCGATCGCGGCTGGTGGCTGCGCGATTGCCTGAATCCGGGCGGCGTACTCGTCGTCGATCGAACCCGAACGCACTCCTTCGGTATTCGTCATGCCCGGCGACACGACTGTGACGCGCAGGCCGGGACCGGCCTCCTGCCGCAACGCCTCCGACAGCACGCGGACCGCGGTCTTCGTCGCCGCGTATACGCCCTGCGTGGGAACGATCCGATGCGCCGAGGTCGACGCCATGTGCACGAAATGCCCCGCCCCCTGCGCACGGAACACGGGCAGGGCCGCACCGATCCCATTGAGCACTCCGGTCAGATTCGTGGCGACCATGTCGTCCCAGTCGTCCTGTCGCAGCTCGTCGAATTTGGAGATCGCCATGCTGCCGGCATTCGAGACGAGTACGTCGAGGCTCCCGTACCGCTGTTGCGCCTCCGCGACGAGCCGCGCGAGATCCTCCCTGCGACGCACATCCACACCGAGGCCGAATGCCATTCCGCCTCTCGCCTGGATGCGCGCGACCACTTCGGCGAGGCGGTCCTGGCGTCGCGCACCGAGCACGACGGCCGCGCCCCGTTCGGCCAAGTACTCGGCGATCGCCGCACCGATCCCACTGCTCGCTCCCGTGATCGCGACAATCTTGCCCTGGATGCCGCCGCCGGCGTGCGGTTCCGTCATGTGACCTCCCGGTACGATAAAACGGACAATTGTCCGGAACTGTCCTCAAATGTAACGGACAACTGTCCGTTTTGCAATCGATATAGGGTGCTACCGAAACAGACGGAGCGGTGATGACGAAGGCGAGTCGACCAGAACAGGCGGCACACAACGCATCTCCCGTGCGCGCGGCGCGGTCGGGACGCCGGGACGCCGAACGCAACCGCGCACTGATCATCGAGGCCGCGCGAGCGGCGCTCGATGCCGACGGCGACGCTTCGATGCACGCGATCGCGAAGGCCGCAGGCGTCGGGCAAGGCACGCTGTATCGGCATTTTCCCACCCGCGAAGCGCTCGTCATGACCGTGCACAGAAACGACGTCCGAGAACTCGTCGACGCCGCTCCACAGCTTCTCGACGATCACCCGCCCGCAGTTGCCCTGCGCCTCTGGTTCGACCGGCTCGCGCGATACGGCCGCATCAAGCACGGCCTCGCCGGCGCGCTCCACACCGCGATGCACGCCGAACTCGCCGACGAAGGTTACGGACCGGTCGTCGCCGCGATCAGGTCGCTGCTCGACGCAGGCGTGCGTAACGGTTCGCTGCGCCCCGACGTCACGCCCGACGAGGTATTGCTCATGGTCGGGTTCCTGTGGCGGATCGATCTCGACGACATGTGGGAGGACCGCACCCGACGCATGCTCGACATCGTGATGGACGGCCTCCGGACGCCGTCCTAGTTCGGCGCGATCCGGAAATGGTTGGGCTCGGCGTCTTCCGGAACGGCGTCTGCGGGCGTGAAATCCTCGACCAGCGAACGCAACCCGATCAGGTGACGGGCGTGGGCGTCCAGGGCGACGTCCTCGTCGGAGGCCGGAATCCACTGCCGGATCGAGCGCGCTTTGGCATCCGGGTCCAGGGCCACGACCACGGCCAGTCCGTGGGCCGCCAGTTCCGGTTCGCCGGAATGCGGATCGGTGGAGGTGACGTGCACGCTGATGTGCATGCTGCGGGGTCCGGTGTGGATCAGCCGGGCCGTCGCCTCGACGGCGTGGCCGATGACGATCGGGCGGTAGAAGCGGATGCCGCCGAAGTACGAGGTGAGGACGTGCTGGCCGGCCCACTTCGCGCCGCAGACGTAGGCCGCTTCGTCGATCCACTGCATGGTGCGGCCGCCGTGGACCTTGCCGCCCCAGTTGATGTCGGAGGGGGCGGCGAGGAAGCGCAGGGTCGCGCTGGGCGCTGTCCCTTCGGCGGTGTAGCGCTGGGCGGCCATCGCGGCTTCGATTTCCTTACGGACGGCGATCCTGACCTTCGCCTGCCGGTGCCGACGCAGTTCCAGAGCGGTCGTCGGATTCCATTGCGGCACTTCGACGGTGCGTCGCTCGTCGTCGACGGCGACGAAGATCGTCAGGCACTGGGCGCTCTGGACCGGCTTCACGCGGGTCGGGTCGGTCGAATAGACGGTGACCAGGATGTGCATGCTGGTGCGGCCGGTATGGACCAGGTTGGCGTGCAGTTCGACCAACTCGCCGACCTCGATGGGACGGTCGAGGTGGATATTGCCGACGTAGGCGGTGACGCAGTAGTGACCGCTCCACCGGGCAGCGCCCGCGTAGGCGACCTTGTCGATCCATTCGAGAAGCTTGCCGCCGTCCACCGTGCCGACGATGCCGGCGTCGGTCGGCTTGACCAGGAAGCGGTGGATGACCTCGGCGCGAGATCCGGTCGAGTGGGCGGCGGGCGCGGTAGCGGTGAGTGTGTCGGGCACAGCGACAATTCCGTTCGGGGGACGTGCGGTCGATTCGCTGACACCGTTGTCCTGGAGCACAGTAGAGGCCGCATGCCATACGGGCGAGTAACCGACTTCCCAGGCGAAACACGCCCCGACTGCGTACGTCCGCCGCGCCGAGACCCGAACCACCCTCGATCAACGGAGCCGGGCGCGCGCAGTCTCAATATGGGTTCGCCGCTGCTTGCACCCGTCCGGAGTCGATGGCGCGCAACAGTTCTCGATGGTCGGCGGCGGTCTGGTCGGCATAGGTGAGGGCGAATTCGCCCATCGCCTTATCGAAGCTCTCTCCCCCGCCGAGATAGTCGGCGATCGCGATGCGGTCGCCGGATCTGGCGTGGGCCCGGGCGAGGGTGTAGCCGCACAGGGCGCTGTAGTCGCGCAGGCCCGTTCGGGTCATGTTCTCGATATCGGCGCTGCCTTTCATATCCCGCAACTGCCGAACGTAGAAGTAGCGGCCGCCGGGGCCGGTGGTCCAGCCGAGGAAGATATCGCTCGCGGTCTGCAACAGACGCTGGCCGTGGACCACCCGGTGACCTTCCTGGTGGAACGGGCTGGGCGCCAGATATGGTGCCAGCACGGATGACTCCGCTTCTTTGACCTGGAGAAAAAGCGGTCCACCGGTATCGCGGTCGACCAGCAGCAGCACGTAGCAGCGGGTCCCGACGCTGCCGACTCCGACCACCTTGCGCGCGAAATCCACGATGCGATAGCGGTTGACCAGCACGCGGCGTTCCTCGGGCAGCGTCCGGCAGTACGCGGCGAAGACCTTGTCGACGGCGCCGGCCTCGGGCGGGTCGAGGGCCACCAGCAGCGGCGGCTGGAATCGGATACGGGGCTCACCGCCGGGACCGGGCTCGGTCAGTTTGCGCAACGCCTGCAAGCTGGTGCGTTTGCGAGCGGCATCGAGAGATTTCGTTACGTCTTTGCGCTGCTTGGGGTTTCGTACCAAATCGGTCAAGGTGTCGGCCTCGACCCGTTCGTACCACACCTCGAGCGAATCGAGACCGGCCAGGCGGCGCATGCACTGCCGGTAGGCCGATGCGGCGGTGCGCGCGAGTTCGCGGGCGTCGCCGTCCTCGTAGCCGTTGGCACGGGCGGCCACGGCGATGCTGGCGACCAAGCGCTTCACATCCCATTCGAACGGCCCCGGCAGGGTTTCGTCGAAATCGTTGAGGTCGAACACCAGTGATCTTTCTGGTGACGCGAAGACCCCGAAGTTGGACAGGTGCGCGTCACCGCAGAGCTGGACGGTCAGACCGGTGTCGCGGGTGGTGGCCAGGTCGGCCGCCATGATCGCGGGAGCGCCGCGCAGGAACGGGAACTCGCCGGCCGCCATGCGCGCATAGCGGATCGGGACGAGGTCCGGAAGCCGGGTTTCCGCCTGCCGCTGCAGAATCGCGACGGGATCGCGATCCGGTGCCGGATGGAATTCGGCGAGCGACGAGCGAGGGACGTCGGCTCGTACCGCACGTCCCACGGAGAGGGATTCGCTGGGAACCGGGCCGGCCACCGTATTCGTCATCCACCAAGTTTTGCCCCGGAACGCGTTTGTGGCAACCATCTGGCGACCACCGTGATCCGCTTGCCGCCGACACGACCGTGCCGCCCTCCGCAGCACTGGTTCTGCGAAGGGCGGCACACCGCGCGGGTCATGCGTTGAGCGGAATGGCGATGACGACCTCCTGCTCGTTCTCCGGCAGGTAGTGCACCTGCACGATCCGCCCTACCTGCACATTCGAGACGCTCGCCGGCGGAAGGAACTTCTCCGCGTGGGTGCTGAACGTGCTGCCGTCCGGGCGGGTGACCGCGAGGCCGAGGTCGATTTTCGCGTAACCGTTGCGGATTTCGCCGGGCACCGACAGCGACTGCACGACCGCCTGCGCGGCGACGCCGCGGCCGGCGATGTCGAGCTTGGCCCGCGTGGTCACGCCCTTGCGGATCAGCGATTCGTTCATCGCCTGCTGCGCCGAGGCGCTGTCGCCGGATCGGTCGACTTCCACCTTGTCGGTCCGTCCGGGCAGATAGCGCACCGGAAGCACGACGCCGGGGCGCAGCAGGGCCAGTTCGGCGAAGGGCACGATCATCTTGGCGGTCGAGTCGAAGATCTCGCCCCGGGCGCCCTCGACGCTGAACTCGATGCGCAGCTGCGGCTGATCGTTCACGCTCACCCCCGTCTCGCGAACCGACTTGACGGTTCCCAGTCCGAGCAGGCCATCGCGGAACTCCGCGCTGTTGCGGCCGGTGAGCGCCGACAGCACGCCTTCGCCGGTGAACACGAAGACCATCACCACCGTGGTGAACGCGATGATCGGCAGTGCCAGAAAACCGTTGAGCCAAGCGGCGAAACCCGGTTCCCACGGACTGTCGGCTCGATAGGTGAGCCCGTGCCAGAGGTAGACGCCGACCGCGAAGACCTCGAATGCGACGGCCCCGGCTCGTGCTGTGGTGCGCATGACGATTCCTCTCCTGCTCAGCCGTTGACGATGGTGGGGCAGGCGAAGGTGAGCTCGAACTTCGCGGTGGCGGGGCCGGCCATCGGGTTGGTCATATCCGGGGCGGCGACGCCCTCACCGGTGATCTTGTAGGTCTTGCCGTCCTTGCTGACGGTGGCCGAGCCGCCGGGCTGGCCGTTGCCGAAGCCGACGGCATACGGCATACCGGAGGCGCCGCCCTTGCTGCCGCCGATGGCGACGGCCTGCACGGTGTCGCCGCCCGCGGTCAGGGTGGCGCTGACGGTCAGCCGGCCGTAGGTGGAGTTGGCGGCATCGTTCAGTGCCAGTGCGAGGGTTCCGGCGTGCTGGGCGCAGGTGGTGTCGAAGTTCGCGCTCAGCGCCTTGCCGTCGACGAGGGCCGCCGACTTGCCGCCCGAGGGGGCCTGGGTCGCGGGCGCCGCGGTGGTCGATGCCGGGGCGGCGGTGCCGGAGTCGTCGCCGCAGGCGCCGAGGGCCAGGGTGAGACCGGCGGCGGCGAGGGTGGCGGCGGCGATCCGGATCTGCTTGGTACGCATGGTGTTCGTTCCTTCGTTCTCGGTGAGTCCGGCCCTGTGATCGGGCCGTTGTTCACAAAGTAGGAACGGTTCGCCGCCTACCGATCCCAGGTTTCGGGCCCGGGCAGCGGCAGCGGCGGTCGGTTAATCTGACCGAATGCGACGACCGCGCGCCATGGTGCTCGACGGGGTGTGGCGCGGTATCGAGGGCGTCGAGGCGCTCAGCGGCGCCCAGGGCGCACCGTTGCGCCGCACCGTGAAACTGATCCTCGACCCGCTGGTGATCCGGCCTGTCCAGCACCCCGCCTGCGCCGGGCCGATACTCACCGCGGACGGCGCCACGCTGCTCGCCGCCCGCGTCCATGCCGCCGCCGATGTCCTGCGCGCGACCGCGGCCTGGTTCACCCTCCTCAAGCAGGTCCGACGGGCATTGCGCATCACCGACGGCAATCCGCAGGACCTGTACTTCCAGCGCTGTTTCGAACTGGCGACGGTGTCCGGGGCACCGGATCCGGTACGCGACCGGCCCACCGCCACAGCCACATTGCACGACATCCATCACCTCACGGCCGGGCGCACCACGCAGGCGTTGAAGGACCATCTCACCGATCGGTCCACGGCCGGCGAACTCGCGGCGCTGATCGATACCGCGTGGCGCCGGCGACCGCATTCCGCGCCCGCGATCGCCGACCACACCACCGCCCTCGCCGCACTACTCGATTCGTGCGCCACCGCCCGAGCCGACGATGCCGCCCGGGAACTGCGCACCCTGATCACGGAGCGAGCAGGGACGCACACCGGAATTGCACTGTGGCACAATGATTCCGAAGACTCGGCACAGGAGCTGGGCCTGACCGTGCACCGCCTGCCGGTCGCCCCCGCGCTCGGCACCGGGGCATCGACCGCGACACTGGCGCTGCCGTTCGACCGCACCATCTACGAACGTGTCTTCACGGTGTTGCAGGCCTCCACCGAGCGCTCGGACCTGCCTACGATCCCGGAACTGGTGACCGAGGAGATCGCCCGGAGTTGCGCGCCGTGGGCGTTGCTCGACGAATCACTCCGGGTGACAGCCGCGGCGGGAGTGGCACTGGCACGGGGGCTCGCGCCTGTCACCGGAACCGGTGGGTCGCCCGATAGCGAGCCGGTGGCCTCGAGCGGCGGCGACATGGAGACGAAAGATTCTGCACGCCAAGGCATTTCTGTCCTGCGCGGCAGCACCGCCGCGCATCGGGCGATCAACGGGAGGTGGCGGCGCGAGGCGTATGTACTGCAGGCACGCCGCCTCGCCGTGCACGACACCGGGGAGCCGTCCGATCCGCTCGCCGTGATCGCGGCCGAGCTTCGCCGTCCCTGGCGTTCGTATCTGCGGCGGCTGTGGGTTCGCCTGCACGGCCGCGATGTTCGCGGCGCATCCATGTCACCGACCGCGCCGGAGACAGCCGAGCTGTGGGATCTGCTCGACGGGGTCGCACGCTCGGTCATCCTCGATCACCGAGCCCGGGTGCGGAAGGCACTGACCGCCAATTCCTTTGCAAACATGGATGATTCGCTGGAATCGAGGGCGGGATGATGCCCGAGAACGTATTCCTGCACAGTGACGACGAGGTCGTCGTCATCTCACCGGCCGGTGCTCCCACCGTCCACGACGCGATGCCCGGACTCGATACGCTGGTTCTCGAGGTGATCGGCGGTCAAATGTCGTGGGGTTTGCTGTCCGAGCAGACAGTTCCGGCGGCGGTGCTGCACGATCCGGATGCCGCACAGGAGTGGCTGTGGGCAGTGTACGGCGAACCGGTGGCACTCGCTGTCGCCGACGGCCGGTCGGAAGAGCTGCTCGCGACGCCCGCCCGTCCCGAATTGGCCGAGGCCGCACGGCAACTCGGCTATGCGCACTGGGCCGCGCACTGGTGGCCCGCCTCCACCATCGACGGCATCCCCGCACTCGATTCCGAGGTGCTCGGCGGGGACATCGAGTCTCTCACCGAAGTCTGCGAATCGATCGTCGACGGGGCCGACGCACAACCGTCGCCGGTGGCTCCCCCGTTCGATACGACTGCGGCGCGCCTGCAGGACTATGCCTTGGCGGCCGGTCCCGCCGGTCCCGGGCGCACCGGATTGGTGTTGGCCACCGGCACCTCGGGCTGGGATTGGCGCCGGTGTCCCCCCGGCGTGCTGGATGCCTCGGAATTCGCCGTCTCGTGGCGTCTGACCAGAGAGTCCGGCAGCACGTCGGTCGAAGTGCGCGCGGCGGCGGCGCCGGACCTCGATGTCGCTCTGCCCGGGCATCTGTGGCCCCGGGCTCGCGTGGTGACCACCGCCGCGCCGACAGAGTTCGGGCTGCAGCCGAACGGTGATACCTGGGTCGGTGGGGCGCCCATCGACGCGGACAATGTTGTGCGCGTGGATATCTACGTGCCCGGCGTCGGGCCTGCCATCGGCGCGGCGGACAGTGGGTACGGCCCGGCACAGCGGCAGCGGCTCAGGGAATTCGTCGTGGCGCGATTGCGCTCGCCCGATCGGTCCGGGCTGCTGCTCGAGGCCGAGCGCGTGGCCGCCGCATCGGATACGGACTTCTGATGGCCGACACTCCCCCGCCCGGCCTCGAACTGCTCCACGAGGGCGCCGCAGCCTACGCCCGCGGCGAGGTTACCGAGGCCCTGCGAATATTCGAGCACGCCGCACACATCACCACCGGCGGCGTCCGGGTCAGCGCTCTGGTCAATGCGGCGAGTATGCGCGACGAACTCGGCGACCACGCGGGCGCCATCACCGGATTCCGCGCCGCGCTCACCGAAATCCCCGGCGACGCGACGGAAAAGCGCGCATCCACGCTCGTCAACTATTCGCAGGCACTGCAGCACGTGGGTGATCTCGACGCCGCGCACACGGCGTTGGAACAGGCGCGCGACCTCCTCACCGGCCACCGTGAACTGTCGACGTTGCAGGTGTCGTGCATGGTCTCGCTCACCGCCGTCGCGATGCATCGCAGTCAGTGGGCGCGGGCGATCGAGCTGGCCACCGAATCACTCGAGTTCGCCACGCGCTTCGCGTCGCAGCTGCGCGGCTACCCGCTCGGCAATCTCGCGGCCGCCCACTTCGAATCCGGTCGCGGCGAGCTCGGGCTCGACTTCGCCCACCAGTCCCTCGCCGCATTCGAGGCGGCCGGCGACGGGAACGCGGCGGCCGAATCCCGGCAGACGCTCGCGATGATGTACGCCCGGCTGGGCCGCCCCGACGACGCCGAGCCGCATCTTCGTGCCGCCCAGCAGTATGTCGAACGGGCCGGCCTCGGCTACCGCGCCGGACTGGGGCTGCAGCTGATGGGCTATCTCGCCGAACGGCACGGCGACCTCGACCACGTCGAACAGCTGTATCGCCGGGCGCTGACATCGTTCGAGCAATCCGGGGCCGCGCTCGAAACCGCGGGCATTCGAATCCGTTTGGCGACATTGGATTTCGCGCACGGCCGAGTCGATGAGGGACAAGCACAGCTCGCGGCCGCGTACGAGATCTACGCCGTGCGCGGGCTCGGCCTGCAGTGCGCGCGGGTCGACTACTGGCATGCCGCGCTGTGGGAATCGCTCATCGGCGATATGGTCACGCCGCCGCCCGCGGAGGTACTCGCCCTGGCTCGGGATCTGGCCGTCACCTCCGCCATCGCCATCGACGCGGTGCGCTACAGCTTCACCAACGGAACCCAGCGGGAGCGGTGGAACCGTGAGATGGCCGCGCCCGCCGTGCGACTCGCGTTCCGCTTCGCCTACCTGTGCGGTAACGGCGAGCTGATCGCCGATCTGGTCGAAACCGTATGCGCTGGAACTTCTTTCGACAGCAATACCGCCGCCGACAGCGGACCGCCGAGACTTCCGTTCGACCCGATACCGGCACCCGGCGACGCACTCGACGGTTCCGGCGCCGGTTCCCTGCAGCTGGGCTCGGCGCTGGCCCAGGTTGCCGCCGCGGCCGGGTTGCCCGTCTCGCCACCGCCACGGCTGTCGGTGTCCCCGGATGGTCACATCGCCTTGGACACCTACATCACCGCCGCCGAACACCGGTACGGCCGGACCGTCCGGGACGATCGGGTACTGGCGATATGAACGAGGCACCCGGTGCGCGACCGACGGTGATCGTGCGGATGGCCGATGCGGGCGATCTGTACATGTCCTGGCGCTGGCTCGGGGATACCGCGAGCGCGGGTGTGGCCATGCTGCCCGGCGCCGACATCGACGCCGCGGTGCGCCGGCTCGCGGCGGCGCTGCCCGATCCCGCTCGTCCCGGCGGACTCGAACAGGCGCTCACCACAGGTGCTTTCGCCGATCGCGAATCGGAATACGCACTGGCGCAGGCACTCAGCCGTGCGCTGCTTCCGCAGGCGCTCGCGATCCAACTGCACGACCTGCTCGTGCGCGGAATCCGCCCGCATATCCGGCTGCAGCCGTCACCGCGGGTCGCGCAGCTGCCGTGGGAGATCATCGCCCCCGATCCGGCCCTGCGGCTGATCGAGATCGCGGATCTCAGCCTGCTCGCACCGGCGAGCATCGTCCACGCGCCCGGCCGCACCGCGCGCCGATGGGCCGACGACCATGCGCTGCCCGTGGTCGCGGTGCTCGATCCGCGCGTGCCCGGATTCCGGGCCGATTCCGAACTCGGTTCGGTGCTCGGGCGGATGAACTCCAGCTCGCCACTCACCGAGCGGGTATCCGAATATGTTGCGCGACAGCGATTTCGACCGCTGATCGACGACCCGCTGCGCGCCTTCCGGCGCACCGATCTCGACCGGGCCGGCCTGAGCGCGCTACTGCGGAACGGGGCCGCCCGGCTGCTCTATGTCGGCCATGTCACCGCCGAACGTCCGGAATCCGGTCTGAGCGAGAACGCCGGACTGCACCTCGCCTGCACCGCCGACACCACCGGTTTCGCCCGGCCGCTGCGCACGCATCGCCCGCTGTCGGCCAAGGATCTGCTGCTGGGTACTCATACGCTCGAGCCCGAACCCGTTGCGGGACCGCAACTCTGGCCGATCCCGAGCCGAGTCGCGCTGATCGCGTGCGAGAGCGGCGGCGACCTGCGCTTCACCGAGGCACTGGGCTTGGTCGCCGCGATGATCCACGGCGGCGCCGAACTGGTCACCGCCACCCGCTGGCCGCTGCCCACCGACCTGGCATTCGAACGGTTCGCCGGCGCCACCGCGACGCCGCTGCAGGATGTCATCTGCGCGGTCGACGCCGCACACGAACAGGCCGAACCGGTTGCCGCCCTGGCGAATTGGCAGCGGGAGCGGCTCACCGCCTGGCGCGAGACCGGCGCCGTCGAGGAGTCGCCGGTGTTGTGGGCGGCAGCGGCCACCGTGGACGCCGGGAGCTAGCAGCGACCGCCGAGACAGCACCGGGAACCGGCGCGGGCGAGCGGCCCTACATACACGACGACCCGCCGGGCACACTGCCCAGCGGGTCGTTCGGGTGTGAAACCTTACGCGGTTTCGGTGATCGGCCGGTCGACCCAGCTCATCAGGTCGCGCAGCTTCTTGCCGGTGACCTCGATCGGGTGCTCGGCGTTCTGCTTGCGCAGGCTCTCGAGCTCCTTGTTGCCGCCCTCGACGTTGGCGACCAGGCGCTTGACGAAGGTGCCGTCCTGGATGTCCTTCAGGATCGCCTTCATGCGCTCCTTGGTGTCGGCGTCGATGACCCGCGGGCCCGACAGGTAGCCACCGAACTCGGCGGTGTCGGAGACCGAGTAGTTCATGCGGGCGATGCCGCCCTCGTACATCAGGTCGACGATCAGCTTCAGCTCGTGCAGCACCTCGAAGTAGGCCATCTCCGGCGCGTAGCCGGCCTCGACCATAACCTCGAAACCGGTCTTGACCAGCTCTTCGGTACCACCGCAGAGGACGGCCTGCTCACCGAACAGGTCGGTCTCGGTCTCCTCCTTGAAGGTGGTCTTGATGACGCCGGCGCGGGTGCCGCCGATGCCCTTGGCGTAGGACAGCGCCAGGACCTGACCCTCACCCTTCGGGTCCTGGTCGATGGCGATCAAGGCCGGAACGCCCTTGCCGTCGACGAACTGGCGGCGCACCAGGTGGCCGGGGCCCTTGGGGGCGACCATGCCGATGGTCACGTTGGCCGGAGGCTTGATCAGGCCGAAGTGGATGTTGAGGCCGTGGCCGAAGAACAGGGCGTCGCCGTCCTTCAGGTTCGGCTCGATGTCCTCGGTGAAGATCTTGGCCTGCGCGGTGTCGGGGGCGAGCAGCATGATGACGTCCGCCCACTCCGAGACCTCGGCGGGAGTGCCGACGGTCAGGCCGGCCTCTTCGGCCTTGGCCCGCGACTTGGAGCCTTCCTTGAGGCCGATGCGCACCTCGACGCCGGAGTCACGCAGGCTCAGCGAGTGTGCGTGGCCCTGGGAGCCGTAGCCGATCACGGCGACCTTGCGGCCCTGGATGATCGACAGGTCGGCGTCGTCGTCGTAGAACATCTCGACTGCCACTGTGGTTGTGTCCCTTCGTTGATTCTTCTGAATAAGTGTTAGCGGGTCGCGGTGATGGACTTCGGCCCGCGGCCGACGGCCACCACGCCGGACTGCACGATCTCACGGATGCCGTACGGTTCCAGCATCCGCAGCAGCGCCTCGAGCTTGGACCGGGTGCCGGTCGCCTCGATGGTCAGCGCGTCGGGCGACACGTCGATGACCTTAGCCCGGAACAGGTTGGCCGATTCGATCACCTGGGTGCGCACGCTGGCATCGGCGCGCACCTTCACCAGGATCAGCTCGCGGGCCACCGAGGCGCCGGCGTCCTGCTCCACGATCTTGATGACGTTCACCAACTTGTTGAGCTGCTTGGTCACCTGTTCCAGCGGCAGATCCTCCACGGTGACGACGATGGTCATCCGCGAGATGTCCGGAACTTCGGTGCCACCCACGGCCAGGGATTCGATATTGAATCCACGCCGGGAGAACAGACTCGCCACCCGGGCCAGCACGCCGGGTTTGTCCTCCACCAGCACGCTGAGGGTATGGGTCGTGCTCACAGGTTGGTCTCCTTCTGCGAGGCCCGTTCGTGCGCCGCCAGGGTCGCCTTGTCGTGGGACATGGCCTCATGGATGACGGCCGGCTCGGAGGCCTGCTCGTCCTCGTCGAACAGCGGGCGGATGCCGCGCGCTGCCATGATCTCGTCGTTGGAGGTGCCGGCGGCGACCATCGGCCACACCTGCGCGTCCTTGCCGACGATGAAGTCGATCACCACGGGGCGGTCGTTGATCGACTGCGCCTCGCGGATCGCGGCCTCGACGTCCTCTTCCTTCTCCACCCGGATGCCGTGGCAGCCCAGCGCTTCGGCGAGCTTCACGAAATCGGGGATGCGCAGGGTGTGGGTGCCCAGGTCGGTGTTGGAGTAGCGCTTCTCGTAGAACAGGGTCTGCCACTGCCGGACCATGCCCAGGTTGCCGTTGTTGATCAGCGCGACCTTGATCGGCACGCCCTCGACGGCACAGGTCGCGAGCTCCTGGTTGGTCATCTGGAAGCAGCCGTCACCGTCGACCGCCCACACCTCTTTGTCCGGCGCGCCCATCTTGGCGCCCATCGCCGCGGGCACGGCGTAGCCCATGGTGCCCAGACCACCGGAGTTCAGCCAGGTGCGCGGCTTCTCGTACTTGACGAACTGCGCGGCCCACATCTGGTGCTGGCCGACACCGGCGACATAGATGGCATCGGGCCCGGCCAGTCGGCCCAGGGTCTCGATGACGTACTCCGGCGACAGCGAGCCGTCGGAGGTGGGGCCGTAGCCGAGCGGGTACTGCTTGCGCACACCGTCGAGGTAGGTCCACCAGGACTCCAGGTCCAGCAGCGGCGCCTCGGCGTTGGTGAAGGCCGGATCGGACTTCAGGGTCTCGATCAGTTCGGTGATGACCTCGCGGCAGTCACCCACGATCGGCACATCCGCGTGGCGATTCTTGCCGATCTCGGCGGGGTCGATATCGGCGTGGATCACCTTCGCGTGCGGGGCGAAGGAGTCCAGCTGGCCGGTGACGCGGTCGTCGAAGCGGGCGCCCAGCGTGATCAGCAGGTCCGACTTCTGCAGGGCCGCAACGGCTCCCACGGTGCCGTGCATACCGGGCATACCCATGTTGAGGGTGTGGCTGTCGGGGAACGCGCCGCGCGCCATCAGGGTGGTGACCACCGGGATGCCGGTGAGCTCGGCCAGTTCCAGCAGCTCGGGCGAGGCATCGGCCTTGATCACGCCGCCGCCGACATAGAGCACGGGCGCCTTGGCCTCGGCGATCATCCGCGCGGCCTCACGCACCTGCTTGCCGTGCGGCTTGGTCACCGGACGGTAGCCGGGCAGCCGCATCTCCGGCGGCCAGCTGAAGGTGGTCTGCGCCTGCAGCACATCCTTCGGGATGTCGACCAGCACCGCGCCCGGACGGCCCGACGAGGCCAGGTGGAACGCCTCGGCGATGATGCGCGGAATGTCGATGGCGTCGTTGACCAGGAAGTTGTGCTTGGTGCACGCCATGGTGATGCCGGAGATGTCGGCTTCCTGGAAGGCGTCGGTACCGATCAGGCCGCGGCCGACCTGTCCGGTGATCGCCACCAGCGGCACCGAATCCATCTGCGCGTCCGCGATCGGGGTGACCAGGTTGGTCGCACCCGGACCGGATGTGGCCATACACACACCGACCTTGCCGGTGGCCTGGGCGTAACCGGTCGCAGCGTGACCGGCGCCCTGCTCGTGCCGGACCAGGACGTGGCGCACGCGGGTGGAATCGAAGAGCGGGTCGTAGACGGGGAGAATCGCACCACCCGGAATGCCGAATACCGTGTCGACGCCGAGCTCCTCGAGGGAGCGGACGACGGACTGGGCGCCGGTCACCTTCTCGGGCGGGACCTGGCGGCGGTTTCCGGCCGCGGCGGCAGCCGCGGGGGTCGGCTGGGAGGCCGAAGGCGCTGGCCTGCGGGCCGAGGGCCCGGGCCGTGCAGTTGGTGCGCTCACCGTCTTTTTCCTTACTGCTTGTCGTTCACCGCTTCGCTGTCACGCGGCGCCTGCGCGGCGCTCGAGCGACCTCCGAAGCCATGAACACAACTTGTCCGAACACAAAAAAGCCCCCGTCAGCCGATGGCTGAGCGAGGGTGGCGCGTCGCAGTTGCGAGCTGACGTAGTCGACCTCGAGTCGTCAGGCTCAGCGCTGGACGCGCCGGCCGATTACGAGAAGCTCGTTTCGATTCACGCGCTCGACGGTATGCGCGCGAGAGTCGATGAGTCAAATTACTTGACGTGCGGTGTCTCATTATGTGAGACGGGGCGGTTCGAGTGTCGCTTCACCATGATGCGAGGATGGGGGTGTGTCATCGCCGCAGCAGTCCGTGCCACCAGCTCAATCGTCCCACACCGCCGAGGGCGGAACCGATACGGGGCGTGTGATCCATATCCCCCGGCTCGCGCACCTCGGGGTGTTCATTCTGCTGTTCTGCGCGGCGTTCCCGTTCTTCGGCTGGCCCGCGGTGCTGTGGATCCTGTTTCTCATCCCGGCCGCGGTCGCGTGGTGGGTGGAGCGGTCCCGCACCACGGTATCGGCGAGCGGACTCGACCTGCGCACGACCTTCGGCTCCCGGCACCTCGACTGGTCGCAGATCCAGGGACTGCGGATCCCCAAGCGCGGCTGGATGCGAGCGCATCTGAGCGACGACTCCGAGGTGGCCCTGCCGGCGGTGAGCTACGACCGGCTGAAGGATCTGGTCGCGGCATCGGACGGGCGGATTCCGGATCCGTTCGCGGGGCCGGAGAAGAGCGCGGCGGACACGGAGGAGACGAGCGGCCAGAGCACCGGCGAGGCCACCGAATCCGGCGCCGCGGACAACTCGTCGACCGAAGCCGCTGACAAGCCGGACACCTCCACGGAGGACTGAGCGGCCCCTCCCTCGAGTGGGATGTTTCACACTCTCACCCCCAACCTCGAACTCGGGGAACAAATCCGCGCTTTCGCGATGCTGCCCTGACTACGTCCCCACTCGGGGCGCAGTCGCCGCGATCATCGCGTCGCGGTGCGGGTTCGTGGTCGAGACCCCACCCGGTGACGGCCGCTCGGACCGGCTCGACGTGCGTCGTGCCGCCGCGCCACCCCGCGGCCGCACGACCACCCGCCTCCGGTGAGCACGCTCCGGTGGCGGGAGTAACGTTGAAGCGCCGAACAGACACTCTGCTCTTGCGAACAGACACCTCTGCCGACGACACCACTCGCCGAAGAGACGCTCCGCACGGCGGCCGACCAGCCCTCGGCCCCGGCCCCGGCGACCCACCGGACGATGAGCACCGACGAGCAGAGCCCTGCCCGAGTAGAGCCGCTCCGGCCACCGCGCCGACCACCGAGGACCGAATTCATGCCACCGCTTCGCTCACGCACCACCACCGCCGGACGCAATGCCGCAGGCGCACGCGCACTCTGGCGGGCCACCGGCCTGACCGACTCCGATTTCGGTAAGCCGATCGTCGCGATCGCGAACTCCTACACCCAATTCGTGCCCGGCCACGTGCATCTGAAGGATGTCGGCGAGATCGTCGCCGACGCGGTGCGCGCCGCCGGTGGTGTGCCGCGCGAATTCCACACCATCGCCGTCGACGACGGGATCGCGATGGGTCACGGCGGTATGCTCTACTCGCTGCCCAGCCGCGAAATCATCGCGGACTCGGTCGAATACATGGTCAACGCGCACACCGCCGACGCGCTGGTGTGTATCTCCAACTGCGACAAGATCACTCCCGGCATGCTGAATGCCGCCATGCGGCTCGACATCCCGACCGTGTTCGTCTCCGGCGGTCCGATGGAGGCAGGCAAGGCCGTGGTCGTCGGCGGTGTGGCGCAGGCGCCGACCGATCTGATCACCGCGATCGCCGCCAGCGCCTCCACCGAGGTCAGCGACGAGGGGCTGAGCGAGGTCGAGCGCAGCGCCTGCCCGACCTGCGGCTCCTGTTCCGGCATGTTCACCGCGAACTCGATGAACTGCCTCACCGAGGCACTGGGCCTCGCGCTGCCAGGCAACGGTTCCACCCTCGCCACCCACGCGGCGCGGCGCGCGCTGTTCGAGCGGGCCGGCAGCACCGTCGTCGAGATCGCCAACCGCTGGTACCGCGACGACGACGAATCCGTCCTGCCGCGAAACGTGGCCAACGCCAAGGCCTTCCGCAACGCGATGGCCCTCGACGTCGCGATGGGCGGTTCCACCAATACAGTGCTGCACACCCTGGCCGCCGCCCAGGAAGGCGAGATCGATTTCGACCTCACCACCATCGACGAGATCTCCCGCCGGGTGCCCTGCCTGTCGAAGGTCTCCCCCAACTCCGACTACCACATGGAAGATGTGCACCGCGCCGGTGGCATTCCCGCCATCCTGGGCGAACTGCGCCGCGGCGGACTGCTGGAAACCGATGTGACCACCGTGCACACCGCCACCCTCGACGAGTGGCTCGACACCTGGGACATCCGCTCCGGCAAGGCTTCCGACGAAGCGATCGAACTGTTCCACGCCGCGCCCGGCGGAGTGCGGACCACCGTGCCGTTCTCCACCGAGAACCGCTGGTCCTCGCTGGACACCGACGCCGAGGGCGGCTGCATTCGCGATATCGCGCACGCCTACACCGTCGAGGGCGGGCTGTGCGTGCTGCGGGGCAATATCGCCCTGGACGGCGCCATCCTGAAAACCGCCGGTATCGACGAGGACCTGTTCACCTTCGAAGGACCGGCCGTGGTGCTGGAATCCCAGGAAGATGCGGTCTCGGCGATCCTCGGCAAGAAGATCACCCCCGGCGACGTCGTCGTGATCCGGTACGAGGGCCCCGCCGGCGGCCCCGGTATGCAGGAGATGCTGCACCCCACCTCGTTCCTCAAGGGCCTCGGCCTGGGCAAGGTGTGCGCGCTGATCACCGACGGCCGCTTCTCCGGCGGCACCTCCGGCCTGTCCATCGGGCACATCTCCCCCGAGGCGGCCAGCGGTGGCGCCATCGGCCTGATCGAGAACGGCGACCGCATCCGCATCGACGTGCACACCCGCGCGCTCGAACTGCTGGTCGACGACGAGGTGCTCGCAGAGCGCCGCGCCAAGATGGAGGCGCGGGAGCGGCCGTGGCAGCCGGTCCAGCGTGATCGGCCGATCACCACCGCGCTGCGTGCGTACGCCGCACTCGCGACCTCCGCAGACAAGGGCGCCGTGCGCCGCGTGCCCTAGCTTTTGAACTACGCCGGCAGACGAGAACGGCCGCTCCGATCGGAGCGGCCGTTTCCGTTCGAACGTCAATGGGGCGCGGAGTTATCCGCGCAGGTGGTGGCTGACGTCGCCGATGAGGTCCATGGTGACCGCACGTTGTGCGAATGCCCACTGTCCGGCGGGGCGGTGGAAGCGGTCGTCGTAGCGGCCGCTGACGATGGGTTGCAGCGGTAGGTCGGGGGTGGCCTGCAGGACGGTGAAGTACGACCTGCCGGTCGCGGTGTCCTCGGCCTCGTCGACCTCGATCACCAGGTTGGTGACCAGGTGTTTCGTGCGGGGAGTGCCGTCGTCGTAGCGGATCACGGTGCCGGACAGCATCTTTTCCACGGCGGCACTGCCCTCGATCATTCCGGCGCTGGACCCGAAGGAGCCCGTGGCGAACAGGGCGCCGACGCCTGCGAAATCGCCCTGGTCGACCAGGAGGGCGTAGTCGGCGATCAGGCGTTCGATCGCTCGGTAACTCGGTATTGCGGAATCACGCACGGTTCAGAAGATTCCCACGAACGGGTTGCCGCCGTGCAGGAAAATCCACCCAGCGGCCGCTGCCCCGAGCGCCAGGACCAGGCAGACGAACGAACCCCACGACGGGCGGACGGCCCAGCCGCGGTTGCGGTCGAACGACAGGCGGCCGGGGCCGGTGAGGATCAGCGACGCCGCCGCGCCGGCGAGGATCGACTCCAATTCGACCGGGCGGTACTGGAAGTCGGGAGCCATGCCCTGCTTCCACAGCCACGCGGTCGAGATCGAGGCCAGGACGGCGCCGGCCGCGAGCGGAGTGGCCAGACCGAGGATGATCAGCGCGCCGCCACCGACCTCGGACACGGTGAGCATCGCGGTGGACAGCTCGATGTGCTTCCAGCCGCCCTGCTCGAGCATGTGCCGGGTGCCGTCCAGACCGGGGCCGTGGAACCAGCCCGCCAGCTTCTGCAGGCCGTGGTAGAGGAAGGTGAGGCCGACGGTCAGGCGCAGGCCCAGCAGACCCAGATCCAGTGTGCCGCGGCGATATTCGCGCGGGCGACGCAGCCGCTCGGTTTCGCCGTTGGCCCGCGCGGGCGGAATGGTGGCGAAGGCGTAGGTGGGCGCTTCCGAGGCTGCGGGCTCGGCGCCGGGCGGCACGGTGTCAGGATGCTCGGTGCCGGGATGTTCGGTGCCGGGGTGATCAGCGCCGGCATGTTCGGTACCGGGGTGCTCGGTGCCGGGGTGCGCTGCGCTCGCGGCGGTAGCGCCGGCGGCTGCGGCGCCGGTGTGCTGCGTCCTCTTCGTGGCGCCGGTGTGCTCGGCACCCGCGGACGGTACGTCCGGGTCCAGGCCGAGATCGTCTTCGGTCCGCGGAACATCCTTGCCCACCGCGGGTTTCACCGAGGGGAATTCGCCGGTCGGATTGTCGTAGGGGCTGCCCGCCGTCGGTCCGGAGCCCGACGGCCGCCCCGACGGCTGATTCGATTCCGGTGTTTGATTCGGCTTGTCCGTCACGGGCACAGAGTATGACGCCAAACGCGTGGGCGCGTGGTCTGTTCCCGGCGTGTCAGCCCCGCCCGGCCGGTCCCGCGGCGCGCCTCGCCAGCACGAACCGTAGCCGCCGGGACAGCCCGCGCGGTGTGGTCCGGACCCCTGCGAGCGCGCGCGGCGGTATTTCCGTAACGTTTGGGCAATGAGTGTGGTTGTCGTCGGCCGTGTCGCGTCGATCCTCGCCGTCACCGCCGGCCTGGTGGTCGGCTGTGCTCGCTTCGACGATTCCGCGTCCAAACCGTTCACTCCCGCGCCCACCATCGAACCCGAGGGGCAGGGCCCGACCAGCGAACCGAAGACTCCGCCGCCGACCGGGCAGCGCCCCACCGGGCCGTGTATCGATCCCGATCCCGCGGTCGTGGTGTCGTGCCTGGACACCACCGGCGGGCTGACGGTCCTGCCGGACGGGCAGCAGGCGCTGGTCACCGAACGCACCACCGGCCGCATCCTGAAGGTCACCGCCGTCGATCCGAGCCAGGCGCCACCGCAGCCGCTCGAGGTCACCCGGGTCGATGTCGACGCGGCCGGCGACGGCGGGCTCAGCGATGTCGCGCTCTCACCGAGTTACGGCGAGGACGGCCTGGTCTACGCCTACATCACCACCGCCTCGGACAATCGCGTCGTCCGTATCGGCGCGGGCGGCGATCCGAAGCCGATTCTCACCGGAATTCCCAAGGGCGCCAACGGAAACCACGGCTCGCTCGCGTTCGTCTCACCGACCAAACTGGCGGTGCTGACCGGCGACGCCGGCAATCCGGGTGCGGCGAACGATCCCGGATCGCTGGCGGGCAAATTGCTCGAGATCGACGATCCGGCGCCGGGTAACGCGAATCCGAAGGTGGTGGCGTCCGGCATCGGCACCGCGGGCGGGGTGTGCCCCGACCACAAGGACACCATCTGGTTCACCGACCGCACCGCCACCGAGGACCGGCTGCAGCGCCTAGGACCCGACGGCGCCGTCGCCACGGCATGGACCTGGCCGGACAAGCCGGGTGCGGGCGGCTGCGCGGCCGCCGTGGACGGCGTGGCGATCTCGATGTCGGGCGCCAAGGCGCTGGCCTTCGCCGACGCCGATCCGACCACGCACGCGGTGACCACCGCCCCGACGATGGTGGCGCAGGACAAATACGGTTCGCTCGGGGGCGCCGCGCTGGGCGGCGACGGCAATGTCTGGGTGGGTACGGTCAACAAACCCGCCGCCGCGGGCCCGCTGGACGACCGCATCGTGCGCATCCCACCGCCCAAGGGCGGCGCGGGCGGCGGTCCGGACTAGGCGCGCACAGACGAATGCCCGGTCCCACCGGACCGGGCATTCGTCACAGTCACACTCAGGCGGCGCCGCAGGCGGCGAGCACCAGTTCGCGGACGCGGGCGGCGTCGGCCTGGCCCCGGGTGGCCTTCATGACGTCGCCGACGATCTTGCCTGCGGCCTGGACCTTGCCGGAGCGGATCTTGTCGGCGATGTCCGGGTTGGCGGCCAGGGCCTTGTCGACCTCGGTCTGGAGGGCGGAGTCGTCGGACACCATGCCCAGCCCCTTGGCCTCGACGATCTGTCCCGGATCGCCCTCACCGGCCAGCACGAAGTCGACGACCTGGCGGGCCACCTTGGAGTTGATGGTCTTCGCGTCGACCAGCGCGACCACCTCGGCGACCTGCTTCGGCGTGATCGGCAGATCCTCGAGCGCCACCTCGCGCTCCTTGGCCTGCTCGGTGAGGTAGTTGACCCACCAGGCGCGGGCGGCGTCGACCGTGGTGCCGGCGTCGACGGTGGCGATGATCAGATCCAGCGCACCGGCGTTGATCAGATCGCGGAACACCTCGTCGGCCAGACCCCATTCGGCCTGGATGCGGGCGCGGCGCAGCCACGGGTATTCGGGGATGGTGCCGCGCAGCTTCTCGACCCAGTCGGCGTCCGGCGCGATCGGCTCGAGGTCCGGCTCCGGGAAGTAGCGGTAGTCCTCGGCGGTTTCCTTGACGCGGCCCGGGGAGGTGGAGCCGTCGCCCTCGTGGAAGTGGCGGGTCTCCTGGATCACGGTGCCGCCGGAGCTGAGCACCGCGCCCTGGCGGCGCATCTCGTAGCGCACCGCGACCTCGACGCTGCGCAGCGAGTTCACGTTCTTGGTCTCGGTGCGCGTGCCGAATTCTTCGGCGCCCTTGGCCATCAGTGACACGTTGGCGTCGCAGCGCAGCGAACCCTGCTCCATCTTGACGTCGGAGACGTCGAGCGCCTTCAGCAGATCGCGCAGTGCGGTGACGTAGGCGCGGGCCACCTCGGGGGCGCGTTCACCGGCGCCGGTGATCGGCTTGGTGACGATCTCGATCAGCGGCACGCCGGCCCGGTTGTAGTCCAGCAGCGAATGGCTCGCGCCGTGGATGCGGCCGGTGGCGCCGCCCACGTGCAGGGACTTACCGGTGTCCTCCTCCATGTGGGCACGTTCGATGTCGACCCGGAAGACCGAGCCGTCGTCGAGCACCACATCGAGGTAGCCGTCGGTGGCGATCGGCTCGTCGTACTGGCTGATCTGGTAGTTCTTCGGCTGATCCGGGTAGAAGTAGTTCTTGCGCGCGAACCGGCCCCACGGGGTGATCGAGCAGTTCAGCGCCAGGCCGATGCGGATCGCCGACTCGACGGCCTGCTGGTTGACCACCGGCAGCGAACCCGGCAGGCCCAGACATACCGGGCAGACCTGTGTGTTCGGCTCGGCACCGAAGGCCGTCGGGCACCCGCAGAACATCTTGGTTTCGGTGCCCAGTTCGACGTGCACCTCCATGCCCAGCACCGGCTCGTACCGGTCGATGACGTCGGCATAGTCCATCAAGTCCACCGTGGGTGCAGTCATGGCCACCAGTTTATGTAAGGGTGCCGACGACGCTGCGCCGACCCGGAATCGGAGCAGTCCCACGCGCCCGGCCGCGTGGGACTTCCCCTCCTGACACGATCAGTCGACGGCGATGGCCTCGACGATCGGCATGCGGGCCGCGCGCAGCGACGGCGGAATCGAGCCGAGCAGGGCCAGGACCAGCGCGGCGGCGGCGTAGACCAGCAACATCGGGCTCGGGCGGTACACCACGTCGATGGTCATCGCGTGACCCATCGCCACGGTGGCCAGATACTGCACGGCCGCGCCGGTCACCAAACCCAGTGCGGCACCGGCCAATCCGATGCCGGCGGCCTCGGTCAGCACCGTGCGCAGCAGGAATCGGCGGCTGGTGCCCATGGCGCGCAGCACGCCGAGTTCGCGGCGGCGTTCCAGGACCGACAGCATCAGCGTATTCAGCAGCGCCGCGGTCGAAACCAGCACCACGATCCACAGAATCGAACCGGACAGCGACGTACCCTGCTGTACCCCTCGAGATACCGCCGCGAGCGCCTGAGCACCGGCGTCCACGTGCAGGGCGGGCGGCACCACCGCGCGGATCGCGTCGATCACCTGGGCTTTGTCGACGCCGGGTGCGAAGTTGACGCCGAGGATCGTCTCTCCCGGGCGGTCGTACCACTGCCGCAGGACGTCCAGATCCATCAGCACGATGCCCGACAGCGCCGAGAAGTACGGGATCACCCGCAGGACCCGCACGGAATGGATGCCCGTCGGCGTGGGCAGCTCGAGCTGCGCGCCCTCGCCGACATCCAGCGAGCGCGCCACGTCGCGCGACAGCACGACGCCCTCGCCGGTCGACATCCGTTGCAACACATCGGGTCCCAGATCGGCGAGGACCGACGACCGGATATTGGGCTGATAAGCCTGCAGCATCACCCGATCGCTGCCGACGGTGGCGAAGGCCATCTGGGCCGACCCCACGTCGGCGACGCCGGGAACCCGGCGCACGGTTTCCTTCAGATCCGGCGGAAGGATCGGACCCGTGGGGAATTCGGCCAGCGAGGTGGGGCTGATGTAGGCGTCGCGACGACCGAGATCGGAGAACGAGTCCGTCGCCGAATCGACCAGATTGCTGGACGCCCCGCCCATCGCGACCGTCGCGGTCACGCCGATCATCACCGTCATCGCCGTGGCCCACACGCGTCGCGGAGCCCGTTCGATGGTGGTGGCTCCCAGGGCGCCGGGCGCGCCGAAGATCCGGGCGACCGCGGCCGCCAGGCGCACGATCGGCCCCATCGCGGCGAAACACAGGCCGACCGCGCCCGCGATGGACAGCGAGATCGCGCCGAGCGAAGCCCGGCCCAGATCGGCGCGCGCGATGACGATGGCGCCACCGACCATGGCCAGGCCACCCACCAGCGCACCCCAGCGCAACCACGGCCCGACCGAATCGGCCTTCGACACCCCCACCGGCGCCAGCGCCTCGATGGGCTGGACCTTGTAGACCTGGCGGGCGGCGATCGACGCGGCGGCGACGCTGGCCAGCACGCAGGCCGCGATCGCGAACGGAATCGCGTAGCCGGGCACCATGTATTCGGTGCGGGTGTCCACCGCCGCCACCATGGCCGAGGGAATCGTGTCGATCGACATACGCCCGGCGAAGATCCCCACCACCGAACCGATCGCGCCGCCGATCAATCCGATGACGGCCGCCTCCACGACGAGGTCACGCACCATCGGACGCCGCCGCCCGCCGATCGCGCGCAGCAGCGACAGCGTCGGGCGGCGTTGGGCCACCGCCATACTCATCGCGTTGTAGATCAGGAAGCCCGAAACGATCAGCGCCGCGGCCGAGGCCATCGTGGTGGAGAAACGCACGAGCTGGATCGCGCCGCTCGCCTGCGCGGTGCGCAGGCTCGGATCGGCCACCACCGCACGGCCGTTCACCAGTGCGGTCAGCGCCGAACGCAGTTGCCCCACATCGGTTCCCGGCTTCGGCACGATCTGGACGGAGTCGACCATGCCCGCCCGGCCGGCGAGTTGCTGGGCGACAGGCAGGGTGGCGATGACGATGTGCCCGCTGTTGAGTTTGTGCGAGGTGGCGTCGTCGAGCACTCCGGCCACGGTCACCTGCTGGTTGCCCAGCGTGAAGGTCTCGCCCTCGTGCCGGCCCAGCCCCGCGCCGACGAGGACTCCGCCCGGCACCGACAGCAGTTTCGCCACCTGCCCGCTCATCGCCCCGTTCAGATCACTGCCGAGCGCCGAAACAGACGCGTCGGCGCCGATGAGCAGCGTGCGGTCGGCAGGGTTGCCGACCCCGGTGCGGATCATCGGCACCGCCGCCTCGACTCCGGGGACCGCGCGCACCTGCGGCACCAGGTCCTGCCCGAATCCGCTCTCGGTGACGCCGGAGATCTCGAGTTGCGCCTTACCGCCCAGTGCCGAGGTCAGCCGATCCACCGAGCCGGTCACCGAACCGGAGATGCTGAGCACCGCCACCAGCAGCCCCGCCGACACCCCCATGACCGCCATCGACATGGCGGTACGGCCCTTGTGGGTGAACAGCTCTCCGATGTTGAACAGCCGCAACCGATCCCAGCCGGCTGTGATCACGCGCGCACCACCTCGTCGCCGTCGCGAACCTCGCCACGGCGCGCGGACACCAGCTCGTTGGAACCGATTCGCCCGTCCCGCAGCGTGATCACGCGATCGCAGTATTCGACGGCGCCCATGTCGTGGGTGACCATCACCACCGAATTGCCCGCGCCGCAGATGTCGCCGAGCAGTTCCAGAATGGCGGCGCCGGTCTTGGAATCCAGATTGCCGGTGGGTTCGTCGGCCAGGATCAGCGGCGGATCCATGATCAGCGCGCGAGCGACGGCCACCCGCTGCATCTGACCGCCGGACAGTTCGGCGGGGCGATGCTCGGCGCGATCGGCCAGGCCCACGCGGTCGAGCAGTTCCAGTGCCCGCGGCTTGGCCTTGCGCAATCCGGTGCCGTCCAGCAGTTTCGGCACCGCGACGTTCTCCCACGCCGAGAGCGTCGGCAGCAGGTTGAAGAACTGGAAGACGAAACCCACGCGGTGGCGGCGGAACTCGGACTGCCGGTTGTCGTCGAGGGAGCCGATCTCGTCGCCCTGGAAGGTGATGGAACCCGAATCCGGTGAATCCAGTGCGCCGAGCAGATGCAGCAGGGTGCTCTTACCGGATCCGGACGGGCCGATGATCGAGGTGAATTCCCCCGCCTCGATGCGCAGACTGATGGTGTCGAGAGCGCGAACCCGCTGTTCACCCACCCGGTATTCCTTGACGACGTCGGTCAATTCCAACATGGCGGTCGCCCCACCCTCTTTCTGCTGTCGGTTAGGTGACGGCGCGGGTTCGACTGCGCCGCAACCGGGTCGGATCGTCGCTCAGCGTGCCAGGGCCGGCTCGCGATGCCAATGCCGGACCTCGTGTGCGTCGAGTACGGCACGCAGTACGGGTTGTTCCGCGGCCAGTTCCAGATAGGCCTCGCCCGGCGACTGGCCCTGCAGCTGAGCCTGGTCGAGCTTGGCGTGCAGATGGTTGTCCCACCGATACCGCAGGGCGGCAAGCACTCCGGCGGGTCCGCCGAAGAGCCGATCGCAGTCGGGCAGGTCGTAGAACAGTCCCGGGGTGGCCGGATCGACGGCCGCGCGGGCGAGCACCTCGTGCAGGATGTCGGTACGAGCGTGCTGGTCTTGCCAAGTCATCGCACCCATCTCCTCGGGCCGGGTGTCCGGGCCTTTCG
Organism: Nocardia sp. NRRL WC-3656; assembly: GCF_000720265.1. Lineage (NCBI taxonomy): Bacteria > Bacillati > Actinomycetota > Actinomycetes > Mycobacteriales > Nocardiaceae > Nocardia > Nocardia sp. NRRL WC-3656. The sequence goes on along the minus strand of NZ_JOJF01000001.1, from coordinate 281,978 downwards.
CCGGACACTGTGCGACTCACGCTACGGACGCGGCCCGGCGGATACGTCGTGCCGCAGACGAGACTTCGGGTCCTACCACGGTAGGAGCGCGGGCCCTTTCCGGGAACGATGCAGCGACGACCCGTCGGCGACTAGCCTGACTGTTATGGACCTGACCAGCGCAGACGACCGTGCGGAGGTATCGCCGCACGCGCCGCGGCGCCCGGGCCGGACCCGCCTGGCACTGGGGCGGGTCGCCCGTCGTCTCCTGGACCTCGTGCACGATCCGGCCGGTACGCTGCGGCGGCGGGTCGAGGAGATGTCCTACGGCTATCCCGTCTCGGTGGTCGTCACCGCGGATATCGCGGTCGTGGTGGCGGCGGTCGCGGCCGCGGCGCTGCGCAGCCAGTACTTCTCGACCGGGGTGCCCTTCCTCGCGGTGGCGCTGTTGTTCGCCTGCTATCCGCTGCTGTTCTTCTTCGACCTGCCCCCGAAACCCGCGGTGTTCGGCCTGTCCGCGCTCACCGCCCAGGCACTGTTCCTGCTGCAGCCGGTCTCACCCGATTGTTCTCCGCTGGTGTTGACCGTGATGGTCGGCATGATCGGGGCGATCGCGCCGAAACGGGTCAGCCTGTTCTGGATGATCGCCGCCGTCGCGGAGATCGTCATCTTCTACGCTCTGGGCTCCGCCGAACTGGTGCAGGTGTACGTGGTCGCGATCGTGCTGGGCTGGATGGTCGGCCTGATGCTGCAATTCCAGCGACAGTCACTCGATCAGGAGCGCGAGAATCAGGCGATTCGCTCCGCGCAGGCGGCCGACGACGAACGCCGCCGGATCGCCCGCGAGGTCCACGACGTGATCGCCCACTCCCTCAGTGTCACGCTGCTGCACCTGACCGCGGCCCGGCACGCACTGGAGACCGATCGCGATGTCGACGAGGCCATCGACGCACTCGGCGATGCCGAACGCCTCGGCCGCCAGGCGATGGCCGATATCCGGCATACCGTCGGCCTGCTCGATCAGCGCCCGTCCGCGATGACGCCCGAACCGGGTCTCGAGGACATCGCCGACCTGGTCGCCGATTTCGTCGGCGCCGGGCTGTCGGTGACCTATCACCTCACCGGCGACACTGCGGCGGTGTCCGCGTCGACGGGTCTGGCGCTGTACCGGATCAGCCAGGAATCGCTGTCGAACATCGCCAAGCACGCGCCGGGTGCGCAAGCCTCCCTCGACATCGCCGTGACCCCCGGCGAAGTGACCGTGCGCGTGCGCAATACGCTGCCGCAGGGCCCGGCGCCGCGCACCGGCCGCGGAATGGGGATCAACGGCATGCGCCAGCGCACGGCGACCCTGAACGGCAATCTGTCGGCCGGCCGATCGGGCGAGTACTGGCAGGTGCGCGCCCGCATCCCGCTCGCTCCCGTCGATGTGTGCCCGGTGAGCGGACTCGACGATCCCCTGACGAAGGTGCGTGACGCGATCACCTCGCTCACCCGCAAACGCCAGGAGGATCGGTGAGACATACCGGCGCGTCCGCCGACCCGGCCGACCGGGTGCGGGTGTCCCGCAACTCACCGGGACCGGTGAGACATACCTGCGCCGACCGGGTGCGGGTGTCCCGTAGAACGCAGGAGGGCACGTGAATCCGGGTCAGAGTCCGCTCACCGACACCGATACCGCGACCACCACCGTGCTCGTCGTCGACGACCAGGAACTCGTGCGCGGTGGACTGCGAAGGATCCTGCGCCGCCGCGACGGCTTCGTGGTCACCGAATGCGGCGACGGTGACGAGGTGCCGGCCGCCTTGGCCGAATACCGGCCGGACGTGGTGCTGATGGATCTGCGGATGAAGCGGGTCGGCGGCATCGACGCGACCCGGCGGCTGCGGACCCGCGCGGACGCGCCGCCGGTGCTGGTGCTCACGACCTTCGACGACGACCATCTGCTCTCCGGTGCGCTGCGGGCCGGCGCGGCGGGCTTCATCCTCAAGGACTCCCCCGCCGAGGATCTGATCCGGGCGGTGCGCACCGTGGCCGAGGGCGGCTCCTGGCTCGATCCGTCCGTCACCGGCCGGGTGCTGTCGGGCTACCGGACGGCGCGGCCGGTCCCCACCGACACCCGCTCCCGCATGGCGGAGCTCACCGCTCGCGAACTCGAGGTGCTCAAACTGATCGGCCGCGGGCGGGTCAACTCCGAGATCGCCGGCGAACTCGGCATCTCCGAAGTAACGGTAAAGAGCCACGTCGGACACATTTTCGGCAAGCTAGGGTTACGAGACAGGGCGGCCGCGATCGTCTTCGCGTTTGACCACGGCGTGGTCGCACCCGGAGAATCGGCGTTCTGAGGGGCAGGCAACCCGGTGCGGCGCCGGGCAGGTTGGCCACCTTGCCCAGGAGTTGGAGGTTCACCGGTGGAAGTGCCGAGGTCACGGGTCGGCACCAGATTCGGCCCGTACGAGGTGCGCTCGCTGCTCGGTCGCGGTGGTATGGGCGAGGTGTACGAGGCGTTCGATACCGGTAGGGATCGCGTCGTCGCGCTCAAGATCCTGCCCGAACAACTCGCGCAGGACGCGATATATCAGGAACGCTTCCGCCGCGAATCGCAGGCGGCGGCCCGGCTGGCCGAACCGCACATCATCCCGATCCACGACTGGGGTGAGGCCGGCGGCTCCCTGTTCCTGGATATGCGCCTGGTGCGCGGCGAGAACCTGCGCACGCTGCTGCGCCGGCAGGGAAAGCTCGATGCCGACCGCGCGGTGGCGATCGTCGAGCAAGTGGCCGCCGCGCTGGATGCGGCACACGCCGCCGGGCTGGTCCATCGGGATGTCAAACCCGGCAACATCCTCGTCACCCCGGCCGATTTCGCGTATCTCACCGATTTCGGCATCGCCCGCGACGAGGGCGACAACCCGCACACCACGGGCAGCCACGCCGCCGGTTCCTACACCTATATGGCGCCGGAGCGATTCGACTCCGGGCCCGTGACCGCCCGTGCCGACATCTATTCGCTGGCCTGCGTCCTGCACGAATGCCTGACCGGCGCGACGCCCTTCCCGGCCGAGAGCGTCAGTGTGCTGATCCGGTCGCATCTGTCGGAACCACCGCCGCGTGCCAGCGCCGCGCGGGCCGGCGTGCCCGAGGCCATCGACGGGGTGATCGCGCGCGCGATGGCGAAGGCGCCGGCGGACCGGTATCAGACCGCCGGACAGTTCGCGGCCGCCGCGCGTGCCGCGCTGGGACTGGGCGGACGGATGCCCGCCGAGTCGAATACCGCGGGGACGCCGTTCGATTCCGGGACGCCGAAGGTCTTCGGCGCGGAATTGCTCGCGAACACTCCGCGCGGCGGGAACACGCCCTCCGGCCCCAGCCCGGTGGACGTGGCGGCGGCGCGGGACAACGACTACCGCCGCACGCCGGAACCGACGACGTTCCAGCCGTTCGGACCGGACGGACCGACGATTGCGGCAAACTTCCAGCCACGCGGCCCCGCCGCCGCCGGTGACACCGCCGCGGGCGCGGCTACCGCCGCTGCGGACACCGCGAATGCCGGTGCCGCGCAGCCTGTTTCAGCCGCCGCATCGGGAACCGCCCCGGCTCCGAACGACGCGGCCGGTGCGGACCGGCCCGCCGGCACCGACGCCCCCGCGGCCACGTCGCGCGCGTACGAGACCACGGGCACGCTGCGCATCATCCCGCCGCCGAGCAAGGACGAGCGCGATACGTCCGGCGATCTGCCGATCATCCGCCCCGCCGATCCGACGCTGGTCAAACCGGGCGAGTTCCACTTCACGCTGACCGCCGAATCCCCTGCGGCGGAGCCGAAACCGGCGACCCTGCCGAGCCTGCCGATGCGCAAGCCACCCGCATCGGGCGCGGCAGGATCGGCACGGCCGGTCGCAGAACCGGTCGTGCCGCGCGCGGCCGAGCCGGCCCGGCGGTCCGCGGCCGAACCGACCCGCGCGTACGGCGTGACCGGGAGCGAAGAAGTTCGCGACCGCGCCGAGCAGTCCGACGCCGAGCAGGATTCGGCACCGGGTTCCGAACACCGCACCCAACTGCTCGACCCGACGCAGTTCAGCACCCGTCCCGAGGCCAACACGCGATCCGGCGCCACTCTCTCCGACGCCGCTCTCTCCGACGCCGACCTGCAGCCCGGCGAGAAGACCGAACTGATCGACATCTCGCAGTTCCGCACCGGCGGCACCGATCGCACGCCCCGCGACGAGGACACCCGGTTCCTCGATGTCTCGCAGTTCGGCACCGCCGCGAAGGCAGCGGGCGACACGCGGTTCCTCGACGTCACCGGCGACGAGGGCTACGACGACGCCCGGTACGACGACGAGCTGCGCTACCGCGACGACGCTCGCTACGACGAGGACGTCCGGTACGAGGACGACGCCTACGACGACGGCTATGCCGACGACGAGTACTTCGATGACGAATACGCCGTGGCGGCAACGGGTTCGCAGGATTCGCGCCCCGCGAAGCGCTCGCGATCGGTCGCGGTTCCGGTCGTGCTCGGTGTGCTGGGTGCGGCCGTCCTGGCAGGTATCGGCGTGGTCGGCTGGCAGGTCTTCGGCTCCTCGTCGAACAACGACCACCCGGCCACCGCGGCGGGCCCGGCTGCCCCGGCGGTGACCGCCCAGCAACCGGCGACCGGCTCCGCGCCGGCCACGACCGCGGCGCCGACCACGACCGGCACGTCGGCCAATCTTCCGGTCGGCGCGACCCCGTGCTCGCAGACCTCGACAACCCAGGGTTCGTTCGCCAAGACCGCGACCGGTTCCTCGGTGACCTCTTGCGGTTTCGCGGAAGCGGTGCGCAAGGCGTATGCGCAAGCGGCCGAATCCCACAGCGCGACCAGCGCGGCCACCGCCGAGGCCAGCACCTCGATCATCGCGGTGAGTCCGGTGACGGGCCGGTCCTATCCGATGACCTGCACCAGCTCGGGCAAGGTCGTCACCTGTACGGGCGGTGACAACGCGGTGGTCTATGTCTACTGACCCGACGCCCACCGGGCGCCAGGGTCGGCGGCGGTTGTTCTTGGCAGTTGTCCCACTTCTCGTTTCGGCGTGCGCGGCGCACGGTGCCGCGGTCAGTACGGAGCCGGGCCTGTCCCGGCCGCCCGCCGACATGGTGCGTCCGGCGCCCGTTCCCGACTCGACGCCCAGCCTGCCCAGCGGCCTGGTGGCCGGCTTCGCCAACCTGCGCGCGCAGTTGCCCGGCCGGATGGGCTTGGCGGTGATGGCCGTGGGCGGCGACCGCGTGATCACACTCGGCGACTGGACCACGGGAGTCGCCTGGTCGACGATCAAGGTGCCACTCGCCCTCGCGGCGCTGCGCCGGGACCCGGTCGGCCTGGCCGATGTCGCACAGGCCGCCATCACCGCCTCGGACAACGATGCGGCCCAAGCACTCTGGATCGCGCTGGGTGGCGGTGAACCCGCGGCCGAAGCGGTCGAGGCGGTGCTGCGCGAGGCCGGCGACACCACCACCGATGTCGCCGACCGGCACAATCCGGATGCGCGCCAATCCATCGACGACCCCATGGTCTTCGGTGCCACCCAGTGGAGTCTGGTCGATCAGCTGCGCTTCGCCGCCCGGCTGCCGTGCCTGCACAATGCTTCGCGGGTGGTGGATCTGATGCAGCAGATCACCGACAGCCAGAGCTGGGGCCTGGGTTCGTTCGTCGGCGCCGAGTACAAGGGCGGCTGGGGACCCGACGACGACACCGGAGCGTATCTGGTCCGCCAGTTCGGACTGGTGCCGACGTGGTCCGGCCAGCTCGCGGTAGCCCTTGCGGCGCAACCGGATTCGGGCTCCTATGATGACGCGGTCGAAATGATGAACCGGATGTCGGCACTGCTGTCCGAACACGTGCACGAACTGCACGGCGGAGAATGCGAGCGGTGATTGCGCAGTCGTCTCATATGCGCCGTCGACGGTCGGCGCATTTGACCGGCGGGCCGCGACCGCACACAATTCCTCGTCTGACGGATGGTGCCGCGCGGGGCCATTCGCATGATCTGGAGGTGAACGGGTGCACGCACCACTCCGGCCGAGCACGAAGCGGGCCATGGCTTTTCGCGCTGTTCGCTGTGCGGCGGCACTGCTCGGAGCGGGCCTGTTACTGAGCCCGGTGGCCTGCTCGAACGCCTCCGACACCAGCACGCCGACCACGACGACCCGGGCGAGCACCTCGTCCGCCCCCGTCACGATGTTCGCGCTGCCGGGTTCGCTGGCAGCCGATTTCACCGCGCTGCGGCCGAGTCTGGACGGGCACGCCGGTATGGCGATCATGGCGGTCGGTGGCCAGCGCACCGCGCAGATGGGCGATTGGACCACCGGGCCCTCCTGGTCGACCATGAAAGTCCCACTGACACTTGCCGTTCTGCGCACCAACGGCAACACCAGCACCTATCAGATGTCGGCGGCCATCACCGAGTCCGACAACTCCGCCGCCGACGGACTGTGGCAGGCGCTGGGCGCCCCCGACGCGGCGGCCAAGGCGGTGCAGGCGGTACTGCGTGAGGGGGGCGACACCACCACGACCGTCCCCGCGACCCGCTCACGCGCCGAGTACTCGGCGTTCGGCCAGGCCGACTGGTCGCTGGCCGACCAGGTGCGCTGGGCATCGCGACTGCCCTGCCTGCCCGACGCCGACACCGTGACCACGCTGATGGGCAAGGTGGTCTGGGGCCAGCAGTGGGGCCTCGGACATTTGGACAACACCCGTTTCAAAGGCGGCTGGGGCCCCGATCCGAGCGGCAACTACCTGGTTCGCCAATTCGGCCTGCTGACCACACCCAACGGCGATGTCGCCATTTCCCTTGCCGCACAGGCGACATCGGGCACGTTCGACGACGGCACCCAGATTCTCAACAAGATGGCGGGGCTGATCACGAAACATCTCGACGACCTTCCGGCCGGCCACTGCGCCCCCGCGCAATGACACCACCGCGCGCCCGCGCGACGACCTCACCGCGCGGCCGCAATGTCCACTGTCTGTGGTAGCCGGTTGCTGTAACCGCCGGTTAACGGGGGCGGGGCTGCGCCGCGCGGCCGGGCGCGGCAAGATAGCGGCATGCGCATCGGAGTCTTGACCGGAGGCGGGGACTGCCCAGGCTTGAACGCGGTCATCCGAGCTGTCGTTCGCACTGCGAACGGCCGCTACGGTGACGCGATCGTCGGCTTCCAGGACGGTTGGCGCGGGTTACTGGAGGATCGCAAGATCCACATCCACAACGACGACCGCACCGACCGGCTGCTGACCAAGGGCGGCACCATGCTCGGCACCGCCCGCACCAATCCCGACGTGCTGCTCGAGGGACTGGGGCGAATCAAACGCACCCTCGACGACAACGGCATCGACGCCCTCATCCCGATCGGCGGGGAGGGCACCCTCACCGCCGCCCACTGGCTCTCCGACGAAGGTGTGCCGGTGGTCGGCGTACCGAAGACCATCGACAACGACATCGATTGCACCGACACCACTTTCGGCCACGACACCGCCGTCACCATCGCCACCGACGCCATCGACCGGCTGCACACCACCGCGGAATCGCATCAGCGCGTCATGCTGGTGGAGGTGATGGGCCGCCACGCCGGCTGGATCGCGATGAATTCCGGCATCGCCTCCGGCGCCCACCTCACCCTCGTCCCCGAGGTGCCCTTCGACGTCGACGAGGTGTGCACCATGATCAAACGCCGCTTCCAGCGCGGTGATTCCCACTTCATCTGCGTGGTCGCCGAGGGCGCGAAACCCGCCGAGGGCTCGTTCCATCTGCGCGAGGGCGGGGTCGACGAATACGGCCACGAGCGGTTCACCGGGGTGGCCCACCAGTTGGGCGTGGAGATCGAACGCCGCATCGGCAAGGAGGTCCGCACCACGGTGCTGGGCCACGTCCAGCGTGGCGGCAAGCCCACCGCCTACGACCGGGTGCTCGCGACGCGCTTCGGCCTGCACGCCGCCGAAGCGGTCCACGCCGGCCAGTTCGGTCAGATGGTGGCGCTGCACGGCACCGAGATCGGCCTGGTGTCGCTGGCGGAGGCCACCAAACAGCTCAAGCTGGTGCCGACCGATCGGCACGGGGAGGCCGCCGCGTTCTTCGGGTGAGGGAGGCCGGCGCCGCGCCGGCCTCTCATTCCAGCGGCATCTTCCGCCACCACGCGGCGAATTCGGACTCGGTAAGGCCGTCCGCGGAATTCATGAACGAGGAATACCGGCTGCTCGCGATGACGAGACATCGGCCCCGCTCGGAATCCGGGCCGAAGGACAGCACGACCCACCGGTAGTACAGCGATGCGGAACTCGGCGGGTTGACGTGACTCGTATAGCTGACGGTGCCGGTTCTACCGCTGCCCTGCGGTGAACCGGTCAGCTGAGCGACCATTGCCTGAGCATCGGCGGGCGACGCGTATTTGAGGACGGCATAACTCGGCGTGTAGTTCGTGTTCACGCAATCCCAGCCGATCGTCCACTTTCCCAGATTCAGATCGGTTCCCGTCAAAGCGAGCAGGTTCTGACCGTTCGGCTTCCGGACGCAGGACGCACCGTCGTATGCGCGCTCGGAGACCGCGAGTGCGGGAAACAGTTGGGTGATGGTGGCAGCCTGCTGGTCCATGGCCTGGGTAGCATGCAGCCAATCCTCGGCGCCCTTGCTCTCCTTCTTCTGCAGCACCACCACCACGATCGCGACGACGACGGCCACCACCACCAGCACGGCGACGATGATCGCGGCCACCATCGCGCCCGAGCGCTTCGGCGGCTGCGGCCGATATCCCTGGGCCGGCGGGTAGCCCGGTGGCGGCGCGGAATAACCTGCGGGAGAGGGCCTTGCGGGCGAAGGCACCCCTGGAGGAGGCCCTGCGGGAGAGTGGGTTGAAGCGGGCATCGGCACCCGGCTGGGCGCGGCGGACGGGGCATTCGACGGTCCAGCGGTCATCGTCGAATAGGGCTGTCCCCCAACGGGAACCACGGTCGGCACGCCAGCGCCGTTCGGCGGCGGGTATCCCTGTGTAGGTGTGCCGGGAAGCGGTCCGGCGGGAACCCGCGCCGAGTTCGGCGGGACGGGGGCCGGACCGCCGGGCCGGATCAGCGTCGGAGCCGCACCGCTCACCGTCGGCGCCCCCGCGGGCGCGGTCAGCGCCGCTCGCGCCGCGGCCGCGAATTCCGTACAGCTGCCGAATCTTTCGGAGGCTCGCTTGGCCATGGCGCGGGCGATCACCCCGTCCATCGCCGGGGACAGTCCGGCGCGCCGCGCACTGGCCGGCGGGACCGGCAGTTGCAGGTGGCCGCGAATGACCTCGGTGGGATGTTCGGAGTCGAACGGCCCGGTTCCGGTGAGCAGCCAGTACAGGGCACACGCCAGCGAATACTGATCGGAGCGGTGATCGAGTTCGACACCGGTCATCTGTTCCGGCGAGGCGTATGCGAGGGTGGCGGTGAACATGCCGGCCTGGGTGAGGTGCGTGGAATCCTCACGGAGGCGGGCGATTCCGAAGTCGGTGAGAAAGACCCGTTCCCCCTTGCCGCTCACCGCCCGGGCCAGCAAGATGTTGGCGGGCTTCACATCTCGGTGCAGTACACCGTTGCCGTGCGCGTAATCCAATGCGTCGGCGACACCTTCGATGATCTGCACGGCGCGCTCGGGCGGCAGCGTCAGCGGATTCACCGTCGCGGCGTCGACGCCGTCCACATACTGCATGCAGATCCACAGCTGATCGTCCTCGACGCCGCGGTCGTAGACGGCGACGATGCCGGGATGATCGAGTTGTGCGCACAGATCGGCCTCGCGTTCGAAACGGGCGCGAATCTCGGCATCGGTGTACAGCTCGCGATTCAGCAGTTTCAACGCGGTCAGCCGGGGCAGACGCGGATGCCGCGCCAGATAGACCGATCCCATCCCTCCCTGGCCGAGCAGTCGCTCCACGGTGAAGCCGGCGAACACGTCACCGTTGTTCAACACCTACGTTCCCCCTTCCGGCGACGTACCAGGTGGGGATCCTACCCGGATCGCTCAGCCCGGCGTGACCAGGCCGGATTCGTAGGCGATCACCACCGCTTGCGCGCGGTCACGCAGATCGAGTTTGGAAAACACCTTGGACACATGGGTTTTCACGGTCTGCTCGGCGACGAACAGCGCCTCGGCGATCTCGGTGTTGGACATGCCCTTGGCGATCAGCTCGAGGACCTCGCGTTCACGCGGGGTCAGCGCGTTCAGGGCGGGAGCGGTTTTCGGGCGCGCGCGGCGACGGGTCACATCGGCGATCAGGCGGCGGGTGACCGTCGGCGCCAGCAACGCCTGTCCCTCGGCGACCACCCGCACCGCGCGGACCAGTTCGTCGGCGGGTGCGTCCTTGAGCAGGAATCCGCTGGCGCCCAGGCCCAACGCCTCGTACACGTAGTCGTCGATATCGAACGTCGTCAGCATCAGCACGCGCACCGGCGGATCGAATCCGGCGGCCAGAATGGCGCGCGCCGCCTCGAGCCCGTTCATCTCCGGCATGCGCACATCCATCAGCACCACATCGGGTCGCAGCCGTTTGGCCTCGGCCACCGCGATCGCGCCGTTGGCCGCATCGCCGATGACGCTGATATCGGGCTGGGCGGCCAGCAGCGCGCCGAACCCCTGCCGGACCATCGCCTGATCGTCGGCGATCAATACGGTGATGGGCATACCCGCCTCAGATGAATCTGATGATGGACAGCAGCCCCGCCACCAAGCAGTAGACCGCGAACGGCAGCAGCGTGCGGGACTTGAAGAACCGCTCCAGGAATCGCACCGCCAGCCACGCCGCGATGCCGGCGACGATCGCCCCCACCAGCGCCTGCCCGTGGATGCCGGCGGCCTGCGGACCGGCCAGTTCCGGCAGCTTCAGCACACCCGCGGCCAGGATGACCGGGGTGGCGAGCAGGAAGGCGAATTTCGCGGTGTCCTCGTGGTCGAGTCCGCGCAGCAGACCGCCGACCATCGTCAGGCCCGAGCGGCTGAATCCGGCCAGCAGCGCACCGGATTGGGCCAGGCCGATGCCGAGCGCATCCTTGACCGACAGCGCCGCCAGCCGCTCGTCGGAGGGGACCTCGAGATCCTCCTGGAGCGCCACACCGCGCGCCTGCGCGTCGGCGCGGGCCTCGTCCGCGGCGAAGCGGCGACCGTATTCGGCCAGCGACGGCGCGTTGCGCCGGCGTAGGCCCTCGCCGACGATCAGCACCACGCCGTTGAGGGTGAGGAAGATGCTCGCGTAGATCGGCGTCGCGAACATCGTGCGCAGCGGATGTTCCAGCAGCAGGCCGAGCACGCCCACGGGAATGGTCGCCAGCACGATCAGCCAGGCCAGCCGCTGCGACGAGGTCTCGATGCGCCGGGTGCGCAGCGTGGTCACGAAGCCGATGATGATGTCGCGCCAATCCCGCCAGTAGTAGCCCAGCAGTGCGAGCGCGGTCGCCACGTGTAAGGCGACCACGAAGGCCAGATACGGGGTGCCGTTGTCGGAGTCGCCCTCGGTGACCAGCTTCTCCCAGCTGCCGCCCAGCCAGGCCGGCACCAGCACGGAATGGCCCAGGCTCGAGATGGGGAACAATTCGGTGACGCCCTGCAGCGCGCCGATCACGATGGCTTGGAAATAGGTGAGCATCGCCGCTAAGTCTTACACGACCGCGCACTCAGTTCCGCGCGCCCGGCAGGGCAGTCGCGGCGGGTGCCTCGACGGTTCCTTCCGCGACGAGGAGCGGTAACCGCGCGTACACCTGGAAGCCACCTTCGGAGCGCGGGCCGGCGGCCAGCATGCCGCCGATGGATTCCGCCCGGGTCCGCATTCCGGAGATACCGCTGCCATCCGAGCTCACCACCGGCGCCCCGCCCGTCCCGGCATCGTTGGCGACCAGCACCTCCACCGCCTGCGCCGCCACCGTCAACGTCACGGTGACCGCCGCGCCCGGCGCATGCCGCGAGACGTTCGACAGCGACTCCTGCACGATCCGGTAGAGCGCGAGGCCGACGGTATCGGGAACCGCGGCGAGCGGACCGTCGATGGTCCAGTCGATGCGCACACCCGCCCGGCGCACGCCGTCCAGAACCGACACCACGTCCGCGGCGACCGGTTGCGGCGCGTGTTCGGGCAGCTGACCGTCGCTGCGCAGTACGCCGAGCATGCTGCGGATCTCGTTGAGCGCCTCCCGGGCGGAAGCGCCGATGGAGTCGAACTCCGCACGGGCCGCCTCCGACACGTCCGGCACCCGATAGGGCGCGGTCTGTGCCTGCACCACGACCATCGACATGTGGTGGGCGACCACGTCGTGCAGATCGCGCGCGATGCGAGCCTTCTCCTCGAGGATCGCGCGGCGAGCCCGTTCCAGTTCGTTCTGTTCCTCCTGCCGCACCAGCGCCTGCCGCGACAGCACCAGCCAGCGCACCAGCAGACCGAATCCGACCAGCCCGGTCATCGCCAGCGGCCAGCCGAACCCCGCCTCCGCGAACGAGCTGGTGCCTGCCATCGTGGTCGCGAACAGCAGTGACGAGGCGATCCACGCGATCAGCACGATCTGCATGGGCGCCCGCACCGCCACCGCGAACAGCAACGCGAACAACACCAGAATGTGCACGACCTGGTACGGCAGATCGTTGCCCGGCTGATGCTGGATGGCCAGCGCGATCAGCAATGCCGCACCGGCCGAGATGGCCCAGCCCAGCGCCGGGTTGACGCGGATCAGCGCCAGCGGAAAGACCGCCAGCGCGGCGATGAACGGCTGTGCGGCGGCCGGCACCTGATGGGTGAGGTGCAGGGTCGGCCAGCCGACCGCGAACAGCGTTCCCACGACCACCACCGTCGCCATGTCGAACCACAGCCGCGCCCGGCCCGGAGTTCGCGCCGCCGCCCGCGCCTGCCGCGCCACTCGTATCGCCCGTCTCATGGTGACGAGCCTAGGAATTTCCCGGCGATCCGTCCTCACCCCCGGGATCGACATCTCGCCCCCTACCCGGGTATGAGACGGCCGGCCGCGCGCACCCCGGTAGCGGTGCCGAAATCGATCCGCAGCGTGAGGTGCGCGCTGGTTCCCGATTCCTACCTTCGACCGCCATGAGCGATATTGCGGATGGGCCGGGGCGCGGGGCCGGCGGGACCACGGTCGACGCCGGGCCGGGACGCGACGGCCGACGTGCGCGGCGCGGGCACGACGGTACGGTGTCGCCCGCGATGTCAAGTCGGGCCGGGGCGCGCAAGCGCGGCGTAAAGCATTGGCGGCGTGCGTCTTTGCGCGTGATCGCCGGATTCGTCACCCTCGTCGCGGCGGTGATCGCGATTCTGGTGTCGTCGTCGCCGGGGGCGGGGGCGGCCGAGGTCGGACCCGCGCCGGAGAATGCGGCCGCGCGCGATGCGGTGCGGGCGCTGACCGGGGACCGGCCGGAGCTGGCGGTGATGCCCGCGGATTTCGCTGCGACACAGGGGTATCGGCCGGTTCAGCTGGCAGGTATGCCGGTCGATCCGTCCGGTGAGTGCTCCTCGCCGATTCTGTTGCCCACCGAATTCGACACCGCCTGTAAGGCGCACGACCTCGGCTACGACCTGCTGCGCTACGCCGCAGGTCGCGGCCATCCCCTCGGCCCGTGGGCACGCCGAGCCGTCGACAACGCCCTCGAAACCCGGATGTTCGCCGCCTGCGATACGCGCGGCGATCTGCTCGCCCGCGCTCGCTGCACCACGATGGCGTCCGTCGCCACCGCGGCGGTGGATTTGAACTCCCGCCGCCAGAACTATGCCGCGCCGATGCCCGAATACCTGTTCGGCCGGCAGCTTTCCGGAACGGAGCTCGGACCGCAGATCGCCCACGTGCTCGTCCGGCTTGCCATGGTGCTGCTGATGGTGGCGGCGTTGTTCGCCATCGTGCGCCGAACCATCCGGCCGCGACAGGGAGGAAAAGGTACAGCGGCACCGGCGAATCGGTGGTCGCCGTGGTCGGATTCGAATCGCGGTGTACCGGCCGGGCGCGGGTGGAGCGGACGCCCGGGTGGGAGTGCCGGCGATCGTGACCGGCGCGTTCTCCCCGCCGCACGCATCGGTGCAGCGGCGTCGCAGGCCGCGCGAGGAGCGCGCGAGTGGCTGTCGCGCGTGGCTATTCAGCTCGGCGGCGTTACCGGGCGGGGTGTCGACAGGATCGGCCTGTGGCTCGGCACTCCGGTGACAGCGACGGCAGGAGGCAGCGCCAGCGGATGGGTACCGGATCGGGCGCGGGTGTCCGTTACGGCGCTGGAACTTTCACCATTCCAGCGGCCGGGTGCGCGGCGAGAGGTTTCGCGAACCCAACCAGCGAGCAACCTACGAAGGACGGCGACGCCGGGCACGGGCTCTGCCACTGGCTCTGCCTCGGCCTCTGGCACTTGCACTTGCACTTGCACTTGCACTTGCACTTGCACGGACGGTAATCACCGATCGACGCCGAAGCACTCGCACCATCCTGCAGATTCAACTGGCACGCTGGGCAATTCGTCGGCGGCCGACTCCGAGGCCACCGTACGGACATGCTTCGCACCACCCTCGCTCGGCGAACCGACTCCCACGACGCTGCCTCCCCGCGCGTCCGAGCGGGCACGGCACGCACTCGGCGCGACGATTCGGCGGCTCGTCACTATGGGCACCCCTCGGACCGGAACACTGGTGGCTTCGGCGGCAGGGATTTCCGCCTCGCTGGCGCCGGGGCTACTTCCGCGCACCTCGATCGCGCAGGCGTTGCTCACCGCACTGTTGGTGCTCATCGCGCTGGGTGTGGCGGGACTAGGGCGGAAGGTGTTGGGGCACTGGAAGTTCGATATGCACGTGCGGACGAGGCGGTTCCGGAGTGCGATCGTGATCGCATCGTGCGCCGTGGCCGGTGCCGCGCTGATCCATGCCTGGTACTGGCAGAACCGGCTGCGGGCGGCCATGGATTTTCCGCCGGTCGGTGTGCGGTACTGGCTGCATTGGGCGATCGGCGTCGTCGCGGTGGTCGTTCCGATCGTGCTCGTCGGGCGTGGATTGCGCTGGGCGGCACGGTATGTGGGAAGACTGCGGGCGACGGCACTGGTCGCCGCCACCGTCCTGGCCTGCCAGTTCGCCCTGCTTCCGGCAGTCGTGAATTGGCAGCGGTCGGCATTCGCCTCGGCCGACGCCGCCATGGATCCCGGCGTCGTGCGACCGGTCTCCTACACCCGCTCGGGCAGCCCGGATTCGGAAGTGAGCTGGGCCTCGCTCGGAGCGGAGGGGCGCAAATTCGTCGCCGAACGCGGCCGGTCGGTGCGCGTCTACATCGGTCTGGACTCGGCGCCGGATCTCGATTCCCGTGTCGCGCTGGCGATTCGGGAGATCGAACGATCCGGCGGATTCGACCGCGCCCACCTCGTGATGATGGTGCCGACCGGATCGGGCTGGCTCGACGCCAATGCCGCCCGCGGCCTGGACGAGCGGTTCGACGGCGATGCGACGCTCGTCGGCATGCAATATTCGCAGGCTCCCAGCTGGGCGACCTTCCTGTTCGCCCGGGCCGACGCCGAACGCTCGGCACGGGCACTGTTCACCGGCATCGAACGACGCCTGGCCGGCCTGGCCCATCCGCCGAAGCTCTACGTCTACGGCCAGAGCCTGGGCGCGACCGCGGGCAGCGCGATCTTCGTCGACGACCGGGACGAAAGCGCGCGGGTCTGCGCCGCGCTGTGGGCGGGCCCACCGGCATCGGCGGTGCACCGCGGCGGGGCCACCGTCCTCGCCAACTCCTCCGATCCCGTGGTGCAGTGGTCGCCCCGATTGCTCTGGCGCGCACCCGATCTCACCGGTGCCCGTCACGACGCACCCCATCCGATGTGGCTGCCGGGACTGAGCTGGGTGCAGACCAACGCGGATATGCTCTCCGCCCTCGCCCCGGGGCCCGGCCACGGCCACCGCTACGGATTCGATCAGGGCACCGCCTTCGGGAGCTGCTGACGTCGAGTGTGGCAGCCGCGGCGGCCACGGCGCCGACTCCCACCCAGCCGACCACCGTGCCCGTCCGGCCCCGGCCGTGTGCTATACCGGTTCTCGCAGGTCAGAACTGTAAATCGGCGGAAGGACGGCATGGACAAGCCCACGAATCTGGTGGAATTCGAGACCATGCTGCTCGGCCGCTACACCATTCACCCGCGCTATCGCCGCGACGGCACCCGCCTCGATCGCAGCGCCTACCTGCTGCTCAGCCGGCTCGCCATCGAGGGCCCGATGTCGATCGGCCAGCTCAGCGAGGCGTTCGGTCTCGACGCGTCCACCCTCAACCGGCAGACCGCGGCACTGCTGCGCGCCGGACACGTCGAGCGCATCCCCGATCCCGAAGGCGGAATGGCCCGCAAATTCCGCATCACACCGGCCGGCGAGGAGAACCTCGACGCCGAACGCAACGCCAATATCGAAGGTCTGGGCCGCGTGCTCGAAGGCTGGTCCCTCGACGACGTCGCGCGCTTCGCCGACTATCTGCAGCGCTTCAACACCGATATCGAGCGGCTCGACGGCCGCCCGTGGCCGCGGCCGTAATCGGCGTATCGACGATCCGATCCGCGCCTGCGTCCGGTCCGCGCGGCGGCGTCACCTGATGGGTACGCCGCCACGCATCCGGGCCCCCGGAACGAGCTCGCCGATCGCGTGCGCTCAGGCGATCGGGCCGCGCGCGGCCTCGTAGGCGGCGCCCACGCGGTAGAGCCGGTCGTCGGCCAGCGCCGGCGCCATGATCTGCAGGCCCACGGGCAGGCCGTCGTCGGCGGACAGCCCGGACGGCACCGACATCGCGCAGTGCCCGGCCAGGTTGGTCGGGAGGGTGCACAGGTCCGACAGGTACATCGCCAGCGGATCGTTCACCTTCTCCCCCAGCTTCCACGGCGTGAACGGGCTGGTCGGCGAGACCAGCACATCGACGGTCTCGTAGGCCTTGTCGAAGTCCTGCGCGATCAGGGTGCGCACCTTCAGCGCCTGACCGTAGTAGGCGTCGTAGTATCCGGCCGAGAGCGCGTAGGTGCCGATCATGATGCGGCGCTTGACTTCCGGGCCGAAACCCGCCTCGCGGGTGAGCGACATGACCTGCTCCGCGGAGTGGGTGCCGTCGTCGCCGACGCGCAGGCCGTACCGCATGGCATCGAAGCGAGCCAGGTTGGACGAGACCTCACTCGGCAGGATCAGATAGTAGGACGCCAGCGCGTATTCGAAGTGCGGGCACGACACCTCGACCACCTCGGCGCCGAGATCCTTCAGCTGCGCCACCGCGGCGTCGAAGGAGGCGAGAACACCCGGCTGATAGCTGTCGGAATGCAGCTCCTTCACCACGCCGACCTTCACGCCGGTCAGATCGCCGCGCGCACCCGCGCGAGCGGCCTCCACGAGCGCCGGCACCGGCACATCGCGCGAGGTCGAATCCTTCGGGTCGTAACCGGCGATCACCTCGTGCAGCAAGGCGGTGTCGAGCACGGTGCGACCACACGGGCCGCCCTGGTCCAGCGACGACGCGCAAGCGACCAGGCCGTAGCGGGACACGGTGCCGTAGGTCGGCTTGGTACCCACGGTCGCGGTGACCGCGGCGGGCTGACGGATGGAACCACCGGTGTCGGTGCCGATCGCCAGCGGCGCCTGATAGGAGGCCAGGGCCGCCGCCGAACCGCCGCCGGACCCGCCGGGGATGCGGCTGGTGTCCCACGGGTTGCGGGTCGGGCCGTACGCCGAGTTCTCGGTGGACGAACCCATCGCGAACTCGTCCATGTTCGTCTTGCCCAGGATCGGGATGCCGGCGGCACGCAGTTTGGCCGTCACGGTCGCGTCGTAGGGCGACACCCAGCCCTCGAGAATTTTCGACGCGCAGGTGGTGGGCATATCCGTGGTGGTGAAAACGTCCTTGAGCGCCAACGGAACTCCCGCCAGCGGCGAGGCCACGGTGCCCGCGGCGATCGCGGCGTCGACCTCGGCGGCGGTCACCAGCGCCTGCTCGCCGGCGACGTGCAGGAAGGCGTTGAGCTCACCGTCGACCTCGGCGATGCGCTGCAGATGCGCCTCGGTGACCTGCACCGAGGACACCTCGCGGCCGTGGATCTTCTCCGCCAGCTCGGCCGCGGACAGTTTCGTCAGATCGCCGCTCATTACTCGCCTTCTCCCAGGATCTGCGGAACCATGAACCGCTGCTCGTCGACCGCGGGAGCGCCGGACAGGGCCTGGTCCGGGCTGAGCCCGGGAACGACCACATCCGGGCGGGTGACGTTGGCGGTCGGGTTCGGCGACGCGGTGGCCGGTACGTCGGCGGCGACCTCGGTGATGACCTGCACGTGACTCAGGATCGAATCCAGCTGACCGGCATACAGATCGAGCTCTTCGTCGGTGAGGGCGAGCCGGGACAACCGGGCGAGGTGTGCGACCTCGTCGCGGGAGATGGCGGACACCGCGAATCCCCTTTCGGCAGGTTGGTGCGTGTCGATGGCGCAGGGTGCTGCGCATGGGACAGCCTAATGGGTGCGTGTTGTAGCCATCCGGTCACGGTCGGGCTGCGCTGTTCGTTCCGGTGCTCGTCGGACACACGGTTGACATCACAACGTCATCGGAACGGCACTGGCACGGCACCGGGGGTTCGGCCGACAATAGATGTGGCATACCTCACTGCCCCCGCGTGGAATCGTTTGCTGAAAGCAGTGGGTGTAAGTATTGCGAGACTCGGGTATACGTCCGAAAGTCTCGGTCGCACAGGAAAGGAAGGCAAGCACGTGTCATATCTGCTTCGCGTGCAGCTTCCGGATCGCCCAGGAAGTCTCGGTTCACTCGCAGTAGCGCTGGGCTCCGTCGGCGCCGACATCCTCTCGCTGGATGTCGTCGAACGCGGCGCAGGATATGCGATCGACGATCTGGTGGTGGAAGTTCCGTCGGGCGCGCTGCCCGACACATTGATCACCGCGGCCGAATCGCTCGCCGATGTGCGGGTCGATTCGCTGCGTCCGTATTCCGGCATTCTCGACACCCATCGCGAGCTGGAGCTGATCGACCAGGTCGCCACCGCCCGCGACGACCGGCTGCAAGTGCTGGTCGACGGCGTCCCGCGCGTCCTGCAGGTCGGATGGAGCACCGTGATGGATCTGGGCCCGCACGGCGGCGGCCAGCGTCTGGTCGGCAGCACCAGTGCACCCGAGACGCAGGCCGGCAGTGTGCCGTGGATGCCGCTCGAGAAGCCGACCGCCCTCGATCCCGAGGCCGACTGGGTCCCGCAGATCTGGCGGGACATGGACACCAAGCTCGCGGCCGCCCCGCTCGGCAATACCGGCAAGGCGCTGCTGCTGGGCCGCCCGGGCGGGCCGGATTTCCGGCCGTCCGAGATCGCGCGGCTGGGCTATCTGGCGGGCATCATCGCCACCGTGCTGAGCTGAACCGGTTGCG
Organism: Nocardia sp. NRRL WC-3656; assembly: GCF_000720265.1. Classification (NCBI taxonomy): domain Bacteria; kingdom Bacillati; phylum Actinomycetota; class Actinomycetes; order Mycobacteriales; family Nocardiaceae; genus Nocardia; species Nocardia sp. NRRL WC-3656. The sequence continues at coordinate 262,601 of NZ_JOJF01000001.1, read as the reverse complement.
GCGCAGCACATCTCGGCGACGACCAGCGGTGGGCACCTGCGCGGTACCCGCCCCTGCCCGCCTCGCGCCGGATACGCCTACGCGCCTCGCGTGAGCTCCAGCCGCATCACGGTGAGCGGCAGCCCGGCGTCGGTGTGCCAATCCCGTTCCGGCACATGGGCGAATCCCAGCCGCTCGTAGATGCGGCGTGCGTCGGCCATCCCGGGCATCGTGGTCAGCACCACGGCGGCGAAACTCTCCGCCCGGGCCGTCTCGACGACGGTCCGGACCAAAGCGGTGCCGACACCGGCGCCACGGGCACGCTTGGCGACCGCGAGCATGCGGAACTCCAGTTCGCCCGGCCGCGCGATATCGGCGTACGGGGTGCCGGGCCGCGCGATGGTCAGCGAACCGAGCAGGTCTCCGTCGCGCTCCGCGACGAGGACCTCGGCTTCGCGCGCTCTGGTCTCGGTATCGGAAAGTTCTGCCACATAGGGACTTTCGAAATGCACATGCCCCTCGCCGACGTAGGTGTCGACCGTGAGCAGTGCGATCGCCGCGAAATCGTCCGGGTCGGCGGAACGAATCCGCACCCCCGTATCCAGCTGATCCATCCTCAGTCCGATTCGTCCTCGGTATCCGACTCCGGCCGCACCGCATCGGGCCCCTCCGCCAGCAGAGTGCGGAACCCGTCCTCGTCCAGAATGGGCACATTGAGTTCCTCGGCCTTGGCCGCCTTGGACCCGGGGGAATCGCCGATCACCACGAAGGCCGTCTTCTTCGACACGGATCCGGCCGCCTTGCCGCCGCGCACCAGGATCGCTTCCTTGGCCTCGTCGCGGGAAAATCCTTGCAGGGAGCCGGTGACCACGATCGACAGCCCTTCCAGGTTGCGTTCGATGGATTCGTCGCGCTCGTCCTCCATCCGCACCCCGGCCGCACGCCACTTGTCGACGATGGTGCGGTGCCAGTCGACGGTGAACCATTCCTTCACCGCGGCCGCGATGATCGGGCCGACGCCGTCGACGGCCGCGAGCGCCTCGGCCGACGCCTCCTCGATCGCCGCCGTACTCCCCAGTTCGGCGGCCAGGGCGCGCGCCGCGGTCGGCCCGACGTGGCGGATGGACAGCGCCACCAGCACCCGCCACAGCGGACGGTCCTTCGCGGTGTCCAGATTCTGCAGCAGGCGTTTGCCGTTGGCCGAGAGGGTGCCGCTCTTGTTGACGAAAAGCGTTGTCCCGAGCAGTTTCTCCTCGGTGAGGTCGAACAGATCGCCCTCGTCCGCGATCGCGCCCGACTTCAGCAGGTCGATCGCGGCCTCGTAGCCCAGCGCCTCGATGTCGAACGCGCCGCGCCCGGCCATGTGGAAGACCCGCTCCCGCAGCTGCGCGGGGCAGTGCCGCTGGTTCGGGCAGCGGATATCGGCATCGCCCTCCTTCTCGGGAGCGAGCTCGGTGCCGCATTCCGGGCAGTGGGTGGGCATGACGAAGCGCCGTTCGCTGCCGTCACGCACGTCGACCACCGGGCCGAGGACCTCGGGAATGACGTCGCCGGCCTTGCGGATGGTGACGGTATCCCCGATCAGCACGCCCTTGCGCTCGACCTCCGAGGCGTTGTGCAGCGTGGCCATCGCGACCGTGGAGCCGGCGACGGTGACCGGTTCCATCACCGCGAACGGCGTCACCCGGCCGGTGCGGCCGACGTTGACCTGGATGTCGAGCAGGCGTGTGGTGGCCTCCTCCGGCGGGTACTTGTAGGCGATCGCCCAGCGCGGGGCGCGCGAGGTGCTGCCGAGGCGGCGTTGCAGGGTGAACTCGTCGACCTTGATCACCTGGCCGTCGATTTCGTGCTCGATGTCGTGGCGGTGCTCACCCCAGTACCGAATGCGTTCGACCACCGCGTCGGCGCCCTGCACGCGCACGGTGTGCGCCGAGACGGGCAGGCCCCAGGCCGCCAGCGCCTGATAGGCCTCGAACTGCGAGGACGGGCTGAATCCGACCATCCGGCCGAAGCCGTGGCAGATCATGCGCAGCCGGCGCCGGGAGGTGACCGCCGGATCCTTCTGCCGCAGCGATCCGGCGGCGGTATTGCGCGGATTCGCATAGGGCGGTTTGCCCTCGGCGACGATCGCGGCGTTCAGATTCTCGAAGTCCTCGAGCCGGAAATACACCTCACCGCGCACCTCGAGCAGCTCCGGGATCGGGAATTCCGTTGTGGGCGTGAGCTGTTCGGGGATGTCCTCGATCGTGCGCGCGTTGAGGGTGACATCTTCACCGGTGCGGCCGTCGCCACGGGTGGCACCGCGCACCAGCCGGCCGTTCTCGTAGACCACGTTCAACGCCACGCCGTCGATCTTCACCTCGCAGACGAAGTGCGTATCGGCCCCGGTTTCGGCGACCACCCGGCCGATCCAGGTGCGCATCTCGTCCTCGTCGAACACGTTGTCCAGCGAGAGCATGCGCTCGAGATGGTCGACCGCGGTGAAATCGGTGGCGAAGCCGCCGCCGACCAGCTGCGTCGGCGAATCCGGTGTGCGCAGGTCCGGATGCGCCTCCTCCAGCGCCAGCAGGCGCTGGAACAGCTTGTCGAACTCACCGTCGGAGATGATCGGCGCATCGCGCACGTAGTACCGGAACTGGTGCTCGCGGACCTCCTCGGCCAGCTGCTGCCATTCGGTGCGCTCGTCGCCCGTCGCCGCCTCGGCGGTGTCGGCCGCCTCCGCGGCACGTGCGTCCTCGATCCCGGTTTCGCTCACCTCTGGCACATTAGCCCAGCCCACCGACATGCTCGCGGACCCTTCGGGCACGTCGGAATCAGGCGTTGACGGCGGCCCGGACGTCGTCCGGCCAGGACGGGGGCGCCGATTCGAAGGTGCGATCGGCGTTCGCGAGCACCGCCCGGCCCAGCGCGTAGTTGCCGGTGCCGCCGATGATCGCACCGAGGCCGGCGGGCAGCGCCCGGCCGAACAGCAACGCCCCGCGCTTGGCGATGAACCCGACGACGAATTTGCGGGCCATCGGATTGTCGATCGAGCGGACCACCGGAAGCTTGTCCGCCACCGCCGAGGCCCAATCCTTGGCCGACTGCCCGGCGCCCTTGCCGAGCAACTGCGCCCCGCCCTCGCCGAGGACCACCGCCACCACGAGCGCCCGGCGCTGCTGCTGCGACATCGTTCGCATCCCGTGCAGCTCGCCCACCGAGACGGCGTAGAACGCCGAGGCCTCCATGAAGAAGACCGATTCCACACCGCTGGCCGCCAGTCCGATGATCGTGCCCACTCCGGGCACCGCCGCCGACAGGCCCGCGAGTGTGCCGCTGACGGTCACCGCGCCCAGATAGCGCCACCGCAGGCCGCGCTCGATATCTTCCGGCGTCCGCTCCGGATGCTTGCGCCGCAACCGGCCCACGTACTTCGCCGCCAGCGGTTCCTGCACCCCCGTCCCCGCCCGCACGAACGTCTCCACCGACTTCTGCACTACCCGCTCGAACATCCGGACGGCCCCTTTCCTCGACACCGGCGACCCTACGGAGAACATGCCGATTCCTGTCCCACCGACACGAACCGGACGAACGTCACCGCCCGGCCGCCGCACTTTCGCACCGAAACCGTCGCAACTGCCACACCCGGGGGCGCCGCACCGCGACAACTTCGCTCGGCAGTGCGATTACCCGCCCGCCGGTGATTCACTCGCCGATGTGCCGCGGCCCATGGTCGGGCGACGCCTGGAAGACCCGAATTCAGAGGAGTTGACTGTCCCGGCAGAGGCTCGAACCGCGCGCGGAGGGCGGCGCCGGACGGCTGCCGGGGTCGAACGTCCACGAGTCCAGGGCCGCGGCGGACCGCCAGAACAGCAGTCCGGTCCCGCTCGGCGTGGCTTCGTAGACGTTGTCGCGCCCTTCGATCAACTGGTCCCCCACGCAGTAGTCGGTGTATTCGGTGCCGGGTTGCCGGGCCCCCGCGCTGAAATGTCCGGCGGGCGCGTTCGCCGCTCCCGGATTGGGCACTGTACTCGGCCCGACCGCCGCCGCCCCGCGAATCCACCGCGGTGCGCCGGCGGCGTCGGTTCCGCAGCTGTAACTCCACCCGCCCGCCGTGACGGTGTCTCCGCGCGAATGCGCGGTGTCGGCCCAAAGACACTGCACGGCAACGGGATCGACGGCCGTATGGTCGGGCGCCCCGGCAGCGCCACCGGGTGCGGCCGCCGCGATCGCACCGGCGAGGGCAACGCCGGCCGCCACTACTCGTGCGCACTGCACCTCGAATGCCACGTTCATCTTCTTCACTCCTCGCAGTCGTTGTGCCTGCAGATAGGAGCGCGGGTTACGCGGCGCGGCGCTCGGCCCGACTCATGGCGGGTAACCGGTGGTATGTGTAACCGCCCTGCTATCTAATTGATGGCGGCACAGTTTTCGACGGCGGCACAGTGTTCGCACACCCGATCGGCCCGAGAGGGACTCGAGTGCGGCGGCATCGGAGAGGAGGGCGGCGGCAGATGAGCGGGCAGCCCGAGTCGGCGCCCACACCGGCGCCGCCATCCGGGGACGGCTACGCCGACTGGGAGGAGATCTTCCGCGGCAATGTCGGCTGGGTATACGCGCTGATGCTCGCGAAGGTGGGCGCCGCGCCCGATGCCGAAGAGCTGACGACGGAGGTGTTCATGACGGCGCTGGAACCATCGCCCCTCGGTGCGGAACCATCGGAGATTCCGGCACTGCTGCGACATACCGCGCGTGCGGTCCTGGCCCGCTATTGGCTCTCCCGGGTGGGCCGGGAGATCACCGTGATCGACACCGAGCCGCCCGGCCGTACCTCGACCACGCCGGCAGCCTTCGGCGATCTGCTCGCCGAACTGCCGGAACCCGATCGGCGGATCCTGGAATTGCGCTTCCTGCAAGGACTTTCGATGGCCGACACGGCGGCGCGGCTCGGTGTCAGCGTTCCCGAGGCCGAGGCACGCCAGCGCTCGGCGCTGCGATCGGCCGCCCGTCCCGGATCAGGAGGCTCGCTGTGAGCAGCAAAGATGTGGAGCGCTACGTCGACGACATCCTGGCCGGCCGCAGCCCGCGCGGTTTCCGGCCCGACGATGACGACGCCGCCCAGATCCGCGCCGCGATCGCGCTGCGGGCGGCCCGGACCGGTGCCGGCAGCCCCGACGAGGAGTTCATCGCCCGGCTGCATCACCGCCTGTCCGAGGACCTCGACGAGCCCGCCGCCGACCCCGGTGCGCGCACGCGGCGTCCCACCCGGCGCGCGGTCTTGATCGGCACGTCGGTGGCGGCCGCGGCCGCGGCGGGCGGGGTGATCGACCACACGGTGCTGAGCGGACCCGGCGAGCCGAAAGTTCCTGCCGCACAGCAGACCCTGGTGCCGTCGCACGGAACCTGGCAACCGGTCCTCGCCAGTGCGGAATTACCCGACGGCGCGACCACACCGTTCGATGTCGGCGCCGTCAACGGCTTCCTCCGCCGCCGCGACGGGATCGTCTACGCGCTGTCGGGCATCTGCACCCACCAGGGGTGCAAATTGTGGCTGGACGCGGCGGCGGCTCGGCTGCGCTGCCCGTGCCACTCGACCTCCTTCGGTTTCGAGGGTGAGGTCGTGACCCACGAGCTGCCCCGCACGCCCGCCCCCCTGCCGCGGCTGCAGGTCCGTGAAGCGAACGGCTCGATCGAGGTGTTCGCACCGGAGAAGCCGGCCTGACAGCGCGCACCGAACCGCATGTAACCACATCCCGTATCTATCCCTGACAGGCGCGTGCGTCACCGGGCTGCAGGAGGGTGGTTGGGATGGCAGGGCGATCCACGGCCGGGTCGCGATCGCCGGAGGAGCCCCGGCGCCGCGACCTGCGACTGGTACCGCAAGATCGCTATCCCAGCTGGGAAGAGGTGTACCGGGACAACGTCGGCTGGGTCTACGCGCTGATCTTCGGCAAGGTCGGCAACAAGCCGGATGCGGAGGATCTCACCGCGGAGGTGTTCGTGGCCGCGCTGAAACCGCTGCGGATCACCGCGAGCGTCGCCGAGGTGCGCGCCTATCTGCGGGCCACCGCTCGCACGGTCCTGGCCGCGCACTGGCGATCGCGGATGGGCCGCGAGATCACGGTCATCGACGACGACATTCCGGACGAGACCGTTTCGACGCCAACCGATTCCGCCGCGTCGAGGGCACCGGAACACGTCCGCGCGGTCTTGGGCGAACTCCCGCAACGCTACCGCCGGATTCTCGAACTGCGTTTCCTGCAGGGATTGTCGGTGCGCGAATCGGCCGCCGCGCTCGGCATCAGCGTGGCCAATGCGAAGGTGCTGCAGCATCGGGCGCTGCGCGCGGCGTCGGAACTGAATATCGACCTCGGCCTGTAACCCGGTCGCCTATCTGTCGGTGAAGCCCCGCACTCCGCGGGGTCCGATGGAGGCCGGATCCGATGCCACGACACCTCGTTCTGAATTTCACCGCCGCTGCGACGGTCGCCCTCGGCGTCATGACACTGTCGGCGTGCGCGACCCCCGCCGACAAGGGGGCGAGCCCACCCGCTCCCACCGTCCGCTCCGAGGACCCCGGTCTGGGTATGACCCCGGGCGGCCCGGAACCGATGCCGAATATGCCCGGAATGTCGAATGCGCCTCGCACGCCGGCCGCCGTGGCCGGACCGAACGCCGTCGCCATCGACAATTTCGCCTTCGGCCCGCAGACCGTGACCGTGAGGGCCGGTACCACCGTGACCTGGACCAATCGCGACGAGGAACCGCATACGGTGGTGGCGCGCGACGGCTCGTTCCACTCCCCGGGAATGGGCACGGGGGCCACATTCGGCTTCACCTTCGCCCAGCCGGGCACCTTTGCCTACTTCTGCTCGATCCATCCCTTCATGCACGCGACAGTGGTGGTGACCCCGTGACCGAACAACTCCCACAGCACACCGATCCGCGCGATCCGCACGCCATGACCCGGCGTCAGCTGCTACGCCACAGCGCCTGGTTCGGCGCGGCCGTCGGCCTGACCGTGGTCGGCGGCGAGGTCATCTCCCATGTGGCGGGCGCGGCCCCGGCCACCGCCGAACGCCCCACCCTGCGATTCGCGCAGATCAGCGACAGCCACATCGGATTCCAGGGCACCGCCAACGCGAATGTCACCGACACCTTCACCGAGGCGATCGATCAGGTCAATACCCTCGGATACACACCGGATTTCGTCATCCACACCGGTGACCTGACACACCTCGCCACGCCCGCGCAATTCGATCAGGTCCGCCAGATGATGTCCGGATTGTCCACGCCGCACATCTTCACCGTGCCCGGCGAACACGATTCGACCGACGACGGCGGACAGCGCTACCGCTCGGTGTTCGGCAAGGGCACCCGCGGTGACGGGTGGTACAGCTTCGACATCGCGGGGGTGCACGTCATCGGGTTGGTCAATACGCTCAACGCGCAGAATCTGGGCCATCTCGGACAGGATCAGATCGACTTCGTCCGCACCGACGTGGCGGGATTGTCCGCCGACACCCCGATCATCGTCTTCAGCCATATCCCGCTGTTCGCGATGTATCCCCAATGGGGTTGGGGCACAGACGATGCCGCGCAAGTACTGAGCCTGCTGCGGCGGTTCTCCTCGGTCACCTGCCTCAACGGCCATGTGCATCAACTCTTCACCAAGACCGAGGGAAACATCACCTTCTTCAGCGGGACGACCACCGCCTATCCCCTGCCGCATCCCGGCGACGGGCCCGCGCCCAAACCGGTGACGTTGCCGGCCGGAAAGCTCCACGACGCCCTGGGGATCCGGGAAGTGAGCTACCAGCAGGGCCGGCAGATGCTCGCGATCAAGGAGCAGACACTGCGATGAACACGCTGAATACCGTACGCTCGCAGTTCCCGGTGCGCCTGGCGATCAGCGCCGGACTCGTCACGACCGGTGTCGTGCACACCCAACTCTACGGCCGGGGCTATCGCTACATCGACTACGTGGGCCCGTCGTTCGCCATCCAGGCCGCCGCCGCATTCGCGCTGGCCGCATTGGTTCTCGTCGGCCCCTGGAGCCTGCGCGCGGCGGCGGCGGTGCTCAGCGCCGCCGCCCTGGCCGGCTTCGTGCTGTCGCGAACGAGCGGCCTGTTCGGATTCACCGAAACCGGCTGGCAGCCGGCACCGCAGGCGATGGTCGCGGTCGTCGCCGAGATCGTCACCCTCGTGGTCTGTCTGGTCTCGCTGTACCGGAGCGAACTTCGCACCTGATGTCGCGGCGCCGCCCGGCGGACGGCAGGATGGCTCGGGTGCTGCGTAGTTTTCAGGTGACCAATCACCGTTCCCTGGCCGAACCACAGGAACTCCGCCTGGTGTCGAGCCGGGCCGGTGCGCTGCCCGCTCCCGTCACCGCCGTCCACGGCGCGGCGGCGAGCGGGAAATCCGGTCTCGTCGACGCACTGGCCCACATGCGCGACGCGGTCCTGCATTCGGTGACCGGCTGGGATCCCTACGCCGGGCCGGTGCGCACGCCGCATCTCGGATTCGCCGACCGGCCTTCGGAATTCGTCGCCACCTTCGTCGCCGAGGGCACTCCCTACACCTATGGGTTCCGCCTCGACAACGCCGATGTCACCGCCGAATGGCTGCATACGCATCCGCACAACCGCAAACGCGTCATCTTCGAACGGGAGGGCGAGCAGATCCGGATCGGGCCGATGTTCGAACCGGTGCGCTTCGGCATCACCGCCCTGGTGCCGCTGGTGCGGCCGAATGCGCTGCTGCTCAGCCTGACCGGGCAGATGTACGCCGAGGCGCTGGTGCCCGCCTATCGCTGGTTCTCCGCGCAGCTCGACGTCCAGCGCGGGCCCGCCGACCCGCACAGCATCGCCGAGCGCCTCGGCGGCCACATCTCCCGCTCCGCCGACAACGCCGCGCGGCTGCTGATGCTGCTGCGCTCGGCCGAACTGGGCATCGAGGATCTGCTCCTGGCCGAGAACGATCCGATGTACGCGGACTACCTGCGCGATATCGACGGCGAAATCGCCGGGATGGCAAAGGAATTGGATGCCTGTGCCGCCTCGCCCGCGCACGCCCTGCGGGTGCGCGAAACCCTCGGCGTGGAACCCGTCGCCCTCGAGCGGGAACTGAGCAATCTGCGCGCGGCCCGCGACACCCTCTACGCGCGCATGGTCGCCCGCCGCGGGGTCGGGCTCGGTGTGGTCCACGAGGGCATCGGCGCCGCCTTCGACATCGCCGACGAATCCACCGCCACACTGGCCCTGCTGCGCCTGCTGCCGACCGTGCTCGACGCGCTCGACACCGGCCGGGTGCTGGCGGTCGACGATGTCGACACCCACCTCACCGGGGACACCGCCGACCGGCTGATCCAGCTGTTCCAGAATCCGGAGACCAACTCCCGGGGTGCGCAGCTGATCTTCACCACCCGCAACCGCACGCTCATCGACCGCGGCAACGGGCGCTCGCAGTCTCGGCGCACCCGGGTGTGGCAGGTGCGCCGCACCGCCGCTGGCACCAGCGAGCTCAGCGCCGGCTGATATCGCCGCGGCGCCCCGGCGACGGCGGCACATCGAGGCTGTCCCGTTTGTCCGCCTAGCATGGAGGCATGCTGCTGCAGATCGTGTTCATCGTGTTGATCGCCGGCGCACTGATCGCGCTGCTGATGAACTTTCGCGGCCGGGGCCGTTTCGGTGGTTTCCAGCGCGGCGCGCAGGAGGCCGGGACGCTGCGGATCACCGGCGTGAGCCCGCGCCCGGCCGCGCAGGGCGAGCAGTTCGTGACGATCACCGGCACGATCTCGGGGCCGAGCGTTGCGGCCGAGACCGTGTACGGGCGCTTCGCCTGGGACGTCAACCAGTGGCCGTTCCCCGGTGAAGACCTCCCCGTCGTCTATCCGCCGGGTAAGCCTCAGCACTGGCAGATCGGCCATCCCGGCCCGGGGCCGGCCGCAGGGCTGTGAGCCCGGCGCAGACCCCGCCGCGCCCTATTCGAAGGTGAGCGAATCCGGGTCGTCGGCGTAGGCGCGGGCCACGTCGGACGACAGGTCCAGCGCACGACGGGCCCACGCCAAGGGGGCGGAGGCCAGGCCACATGCGGGGGTGACCAGGATGCGGTCGGTGAGGGTGCGGCGCGGGAAGCCGAGGCGGTCGACGAGGCGCACGCCCGGTTCGGCGAGCTGCCGCCAGGTGGGCGGAGCGGCCGGGGCCGTGGTGGGGACCAGCCCCAGCGCGAGATATTTGCCCGCGTCCAGTAGTTCACCGACGGCGTCGAGGTTGCCGGTGGCGACGGCCGCCATATCGAAACCTACTGCGGCAGCGGAACTTCCGCGCAGAAGCGACAGTGGCGGCGCATCGGCGCAGCTGTGGATCAGCACCGGGCCGGACTGGGCGGTGACGACCGTGTCGAGGATGTGCAGCGCCTCCGGCTCGGGAACCGCGCGCACGGTGTTCAGCACGCTGGCGCCGCGCAGACTTCCCTCCAGCACGGCCCCCAGCGACGGTTCGTCCAGTTGCACGACGACATCGGCGCCCAGCCGTTTGGCCACCTCGGCGGCATGATCGGACAGCCCCTCGGCCAATGATTCCGACAGGTCGCGCACCGCACCGGAGTCGGTGAGCACGCGATGACCGTTCGCCAGTTCGACCTGCGCGGCGAGCGTCAGCGGTCCGACCGACTGGACCTTGAGGGTGCGGCCGGCACCGGTGAGACCCGCTGTCTCCCAGGCTTCTTCGAGCGCGTCGAGATCGGTGCGAAGCAGATCGTGCGCGCGCCGCGCGGTCGCTCCGGGGCGGGGGCTCAAGCGGTATCCGCGGGTGGTGGTGTCGAACTGCATGTCGACCAGCAACGCCGAGGCCCGCCCGACCATATCGGAACCCGCACCGCGCCCGGGCAATTCGGGTAGATGGGCGAGTTCGGGCAGCTCCCCCACGATGGTGGCGGCGGCCTCGCGGGGATCGGTGCCCGGCCAGGAACCGACACCCGTGGCGATACCTCCCCGCAGGCTCGGCCGCGCGTCGGATCGGTTCTCGCTCGTCATATGTCACCCATCTCGATCACCGCACCGAACGTCGGCGGCCGCACGACGTGATCACGCACGGCGCAACCGTATCCGAACGTGGACGCGGAGCCGGCCGTACTCCCCGAAGTGGCCCCCGATCCGGACGACGTCCGCGCTCACCGCGCGGAATCCGCGACCAGCTCCCCGGCGCGCTCACGTCCGGTACCGCTGATGGTGCCGCTGCCGATCACCCGGTCTCCCAACGGATCCGGCAGATAGGCCACTACCGCCTGCCCGCGCGCCACGCCGGTCAGGGGCTCGCGCAGCCGCGCGATCAGACCGCCGTCGACCGCCTCCACGACGGCCGGGGCGATGCCGCCGTGCGCACGCACCTGGACGACACAGTCGAACGGCCCGGACGGCACCTCACCGGAGGTCCACACGGCCCGGTCCGCCCGCACCGTCCAGACGTCCAGATCTTCGGCGGGCCCGACGTGGACGGTGCCGGAGTCCGGGTCGATCTCGGTGACGTAGCGGGGGCGGCCGTCCGCGGCGGGGCCGGGCAGCCCGAGCCCCTTGCGCTGGCCGATCGTGAATCCGTGTACGCCTTCGTGGTCGGCCAGTTTGCGGCCGTCGCTGTCGACGATGGCGCCCGGACGCACACCGATCGAGGCGCCGAGGAACGCGCGGGTGTCGCCGGAGGGGATGAAGCAGATGTCGTGGGAGTCGGGCTTGTTCGCGACTGCGAGACCGCGCTCGGCGGCCTCTTCGCGGATGCGCGGCTTCGGGGTGTCACCCACCGGGAACATCGCCCGCGACAGCTGGTCGGCGGTGAGCACGGCCAGCACATAGGACTGATCCTTGTCGCCGTCGACGGCACGGCGCAGCACACCGTCGGACAGCTGCGCGTAGTGGCCGGTCACCACGGCGTCGAATCCGAGCGCGGCGGCGCGGTCGGCCAGCGCCGAGAACTTGATCTTCTCGTTACAGCGCAGGCACGGATTCGGCGTCTCGCCGGCCGCGTAGGCGGCGACGAAGTCGTCGATCACGTCCTCTTTGAAGCGGTCGGCGAAATCCCAGACGTAGAACGGAATTCCGAGCACGTCGGCGGCGCGGCGCGCATCGCCGGCGTCCTCCTTGGAACAGCAGCCGCGCGACCCGGTGCGCAGTGTTCCGGGGGTGGCCGACAGGGCCAGATGCACTCCGACCACCTCGTGGCCGGCGGCGACCGCACGCGCGGCGGCCACGGCGGAATCGACGCCGCCGCTCATCGCTGCCAGCACTCTCATCGCGTACCTCCTTTCGCACCGGCCAGCCCGGCCGCTTCGGCCCGCTCCACCACGGAGGGCAGAACTTCCAGCACTCTGTCGATCTCGGCCACGGTCGTGGTGTGACCGAGCGAGAACCGCAGGGAACCGCGCGCCTGACGCGGTTCCACCCCCATCGCGAGCAGTACATGGCTCGGCGCGGCCACTCCGGCGTTGCACGCCGATCCGGTCGAGCACTCGATCCCCGCGGCGTCGAGCAGCATCAGCAGGGAATCGCCCTCGCAACCGGGGAAGGTGAAGTGGACGTTTCCGGGCAGGCGCCGTTCACCGGTAGCGCCGTTGAGGACTGCCCCGGGCATCGCGTCGCGCACTCCGGTGATCAGGCGATCGCGCAGCTCGATCAATTCCGCTGTGCGCGCGGGCATTTCCCGCACGGTCTCCCGCAGCGCCGCGGCGATTCCCACCGCGGCCGGCACATCGGAGGTGCCCGATCGCAGATCGCGCTCGTGGCCGCCGCCGTGCAGCAGCGGCACGCAGCCGACCTGCCGGCCCAGCAGCAGGACCCCACATCCGTGCGGACCGCCGACCTTGTGCCCGGCGAAACTGGCCGCGGCCAGGCCGCTCGATGCGAAATCGATGGGCAGCTGGGCGGCCGCCTGCACCGCGTCGCTGTGCATCGGAATGTCGAATTCCTGGGCGACGGAAGCCAATCCGACGATCGGCTCGATCGTGCCGACCTCGTTGTTGGCCCACATCACGCTGACCAGGGCGGTATCGTCGGCGTGCACCGACAGCGCTTCGCGCAGCGCACCCGGCGAGACGATCCCCTCGGAGTCGACGTCGAGCAGGGTGACCTGCGCGCCCTCGTGCTGCTGCAACCAGTCCACCGCGTCGAGCACCGCATGGTGTTCGACCGAGCTCACCAGGATGCGGGTGCGGCGCGGATCGGCGTCGCGACGAGCCCAGTAGATGCCCTTGATCGCGAGATTGTCACTTTCCGTACCGCCCGAGGTGAAGATCACCTCCGAGGGCCGCGCCCCGAGATCGGCGGCGACGGATTCGCGCGCCTCCTCCAGCAATCGCCGCGCGGTGCGGCCGGAGCCGTGCAGAGACGAGGCGTTACCGACCGTGCCGAGCACAGCCGTCATCGCCTCGACGGCGGCCGGGAACATGGGTGTCGTGGCCGCGTGATCGAGGTAGACCGTCTTGGGCGCCGCTGCGACCGGACCCGGGAAAGCCGACATCATGACCGATCCAGCCTATCCCACCGTTGACCTGCACACCTTGGGGGTATCCTTCCGCCTTCCGCGCACCACCTACGCTTCACCCCCATCGGCAACCCGGCTGCCCTCCCCCGATATTCCCGATGGCCGCCGGAGATTTTTCGGCGTCCCCGATATTCCGGCGGACAAATCCGGCAGCACCGAACCAAGCATGTGCTCGATATTTGCTGAAGCTGGAAGGCTTACTCACCACAAATCCCCCGAATTTCCACCGAACCAACACTACCATTCGAAAACGACTGGACACCAGGTTGTTTCGGGCCACCGACCAGCTCGCGGAAAGTTTGCGGATAACCGCGTTTCTGACTAGGCTGCCTCGCAGAACGATCACCACGGCGCGGCGCGGATAGCGCTCGAGCGGGAGCGATTCCGATATTTCCCCGACTCGCCGTGGATGTGCTGGGGGTTATTCGCAGACATATGTCGGTTGAGCCCGGTATGCGGCAGATCGAGTCCGGGCTGTGAGGTGAGGAGAACGGTGAGCGGCAAACTGATCACGACAACTCCGTCGGCGGCTCTGCTGGTCGAGGAGATCGTCGATCGCTACGGCTCGGTCGAGCAGTTCTGCAACCAACTGCGCCGGGACCTGGACGACCCGACCGTGCAACTGCCGCGCTTCACCCATTTCATGCCGCCGGACGGCCCCCATTCCCCACCCCATCTCGCCTGGTCACAGGCTCCGTGCGCGGAACCGGCGCCGATGACCGAGGCCGGTGCGACGCCACCCGGATCCTACGGCGACGCCGAGTCCCCGGCCGTCCCGGATCCGGCCTCGGGCGGCGAGCCCGCTACGCCCGCGCCCTCGCGAGCACAGCCCATGACCGCCGAAGCGCACGTGCGCCGCAGCCGGTGGCACCGATTGCTGGCCTGGTTGTGATTCGTCTCACCGGTCGGCGGAATACCTTCTGCCACAACGCATTCGGGTCTGAAGAGCGTTGCCTCGTCCACCCCGGCCGGGTGCCGGCGCCCTGATCCCCTCGGTTGCCGGCCCGGCTTCGCCGACCCCGGAAGTAATCGTCGATTCCGGGCGGTTGATGATCGTGGGTGCCCGGCCGTCGGTCGGTGAGGAAGGAGTTCGGCGCCATGGACAGTGCGTTCTTCCGCGTCAAGCACGAGGAGACCGAGGAACTGCACCCCGAACCCCGCGCGGGCAGCGGCTGGGGTGCGGACCAGATGCGCGGGCCGGCCGTCAGCGCTGCGCTGGCGCGAGAGGTCGAGCGGACGGTCGAGGCCCTGGGCCGTCCGGATCTGCAGCCGGTGCGGTGGACGCTCGATCTGTTCCGCGCGGTCCGGATGCGCCCCTCGGTGACCTCCGCGACGATTGTCCGTGAAGGTCCCCGCCTCTGCCTGGTCGACGCGGTGCTGAGTCAGGACGGCGAACCGGCGGCTCGCGCGAGTGCGCTGTTCCTGCGAGCGAGCGAGGCCCCGCCCGGGCAGGTGTGGTCCGGCGGCACCACCCCGACCGCGCCCGATCCGGGCCTGCGCGCTACCCGAGACCCGGAACGGCTCTACTACACCGAATCCGAGGGCTGGGGCGAGTGGTCCGACGCCTTCCGCGACAGCCCCCGAAAACGCATCTGGCACTTCGCCATTCCGGTCGTCGAGGGCGAGGAGCCGACCCCGTTCCAGTTCGCGGCCTCGGTCGCCGACGTCACGAATATGGTGTCCAATCTCGGCAGCGCGGGCCTGGAATACATCAATCCCGATGTGACGATGGCGATCACCCGGCTGCCGGCCGAGAGGGAAATCGGCCTCGCCCTCACCGAACGCGTCGAACACCACGGCCTCACCGTCGGCACCGCGGTGATGTTCGACCGCGACGGCGTCCTCGGCACCACCACCGTCTCCGCCATCGCCAACGCCCGCCGCGCCGTACGCCTCGTCCCCGACGCCGACTGAGAGCGACCGTTTCTCCAGGCCGGGGCCGCTCGACCGGCATCCGGCGTGATCAGCCCTCCGGGGTGGGGCCGGTGAGGATGGTTTGAGCGGTTTTGCGGAGGGCGGCGACGAGGCGGCTGCGGTCGTCGGCGCGGGTGGCCAGGACCACGTGGGCCGGGTCGACGTCGGTGAGGGGGACGGCGGTGAGGTCGGGGCGGAGGGTGTGGATTCGGAAGCCGGCGGCGATGGCGATGGCCTCGCCGGCGGCGATGATCTCGAGTTTGTCCTCCATCGCGTCGATGACCGGGCCGTCGGGGGCGGGGCGTCCGTCGGGGCGAGGGTCGATGCGCCAGTAGGCATTCCAGGCCGGATCGGAATCGCGGAGCCGGGGCAACGGTTCGTCGGCGATATCGGCGAGGGTGACCGATTCCTTGCCCGCGAGCCGGTGGGAGGTCGGCAGGATCACCACGCGCGGTTCGTCGTAGAGAACGGTGACGTGCAGCCGCTCGGTGGGGAAGGGCAGCCGGGTGACCAGCGCGTCCACGCGATGTTCCAGCAGCGCGGTGGGGACGTCGTTCCAGGGCACGTGCTGGGCGCGCACCTCGGCATCGGGATGGCGGCGGCGCAGTTCCCGGACGGCGGGGGTGACGATCAGCCCGCTGGTATAGCCGACCGCGAGGCGCCCCGGCTGGGCGGCGGCGCGGGTCTTGGCGACCGCCGCGGCCGCCGCCCGGAGCAGCGCATGGGCCTGCGGCAGGAACACCTCACCGGCCTCGGTGAGCCGGCTTCCCTGCGGAGTGCGGTCCAGGAGGCGAGCGCCGAGTTGCTGTTCCAGCCGGTGGATCTGGCGACTCAGCGACGGCTGCGTGACGTGCAGCGCCTCGGCCGCGCGACCGAAGTGCCGATGATCGGCGACCACGGTAAAACAGTGCACCAG
Source organism: Nocardia sp. NRRL WC-3656 (assembly GCF_000720265.1). Classification (NCBI taxonomy): domain Bacteria; kingdom Bacillati; phylum Actinomycetota; class Actinomycetes; order Mycobacteriales; family Nocardiaceae; genus Nocardia; species Nocardia sp. NRRL WC-3656. The sequence goes on along the minus strand of NZ_JOJF01000001.1, from coordinate 246,281 downwards.
CCGTAGATCGAGGTCCACGGGCGACGTCTCGGGCATGACGCCAGCTTAGCCGTGAGCCCGAGTGCTCAGCTGCGCCTACCTGGGGCGATACGGAAAATGTATTGCGTCAGACGAAAGATTCATTGGCACCGCGTCCGTCGCCGGTGCGAGAGTGAGTTACCGGCGGAGATCCGGCGGCGGCGTCGACGGGATCGTGACTCACCTTGCGCCGACGCCCCACGACACTGCCTTCGCGCCCTCGGTCCGTGGCACCGGTTGCACCAGCAGCCGCCGGTCCGCGACACCGGTTTCGCTACCGGCGGCCGGTCCGCGACACCGGGTGGCACTACCGGACGCCGAACCCGAGACACCCGTCGAGACCTACGTATTCCTCACCAGCACAACTCATTTCAACGAATCGCCGTACATCCCAGGAGGGACAAACGATGACAAGCACCACCGTCGTGGAAGCCGCACGCAGCGCGCTGGGACGCGTTGGCGTCACCCTCCCGGTGTCGTTCACCCGGACTCCCTCGGCGCAGGAGCAACGCAGCGCGGGCCGCCGGTTGGAAGAGGCCGGCGTTCGGGCGGTATGGACCAACGAGGTGATCGGCAAGGACGCCTTCGCGCACCTGGCCGTTCTGCTCGCCGCCACCGAACGGATGACGGCCGGAACCTGCGTGGCCAACATCTGGGCTCGGGCGCCGCAGACCGCGCACGGCGCCGCCGCCTACCTCGCCCAGGCGTATCCGGGGCGATTCGTGCTCGGCCTGGGTGTGGGGTATCCGCAGCAGGCCGACAGCGTCGGCCGCGAATTCGGCAGCCCGCTGACGACGATGCGGGACTACGTGGCGGGAATGGACGAACAAACCTGGCCACCCGCGCCCGAGACGTCCTATCCCCGCATTCTCGCCGCGAACGGTCCGAAGATGCTCGCGCTCGCCGCCGATATCGCCGACGGCGCCCTGCCGGCCGGCCTGCCCGCGGAACATACCGCGCGCGCCCGGGACGCGCTCGGCCCCGGAAAACTGCTGGTGGTGGGTCAATCGGTGGTCGTGGACGATGATCGCGGGCGAGCCCGCGCGACCGCCCGCGAGGTGGTGCGAACCTGGTCCGCCTGGCCGTCGTTTCGCGCCACACTCGTCGAATTGGGCTATCCGGCAATCGAAATCGACGAACTCGGTGACCGGGTCGTGGACGCACTCGTCGCCCACGGCCGCGCGGAATCCATCGCGGCCACGATCCGCGCCCAGTTGGACGCCGGGGCGGACCATGTGGTGCTGCTGCCACCGATCGGCACCGAATTCGCCTCCGGTATCGAACAGCTGGCGTCGATCGCGCCGGCCCTCCGCGAGATCGGCTGAGCGCGCCGACTCCGTCCTCCCTCGCGGCAGCAGGTCGCGGGCGTATGGTCGCCGCATGCGCCTGAGCACCCGAAACCAACTCGACGGCACCGTCGTCTCGGTCACTCGCGGTGAGGCCATGGCAGTCGTGCGGGTCCGCCTCACCGGCGGCGACGAGATCACCTCGTCGATCACCCGCGATGCCGTGGACGATCTCGGCCTCACCGAGGGCTCGACGGTCAAGGTGCTGATCAAATCGACCGAGGTGACACTCGGCATCGAATAGATCCACCGGCCACCCCCTCCGGCGGCACACGTAGCCTGGTCTGGTTCGTTCCGGACGCGGCCGGTGCCGGCCGGGTCGTGCCGATGGAGGTTGTGCCGTTGTGACCGTCACACTGCGTCCGGACGCGCGGTTGCGGTCCTCGCCCGACGGACGAGTACTGCTGGGCGGCAGTCCGCTACGAATGCTGCGCCTCTCTCCCGCCGGCGCCCGTCGAGTGCGGGCGTGGTTCGCGGGCGAGCCGGTCGGCGGTGATGCGAGCGCCCAGGCGCTGGCGCAGCGGATGCTGGCGGCGGGCATCGCGCACCCGGCAGTCGGGCAGGGCCGGCACACCACAGCCGATGTCACGGTCGTGGTCCCGGTCAAGGACAACCTCCCTGGACTCACTCGGCTGCTCGCCGCGACCGGTGACGTGAGCTCCCGCATCGTGGTCGACGACGGTTCGGCCGAGCCGATCACCGATGGTGTCGCCGAGGACGGGGACCGCACGCACGCGACACCGACCGTGACGATCGTCCGGCACGCGTCCGCGCGCGGCCCGGCGGCAGCCCGCAACAGCGGATGCCGCGCGGTCGCCACCGAGCTGATCGCCTTTCTCGATTCGGATATCGTGCCCGACCCGGGCTGGCTCGACCCGCTCCTGCCGCTGTTCGACGATCCCGCGGTCGCGGCCGTGGCTCCTCGGGTGCGGACCTTCGAGCACGGTGTGCTCGGCAGCTACGAGGCCCATCGGTCGAGCCTGGATATGGGTGGCGAACCGGCGGTGGTGCGGCCGGGCGGGCGCATCTCCTATGTCCCGACCGCGGCGCTGGTCGTGCGGCGGTCGGCGTGGGAACGAGCGGGCGGATTCGACGAAAGCCTGCGCTACGGCGAGGATGTCGATCTGGTCTGGCGGCTCGTGGGGGACGGGAAAGTCGTTCGTTATCAACCCGATTCGGTCGTGCGGCACGAGCCGCGCACCACGCTGCGGGCATGGCTGCGGCAGCGCTACGACTACGGCACCTCGGCCGCTGTCCTGGCGCGGCGACATCCAGGACACCTGTACTGCGCGCGCCTGCCTCGCAGCACCGCGTTCCGCTGGGCCACGATCGCGCTGGGCCGCCCGGGGCTCGGCATCGTGACGGCCGTCGAACCGGTGCGGCAGCTGCGGCGGCTGCGTACCGCCGGGCTGCCGGCGTCGATGGCCGCGACGGTGGTCGGCGAGGCCGAAGTGTCCGCGGTGCGTCAGCTCGCCGATGCGCTGCGCCGAATCTGGTGGCCGGCGGCCTTGTTCAGCCGCCGCGGCCGCCGGTTGCTGCTCGCGGCCTACCTGCCGGTCGTGGCCCGCGCGGTGGCGGCCGGGCCGGATCCGCGGGCCGGACTGTTGCGCATCGCGGACGATCTCGCCTACGGGACGGGAGTGTGGGCCGGCTGTCTGCGGGCGCGGACCGCCGAGCCGGTGGTGCCGCTGCTGTATCGAACCGACGGAGACAGTGATGCGTCTGGCTGATCTGACCTCGGCGGACCTCGCCGAGGCCGACCGCGCGCCGCTGCTGGCGATTCCGCTCGGCGCGACCGAACAACACGGACCGCATCTGCCGCTGGGCACCGACACCACCGTGGCGAAGGAACTGTGCCGCCGTCTGGTCGCCACGCGTCCGGATATCGTTGCGGCGCCGGAGATTCCGTACGGGTCGAGTGGTGAACACGCCGGATTCCCGGGGACATTGTCGATCGGGCACCGCGCCCTGGAACTGCTGATCGTCGAATTGGTGCGCTCGGCGGACGAATTCGCGGGCGTGATCCTGGTGAACGGGCACGGCGGAAACCTCGGGCCACTGCGGGCCGCCCAACGCCTGCTCACCGCGGAGGGCCGATCGACGCTGGTGTGGTCGCCGACCGGTCCGGCCGACGACACCCACGCCGGACACGGGGAAACCTCGGTCATGCTCCACCTGGCCCCGGCGCGGGTGACGATGCACCGCGCCGAACCCGGCGCCACCCGGCCGCTGCGGGAGTTGATGCCGCGGCTGCGGTCCGGCGGGGTGAAAGCGGTGAGCGCCAACGGAATACTCGGCGATCCCACCACCGCCGACGCCGCCGAGGGCGCGCGGATCCTCGACCGCTGGGCCGGCGCATTGATCGCCGCGGTCGCCGAAAGTTTCCCCGAACCGCGCTGAGACAGCCCCATCGCCGCCAGGAATCGGCCTAGCCTGGGCGAACCACCGCATCGCGATCGATGGAGGTTTAACGACATGGCCTGGACTGCCGCTCAGCTCGATCGGATCGGATCTTCCGAAGAACTGCAGATCACCAGCTACTACGAGAGTGGCGCCCTGCGGGATTGGACCACCATCTGGGTGGTGCGCGTCGACAACGATCTCTACATCCGCTCCGCCTACGGCCAATCCGGCGACTGGTACCGCCACGCCATGCACACCCGCGGCGCACGGATCCGAGCCCACGGCGTGGAAACCGACGTGACCCTGCACCCGGTCACCGACTCCTACACCAACGACCGCGTCCGCAAGGCCTACGAGTCGAAGTACCGCGACCAGCCCACCGCCCTCGAACCCATGCTGGCCCCCGCCGCCGAGAACACCACCCTGCGCATGGACGCAGTCGGGTAGTTCGGGGATGGGCAGTCGCGGTTAACGGTGTCCTCGCCGGCATCGATATAGGGTCGTCCGGGCGCCGTCGACAGCTGTCGGTGCGAATAAGTATCGTCCGGACCTGTCGTCGACAGGGACCGAAGGGTGGGGCCGATGATCCGATCGAAGCGTTTCCGGAGCACAGGACGATGTGCCGTCGGATTCGTGAGCGCCGCGGCCGCGACCATTCTGATGGTCGCGCCGGCCGGGGCTGTCCCTGCACCCGGCAGCGGATCCGCGTCGCCGACCGCAGCTCCGGGCCCCGAGGTCGAGCTCAACGCCTATTGTGACGACCACGGTGGCAGCGCCCACCTCGTCAGCGGCCGCACCGTCTATTGCACTCAGGTCGAAGGCACGGACGCCTACGTGTGGTCCTACTCGCGAGGACCCCTGAACCACGACCCCAATACCCGGGGCTATACCTGCGACGACAACGGCTGTCACTTCCCCGACGGTTCCGCCGTCCCCGGCTATCAGCGCTGCGGAATTCTCTGCGGCGAGCCGCCGACCAGTGGTGACATCCAAAGCGGTGTGGCCGACTGCTTCAATGCCGGCACACCGTTCGAGGAGTGTGAACGGCGCATGCGGTGAGCGCCGGCGGCTCGTGTGGGCCGCCGGTGCTTCCGGGTTATTGCCCGGTGAAGTAGTGGCCCTCCTCCAGATCCTCGATGAGGTTGGGGTGCAAGGGTTTCCATCCGAGCAGGGCCGTGGTCGCCTCGGCCGCGGCGGGGTTGTCCAGCTGGACCATGGGGGCGAGGAAACCGAAGTGGGCGGGGGCGTCCTCGGCGGCGATGCTCACGACGGGGACGTCGAGGTGGCGGCCGATCACCTCGGCGATGCGGCGCAGCGAGATGCCTTCGTCGCCGACGGCGTGCAGGCGGGTGCCGGCGGGGGCGGATTCGAGCGCCAGGCGGTACAGGTTCGCCGCGTCGAGGGTGTGGCCGGCGGGCCAGCGGTTGGTGCCCTCGCCGACGTAGGCGGACACGCCCTTCTCGCGGGCGGTGGCGATCAGGATGGGGACGAAACCCTGACGGTCGAGGGTGCTGTGCACGGTCGGTGGCAGCCGGACCACGCTGGATCGGATTCCGCGCTCGGCGAATCCGATCACCTCGTTCTCGGAGTCGATGCGCGGCCCAGCCGGCAGCGAGTCGGCCTCCGTGCCGGTTCGTCCCAGGGCCGCGAGCAGACCTGTTCCGGACGTACTGACCAGCGGCTTACCCGACCCCGCCAGGGCCTCACCGAACGCCCGGACGACTCGGAGATCGGCATCCGCCGCACCGAGAAAGTCTCCGGCGATCATGTTCTCGTGCTTGAACGCCAGGTGGATTACGCCGTCGGCCGCGGCCGCCGCCTCGGCCAGCGCCTCCGGATCGTCCAGATTTCCGCGCTGCACCTGCGCTCCCGCGGCCTCCAACGCCGCGGCCGAGGCATCCGATCGTGCCAGTCCGATCACTTCGTGTCCCGCTGACAGCAGTTCGGGCACGACCGCGGACCCCACATGTCCCGACGCCCCGGTGATGAATACGCGCATGGAAAGACCTTCCCGCGAGGAATACGCCGCACCTCTCGCACGGCGGCCGCCGATGTCAGCGACTGCCATCACGCTACACCTCGATATCAGCCGCTGTCATCACCTGCCGCCAGGCGAACCAGGAATCGCTCGACGCCCGGATACTTCTCGCCCAGCGAGGTCGTGGTGAGCAGGACCTAGGCGCCACCCGCGGCCGCCGACAACAGCGAGCGCACCCGGATATCCGCCGCGAGATCGCGACCGGCTCGAATCATCGTCATCCGGGCACCGTATTCCCGCCAGCGGCCCGCGCTCGGTGGCCGCGAGGGAGCGCTCAGGCCGAATTCGCCACGCGGCGTTCGATTTCCGCGGTGCTCCAGGCGCCGATCATGCGGGCGGTCATGACGATGGCTTCGCGGCGTTCCTCGGGGTCGACCTCGAGGGCGGAGGCGCGCAGGACCGCGGAGAAACCGGTGTTCACCAAGACGAAGGCCATGACGTCGAGTTCATGGTCGTCGCTGGGGCCGAGGATCTGGATCAGCAGGACCTTCACCAGCAGGCGCAGGCGGGGTTCGAATTCGGGGATGCCGCTGTTGTAGAACTGCACTCCGGCGGCCAGGGCGCGAACCAGTTTCGCGTTGTCGACCAGTTCGTCGCAGATGGCGGCGAGGATGTCGGCGGTCATATCCTCGACCGAGCGGTCCGCGCGATCCAGCCGTTCGGTGAAGCGGCGTTCGATGCTCACCAGCAGTCGTTCCAGCAATTCCTCGACGATGACCGTGCGGTCGGAGAAGTACCGGTAGACGGTGCCGATGCTGAGGCCGGCCTCGGCGGCGATCCGGTTGGTCGAGGTGTTCTCGATCCCGCGCTCACCGAACAACCGCGCCGCGGTGTCGAGGATGTGCTGGCGGGTTTCCTTCGCACGCTCCTGCGTCGGGCGTCGACGCTGACCGACCGCCTTGGACGGCATCACGCACTCCTACCTGATCTCGCGCCTGTTGGTCGGTTACTCATCCTAGGATGCCCGCGAACGATATTTCGCCTGTTCGGCGGCTTGCGACGGCGAATTGGCCGAGTCCACAAAGGACCGGCGTTTCCGCTATTACATTGGCGCCACAGCAGTTTCCCCACCGAGAGGCCAACCATGTCGGATCGAGTCGTCGGAGTCGTCCTCGCCGCCGGGGCGGGACGGCGATTCGGCCGTCCCAAGGCCACCGTCGGCGACTGGCTGACCACCGCGGTGAACGCACTGCGCGACGGCGGCTGCGCGGAGGTCGTGGTGGTGCTCGGCGCCGCCGAGGTCCCACCCGTTCCCGCGACCACCACGGTGGTGGCGCAGGAGTGGGCCGAGGGAATGAGCGCGTCGGTGCGCACGGGAATCGTTGCGGCGCAGCGGCTCGACGGTACCTACGCCGCCCTGCACGTGGTGGATACACCCGATGTCGGCGCGAATGTCGTCGCCCGGGTGATCGAGCGAGCGACGGCCGACCCGTCCGGTATCGCGCGCGCGAGTTTCGCCGGACGCCCCGGCCATCCCGTAGTGATCGCCCGCCGGCACTGGGCCGACCTGCTGCCGACCCTGTCCGGTGACCGCGGTGCCGCCGCCTATCTGCGCACTGTCCCCGCGCAGACCGTGGAATGCGGTGATCTGGCCACCGGCCGCGATATCGACGAGCCCGGCGACCTCGAGCGCTGACGCGGCCCGGTCAGCCCTGTCGTGCTCGCCGCCGAAGCGCGGCCACCAGCACCACGATCAGCAGCGCCGCCGCGAATCCGCCGTAGCGCACCAGATTTCCGGACCCCGCGGCCGCGAGCAGATCCAGCGGCTCGGCCGGGGTCCGCGGCGCGGCGGCGACGCTGCGCTGCCGTGGCGCGGTGACAGTGGCCGCGCCCGTGTCCTGCGACTCCGTGACGGCGCGCAGTGGTTCGGCCGCCGGCTGTGCCGAGGCGGTGATCTCGTCGGCGAGATTGGTGGCGAACTGCCCGATCAGCGTTCCCGCGACATCGGCCAGCGCACCCCGGCCGAACTGGGCGGGCTTACCGGTGATCGCCAGATCGGTATCGACGAAAACGTCGGTGCTGCCGTTGTTCTCGACCAATCGGCAGGTGATGGTCGCCTTCGCCGTGCCGTTGCCGCGCGCTTCACGGCCGCGGCCCTCGAGCACCGCGACCCCGGCCTGTTCGTCCTGCGAGACGACCTTGATGATCCCGTTGTAGCTCAGCCCCACCGGGCCGAGTTTGACCTTGATCCGGCCGTGGAAATCGTCGCCCTCGCGCGAGGTGATGGTCGCGCCGGGCACACACGGTGCGATGCGTTCGAGGTCGAGCAGTACCGGCCAGGCCTGCGCCGCCGGAACGGGGATGGTGAACGTGTTGTCGAGTTTCATGAAGGTCCTCGGTCGGATCAGGCCCGCCGCGCGGCGGGTGCGGCGATATCGGCCGCCTCGTCGCCGGTGGACGATTCGGCACCGGCGTCGCGCGCATCGGCGGCGGCACGGACCGCGCGCACGATGCCCTGATATCCGGTGCAGCGGCACAGATTTCCCGAGATCGCCTCGCGAATCTCGGTGTCGGTGGGGTCGGGATTCTCCTGCAGGAAGGCGGTCGCGGACACGATGAAGCCGGGCGTGCAGAAGCCGCACTGCAATCCGTGTTCGGCGCGGAAGGCCTCCTGCACCGCCGACAGTTTCCCGTCGGGTCCCGCGATGCCCTCGACGGTGGTGATCTCGGCGCCGTCGGCCTGGACCGCGAAGATCAGGCAGGAGCGCACCGCGGCGCCGTCGAGCAGGACCGTGCAGGCCCCGCACACGCCGTGTTCACATCCGAGGTGAGTGCCGGTCAGCCCGCAGCGGTCGCGCAGATAATCGGCCAGCGTCAGCCGGGCCGCAACGCTGTCGCGGCGGCGGGTGCCGTTGATACGCACCTCGATATCGACCTCAGTCATTGCTCGCCTCCTCTATCGCGCGGCCCCACGCCCGCGCCACCATCGCCGCACCGAGCCGGCGGCGGTATTCGGCCGAACCGTGCACATCCGACGAGATCGCGGTCAGGTCCGCGGTCGCCGCGGCGCCGACCTCCTCGGCCGCCACCGCATCGGCGGGCCGCCCCAGCAGTGCGGCCTCGGCCCGATGCGCCCGCACCGGGGTCGGCGCGAGGCCGAACAGTCCGATCGCGCAGCGGTCGATGCGGGAGTCCCCGTCCAGCCGGACCGCTATCGCCGCCCCGGCCATGGCGAAATCGCCGCTGCGCCTGGTGAATTCCTCGATCGCGAAGCCGCTGCGCCCGGATCGGACCGGGAAGGTGATCGCGGTGACCAGTTCGTCGGGTTCGAGCGCGGTGGTCCACATGCCGGTGAAGAAGTCCGCTGCCGCGAGGGTGCGCCGTCCGCGCGGTGACAACGCCTCGATCTCGGCGTCCAGGGTCAGCGCCACCACCGGATATTCGGCCGCGGCGTCGGCATGGGCGATGGAACCGCCGATGGTGCCGCGGTTGCGGATCTGGAAGTGCCCGATCAGCGGTGTCGCCCGGTGCAGCAGTGGAACCGCCCGGCGGACCTCCGCGGAGGCGCCGACCGCCGCGTGGGTGGTCCCCGCACCGATCCGCACACTCGAGGCCCCGGCCTCGATACCGCGCAGGTCGTCGACTCGCCGCAGGTCGACGAGATGGTCGAAGACCGCCAGCCGCAATGCCAGCATCGGCACCAGGCTCTGGCCGCCGGCGATGACCTTGGCCTCGTCGCCGAGTTCGGCCAGCAGCGTCACCGCCTCCTCGGCCGAGCCGGGGGCGTGATAGTCGAAGGCGGCCGGTTTCATGCCGATTCCTTCCCGGCGGCACGTGCCCGCTCCACCATCTCCACGATCCGTGCGGGTGAGAGCGGCAGCTCCCGCAGCTCGATCCCGAACGGCGACAACGCATCCGCGACGGAGTTGAGCACGGCCGGCGCCGCGCCGATCGCCCCGCCCTCGCCGACGCCCTTGAAGCTGCCCGGCCCCGGACTCGGCGTCTCGACGTGGCCGACCTCGATATCCGGAACCTCCATCGCGGTCGGCAGCAGATAGTCCAGGAAGGTCGTCGCGACCGGATTTCCGCTCTCGTCGTAGGCGAGATGTTCGTAGAGCGCGCCGCCGATGCCTTGCACCGTGCCGCCGTAGATCTGGCCCTCCACCACATTCGGGTTGATCATCGGGCCGACGTCCTCGCTGACGATGTAGCGCAGCAGCGTCACCGCTCCGGTCTCGATGTCGACCTCGCAGGTGCAGATGTGGGTGGCGTTGGCCCAGATCGCCATCTGCGAGGTCTTGTGCCGGCCGTTGGCCTCGAGCCCCGGCGGCACTCCGGGCGGCAGACTGTCGGCCTGAAAGTAGGCGATATCGGCGATCTCGGCCAGCGTCAGCCCCTTGTCGGGAGCGCCGCGCACGCTCGCGCGACTGTCGGCGAACTCGATCTTCTCCGGCGCGACGCCCAAGCGGTGGGCGGCGATCGCGACGATCCGCTCGCGCAACACGGCCGTGGTCTGCCCGATCGCACCCGCGGTCATCGATCCGGACCGGCTGCCCCCGGTGCCGCCGCCGAACGGCGTCACCGCGGTATCGCCCTGAATGGTCCGCACATCCGAGAGCGTGACCCCGAGCGCGTCGGCCGCGAGCTGAACGACGGTGGTCTCCAAGCTGTTACCGGCCGAACCACCCGCCACGTAGACGTTGACCTTGCCGCTCGGTTCGATGCGGATCGTGGCGCCCTCGGTGCTGAGGAACGGGCTCGCGCCGGTGGTCGGTTCCACATACGTGCAGGTGCCGACGCCGAGGTAGCGGCCCTGCGCGCGGGCGGCGCACTGTTCGGCACGGAAGGCGTCGTAGTCCAGTTTCTCGACCGCCTGCTCGAGCGTCTCCATCGGCGAGATGTTGTCGTAGGACATGCCGTTGGGATTGGCCCACGGTAATTCGTCGCGGCGCAGCATGTTCCGGCGGCGCAGCTCGATCGGGTCGATGCCGATCTGCCGGGCCGCGTGGTCGAGCAGCACCTCGCGCGCCACGGATTCGAACTGCCACGGCCCCCGATAGGCGACCCGCCCGACGGTGTTGGAGTAGAGGAACTTCGAACTGAACGAGGCGTCGGTGATGCGGTAAGGGCCGGGGAACAGAATGCCCACGACCACACCACCGGTGATCGGCGAGGGTGTCGGATAGGCGCCGACGTTCTGCACATGGTCGATGGAGGCCGCGACGATCCGGCCGTCCGCATCGAAAGCCATTGCCACATCGGCGTTCTCGTGCCGGGCCAGGCCCGAGGCCATCAGATTCTCCTGACGGTCCTCGATCCACTTCACCGGGGTGCCGAGCGCACGCGAGGCGAGCATGACGCAGGTCTCCTCGCGCAGCGGCAGTTGCTTGAGCCCGAAACCGCCGCCGGTGTCGCGCGCGATCACCCGGACCTGGTGTTCGTCGATGCCGAGCAGCCGGGCGCAGAACGCGCGGACCTCGTGCGGCGACTGGGTGGCGATCCAGATCGTCATCTCCGCCGTCGACGCCGACCATTCGGCGAGGATGCCGCGGGTTTCCATCGGCACCGGCAGATAGGCCTGCTGAAAGATCTGCTGGCGCACCACATGCGCGGCGGAGTCGAACAGCGGTGCCAGGTCGGCGGCCGGACGCCCGCCCATCGCCCCGGCCGAATTACCGGCGAATCCGGCGTGCACCAGATTGGGCGACTGTTCCGCGGTGGTGTAGTCGACCACCGGCTCCAGCGGTTCGTAGTCGATGACGACCAGTTCGGCGGCGTCTTCGGCGATATAGCGGTCGGCGGCGATCACCAGCGCGACCGGATCGCCGACGAATCGGACCTCCTCCTCGGCCAGCGGCGGGCGCGGCACCGGCGGCATACCGACCATGTCCAGGTCGTAGGAGATCTCGTGCGCACCGGGATTGAGGTCCGCGGCGGTGTAGACAGCGAGTACCCCGTCCAGTTCCAGCGCCGCCGACACGTCGATCGTGCCGATGGTCGCGCGGGGCAGCGGGCTGCGCACGAAGCAGGCGTGCGCCGCGCCCGGGCGGGTCACATCGTCGACGAAGGTTCCCGCGCCGGTGACCAGGCGCGCGTCCTCTATGCGCGGGATCCGCGCGCCGACCACGGAGGCGCTCGCGGTTGTTGTCGTCGAGGTCATCGGGCGGCTCGCATCGCGGTCATCGGACTGATCCCCTCTTGTTCGCCGTCGGACAAGGACCGGCACCTCGCGGGTCGGTTAACAATATATGCCGATATTGAGTACGTCGCTACAGTAGAAGGAGAATGTAATTCTCATCGGAGGTCGGCGTGCGGGAACTCGGCGAGCACCTGCGGCACTGGCATGCCGCCGCAACCACATACGCCTTGGCCACCGTGATCGGCGTACAGGGAAGCGCGCCGAGGACATTGGGCACCACCATGGCGGTCTCCGCGTCCGGCCAGGTGCGGGGCAGCCTCTCCGGCGGCTGCGTGGAGGGCGCGGTCTACGAGGAATGCCTGCAGGTGCTCGCATCCGGGGAGCCGGTCCGGCGCACCTTCGGCTACAACGCCGACGACGCCTTCGCGGTCGGGCTCACCTGCGGCGGGGAACTGGAGGTGTTCATCCACCGGGTGACCGCGACCGAGTACGAGACGATCGACGTCGCGCTGGATCCGGATCGGCCGGTCGCCCTGGTCCGCGATCTGGAATCCGGCGCGATCGTCGCGGTGCGACCGGATCGCTCGATCGGAGGGCCCGCCGACCCGGCGGTGATCGCACATGCTCGCGCCATGCTCGAGGCCGCCACCAGCGCGATCCGCACCATCGGGTGCGCGGAGGGTGAACGCACGGTGTTCGTGACGTCCTTCGCCCCGCCACCGCGCATGATCGTCTTCGGCGCCACCGATTTCACCACCGCGCTGTGCCGGGTCGGGCGGCTGCTCGGCTACCGCGTCACCGTCTGCGAACCGCGCCCGGTCTTCGCCGACCGTGCGCGTCTGCCCGAGGCCGACGAGGTGGTGCGCGATCGGCCCGATCGGTATCTGGCCGGTACGCACGTCGATTCGCGCACGGTGATCTGCGTGCTGACCCACGATCCGAAATTCGATGTGCCGGTCCTCGCGACAGCGCTGCGACTGCCGGTGGCCTATGTGGGGGCGATGGGTTCGCGGCGGTCGGATCGAGAGCGACGGAAACACCTGCGCGACAACGGCATCAGCGATGATCAGGTGCGCCGGCTGCATTCACCGATCGGACTGGAACTCGGTGGCCGCACACCGGAGGAGACCGCGGTGTCGATCGGCGCCGAGATCGTGGCGGTGCGCCGCGGCGGTTCCGGGCGACCGCTCTCGGCGACGGACCGGCCGATCCACGCCGACCCCGGACTCGCCTCGTAACCACGGTCGGATGGCCGAATCACCGGCGGTTACCATCCACCCGTGGCGAAACTGAAGGTCTCGGTGGACGTTCCGATCTCCCCCGATCGGGCGTGGTCGCACGCGGCGAATCTGGGCGAGCTCGACCAGTGGCTGATCATGCACGAGGCGTGGCGCGGCCGGGTGCCCGACGAGCTCACTCCCGGTACCGAACTGGTGGGCATCGCCTCGGTGAAGGGTCTGCGCAACCGCGTGCGCTGGACCGTGCGCACCGCCGAACCACCGCGCCGGCTCGTGCTGAGCGGCGCCGGCAAAGGCGGCACCAAACTGGGACTGGAACTGCTGGTCGCGCCGAACGCCTCGGGTTCGGCGGTTACCGTCGACATCGATCTGGGTGGGCGACCGCTGTTCGGCCCGATCGGAGCGACGGTGGCACGAGCGCTGCGGGGCGATATCGAACGCTCCCTCGACCGGTTCGTCGACCTGTACTGCTGAACGCTCAGCGCGGTTCGAGAACGACCAGCGGGATCGTGCGCCCGCCCGCCTGGCGCCGATAGAACTCGTAATCCGGTGTCATAGCGACGAATTCACGCCACAGTCCGGATATTCCGTCGCGGTGGCGACCCGCGCCCGCGCCGGGCGGACTTGCCTTCCGATCCGAATCGTGGTGTCGGGGTGGGCCTAGCCGTTGCGATATCAGGCCCCGCACGGACGAGGGCGCGTCCCGGTGAGAATCGGGTAACCGGTCCGCAACCGGGCGGGGCTTGCGTACCGCATTCACGGCAATATGCTTCCCATTGTGACGAATTTGCGGATCAGCGAGGCGGCGGCGCTGCTGGGGGTCAGCGACGACACCGTGCGGCGCTGGATCGATCAGGGGCGGCTGCCGGAGATCCGGCTCGACAGCGGCCGCAAGGGGGTGCGCGGCGCGGATCTGGCCGAGGTCCTGCGTAGTCAACACGCCGAGGCGCGCGAACCCGGTGTCACCGTCGCCGCCTCGGCCCGCAACCGGATGCGCGGCATCGTCACCCGCATCATCAAGGACACGGTGATGGCGCAGGTCGAGATGCAGGCCGGACCGTTCCGGCTGGTCTCGCTGGTCAGCCGGGAATCGGTCGACGAACTCGGTCTCGAGGTCGGCAGTATCGCCGTCGCCTCGGTCAAATCGACCCACGTCGTGGTCGAAATTCCGGAAAGTTGACGAGAATGCAGATCTTGCGCACCATCGGCGCCGCGGCGGCCGCCGTGGCCGTCACCGCGGGCCTGGCCGGATGCGGTTCCGACGACGCGAAGTCCGCCACCGGAACGGACCAGGTCTCGGGCACGGTCACGGTTTTCGCGGCGGCCTCGCTCACCGAGACGTTCACGAAACTCGGACACGACTTCGAGGCCGCCCACCCGGGCGTGAAGGTCGTCTACAGCTTCGGCGGCAGTTCGGCACTGGCCCAGCAGATCGAGCAGGGGGCGCCGGCCGATGTCTTCGCCTCCGCGGCCCCGGCCAATATGCAGCAGGTGGTCGACGCCGGTGAGGTCACCGCCAAACCGGAGACGTTCGTGAGCAATCGGCTGGAAATCGCGGTGCCCAAGGGCAATCCGGGCAAGATCACCGGACTGGCAGACTTCGGCGAAACCGAGCCGCGGATCGCGCTGTGCGCGGTGCAGGTGCCGTGCGGTGCGGCCGCGGAGAAGGTTTTCCAGATCGCCGGCATCACCCCGCGGCCCGACACCCGCGAGCAGGATGTCAAGGCCGTGCTCACCAAGGTGACCCTGGACGAGGTCGACGCCGCACTGGTCTACCGCACCGATGTGCAGGCGGCCGGCGACAAGGTGCAGGGCATGGACTTCCCGGAATCGGCGAAGGTGGTCAACACCTATCCGATCGCACCGCTCGCCAAGGCCCCGCACGCCGCCGCGGCCGCCGCCTTCGTCGACTACGTGCACTCCGATGCGGCGAAGAAGGTGTTCGCCGCCGCGGGATTCGACACCCCGTGAGCAGGCCGGGAACGCGGCGACGGACGGTATCGGCACGGCGGCCGGTCGTGCTGGTGCTGCCCGCGCTCGGCGCGCTGGCGTTCCTGGTGATTCCGCTGATCGGTCTGCTGGTGCGCACCCCGTGGGCGAGCCTGACCGACCGGCTGTTCAGCGCGGAAGTCGGTACCGCCCTGCGACTTTCGCTGATCTGCGCGAGCTGCGCGACCGTGATCTGCCTGCTGTTGGGCATCCCGCTGGCCTGGCTGCTGGCGCGGGCGCACATCCCGGGCCGGGGCGTGATCCGCGCGCTGGTGACGGTGCCGCTGGTCCTGCCGCCGGTGGTCGGAGGCGTGGCGCTGCTGCTGGTGTTCGGCCGCCGCGGGCTGCTCGGGCAGTATCTGTACGACTGGTTCGGCGTCTCGCTGCCGTTCACCACGCCGGGAGTGGTGGTGGCCGAGGCGTTCGTCGCCATGCCGTTTCTGGTCATCTCGGTGGAGGGCGCCCTGCGCAGTACCGACACCCGCTACGAGGAAGCCGCCGCCACCCTCGGCGCGACCCCCTGGTACACCTTCCGCCGCGTCACCCTGCCCGCGATCCTGCCGGGCGTGCTCGCCGGCGGCGTACTGTGCTGGGCCCGGGCGCTCGGCGAATTCGGCGCGACCATCACCTTCGCCGGGAATTTCCCCGGCCGCACCACCACCATGCCGCTGGCGGTGTATCTCGCGCTGGAAACCGATCCCGATGCCGCGATCGTGCTCAGCCTGGTGCTGCTGCTCGTGTCGGTCGCGGTGCTGGTGTCGTTGCGCGAGCGTTGGATTCGAGGAGCGGTATGACGCTGCGGGCCGAACTCGAGGTGCGGCGGGAGCGCTTCCGCCTCGGCCTCGCGCTCACCGTCGAACCCGGTGAGGTGGTGGCGCTGCTCGGGCCCAACGGCGCCGGGAAGACCACGGCGCTGCGTGCGCTGGCCGGACTCGAACCGCTCACCGGTGGACGTCTCAGCGTCGCCGACCGGGTCTGGGACGAACCGCCGGGAGTGTTCGTCCCGGCCGAGCAGCGACAGGTCGGCGTCGTCTTCCAGGATTACCTGCTGTTTCAGCATCTTTCGGCGCTCGAGAACGTCGCCTTCGGCTTGCGGGCCCGCGGCATGCGGCGCGCGCAGGCGCGGGCCCGCGCCGCCGAGCAGCTCGCCCGGGTCGGTCTCGCCGAGCACGCGCACGCCACACCGCGCACACTCTCCGGCGGACAGGCGCAGCGGGTGGCGCTCGCGCGCGCCCTGGCCACCGACCCGCAGCTGCTGTTGCTCGACGAACCACTGGCCGCGCTCGACGCCGGGACCCGGGTGCAGGTGCGCGCCGACCTGGCCCGCCACCTGCGTGACTATCGCGGCCATACCGTGGTGGTCACCCACGATCCGCTCGACGCGATGGTGCTGGCGGACCGGCTCGTCATCCTCGAACAGGGCGCTATCGTCCAGCAGGGCGCGCCGGCCGAGATCGCCCGGCGGCCGCGGTCGGACTATGTCGCAGATCTGATGGGGCTCAATCTGTTTCGCGGCACCGCCGCGGGCACCGGCGTCGAGATCGACAACGGCGGGCACCTCACCGTCGCCGCTCCGGCCACGGGCCGCGTCTTCCTCACCTTCCCGCCTACCGCGGTGAGCCTGCATCCCCAGCAACCCGGCGGCAGCCCCCGCAACACCTGGCCGGTGACCGTCGGCGGCCTGGAACACCACGCCAATCTCACCCGCGTCCGCCTCGACGGAGCTCCACCTGTGCTCGCCGACATTACCGCGGCGGCGGTGGCCGACCTGCGCATTCAACCGGGTATGCGGGTATGGGCCGCGGTCAAGGCGACCGAAATCCATGTCTACCCCGCTTGAAATCTCGAGGGGGGCGGCGTGGCGCGCGTCGAATCCGGGGTCCGTGCGGGTTCGCGCATTATGCTTGCCGGTCGATAGCTGTTCGGGGACTGCTGCCGTGACACCGAGGAACAGGATCCAGCTATGCGACGTCCTCTCATCGCCGCCGCGACGGGTATCGCCGCGGTTACCGCCGTCGCGTCGATCTTATGGACCGGCGGGAGCGAAACGAGTCACGCCCAGCCACCCGGCACGGACGTGACCGGCTCGGGAGTCCATCTGACCGCGTCGGTGGACAACATCGGGGTGAACCCACCCGGTGACCGGACGCCGAACTATCTCATGACGTTCTCGCATGCCGCGCAGCTGTCCGGGAATTTCTCGGTCAACGTCGAGGGCGATCCGATCACCTCGGGTCAGGCGGTGGCGGGATTCCTGCTCGGATGCGGGATCAGCGTGGCAGGCGGCTTCGACGTAGGCATTTCGCCCAACCAAGGGCTGCAATTGAGCATCTCCCCGACGTTCACGCCACCGTCGCTGACGACCGCCGCCGCTCCCATCGCGACCACCGGCAGCGCCACTCCGACCACGACCACCCCCAGCGGTACCGGCGCCTCCTCCACAACCGCCCGCACCACGACAACTCGCCCCACGACCACCCAGACCAAGGCTGTCGGCACGAGTGTTGCGCCCACCACGACGGTCACCACCACGACAACCCCGACCACGACCACCCCCACCACGACGACTCCCCCTACAACGACTCCCCCCACGACGACTCCCACCACCCCCACCCTGCCGACCACGTCCGGCAGCGCGACCCTGCCCGGAGTATCGCCGCCCGGTTTCGACCTCGGGCCGAGCGTCGGCGGCCTCCTGGGCCTGTCCGAGAATCTGGACGCGAACATCGGTCCCGGTCAGGTCACCACCGCCACCACCGCGACGGCCACCCTGGACAACACGACCACGTTCCCCTACCACATCGCCTTCAACAACGCCGCGTTGAACGTCTCCCAATGCGCATCCCCGGTTGCGGCCGTCCCGTTCGTCTCCACCACGGTGTCGACGGCGACGGGTCTGGTCCAAACCACCGCGTACGGCGATCAATTCACGTTCTGACACGCACTGCCCATCGATACAGCCTGGGCCGCCCGCAGTGCGGGCGGCCCAGGTGCATTCAGGTCAGGACATGGCCTCGCTCACCGCGTTCGGTCCGTCGAACATACGGTCGGGCATGCTCTCGAGCGCGTCGACGATCTCCGCGCCGGCGCCGTTGTTCCGCGCCGCGCGCACGATATCGCGGCGGTCACACGGATAGTCCACGCCGGAGAGATACTTCTGCACCTGAATGGGATTCACCTTCTGGCTCATCGTTTCTCCTCTCTCGGTACTGTCCGTTCGGGAATGGAACGACGGGGCGATACCACCGGAATCGGGGCCGAAACATCGCAGTTGCCGAATCGCTGCCGCGATGACCGGACCGGTCCCGATCTGGAGCAGCCCGGGGTCCGGTTCGGTGGCGTGCGGATCGCCGATATGCCCCGCCCTCGTCGCCGCGACCAGTCCGGACGCACCACCGGTGATGACGACATTGCCGAGCGGGCATGTCGGTTGATTCTCCGCGAGCGCCTCCTGATGTCAGCGAGCGGACGACGCGATGACGCCCGCAGCGGCCGTGGCGGCGGTCCGCCGATAGGCCGCCGAGGTATCCCTGGAGATCCGATCCCACGAATAACGTCCGCGGGCTCGTTGCAGACCCGCCTCGCCCATCACCCGGCGCGCCTGCCGGGTGTCGAGCAAGCCCGACAGGACCTCGGCCAGAACGGCGGGGTCCCTCGAGGGGACCAAGTGTCCGGTCACCCCATCGAGAACGGTGTCGAGCATTCCGCCGACCGCGGTGGCGACCACGGGCTTCGCGCACGACATCGCTTCGAGGGGAACGATGCCGAACGGCTCGTACCACGGCGTGCACACGACGGCGTCGGCCGAGCGCAACAGCATCGGCATCTCCGCCCGCAGTACCGGCCCGCGCAGCCGGACTCGTTGCGACACACCGTATTCCGCGGCCACGGCCCGCAATCGCGCTTGCTCGGCTTCGTCCTCGGCGCTCGCCGAACCGCCGGCGATGACCAGTTCGGTATCGGGGACCTCCGACAGTGCCGCGATCGCGGTGTCGAAGCCCTTGCGCCGCACCATGCGGCCGACCGAGACGATCCGCCGCGGCAACTCGGGTTCCTCGGCGGGGCCGTCGGGAGTGAACAGCGACAGGTCGACACCGCAGGGCACCACCGATGTGCGCTCGCGCGGCACACCCATCCTGCCCAGCTCGCGGACCTCGTCGGAACAGGTCGCGACGATATGGGTCGCTCCCGCCGCCACCCGGCGCTCGGATTGGACACGGGAGCGTGGGCTGGTGTCGGCCAGCCCTTGAAAGCGCCGCTTCACGGTGCCCAGCGCGTGGAAGGTCAGAACGACCGGAACGGCGAGGTCGCATGCGGCGCGTTCGGCGGCGATCCCCGACATCCAGAAATGCGCGTGCACGACGTCGGGCCGATCGGCAATCCACTGGGCGCGCAGGAAGGCGGCGAACTCGCCGAGGAACGGCAGAATATCGTCTTTCGAGATGCGCTCCGGCGGACCGGCCGGAACGTGGATCACGCGATATCCCGCCCCCATCAGCACCTCGGGGGGAATGTCGGGGTCGTCTCGGCGGGTGTATACCCGCACATCGTGCCCCAACCGGGCCAGTCCCGCAGCGAGCTCGGACACGTGCACGTTCTGCCCGCCCGCGTCCACACCACCCAGGGGAGCCAATGGGCTCGCGTGCTCGGACACCATCGCAATCTTCACGCTTCCTCCGATCCGCGTCGCCGCCGGTGGATCTCGCGCTCTCGAACTGCGCCATAGCCGGCGGAAACCGTGCCATGGATGTTGGGACTCGCTGCGCCCGGCTCGATCGTCGACTTCTGAACCGGTTCGTGGTCGTCATGCCCTCGCAGCGGCGATGCAAACGGTCCGGAGCAGAACCATCGGGCAACCGGGCGGGCGGCGGATGTGACAGTCCAGCCGCACGGCGGCGGCTCCCGGCCGAATCCCCCTGTGCGCCATTTGAATCCGTGGGTAAGCATCGGTTCGCGCGCCGCGGGCTCGTCGGCACTGGACCGCAACTCGCCCGGCCGCGCGCAGGGGTGGCGAGATCGGCGGCTCCGGCCTCGGACGCGAGAATCACGACCGCGTCGTAGAGCACCGAGGGTCCGCCGTCGATCTTCTGGTCCGCTTCGACAGTTTTGCCGTCCTCGGTAGTGACACCGCCGACCTTCGGCGCGACGATCTCCAGGATCGCCTTCTCCGCCTGCACCGCCTCACGCACCTCGGCCAATGCCTCGGCATCGACCCCGTCGGTGACCAGCACGCCGATCTTGCGCCCCGCGATGCTGTCCGGGCCGTTGCGCACGATACTCAGCGCGGGCGAGGGCGCCAGATCGGTGATCGGCTCGCGGGCACAGCGAGCCGGTTCCGGAAGCTCCGCGAGGCCGAGCCCGTCGGCGACCGCCGTGGCCAGATCCTCGTGAACGTTGCGCAGCGCGGCGACGACCCGGGCACGGATCTCGACTCGATCGCATTTGCTCAGCTCGAAGACGAACGCCTCGACGATGTGTTCTGATCGTCTCCGACAACCACACCCTGCTGGGTGGTCAGCCGCACGTCCTCACCGGTTGCCTCCTGGTGAGTTTCGCCGCCGTTGCCCGGCCGACCTGCCACACTGTCCGTCATCTCCCGACCTCCTGCCGCTGTACGCCGAACCCCTCGGTCACCGAGCCGAGACCCGCCCGGTCCGGAGACCAACGTTCGCTCGGCTACCGAAAGGGCTGTGCGGCGAACTTCGACGAGCAGACCCTCCAGCCCGCGACAGCGAGCGAAAGTCGTTGCAGTCCTCGATATCCCGATCGCTCAACCAACGACACAGCTCGGGCCGGTGCCGAGCAGGACAGCTGCGGGCGGCCTCGGCGTTCGATCCCGGTCTTCGGACGCGTTTTCCCTCCCCATCACGCGCACTACCCGAGCCGATCGCGACTATTCCTCGGCAAGTGACCGAAGACCCTATCGACAGCCGGCACCCTGTCCGTAGAAAAGGCTGCAGCGACATCGCAGGCGGCAGGGAGGAGTGACGCCGAGGGCGCCATGACCGAGCAGATGAAGAGATCGATCATCGCAACCGCGCTGTTGGCCGGAGCCGTCGTCCTGGCGGCGCCGGCGGTGGCTCCCGCTGATTCCCCCTCCCGGGTGGTGGGGCCCGGCACCTCGCTCGGCCTCTGCACGATCACCGCGGCCGGACACGACGCCGCGGGCAACGCGGTGGCGCTCACCGCCGGTCACTGCATGTTCAGCCCCGGGCAGAGCGTCGTGGCCCCCGCCATCGGCAGGATCGGGCACTACGCCAGCTGGACATCGAAATGGGCGCTGCTGCAATCGGATTCGACCAGTGACTGGGCCGTCATCGCACTCCGTCCCGGGCTCGGCATCTCGACCGTGGCCCCGAACGGCGCCGTGATCGATCACGTCGGTGCGGTCCCGGCCCCCGGCAGCCGCCTCGACAAATACGGCAGCACCACCCGCTCCACCAGCGGCCAGGTCGATTCGGTCACCGACAATGTGATCCACACCTCCGTCCCGGGCCTCAACGGCGACAGCGGCTCCCCCGCCTACCAGGGCACGGGTCTGGTGGGCATCGACTCGCAGATCAACCCCACGACACCGGCCGGCCCGTTCTGGTTCTCCGGCATCGAGGGTGTGCTGGCCGAGATCAACTCCCGTCCGGGGATCGTCGGCTACGGCTTCCGGATCGGCTGATCCGATGCGCCGCTCAGACAGATCAACGTCTGCTGGCCGGTCGCGATCAGTGTGCGCCGATCGTCGCGGACACCGAACACCTCCAGCCTGCACACGGTCAGCGTGCGCCCCGATTTGAGGACGACACCGACCGCCTCGAGGTGATCCCCCTCGGCCGGGGCGAGCAGATTGATCTTGTACTCCACTGTCAGCACCGAGGAGTCGTCGGGGAACAGCGTGTATGCCGCATATCCGCCGGCGCTGTCCGCGATGGCGCTGGTGGCGCCGGCATGCACATACCCGTGCTGCTGCGTCACCTCGGGCCGGTGCGGCAGTTCGATGTGCACCCGCCCCGGACCGATATGGGCGAGCCGGGCGCCCAGATGACGCATCAGCCCCTGCCGCTCGAAACTGTCCCGGATGCGCGCCTGCACAGCGGGACTCGCCTGCTCGTATGCCGCCTCGTCCATCGATCTCCTCGTGAGCCCGTACGCGGCGCACATCGTATCCCCGCGCCCTGCGACCGCCCGGCGGTGAGGATCCCGAATCGGACGGTCGGCGTTCGCCCCGGCCAGGGCTCTCAGAACGAGAACAGCCCCTGGCCTGTGGTACATTCCCACAGGCCAGGGGCTGTTTCTGCTCCCCCATCTGGACTCGAACCAGAAACCTGCCGATTAACAGTCGGCTGCTCTGCCAATTGAGCTATAGGGGATTGCTCCGGTCAGCCCGTGCGGGCCGGCCGAGCACAAACTTTAGCTTATGTCCGGTCCGCTCCCCAAATCGGCCCGGGAGCTGGGGAAATGCGGAACGCAGCGGCGTGTCGGGGGCGGGCGGCACGGCCCCGACCGCGGTCTCCCACCGGAGTGTGCGGGTGGAGATTTCGAAAGCCGGCGGCGGGGATCGGAAATTGTCGGTGGGGTCTGGCAAGGTGGTGCCGGATCGACAGTCCGGCTCGATGTCGGGCAGGATGTACGGCGCGGACAGCTACTGGGAGGAGCCCGAAAGAATGCTGCGGTTGATCATCGGCGTCGCAGCCGGTTATGTGCTGGGGGCCAAGGCGGGGCGGGCTCGCTACGAGCAGATCAGCAAGACCACCCGTGCTGTCGCCGCCAGCCCGGTCACCCGCAAACTGGTTCAGGCCGGCCGCCAGAAGCTGTCGGACCGCCTCAATACCCAGCCGCGGCTCGAACCCATGGAGCCGATCGACGAGCGCACCACCGTCCTCGTCCCCCAGGACCAGCTCCGCCGCTGAGCTGCGATCCCGGTGACACGCTGCCCGACGTTTCCACCGGGCAGCGTGTCACCGGATCGCCTAATTACCGGCCGAGCCGATTTTCCCGGGCCCCGCTTCGGCCGGCGAGCCCGCGCGTACCGCCGCGGCGATGTGGCAGGCGAGCAGGTGCGGCGCCTCCGCGTGCGCCAGATGTCCCTGCTCCGGTAGCCGGTCGATGCGGGCCTGCGGCAGTGCTCCGGCGATGCGGTCGAATGCGGTGCCGTAGGGTTCGGCGTTCGCGTTTGAGTTCGCCCAGCAGCAGGGTGACGGCGACGCTCAGGGCGCGATACCGCCGCACGTCCACTCGGTAGGCCTCGATTGCCGCGAGTTCCGTCGGCAGCGGGGCCGCCAGCGGGCGCAGCACCGCCCACGCCGGCGATTCCCGCAGGGCGGCAACATATTCCGCGGAAAACCCGATACATCGGTGTTGACCAGCCGGACGGCCGCATCCAGATCACCGCGGTTCACGGCGACGCGCAGCGCGGGGATCGCCGCGGGGGCGAAGGGCGCCGATACCGGTTCGTAGGCGATCACCGACCGCAGATCCGACCGCTCACAGGCCGCCTCCAGGGCGATCAGTCCGCCGTAGCTCCATCCGAACAGCTCCACCGCCGCGCCGAGGGCGTCGAGGATGTGGTGCAAGTCGTCGATTTCGGTTCGTACGGAGTAGTCGGCTCCCAGCGGGCCGCTCGGCACCCGTCCGCGGCGATTGATCGTCACCACCGGATTGGGCAGTCCGAGCCGCTCCACGACGGGTCGCCAGGTGGCGGCATCGGACATGACTCCGGGACATTCCGATTGGAACGATCAGGCCACGTTGAAATCATCCGAGTTGCCCATGGCCTGGGTGAGCAGGCTCTTGCGGTACTGCTCGAGGGCGACCAGATCGCCGAACAGGGCCATGTAGTCGTCCGGCTGTTCGGTCGACGAGACCCGCTGCAGTTTCGACTTGAGCACGGCGACCTGGCGCCCGACCCACGCCTCCTGCACCCGCGCCAGCACGCCGGAGATGAACCGGGGGATGTCGTCCATCGATTTGACCGGGAGCGGCTCGGCGGCCAGTTCGGAGACCAGTGCGCGCAGCATCAGATCGTCGGTGTGGTCGGCGACGCGCGAAACCCATTCCGCGCCACCGAGTCCCGCTGCCGTGCCACCGGCGGCGGCGAGGGCGGCGCGCACGGCGGTGTAAGCGGGGTGGGTGAACGCTTCGGGCTCGAGACTGTCGAAGATCGGTCCCGCGGTCGCCGGATACTGCAGGGCGGCGGCCAGTACTTGCCGCTGCGGCAGCAGCACCGGATCGCCCGGATTCGGGCGCGCGGCGGCCGACTCCGCGACCGCTGTCTCGGCGGCCGCTTCGCGGCCGGGCACGCCCTTCACCGGCTTACCGCGGCGGGCGTGGTCACCGACCCGTCGCACCACCAGCTGGATGTCGTCCCAGCCGACCCACCCGGCCAGCTTCGTGGCGTACGCCTTGCGCAGCGCGTTGTCCTTGATCTGCGCCACCACGGGCACCGCACGACGCAGCGCCTCCACCTGCCCCTCGGGGGTGTCGAGGTTGTGGTCGGCGAGCAGGCCGCGAATCACGAACTCGTACAACGGGACCCGCCGGGCCACCAGATCGCGGACCGCCCCGTCGCCGGAACGCTGACGCAATTCACACGGGTCCTGCCCGTCGGGGGCGACCGCGATATAGGTCTGCCCGGCCAGTTTCTGGTCACCGGAAAAGGCCTTCAGCGCCGCTGCCTGGCCGGCGGCATCACCGTCGAAGGTGTAGATGATCTCACCGCGCCAGAAATTGTCGTCCATCAGCAACCGGCGCAGCATCGACAGGTGCTCGTCGCCGAAGGCGGTGCCACAGGAGGCGACCGCGGTCGTCACACCCGCCAGATGCATGGCCATCACATCGGTGTAGCCCTCGACGACCACCGCCTGGTGGCTCTTGGCGATCTCCCGCTTGGCGTGGTCGAGCCCGAACAGCACCTGAGACTTCTTGTACAACACCGTTTCCGGCGTATTGATGTACTTCGCGGTCATCTGGTCGTCGTCGAACAGGCGCCGGGCGCCGAAGCCGATGACGTCGCCGCTCAGATTCCGGATCGGCCACAGCAGCCGGCGGTGGAACCGGTCGATCGGGCCGTGCCGGCCGGGCTTGGACAGCCCCGCCGCCTCCAGCTCCTTGATGTCGAAACCCTTGCGCAGCAGGTATTTCGTCAGCGTGTCCCAACCGGCCGGGGCGTAACCGCAGCCGAAATGCCGCGCGGCGTTGGCATCGAAATTGCGGTCGGTCAGGTACTTGCGAGCCATCTCCGCGCCCGGTTCGCGCAGTTGCGCCTGATAGAACTCGTGCGCGGCCGCATTGGCGGCGACCAGCCGGGAACGGGTGCCGCGGTCGCGCTGCACCGAGGTTCCGCCGCCCTCGTAATTGATCTTGTAGCCGATCCGGTCGGCCAGTTGCTCGACCGCCTCGACGAATCCGACGTGGTCGATCTTCTGCAGAAACGCGAACACGTCACCGCTCTCGCCACAGCCGAAGCAGTGGAAGTGGCTGTGGTTCGGCCGCACGTGGAACGACGGCGACTTCTCGTCGTGGAAGGGGCACAAGCCCTTCAGCGAGTCCGCACCGGCCCGCTTGAGCGACACATATTCACCGACGACATCCTCGATGCGTACGCGTTCACGTATTGCCGCGATATCGCGATCCGGAAGTCGACCTGCCACGGCATCCGAGTCTAAAGCGTGTCGAACGACCATGGTTGATCGGTCGGCACCGCCCTTCTCGGGCGTCGTCGGTCCCCACCGCGGCAAACGGAGTGAACGTCGGTTCCCACGTCTCTCGGGAAGGTTTCACCGGCACTCGACGGTGCTGGTCAGAGCCTTTCCGTCAGCGGGCGTTGATGACCCGGCCTCCTGCTTGGGGGTCCGGGGGTTCATGCTGGGCGGCTGCCCAGCGTGCGAGATTTATCGCGGCATTGAGGTCTCGATCGAGCCGGTAGCCACATCCGCAGGTAAAGACGCGGTCAGCCAGCGTCAGTTCTGCGTTGCGCCTCCCACAGGCCGCACAGAGCCGACTCGAAGGAAACCAACGGTCGGCAATCTCGACCCGGCCGTGCCGCCATCGCTGCTTGTATTCGAGAAGCCGTGCGAACTCGGCCCAGCTCGCATCGGAGATGGCGCGAGCGAGCCGATGGTTACGCAGCATCCCGGCCACATCCAGATCCTCGAGGACAAGCCTGTCGTGGGTTTTGACAAGCTTGTTCGAAACCGAGTGGAGGAAGTGGCGGCGAATGTCGGCGACATGCCGATGGTGCCGCCGTAGTCGTGCATGTGCCTCGTTGTAGCGATTCGACCCTTTTCTCTTGCGGGACACCGATTTCGCGAGCCGACGCTGCCGATGGATACGTGCGGCGAGCGCCCTGGGCGGATCGGTGATTCGGGCGACTTCGGTGCCGTCCGAAGTGGCCGCAACGACGAATGCCGACAACCCCCGATCGACACCGACCCAACCCGACCGATCCGTTTCACTAAGTGCCGAGTGGTGAAGGTCGGGATGCAAGTCAGCGGCCTCGACGGTCAGACTGATCCACCATCGCCCGGCGCGGTGGCTGAGGGCGGCAAACAGTATTTTGGCGCGCTGCTTGGCAATCATCCGCCGCAAACGTCGAGTGTCGTCAAGCACTGCGATCGATCCGATGCCGGGCAAGACGACCGAGCGCGGCCGATCGCATTCTCCGACGCGAATCAGAGGACGACCACTCGTCGACCGCTTGTTGCGGAGCCGGAACGACCGCACAGCCGTGGCCTTGCGTTTGAATCGCGGAAACCCAACCCGCCGACCTCGTCGCTTACCGGACCGGGAGGCGGACCAAGCTGTGAGCGCACGACCACAGTCGACGGCGGCTTCTTCGAAAACCTGTTGGCAGACCTGGTTGCGCCATGCCAGCCCCGTCACCACCACCTCGGCAACGCCCTCTCCATCGACGGCGAAGATCCGACCCGCGTCCACACTCTTTTTCCATTTGTTGAATTCGTTGATCAGGTCGAACCCGGTCCACGGCACAACAATTTTCGGGTCGGACGAGCGCTGAGAAAGGGACGTCTTCACCACCTGTAAGCAGTGGTTGAACGCGAACCGCGCAGCGCCCGCATGTCGGCTGAGCACGCCGCTCTGCTCGACCGTCGGGTCGAGACAGAACCTGAAAGTAGTGTGCCTGGCCATAACTCGCCAAGCCTCCCACACGGCACCGACATCAATCCGGCGCTGCCCACCCAAGTGCCATGGGTGGATGCGCCCCACAGAGTTGGGGGCCCACGCCGACGACCGGGGTCAGCAGGCCGCGATCCGTTCCAGCCTGCTCTCGGTGTAGGAGGCGATCTGATCGACGATCACGCGCACGCGGGCGGTGTCGTCGGTGGCCGCCTCCCACCACGGCAGCAGGATCGGGTCGAGGCCCTGGGGGGCGCCGGCCAGCAGGCGGTCGGCCACGAATCGGATGCGCTCGCGCTGTTCGGCCTGGCGTTTGTGATGTTCGGGGTCCGACATCACGTACCGCAGGGCGACCGTTTTCAACAGTGCGACCTCCGCGGCCACCACGGCCGGCACCTCGAGGTCGGCGGCGTAGCGGCACAGCGACTGCCCGGTCCATGCCGCGCGGGTCGCCTCGACCGCCGCGGTGGCGAACCGGCCGACCAGATCGCTGGTCAGCCGCTTGAGCGCGACAGCGGCGCGCAGGGTGCCGTCGTAGCCGGCGGCCTCGGCGATCACCTGCAGCTGCGAGAGCCGCTGACCGGCCGCGATCAGATCGTCGGCGGACAGGTCGCGGTGCTGGCGCTGGCCCAGTTCGGCGAGGGCGGCCTGTTCGGCCGGATCGGCGAGCGCCCGCAGATCGATCCGGCCCGCGATGACCCCGTCCTCGACATCGTGCACCGAGTACGCCACATCATCGGACCAGTCCATGACCTGCGATTCCAGCGATTGCCGCCGCTCGGGCGCACCCTTGCGGACCCAGCTCAGCCGGTCCAGATCGGCGTCGTAGGCGCCGAACTTCGACCCGGAAGCCGTTCTGCCCCACGGATATTTGACGGTGGCGTCGAGGGCGGCGCGGGTCAGGTTGAGGCCGTAACTCTCCCCCGCCGTATCGAAGACCTTGGGCTCCAATCTCGTCAGAATCCGGAGATTCTGGGCGTTGCCCTCGAACCCGCCGTAGGCGTCGGCGAATTCGTCGAGGGCGCGTTCGCCGTTGTGGCCGTACGGCGGATGGCCGATGTCGTGAGCCAGCCCGGCCAGATCGACCAGGTCCGCGTCACACCCCAGCCCCTCGGCGATGCTGCGCCCGATCTGGGCGACCTCCAGCGAGTGGGTCAGCCGGGTGCGCGGTGTGTCGCCGTCGCGGGGACCCATCACCTGGGTTTTGTCGGCAAGTCGCCGCAACGCCGCCGAATGCAGCACCCGTGCCCGGTCCCGCGCGAAGTCGCTGCGCCGCGCCGGTGCGGGCGACCACCGCAACCCCGCCGTGGGCGAGGTCTCGGACACCATGCGCTCGTGATCGCTGTCGACATACGGGCATTCGGGCATCGCGTCGAAACTCATGGAGGATACCGCCTGGTACGTTTCTCACTGCTCCGCGGTGTATTTGAAATCCGCGGAGAAGTGAGTGAGCTGATACCACAGCAGCGCACCGGTTTCGCGGGCGATGCCGTGGAATTGGGACTCCCGGGTGTAGACCGCCGGGCCGGTGCGCGTCGGCGCGGTCCACGCGTCCAGACCCGCGTCGCGGGCCATGGTGCGGGTGCGCAGCGAATGCCACGGATCGCTGACCAGCACCGCCGAGGACAGGTCGCGAGCCCGCATCGCGGAGGCGACCGCCTCGATACTCTGCAACGTGTCCGATCCGGTCTCCACGGCCACTACCCGGTCGGCGGGCACGCCGCGATTCTTCAAGTAGTTCTTACCGGAGGCGGCCTCGGTGTAGTTGTCGCCCACCTGTTTGCCGCCGACCGTGATCACCAGCGGCGCAACACCTTTGGTGTACAGATGATAGGCCTGGCCGAGCCGGGCCTCGAAAACCGAGGACGGGGTGCCGTCGTATTGCGCGGCGCCCAGCACCACGATCGCGTCGGCACGGCTGTAGTCGTCGATCCGAGCCACCTGCCAGACCCGGAAAGCGGTGCCGCCGACGAGCACGACCCCGATGAGGACGGTGCCGGCGATCACCCGGCGCACCCAGCGCGCGACCGCCGATCCGCGCGGACGGCGCGGCGCGACGGGCGTGCGGGTCGGGGCGGGATGGGTGAGGGCCGAGGGCATTCCCCGAGTGTGCCAGTGCTCGGTCACGCCACGATTGCGGAGCGCCGGATCCTCACCGCTGCCGGGCACCGGAACCGCTCACCAACCGCGTTGCCGCCACTGCGCGAGCTGCGGACGCTCGGCACCCAGGGTGGTGTCGTCGCCGTGGCCCGGGTAGACGACCGTATCGTCGCCGAAGCGGTCGAACACCTTGGTGGTGACATCGCTGTAGAGGGAATCGAAATCCTCCGGGGAAGTGGTGCGTCCGACACCCCCGGGAAACAGGCAGTCGCCGGTGAACAGATGGGTGCGCCCGGACCCGTCGGTGAGCGCCAGCGCGACCGAACCCGGGGTGTGTCCGCGCAGGTGGACGACCTCGAATTCCAGTTCACCGATCGAGACGGTGTCACCGTCGGCCAGTAGCCGGTCCGGCCGCACCGGAAGCGGTTCGGCATCCAGGGCGTGGGCGGCGGTCGGTACGCCGGTGTCGGCGACCACCGCGCTCAAGGCCTGCCAGTGGTCGAAATGCTGATGGGTGGTGACGATCAGCCGCAGCCGCCCGGGCACCTCCTGGTCCAGCAGGGCCTGGATGCGTTCGGATTCGTTGGCGGCGTCGATCAGCACCGCGTCTCCGGTGGCGGTGTCCTGCACCAGATAGACGTTGTTGTCCATACCGCCGACCGACATCTTGACGATCCGGGCGCCCGGCACATCGCGCTGCTGCGGATTCGAACCCGGCGCGACGTGGCCCGTATAGGGGATATCCAGCGTGATCACCCTGCCGATGGTAATCATCGGTTCCGACACGGGTCGGCCGGATCAACGCCCTTTACGCCGTGTCGGCGGATACATTCGTGCTATGCCGCCGGACTCGCGTCTTCGCCGATCACAGCCGCCGACGCTGCTCGCGGTGCTGCTGTCGATCGTGTTCGGGTTCGTGCTCGGCTGCTGCGGCCCGGCGGTCGCCGACGAGCCGATGCGGCTCAACGAATACGTCACCGATTCCGCCCAGGTTCTCGACGGTCCGCAGCGCGACACCGTGCGCGCGTCGGTGGACGCGCTCTACACCGCGCACCGGGAGCGGCTGTGGGTGGTGTACGTCCGCGATTTCGGTGGCGTGGATCCGCAGACCTGGGGCCAGCGCACGGCGACCGCGTCCGGATTCGGCGAGCGCGATGTGCTGCTGTCGATCGCGACCAGCGACCGCTCCTATGCCTTCACCGGTGCGCTCCCGCCCTCGGTGAGCGATGCGGAACTGAATTCGCTGCTCACCGATCAGGTGGAGCCGCGGCTGCACAACGGCCAGTGGGCCGAGGCCGCGGTGGCCGCGGCCGACGGATTGTCCACGGCCATGGGCGATTCCGGTGGTGTCGGGATCTGGCCGCTGATCGTGATCACCTTGATCGTGCTGGGTGTGATCGGCCTGGTGCTGGGCTATTCGCAGTTGCGCCGGCGGGCGCGGGGGCGCGCCGAGGCCGACGCCGCCCGGGCGGTCGACCCGACCGACACCGCCGCGCTGGCCGGGCTCCGCCAGGATCTGCTCGAGGCTCGCTCGGCGCAGGTGCTTGTCGACACCGACAACGCGATCCGGGCCAGCGCCGAGGAACTGCGCCTGGCCACCGACGAATTCGGCACCACCGCGACCGCCCCGTTCGCCGCCGCGCTCGAGTCCGCGAAACAGGCGATGGCGCATGCCTTTTCGATTCGCCAGCGGCTCGACGACGAAATCCCGGAAACTCCTGATCAGCGCCGCGATCTGCTGGTCGAGCTGATCACCACCTGTGGGCGGGCCGATGCCGAACTCGACGACAAGGTGGCCGAATTCGACGCCATGCGCAATCTGCTGATCGACGCCCCGCAACGGCTGGACGCGCTGACTCGCGATGTGGTCGATCTCACAGTGCGCCTGCCGCGCTCGGAGGAGACGCTGCGGCGGCTGCTGGCCGCACAACCGGAATCGGTCACCGCGCCGGTGCGCGACAACGTGACGATGGCGCGGGAGCGAATCGGCTTCGCCGAGAACACGATCGAACAGGGCAGGCAGGCCGCGGCCGAGCCGGTCGGACGCCAGGGTGGGGTGGTCGCGGCGATTCGCGGCGCGGAGGCGGCGGTGACCGCCGCCCGTACCCTGCTCGACGCCGTGGACACCGCCGAGACCGATATCACCCAGGCGCGGGCCGGTCTGCCGGCGGCGATCGACGAACTGGGCCGCGACCTCGAGACCGCGCGGGGTCTGACCGAACACGGCGGCCCGGAATTGGCGGACGCGATGTCGGGCGCCCGCACCGCATGGGAGGCGGCCCGGACCACCGGGGACCGCGACCCGCTCGGCACGTTCCACCGCGCGGTCGCGGCCGATACCGCACTGGATCGCGCGGTCGCGGCGGCCGGTGAGCGCAAACTCGCCGCCGAACAACTGCGGCGCCGCCTGGACCAGGCCGTGATCGCCGCGCAGAGCCAGGTCCGGGCGGCCGCCGACTTCATCGACACGCGCCGCGGCGGTATCGACGCCGCGCCCCGCACGCGCCTGGCCGAGGCCCAGCGGAATCTGGATCGGGCGCAGCAGCTTTCGGCCACCGACCCGCAGGCCGCCCTGGACAGTGCGCAACAGGCCGCCGATCTGGCCACCCGCGCACTGCACGCCGCCGAGGCCGATGTTCGGGAGTGGCAGGCGCGCCGGCCGATGTCGGGGACCTCGCAGGCCGGCGCCGTATTGGGCGGAATTCTGATCGACAGTCTGCTGCGCGGCGCGGGCAGCGGCTATCGCGGCCGTTCGATGGGCGGATCCGGCTGGGGCCCGGCCTCTTTCGGGGGATCCGACAGTTCCCGCCGGATCAGCCGGGGCGGGCGGTTCTGATCCGGTCGTCTCACCGTGCCGGTGGCACGGCGTCACCGGCGCGGGTCGCGAGCCACTGCTGGAGTTCGATCAGGTTGCCCTCGGGGTCGCGCAGATAGGCGCAGCGGAGACGGCCGTCGTATTCGACTGGTTCGCCCGAGATTTCGGCGCCGCGCGCGGTGATCTCGGCGAGATAGGCGTCCAGATCGTCGACCCGCAGCGACACCATCGCCGCGTCGGCGGACGGGACCGGCGCCACGTCGCTGCCCGACGGCGATCGCGGGCCGGCCTCGGACCGCAAGGTATCGCCCAGCGCCGCGGCCAGATTCGCGCGCTCATGCAAAGCGAGCGTGCTACCCAGCTCGGGTTTGAAGGCCGCGTAGGGCGGGCGCGGGTCGTCGGTTTGCGGTGTGAGTCCGAGAATGTCGCGATAGAACGTCACGCAGCGGTCGAATTCGGACACGATCAAGCGGATCTGCGTCAGGTGCACATCGGCGAATCTACGCCCGCGTTAACCTGGGTCGCTCACAACCAGCCGAGGCGTTCGGCGGCGCGGACGGCCTCGGCGCGGGTGCGGGTGCCGGTCTTGCCGATCGCGGCCGACAGATGGTTGCGAACGGTCCCCTCGGACAGATGCAGGCGGCCCGCGATGACCGCCGCCGTCGATCCGTCGGCCGCGGCGGCGAGCACCTCGCGCTCGCGCGCGGTGAGCGGTGAGGTTCCCGCGGTGAGGGTTTCGGTGGCCAGCGCCGGATCCACCACTCGCAGGCCCATGTGCACGCGCCGCACCGCATCCGCCAATTCCCGTGCGGGCGTGTCCTTGACGACGAATCCGCCGGCTCCGGCGTCGATGGCGCGGCGCAGATAGCCGGGCCGGCCGAACGTGGTCACCATCAGAATCCGGATGTCCGGGAATTCCGCATGCAGACGCGCCGCGACCGAAATACCGTCCATTCCGGGCATTTCCACATCGAGAAGGACCACATCCGGTGTGGTGCGCCGCACCGCGTCGAGAACCTCGTCACCCCGGCCCACCTCGGCTACCACCTCGAGGTCGGACTCCAGACCCAGCAGTGCCGCCAATGCGCCCCGCACCAGCGCTTGGTCGTCGGCGAGCAGCAACCGGATCATCGCCGTCGCCCCCGCCGTGATTCACCGACCGAGATCATCCATCGCACACCTGCGACCCTAATCCGGACGGCAGGCTCGCCGCCGCCCGACCGGCCGAACCTCGACGCCGCACACCGGCCGGGCGTCGCCGCTCGCGGCGTCGCGACTCGGCACGACTTCGGCAGCCCGTCCGCTGCCTTGCGTCGCTCAGCGGTGCTCGTCCGCGGTGGTGAAGTCCACGGCGATCAAGGTTCCCCCGGAGGGAGGTGTGTCGACCGTGAACACACCGCCCTCGGCGCGCACCCGGTCGCGTAAGCCGCTCAGTCCCGAGCCGAAGACGCTGCCGGACAGCCCTTTTCCGTCGTCGAAGATGTCGATCCGCGATTCGCTCACCCGTACCCGGCAGTGGCGGGCGCCGCTGTGGCGCACCACGTTCGTCACCGCCTCGCGCAGGACCCATCCGAAGATCACCGCGTATCGCTCGGGGAGTTCGGCCGGGCCCGGGAGCTCCGCCTCGATACCGGCGGCGCGCAGGGCCGTGCGCGCGTTGACCAGTTCACTCACGAGCGACACCTCGCGCAGGCCGCCCACCGTATCGCGCACCCCGGCCAGCGCCTCCCGGGCGAGTCGCTCCACATCGGCCATCTCCTGCCGGGCCCGGGACGGATCCGAATCGAGCAGCCGTTGCGCCAATTCGGTTTTGACGGTGATGACGGTCAGCGAGTGACCCAGGATGTCGTGCACGTCGCGCGCCACCCGGTTGCGTTCCTCCACGATCGCGAGCTCGCCCTGCTGACGGCGAGTCAGTTCCCGCAACTGGCCACGCCGCCGGCCGATTTCGCGACCGGTCCACATCACCACCGGAATGAAGGCGAAATACAGCGGGGCGCTGCCGTAATGCAGCGACAGGCCGATCAGCAGCGCGGCCGTACCCGCCACCACCGCACCGGATTTCGCGGTCGGAAGGACGAAGACGGCGGCGGCCGCGACGTAGATGGCGGTGCCCAGGCCGGTGACACCCAGCAGTACGGTCATCGCGGCGGCGAGCGCCGCCAGCGCGCCCACCACGAGCCATCGCGGCCACTCGTACGAGACCGGCAGCACCGCCTGTGCGTGTCCCTCGTCCCAGTCCGGTTGCCGGAACGGACCGAAGCACGAGGCCGTCAGTACCCAGAAGGCCGCGAGGCATACCGCCGCCGCGACGGCCCGCATCCGATGCCCGTCCTGCCATTGCGAGACGATCGGCGCGATCAGATAGAGCAGCCAGATCAAAGCCAGCACCGCGCCGAAGAACAGGCGTCGATGCTGGATGGCGGTATGCGGGGCGGGTTCGCGGTCCATCCCGCGGGCGATCCGGTCCAGCGCTCCGGATATCGGCCGATCGACCGGAGGTACCCGCATCCTCACCCTCCGTCTCCTGCCCTGGCCGCCGCCGGATTCCGACGCTACCGCACCGTCCACCGAGTCGGACGGTGCGGTGCGGCGGTCAGCGAGCGGTGTCACGCCGGAACAGAACCGCGGCTCCGAGGGCGAATACCGACGCCCACACCGCGATATTCAGCACGGCCAGTGCGGCGGAACCGGCACCGGTGTCGCCGAGCGGCAATCGGGCCAGGGTCGCGACGCCGTTGGTCGGGAAGACCTTCGACACCGTCTCGAACCAGCCGTGCAGCGGCATGAACAATCCACCGGCGAACGACAGCAGCGCCAGGACCGGGCCGAGGATCTGCATCACATTCTCCGAGGGCAGCACATAGCCCATGAACAGTCCGAAGGCCGCGAAGACCACCGAGGTCAGCCACGCGATCAGGAAACAGCCCACCCAGGCCGCCGTGGTCAGATGCGCGCCGGTCACCGCGCCGGCGACGAAAACGACGACGACCGAACACAATCCGAGCACCATCGCGCCGGCCACTTTGGTGGCGACGTAGGCGGCCGGGCGCAGCGGCGTGAGACGGAGCTGGCGTACCCAGCCGGCGGCGCGCTCCACCGCGACCATGGCGCCGCCGCTGGTGGTGGCCAGCATCGCCCCGTAGACGGCCATCGACACCATCACGTAGGCCGTGACGTTCGCCGAGCCGTAGGTTTCGTTGCGGGAGGAGTTCTGGGCGCCGAAGATCACGAAGAACACCACCGGCATCACCAGCGCGAAGATGACGGTGCGGCGGTTGCGCAGCATGCGGCGCAGTTCGAGCAGCAGGAATCCCCAGCTGAATCCGCCGGTGCCCGGGCGGGCGGCATGCGATGCGGGCACGATCGATGTAGTCATATCAGTGGTCTCCGGTCAGTGCGAGGAAGGCATCTTCGAGATTGCGGCCGGTGATTTCGATGTCGACTGCCGGTGTCCTGGTCAGCAGATAGCGGGCGACCGCGTCGGAGTCGTTGCCGTGCACCAGCACTCGACCACCACGCTGTTCGACCCGGTCCACGCCGGCGAGGGCGAGCAGGCTCGCGGGATCGGCGTCGGGCAGCGTCGCCGAGACGGTGCGGCCGGAGGCCAGATTCTTCACCGACGCCGCACTGCCGTCGGCCACGACCCGCCCGCCTCGCACCAGCACGATCCGGTCGGCGTAGGCGTCGGCCTCGTCCAGATAGTGGGTGGCGAAGACGACGGTGCGGCCGAGATCCGCGTCGGCGCGAATGGCGTTCCAGAAATCGCGGCGGCCCTCGACGTCCATGCCGGTGGTCGGCTCGTCGAGGATCAGCAGATCCGGATCGGGCAGCAGCGCGAGCGCGAACCGCAGGCGCTGCTGCTGACCGCCGGAGCATTTGCCCACCATGCGGTCGGCGATGCCGTCGATTCCGGCACGGACGAGCACCTCCCGGGCGGGGCGCGGATTCCGATGCAGGGCCGCGACGACCCGCACCGTTTCGCCGACGGTGAGATCCGGGAGCAGACCACCCGACTGCAGAACGGCCGAAATCCGGCCCGCCGCAACCGCTTCCGCCGGCGTTGCGCCCAGAATGCGGGCGGTTCCGGCGTCGGGCCGCAGCAGGCCGAGCATCATGTCGATACTGGTGGACTTCCCGGCACCGTTGGGCCCCAGGAAGGCGACCACCTCACCCGCGGTGACGGTCAGATCGAGTCCGTCGACCGCGCGGACGGGCCCGGCGGAGCTGCGGAAGGTTTTGGTCAATCCGCGAAGCTCGATCACCGGTGCGGCGGCGACCCGTTCCGCCGAACCGGATGTCATTGCTGATGTCATGGTTCCACTGTCGCGGGGAACCCGGCGCCGTACCTGGCCCGAGCGTCACGACTGTGCCATGACAGATGTCATGGCAGCAGGACGATCTTGCCCCGGGTGTGGCCGCGCTCGAGTTCGGCGAACGCCGCGCGCACCTCGCCGAGCGGATAGGTGGCGGCGATCGGAATCCGGACGGTCCCCGCGGCGGCCAGTTCGGCCAGCTGCGCGAGCACGTCGATGGTGTCGGCGGCCGCATTGCCCTCCGCCTTGACGCCGTACTTCTCCACGGCGGCGAAGTCGATGATCGTATCGATGCGCTCGGGCTTCACGCCGAGATCGAGGGCGATTTCGACGTAGCCGTTGCCGTGTGTATCGATGAAGGCGTCGATACCGCCCGGCGCCGCCTCCCGGATGCGCTCGGCGAGCCCGTCACCGTATTCCACCGCGACCGCCCCCAGCTCGCGCAGATAGTCCTGGTTGTCCGGCCCGGCGATGCCGATCACCGTCACCTCGCGGGCCCGAAGCAGTTGCACCACAATGGATCCGACTCCACCGGCCGCGCCGGACACCGCGATGGTGTCGCCGGCCTCCGGGCTCACGGCCCGCACGGCGGCGAAGGCGGTGGTGCCCGCGACGTACAGCGATCCGGCCACCTCCCACGACAGGCCCACCGGCTTG
This sequence comes from Nocardia sp. NRRL WC-3656, assembly GCF_000720265.1. Classification (NCBI taxonomy): domain Bacteria; kingdom Bacillati; phylum Actinomycetota; class Actinomycetes; order Mycobacteriales; family Nocardiaceae; genus Nocardia; species Nocardia sp. NRRL WC-3656. The sequence continues at coordinate 209,156 of NZ_JOJF01000001.1, read as the reverse complement.
GGGGTGATCTGCTGGGCCGGCACCACCACCCGGGTGGCGTGGCTGGACCGCTTGTCGCTGAATCCGAGCACCTCGTCGCCGACGGCGATCCCGCTCACCCCGTCGCCGAGCGCGACGATGCGCCCGGCGAAATCGGTGCCCTCCCCCTCTGGAAAAGTGGCCGGCCACAGCTCGTGCAGCGAGCCGTTGCGGATCTTGGCCTCGCCCGGATTGATGCCCGCGGCCACCACCTCGACCGCGACCTGGCCCGGTCCGGGCTGCGGATCCGGCACCTCACGAACCTCTAGTACATCGACATCGCCGTAACGATCGAACTTGACCGCCTGCGCCATGATCAGGACCTTTCGTCGCACCTGTGGGCCGGGCCCGGCCGGACCCCACTCGGCCCGCCGAATCCCGGATTCTCAGTGCCCGGAACGACTCGGACCACCGCGATATTTCCGCCACTCCCACTTTTGCGCGCGATTAGCCCCGATGACGCCCGGGTCTTCGGTTATGTCCGAATTCGGTATACCCGGGCGCGGTGAACTCAGGCGCCGAGCAGGCGCTGGGCCAGGTAGCCCTCCACCTGGTCGAGCGCGATCCGCTCCTGCGTCATCGAGTCCCGCTCGCGCACGGTGACGGCCTGATCCTCGAGCGTGTCGAAGTCGACGGTGATGCAGAACGGGGTGCCGATCTCGTCCTGGCGGCGGTAGCGGCGGCCGATCGCACCGGCGTCGTCGAAGTCGACGTTCCAGTTCTTCCGCAGTTGCGCGGCAAGGTCTTTCGCCTTCGGCGACAGATCGGCGTTGCGCGACAACGGAAGTACGGCGGCCTTCACCGGCGCGAGCCGGCGATCCAGGCGCAGCACAGTCCGCTTCTCCATGACGCCCTTGGCATTCGGCGCCTCGTCCTCGGTGTAGGCGTCGATCAGGAAGGCCATCAGCGAGCGGGTCAGGCCGGCCGCCGGTTCGATCACGTACGGCGTGTAGCGCTCGTTGGTGTTCTGGTCGAAGTAGCTCAGATCGGTGCCGGAATGCTTGGAGTGGGTCGACAGGTCGAAGTCGGTGCGGTTGGCGACACCCTCGAGCTCACCCCATTCGCTGCCCTGGAAGTGGAAGCGGTACTCGATATCGACCGTCCGGGTCGAATAGTGCGAGAGCTTCTCCTTCGGGTGCTCGTAGAGCCGCAGATTCTCCGGGTCGATGCCGAGGTCGGTGTACCAGGCCAACCGGGTGTCGATCCAGTACTGGTGCCACTGCTCGTCCTCACCCGGCTTGACGAAGAATTCCATCTCCATCTGCTCGAATTCGCGGGTGCGGAAGATGAAGTTGCCGGGGGTGATCTCGTTGCGGAAGCTCTTGCCGATCTGCGCGATACCGAACGGCGGCTTCTTGCGCGCGGTGGTCATCACGTTCGCGAAATTCACGAAGATGCCCTGCGCGGTCTCCGGGCGCAGGTAGTGCAGGCCCTCCTCGGACTCGATCGGCCCGAGGTAGGTCTTGAGCATCATGTTGAAATCGCGCGGTTCGGTCCACTTGCCAACCGTGCCGCAGTCCGGGCAGCCGACCAGATCCATGGACACGCTGTCCGGATCGTCGATCTTGTGCTTCTCGGCGTACGCCTCCTGCAGATGGTCCTGCCGGTGCCGCTTGTGGCAGTTCAGGCATTCGACCAGCGGGTCGTTGAAGACGCTGACGTGTCCGGAGGCCACCCACACCGGCCGCGGCAGGATGATCGCGGAGTCCAGGCCGACCACATCGTCGCGGCTGGTGACCATGGCCCGCCACCACTGCTTCTTGATGTTCTCCTTGAGCTCCACGCCCAGCGGACCGTAATCCCACGCCGACCGGGTCCCTCCGTAGATCTCGCCGCTGGGGTATACCAAGCCACGACGCTTGGCGAGGTTCGCGACGGTGTCGATCTTCGACTTGGGTGCCACGGTACGAGCTCTCCCTCTGGATGATGGGTGGAACGATTCGCCCCAGCCTAGCGACACCCCCGGGCGCACCGCGAAGCAGCATCGACGGCCCGCCTCCTTGACATGCGCACTTATGCATATCAATAATGGCATCGGTTTCCAATAAGGAGTTGGTTCGATGACCGCCGACAGCGGTGTCCCCGCGCGTCGAAGCCGCGTCGCCGTCGAGGCGCCCGCGCCGATCCCGCACGACCCGTATCCGTATCGCGCTCCGACCGCCCCCGCGGTCCCCGCCCGCACCACCCTCGACAACGCGGGTGAACTGCTGCGCGCGCTGGCCGCGCCGGTGCGGATCGCGATCGTGCTGCAGCTGCGGGAATCGCCGCGCTGCGTGCACGAGCTGGTCGACACGCTGGGCGTCACACAGCCCCTGGTCAGCCAGCACCTGCGCATTCTGAAGTCCGCGGGCGTGGTGCGCGGTGAACGCACCGGCCGTGAGGTGATCTACGAACTGGTCGACGACCATCTGGCACGCATCGTCGTCGACGCCGTCGCACACGCCGAGGAAGGATGACCGTGCCGGAGAAGACGGGCACCGCCGAGAAGACTGTCGGAATTCGCAGCACCCGCCAGCGCAGCGCGATCACCGCCCTGCTGGGCGATATCGAGGAATTCCGTTCGGCCCAGGAGCTGCACGACGAACTACGCCGCCGCGGTGAGGGCATCGGCCTGACCACCGTGTACCGCACGCTGCAGTCGCTCGCCGACGCCGGCAAGGTCGACGTATTGCGCACGGACACAGGCGAATCCGTGTACCGGCAGTGCTCCAAGGGCCACCATCACCACCTGGTCTGCCGCCAGTGCGGACGCACCGTCGAGGTGGAGGGTCCCACCGTGGAGGCCTGGGCCGCGGCCATCGCGGGCGAGCACGGCTTCACCGACATCAGCCACACCATGGAGGTGTTCGGCACCTGCCGCGACTGCGCCCACATCGGGCGCTGATCGCGGTCGCCCGCCGGTCAGGGCACCAGGCCCTGGCGGGCGCGGCCCGCGCCGGAGAGGACCAGCAGCAGCATCGTCGCCAGCGCGTCGTCGTCGAGGCCGGCCGCGGGGAAGGTGTAGCGCAGCAGCACGTCGGCCAGTTTTTCGTGGGCGATGATGGTCAGCGAGCCGAACTGCAGCGCGTTGTTGCGATCGGCGACCCGCTTGTGCAGTTGCGGCTTCAAGGGACGATCCCAGGCGAGGACGCAGGTCAGCGTGAGAACGTCCAGGCCGGGCGCCAGTGTGACGCCGCGCAGCGAGCACAGCGCGCCCTCGAATTCGAAGCCGAGGGCGCCGCCGTCCTCCTCCCGCACGGCGATATCGCATTTCCGCAGGCAGGCGGCGGCTTGGGCCTGCAATTCCCGGGCGACGGTCAGATCGTTGCTCACTTCACGCCACCGAACCGGCGATCGCGCTTGGCGTACTCCACACAGGCCTCCCACAGGTCGCGGCGGTCGAAGTCGGGGAACAGGGTGTGCTGGAAGACGAATTCCGCATAAGCGGACTGCCAGATCAGGAAGTTCGAGCTGCGCAGCTCACCGGAGGGCCGCAGGAACAGATCCACATCCGGCATATCCGGTTCGTCGAGATACTTCGCGAAGGTCGATTCGGTGATCTTCTCCGGATCCAGCTGTCCGGCCGCGACCTTCCGCGCGATTTCCCGTGCCGCGTCGGCGATTTCGGCGCGGCCGCCGTAGTTGACGCACATGGTCAGCGTCATCACGGTGTTGTCCTTGGTGAGCTCCTCGGCGATCTCCAGCTCCTTGATCACGCTGCGCCACAGGCGCGGGCGGCGGCCCGCCCAGCGAACCCGCACCCCCATCTCGTGCATCTCGTCGCGGCGGCGCCGGATCACGTCGCGGTTGAAGCCCATCAGGAACTTGACCTCGTCCGGGCTGCGCCGCCAGTTCTCGGTCGAAAACGCATAGGCGGAAAGCCATTTCACGCCGATCTCGATACACCCCTCGACGGTGTCCATCAGCACCGCCTCGCCGCGCTCGTGCCCGGCGGTGCGCGGCAGCCCGCGATCCTGCGCCCACCGGCCGTTGCCGTCCATCACCAGCGCCACATGCCTGGGCACGAACTCCGGCGGCAGCGCGGGCGGAGTGGCGCCCGAGGGGTGCGGTGACGGCGGACGAATCGTGCGGGTGGTCTGGGAGCGGTTACCGATCACGCCACCTATCCTGCATCACCGCGCATCGCACGTGACCGGGGCCGTGGGAATTCAGCGCTTGACGCCGACCGCGGCCCAGATGCCGAACGCCTCGTCGGCCCACGCGAGCCGTTCCTCCGGGATGTAGAAGTCCGGATTCGGCTGCCAGCGGTGCATCGGAACCACGCCGGGCTCGATGATCTCCAGTCCGTCGAAGAAGCGGGTGACCTCGGCCTTGTTGCGCAGGGCGACCTTCATTCCGGCCTGGGCGTAGACCGCCGCCACCTTCGCGAGCCGTTCCGGATTCACATCGCTGGAGGCGTGGGTGATGCTGAGGTACGACCCGGGCGCGAACGCGTCCATATAGGTGCGCACGATGTCGTAGGCGCCCTCCTCGTCGGTGACGAAATGCATGATCGCGGCGAGGTTGAGCGCCACCGGCCGGGACAGATCGATCACCGCGCGGAACGCCTCGGAGCCGAGGATCACGTCCGGATCGCGCACATCGGAGGGAATGTATTCGGTACGCCCCTCCTCCGAGCCGATCATCAGCGCGCGGGCATGTGCCAGCACCAGGGGGTCGTGGTCGACGTACACCACGCGACAGTGCGGGTCGACCGCCTGCACGGCGTTGTGCAGATTCGGTTCGGTCGGAATTCCGGTACCGATGTCGAGGAATTGCCGCACGCCGTTGCGCGCCGCGAAACGAGCTGCCCGATGGACGAATTCGCGATTGGCGCGCGCCGCCTGCGCGGTCTCGGGAAATACCTCCATCACCTTCGACGCGGCCTCGCGATCGGCCGGATAGTTGTCCTTGCCGCCGAGGTAGTAGTCGTACATCCGCGCCGAATGCGCCTTCTCCGTATCGAACTCGACCAGTTCGTGAGACATCGAAGCTTTCTCCGTAAGGTTGGGTGGGACCTTCGAGTGAAGTTACCTCGTCCGAGCCGCACGTAGGGCCCGCATTCCGGGAAACCTCTTGACCTGGAGTGCGCTCCAGGGCATAGCGTTCTCCCCGGGAAGTCAGTCACTGACGAGGAGAACTCCATGGAGCTCGGGTTTCACATTCCTATCTTCGATATCGACGGCGGCACCCCCGCGATCGCGGGTGAGCTGGCGCGAGTGGGGCAGGCCGCGGAGGCGGCGGGCGCCACCTGGTTGTCGTTCATGGATCACTACTTCCAGATCGAGCCGACCGGCCTACCGGCCGAGGCGAACATGCTGGAGGGATACACCACGCTGGGATACCTTGCGGCACATACCAGCTCGATCGACCTCGGACTGCTGGTCACCGGCGTGACCTATCGGCATCCGGGTCTGCTCGCCAAGATCGTCACCACCCTCGACGTGCTGTCGGGCGGCCGGGCCACGCTGGGTATCGGCGCCGCCTGGTTCGAGCGGGAGCATCGCGGGCTCGGAGTCGAGTTCCCGCCGCTGGCCGAACGGTTCGAGCGGCTGGAGGAGACGCTGCGGATCTGCGCGCAGATGTGGGATCCGGACAACAACGGGCCGTTCGAGGGCAAGTACTACCAGCTGGCCGAGACGCTGTGCTCGCCGCAGCCGATCCATCGCCCGAACGTGCTGATCGGTGGCGGCGGCGAGAAGAAGACGCTGCGATTGGTCGCACAGTACGGCGACGCCTGCAATCTGTTCGGCACGTCGCCGGAGGATGTGGCCCACAAGCTGGATGTGCTGCGCCGCCACTGCGACGATGTCGGCCGCGATTTCGACACCATCCGCACCACGATCATGGCCAACAATCCGCGCCCGAATCCGGACGTTCGCGACGAATTCGTCCGCAGCATGGCCGATTACGCGAAATTGGGCATCGACGCGGTGCTGATCACCCCGACCACGAGCTCGCCCGCGGCATGGATCGAGGGCATGGCGCCGGCGGTCCCGCAGCTGGCCGACCTCGGGTAGGCGGCCGGGCTATCCCACCCGCGAGGCCGGCGGCTCCGCCGCCTCGTGCGGACGCGAGCGCTCGATCAACGGCAAGGTCCGCAGCTGCCGTTCCAGATGCCATTGCAAATGGGCGGCGGTGAGCCCGCTGGCCTGGCGGCGGACGGACTCGGCGACCGCGTCGAGTCCGGTCCAGTCCCCGCGATTGAGCGCACTCATCAATTCCAGGACCCCGACCGAGGGCGTGGCCGAGCCGGGCGGGCGGCAGTGGACGCAGACCGCTCCCCCGGCGGCCACGTGGAAGGCACGGTGCGGGCCGGGGGTCGCGCACCGGGCACATTCGTCGAGGGCGGGCGCCCAGCCCGCGAAACCCATGGCGCGCAACAGGAATGCGTCGAGGATCAGTTCGTGCGGGCGCCGGCCGGCGGCGATCGCGCGCAGGGCGCCGGCGGTCAGGGTGTGCAGGCGGGAGGCGGGGGCGCGCTCCTCGCCGGCGAGGCGTTCGGCGGTTTCCAGCACCGCGCAGGCGGTGGTGTAGCGACCGTAGTCGGCGACGATATCGGCGGCGAACGCCTCCACGGTATGCACCTGCGTCACGGTGTCGAGGTTGCGTCCGGGATACAGCTGCACGTCGATATAGGCGAACGGTTCCAGCCGGGCGCCGAACTTCGAACGGGTGCGGCGCACACCCTTCGCCACCGCCCGGACCAGCCCGTGCTGACGGGTGAGCAGCGTGACGATGCGATCGGCCTCACCCAGTTTGTGCTGGCGCAGCACAATCGCCTGGTCCCGATACAACAACACGCTGACAGTCTCCCACGCCGCTCCGACGTGCCCGCGCCCCCACGCCACTCGGCCGCCGATCGCGCGACGCTTTCCGACGTCACACCCGCGACGTCTCACACGCTGCGCGGCAGTCCCTCCGCATACAGCTGCGCGATGCGCGGGGCGTGAATCGTGCGCAGCAGCAACGTGGTCCAGCCGGTGCGAATCGGATCGATCGCGCCCCGATCGGCCTCGACGAGCATGCGTTCGGAACCCTGCAGTTCCATGGTGACGGCGGGATGGCCCAGCCAGACGTCGACCAACGCCTCCCCATTCCCCCAGATGACCAGGCGTTTTCTGCTCATCCCGATGGTTCCGCCGACGATATTCTCCCAACTGGAAGAACCGTAGTGCAGTGGTGTCCGATAATTGCGTCTGGCCAGCGATCCACTCACCGGGCCGAATACGACGATCCCTTCCGATTCCAGATCCGAACGCACTTGCGGCGGCAGCTCTTTCGAGCCGAACGCCCGGGACATCCACTTCACGCCAGGATCGTAGGCCCGTCTCACAATGTGCGTGCGCACACAGTTCGCCCGCTCCTGCGGAAATACCGGAACCGGACATCACAATTCGACTACGGCCAACCTGCGACTCCGATATGGACGGATGACCAGCTTCGCGCCGGGTTTCGCGCGCGCCCCGAGACGGAGATCACAGATGGCGACGTCATCGTTCGGAGCCGCACCGGTCGGCGGCCGATCCCCGGTGGGAACGACGCTCAGAATCCCAGCTTGCGCAGCTGTTTGGGGTCGCGCTGCCAGTCCTTGGCGACCTTCACGTGCAGATGCAGATAGATCCGGGTGCCCAGGATGTGCTCGATCTGCTTGCGCGCCGCGGTGCCGACCTCTTTGAGCCGGGCGCCGCGCTTGCCGATGATGATCGCCTTCTGACTCGGCCGCTCCACGTACAGCAGGGCATGCACGTCGAGCATGTCCTCGTGTTCCTCGCGCGGCATGACCTCCTCGATCACCACCGCCAGCGAATGCGGCAGTTCGTCGCGCACACCCTCCAGCGCCGCCTCGCGAATGAGTTCGGCCATCAGGGTTTCCTCGGGCTCGTCGGTCAGCTCCCCGTCGGGGTAGAACGCCGGGCCCTCCGGCATCTTGGATGCGATCACATCGACGAGCAGTTCGACCTGCTCACCCTTGGCCGCCGACACCGGAACCACCTCGGCCTCGGGGCCCAGCAGTTGCGAGACCGCGAGCAGTTGCTCGGCGACCTGCGGCTTGTCCACCTTGTCGATCTTGGTGACCACGCCGAGCAGCGTCGTCTTCGGCGCCATCTGCTTGACCTGCTGGACGATCCAGCGGTCACCCGGGCCGATCTTCTCGTCGGCCGGAATGCACAGCGCGATCACGTCGACCTCGGAGTAGGTGTCGCGCACCAGATCGTTGAGGCGCTGCCCCAGCAGGGTGCGCGGGCGGTGCAGCCCGGGAGTGTCGACCAGGATCAGCTGGGCGTGGTCGCGGTGGACGATGCCGCGGATGGTGTGGCGGGTGGTCTGCGGCCGCGAGGACGTGATCGCGATCTTCTGGCCGACCATGGCGTTGGTCAGCGTGGATTTGCCGGTGTTGGGCCGGCCCACGAAACACACGAAGCCGGAACGGAATTCGCCCTCGCCGGGCTGCTGGACGCTCATCGCGCCGACTCGGTTCCGGCGGCGACGGTGCGGTAGCCGGCGCCCTTGCGATCGGTGACGATGACGACCGCCGACGCGCTCACCTCGCGCACCGCGGCCACCCCTGGATCGGAATCCTGACCACCGACCAGCACCGCTGCCTCGAACCCCTCCGCACCGCTGGAGATCGCGGCCGCGACCGCCGCCTGCAGCGCGGACAGCGACAGCGCGTTCAGCTCCACCGTGCCCGCGGCGTAGGTGCGGCCGTCGGTATCGCGGATCGCCGCGCCCGCCACCCCGCCGGTGCGTCCCATCGCACCGCGCGCCAGCACCAGCAGTTTGCCGTCCTCGGCGTTCAAATCGGCGGTGTTCAAATCGGCGGTTTCACCCTCGGTCATCGCCATCTCCGTTCTCGTATCTCGACGTCTCTTCCCGCCCCTGACGGTCACCACGCACCGCATCCGCGAGCGCGCCCGACATTTCGTCCGGTTCCTCCGCGCGGCGCGCGACGACGGTGTGCACCCGCACCCGGCCGCGGGCATCGGCGCCGCCCTCCCCCTGCAGCAGCAGCCCGTGCACGACGACCTCCGATCCCGGCAGCGGCACCCTGCCCAGCGTGTGGGCCAGCATGCCGCCGACGGTGTCGACGTCCTCCTCCTCGATCTCCAGGCCGAACAGCTCGCCCAGATCCTCGACCGGCAGCCGGGTGGAGACGCGGTAGACGCCCTCGCCCAACTCCTCCACCGGCGCGATCTCGTCGGTGTCGTATTCGTCGGCGATCTCACCGACGATCTCCTCGAGCACATCCTCGATGGTGACCAGCCCGGCGATTCCGCCGTATTCGTCCACCAGCAGCGCCATATGGTTCCGGCGACGCTGCATCTCGTCGAGCAAGGCGTCGAGTGGTTTCGAATCGGGCACGAACACGGCAGGCCGCATCACCGCCCGCACCTGCACGCTGCGGCCCCGATCCGCATACGGCACAAGATCTTTCAGATAGACCACGCCGAGGATGTCGTCGACGTTCTCACCGATCACGGGAATGCGCGAGTGCCCGGACCGCACGGCCAGCGACATCGCCTGCGCCACCGCCTTGTCCGCCTCGATCCACACCATCTCGGTGCGCGGCACCATCACCGCGCGGGCCGCGGTATCGCCGAGTTCGAACACCGACTGGATCATCCGGCGTTCCTCGGAGTCGACCACACCACTCTGCTGGGCCATATCGACGATTTCACGCAGCTCCACTTCGGAAGCGAAGGGGCCGTTGCGAAATCCGCGACCGGGGGTGATGGCGTTACCGATCATGATCAGCAACCGGCTCACCGGTCCGAGCAGCGCCCCGATCGCCTGCAGCGGCAGCGCGGCCGCCAGCGAGATCGAATACGCGTGCTGGCGGCCCAGGGTGCGCGGGCCGACACCGATGACGACATAGTCGACCACGACCATGATCACCGCGGTCACAGCCAGCGCCCACCCCCAGCCGAGCACCTCGCTCAGCGCGGCGGCCAGCAGGACCGTCGCCGCGATCTCACAGGTCAGCCGCAGCAACACCATGAGGTTCACATAGCGCGGCCGGTCGATCGTGATCCGGGCCAGCCGGCGGGCGCCCGGACGGTCGGCGCGGACCAGATCGTCGACCCGCGCCGGCGAAACGGTCATCAACGCGGAATCGATCGCCGCGAAGACACCGCCGACCGGCACCAGCAGAATCGCCAGCAACAGTGGGATCAGCCAGTTCACGCTCTGCCCTCGGCCGCATGAGCTCGGGCCTCCGTGGTAACGCTGCGCTGCCGCCTCCGGCCCCGACCGCTCACGCTGTGTTCAACCGCCGCATGAGCTCGGGCCTCCGTGGTAACGCTGCGCTGCCGCCTCCGGCCCCGACCGCTCATGCGGGGTCCAGGGGGTCGCCCGGGGCCGTGAAACCGGTCTTCCCCAGCAGGCGGCGGTCGCGTTCGGCCAGTTCGGCTCGGCGGGCGGCCTCGCGCAGGCTTTCGTACCATTCGGCGAGCAGGCGGTTCTGCAGGCCGAACATCACCTTCTCCTCTTCCGGCTCGGCGTGGTCGTAGCCGAGCAGATGCAGCACCCCGTGGACGGTGAGCAGCGCCAGTTCGTGGTCGAGGGAATGGCCGGCCTTACCGGCCTGGGCGGCCGCGAATTCCGGGCAGAGCACGATGTCGCCGAGCATCGAGGGGCCCGGTTCGGCGCCGTCGGGACGGCCACCGGGTTCGAGTTCGTCCATCGGGAACGACATCACGTCGGTGGGACCCGGCAGGTCCATCCACCGCATGTGCAGGTCGGCCATGGTGTCGAGATCGACGAGCACCATCGACAATTCGGCCGCCGGATGCACGTCCATCCGCTCGATCGCGAACCGCGCGACGCTGACCAGATCCGGTTCCGATACGTCGATGCCCGACTCGTTGGCGATCTCGATACTCACCCTGCCAGCCTAATGGGGGCCGCGCATGGCCTCACCACCACACCAGCGGCGAGCCGCTCGGGCAACTCAGCGGCGAGCCGCTCGGGCAACTCAGCGGCGAGCCGCCTTGTCCGCCGCGCGGCGCTGGGCGCGGTTGCCGCCCGGGTAGTGCCGCGCCACCTGCGGCCGGGCGTCGGACTCGTAGCGGTCGTAGGCGTCGACGATGTCCGAGACCAGCCGGTGGCGCACCACGTCGCTGGAGGTGAGCTCCGCGAAATGGATGTCGTCGATATCGGTGAGGATGTCGCTGACCACCCGCAGCCCGGATCGCGTGCCACCCGGCAGGTCGACCTGGGTGACGTCGCCGGTGACGACGATCTTCGAGCCGAAGCCGAGCCGGGTCAGGAACATCTTCATCTGTTCCGGCGTGGTGTTCTGCGCCTCGTCCAGGATGATGAACGAGTCGTTGAGGCTGCGTCCGCGCATATACGCCAGCGGCGCGACCTCGATCACTCCGGACGCCATCAGCTTCGGAATCGCCTCGGGGTCCATCATGTCGTGCAGGGCGTCGTAGAGCGGACGCAGATACGGGTCGATCTTCTCGTTCAGCGTGCCCGGCAGAAATCCCAGCCGCTCCCCTGCCTCCACCGCCGGACGGGTGAGGATGATGCGGGTGACCTGTTTGCTCTGCAGCGCCTGTACGGCCTTGGCGACCGCCAGATAGGTCTTACCGGTGCCGGCCGGGCCGATGCCGAAGACGATCGTGTGCTCGTCGATGGCGTCGACATAGCGCTTCTGGTTCAGCGTCTTCGGGCGGATGGTCTTTCCGCGCCGGGCGATGATGTCCAGACTCAGCACCTCGGCCGGGGAATCGGAGGACCCCTCGGTCAGCATGGACACCGTATGCCGGACCGCTTCCGGGGTGACGACGCGATTGTGCGCGGTCAACGCCACGAGCTGCTCGACCACCCGCTCGGCCAGCGCCACGTCGGCGGCCTTACCGGTGAGGGTGACCGAGTTCCCGCGCACGTGGATGTCGGCATCGAGCAGACCTTCGAGTTCACGCAGGTTCGCATCGGCGGAACCGAGGAATCCGAATACGGACTCCGGGGCCAGTTCGATGCTGGACCGCACCGTCCGGGCCGCTGGACCCGAACCGCTACCATTGCCGGGGGTACCGGCTCCGATGCCGGTCGTGGGTGTTGTCGGGTCGCCGATATCGCCTGATGTTCGCAAAAGGGGCTATGGCCTGCTTTCCGGTCTCGAACGGATCCTCTCCTTTCCTCAAAGTCTATCGCGCGGCACCGACACCGCCCACTTATTTGATCTCCAGCCCCAGCTCAGAGGCCGCTCACCCGGAAGATGAGCGGTCGTCACCGTTCGTTCACCGCCCGCTCCCGCGCGACCATTCGACGGCGAACTCGCGAAAGGTGCGCACCGCATCGCCCGGCACCGCGTCCGCCGACCAGATCAATCCGACCGCGCGGGCGGCACCCGGATCCGACAGCGGAACCAGCACCGGCCCGGGCTGCGGCCCCCGCACCGCGGGCTCCTCCAACGGCAGCAGCGCCACTCCGAGTCCCGCCGCCACCAGACCCGACACGGTCACCAGATCACTGGACTCCAGCGCGATCCGTGGCCGGAAATCCGCTGCGGCACAGAGCTCGTCGAGAATTCTGCGCATCCCGTAGCCGGTGGGCATGGCGATGAATTCGGCCTCCGCGGCCTCCGCCAGCCGAATCTGCCGCCGGCCCGCCAGCCGATGATCGACCGGAACTCCGAGGGCGAGGCGCTGCCGGAACAGCGTGCGCCAGCCCAGCCCGGGCAGCGCCGGTTCGGGCGAGGTCAGACCGAGATCCGCCGTACCGTCGAGCACCTCGGCGGCCACCACGTTGGCAGGTCCCTGATCGAGCCGGAACGTGATCCGCCCCGACACGCGCCGGAAGCCGGCGATCAGCTCCGGCACGACCCGCCCGCCGAAGGAATGGACGAACGCCAGCCGCACCGACCCCCGGGCCGGATTCGCCAGATCCGCGAGCGCCCGGCTCGCGGCGTCCAGTTCGGCCTGGGCGCGGCGGGCGTGTTCGTAGAAGATGCGCCCGGATTCGTTGAGCGTCAGCCGCTTACCGTGCCGATCGAACAACTGCGTGCCGAGTCGGTGTTCCAGCCGGGCGAGCATGCGCGACAGCGTGGGCTGGGCCAGATGCAGCCGATCGGCCGCCGCACCCACGCGTTCGAGTTCGGCGAGGGTCAGAAACCAGTGCAAATCGTCACTCGCCATCGGCAGGCTCCCCGCGCTCAGCTCAGCTAATGCCGCAATTGCATCAACTTACCGATCATTATGCATTTCCTTTTCCAGCCCTGTGGAGCCACGGTGGAGGCATGACCAGCGCGACCGTGACCACCGCTCCCGTCCGGACGGCCGAGGACGCGCGGCACGAGCGGCGGATCACCCTGGCGCTGTTCGCGGCCGGACTCACCACCTTCGGGTCGATGTACAGCGCGCAGGCGCTGCTGCCGAGCCTGTCCACGGCCTTCGGCGCCACACCCGCGCACGCCGCACTGGCGGTATCGCTGACGACGGGTCTGCTGGCGGTGGCGATCGTGCCGGTGAGCGTGCTGTCGGGGCGGTACGGCCGCACCCGGGTGATGATCGCGTCCGCGGTGGCGACCAGCGTCATCGGTCTGCTGTTGCCCTTCAGCCCGAATCTGGACCTGATGCTGGCGGGGCGGGCCGTGCAGGGCATCGCCGTGGCCGGCGTGCCCGCGGTCGCGATGGCGTATCTCGCCGAGGAGATCGGTTCGGCCGGATTGGGCACCGCGATGGGCATCTACGTCTCGGGCACCACCATCGGCGGTCTGGCCGGTCGGCTGATTCCCGCCTTCACCTTGGAGGTGGCGTCCTGGCGTTGGGGCGCAGCGATTTTCGCGGTGGGCGCCGCGCTGTGCACGGTGTGGTTCGTGCGGATGCTGCCGCCCTCCCGATACTTCGTCGCGCGGCCCCTCGGCGTCGGCGCGCTGCTCGGCGACCTCACCACGCATCTGCGCAATCGCGCGCTGCTGCCGCTGTTCGGGTTGGCCTTCCTGCTGATGGGCGGATTCGTCTCGGTGTACAACTTCCTCGGCTACCGGCTCATCCAGTCGCCGTTCGGTTTGTCCGCGGCCACCGCGGGTGCGGTCTTCCTGATGTATCTGTCGGGCACGGTCTCGTCGACCGCGGCGGGCCGGTTCGCCGATCGGCTCGGCCGTTTCCCGGTGGTGGCGATCTCTCTCGCGACGATGAGTATCGGCCTGCTGCTGACCCTTCCGGATCATCTGGCGATCCTGTTGCCGGGTCTGCTGTTGTTCACCGCGGGCTTCTTCGGCGCGCACGCGGTGGCCAGCGCGTGGGTCGGCGCCACGGCTACGGGTAATCGGGCGGCCGCGTCCTCGCTGTACCTGTTCGCCTATTACGTCGGCAGTTCGATCGTCGGCGCGTTGGCCGGCCTGGCCTACAGCTGGCACGGGTGGGCCGGATTGGCGCTGTACGTGGGAGTGCTGATCGTCGTGGCGGCGGGGCTGGTGGCTTGCCTCGGATTGCGGTTGCGAGCCGAGAACTCCCGGTCCCGGCCTACCGCCGGCCCATCCGAGATCGGAACTTCCGGCCCCGCCTGACGACCGCGGATGCCGGCCGGATCCGGGACCTACCAGCGCGGAGTCAATGCCCCCAGCGCACCGAGCGCGACCGCCGCGGCGGTGGAGGTGCGCAACACCGTCGGCCCCAGGAGCGCGACGGTGGCTCCCGCCGCGGTGAGCGCATCCAACTCCGAGTCGTCCAGACCGCCTTCGGGGCCCACGATCAGCACGATCGGCGCGGTCTGCGGGAACGCCAGCTCGGCGAATCGCGCCGTCGCGGATTCGTGCAGCGCGATCGCTATGCCGTTGTCCGCGACGGTTTTCCGGACCAGCTCGGCCACATCCGCGGTGCGATGCAGATCGGCGACCTCGGGGATGTAGGCCCGCCGCGACTGCCGGGCCGCCGTCCGGGCCGCCGCACGCCACTTGTCGACGCCCTTGCGCGCCTTGGCTTCCCAGTTCGCGACACACCGGGCGGCCTGCCACGGGGCGATCGCGTCGGCGCCCGCCTCGGTCATCAATTCGACCGCGAGTTCGGAACGATCCGATTTGGGCAGTGCCTGCACGACCGTCACCGCCGGCGACACGGGCGGGGCGACCACGCGGTCGAGCACCTTCAGATCCAGGCGATCCCGCCCGGTGGCCACGACCTCGGATTCGGCGAGCAGTCCCGCACCGTCGGAGAGCGTGACCGGCTCGCCGACCCGGATGCGGCGCACGGTCGCGGCATGCCGTCCCTCGGGACCGTCGAGCACCGCGACCGCGCCGACCGGCGGTATCTCGTCGAGATAGAAAACCGTTGCGGCCACGGCGTTTTCAGCGACCGCTGAAGGAGGCCCGCAACCGTGCGAACAATCCGCTGTTGTGTTCGGATTGGGCCGAGAGCACCTCGGTGTGTTCGCCGTTGCGCATCGCCTGGTACTTGCGCAGCAGGTCGAACTGCTTGTTGTCCAGTTTGGTCGGGATCACGATGTCCAGGTGCGCTACCAGATCACCGCGCGCACTGGAACGCAGCTTGGGCATGCCGTGGGCGCGCAGCACCGACACCTCGCCCGGCTGGGTGCCCGGCGGAATGGTCAGTTCGGTGGGCCCGTCCAGGATGGTGTCGATGACCACCGTGGTGCCGAGCGCGGCATCGACCATCGGTACCCGGATCGTGCAGTGCAGATCGTCGCCGTCACGGACGAAGGTGTCGTGCGGCTGCTCCACGATCTCGACGTACAGATCGCCGGCCGGTCCGCCGCCGGGGCCGATCTCGCCCTGCGCGGCCAGCCGCACCCGCATGCCGTTGGCCACACCCGCCGGAATCGGCGCGGCGATCTCGCGGCGGGCGCGCACCCGGCCGTCGCCACCGCATTTGCGGCAGGGGTCGGGGATGGTCTCGCCCGTACCGCGACAGGTCGGGCACGGCCGGGACGTCATCACCTGTCCCAGGAAGGACCGCTGCACGGTCTGCACCTCACCCGCGCCGCCACAGGTTTCACAGCGCACCGGCTTGGAATTGCCGTTGGTACCCGAGCCCTGGCACAGATCACAGAGCACCGCGGTGTCGACGGTGAGGTGTTTGGTGACACCGACCGCGCATTCGGCCAGCGACAACCGGGTCCGCAGCAGCGAATCCGCGCCCGGCTGCACCCGGCCGCGCGGTTTGCGCGAACTGGTGGCGTTCATACCGCCGAAGAAGGCCTCGAACACATCGCCCAGACCACCGAAACCGGCGCCGGAGAAGCCGCCGCCCGCGCCCGCCGATTCCATCGGGTCGCCGCCCATATCGACGATGCGGCGCTTCTCGGAGTCGGTGAGAACCTCGTAAGCGGTGGATACCTCGCGGAACCGCTCCTGCGCGTCCGGATCCGGGTTGACGTCGGGGTGCAGTTCCCGGGCCAGCTTGCGGTAGGCGCGTTTGATCTCCTGGTCGGACGCGTTACGCCCGACGCCGAGGATTCCGTAGTAGTCCCGTGCCACTTGAGTCTCTAGTCCTGTTCCGAATGGGTGTCGTCCAGCATCCCTGCTCACAGCCGATGCTGCCATGTTCACTGTGGCCGACCGGCGAACCAGGTTGCCGACCGGCGCGGATCCCGATTACCGGGGCGGGCTCATCGTTCCGCGAGCACCTCACCGATATAACGGGCGACCGCGGCGACCGAGGCGATCGTGCCGGGGTAGTCCATCCGGGTCGGGCCGACCACTCCCATACCTCCCAGCACGGTACCCGGCATACCGTACCCGGTGGATACCACCGAGGTGCCGCGCATCTGCTCGACGCGGGTCTCCTCGCCGATCTGCACCGTCACCGTGCCGGGCTGCTGCGCGGCGGCCAGGAGTTTCAACACCACCACCTGCTCCTCGAGCGCCTCGAGCACGGCACGCAGCGAACCCGGGAAGCCGAAATCGCCGGCATTGCGGGTCAGGTTGGCCGTGCCGCCCAGCACCAGCCGCTCCTCCGGATGCTCCACCAGGGTTTCGACCAGAACGGTCGACACCCGGACCAAGACGTCGCGCAGCCGGGCGGGGGCGTTCTCCGGCAACGCCGCGACGGCGCTCGAGGCAGCGGACAGACGCTTACCGTCCATCGCCTTGCCGAGCATGCCGCGCAGTGCGGCGAGATCCTCCTCGTCGATCACCGCACCCAGATCGACGAGCCGCTGATCGACCCGCCCGGTATCGGTGATCACGACCAGCAGCAGCCGGGCCGGATTGAGCGCCACGACCTCCAGGTGACGCACGGTCGACGCCGAGACCGTCGGGTACTGCACCATCGCGACCTGACGGGTCAGCTGCGCCAGCAGCCGCACCCCGCGGCGCAGGACGTCGTCGAGATCGACGCCGCTTTCCAGGAATTCCATGATCGCGCGGCGCTCGGCATTGGACAGCGGCTTGACCTCGGAGATGTTGTCCACGAACTGGCGATAGCCCTTGTCGGTCGGGATGCGACCGGAGCTCGTGTGCGGCTGAGTGATGTACCCCTCGGCCTCGAGGACCGCCATGTCATTGCGCACGGTTGCGCTGGAGACGCCCAGATTGTGCTTGTCCACCAGCGTTTTCGACCCGATCGGCTCCTTGGTCGCGATGTAGTCCGCGACGATCGCGCGCAGGACCTCCAGCCGCCGCTCCTCGGTGCTCGACATCGGCCCCACCTCCTCGTTCGCCTTCGGGGTCCACGCGGCCGCACACGGGCAGCATCGACCACGCGGATTCCCGGTTGATCCGACACCAGTTTAGTTCCTGTGCTCACGAGTTCCCGCGTGTGAGGTCGCACAGTGATGCCGGGCCGGCGCCGGGGACCCGGTCGCGCAGCGGAACGGAGGTGGAGCCACGGAAGGCGCGGGCGAAGACGTCCGTCTTGCGCCCGCGGCGCGAACTCAGTCCGATTCGGCGACGAGTTTGCCTGCCGCCGCATCCAATCCGAGCATCGTCAGCAGCGACTGGCAGTCGTCGACTCCGGTCGAATGACTGGCCACCGCCCGCGCGGCGAGCGCGCCGCGCCGTGCGGCCTCGGCCTTCTCTGCGGCACGCGTTTCGGCGAACTCGCTCTGCTCGTGGACAAGTGTGATGTGGCGTGCCTGTGACATGGATCTCCTCAAGTTGTCTCGAACCCTACGCTGTCCGGACTCCCGCCCGGGCCGCAGCGCCGAATTCGGGGCGAAATAGACCGATTCACCGGGCCGCTACCGACCGACAGCCGGTCAGCCCAGCAGCTCGCGAACTACTCCATCGGCGAGCAGACGCCCACGGTCGGTCAACACCAACCGATCACCGTCCACCCGGGCCAATCCGTCGGCCACCACACGCTCACATGCCGCGCGGCCGTCGGCATCCAATTCCCCGACCGGGAGTCCGGAGCGGAGGCGTACGCCGAGCATCACGCGCTCGGTGTACTGCTCCGCGTTGGTCAGCGCCTCCCATCCGGCGGCGGGCAGTCCGTCCCGGGCTGCGACGCGCTCGGCGTAGCGGCCCGGATGCTTCACGTTCCACCAGCGCACGCCGCCGAGGTGGCTGTGCGCGCCGGGACCGGCGCCGAGCCAGTCGCCGCCGTCCCAGTAGCCGAGGTTGTGCCGGCAGCGCGCGGAAGATGTTGTGGCCCAATTGGATACCTCGTACCAGCCGAATCCCGCCGCGGTGAGGCGGGCGTCGATGCGTTCGTAGCGGGCGGCGAGGGTGTCTTCGTCGGGGGCGGGGAGTTCGCCGCGGCGGACCTTGCGAGCCATGGCGGTGCCGTCCTCGACGATCAGGGAGTAGGCGGAGACGTGGTCGACACCGGCGGAGAGGACCGCGTCCAGGCTGGCGTCGAGGTCGGCGTCGGATTCACCGGGCGTGCCGTAGATGAGGTCGAGGTTGACGTGGTCGAAACCGGCTGCCCGGGCCTCGCGGGCAGCCGCTACGGCACGTCCGGGGGTGTGGGTGCGGTCGAGAATGCGCAGAACGTGGCTTGCGGCCGATTGCATGCCGAGGGAGACGCGGGTGTAGCCGGCGGTTCGGATGCGCTCGAAGAACTGCGGGGAGGTGGACTCCGGATTCGATTCCGTGGTCACCTCCGCATCGGCGGCGAGGGAGAACTCGGCACGGATGGCGTCGAGGACATCGGCCAGGCCGTCGCCGCCCAGCAGCGACGGGGTGCCGCCGCCGACGAAGACCGTCGACACCGGCGGTTGCGCGCTCGGCAGTTCCGCGAAAGCCGCTGCCGCGGTGGCCAATTCGCCACGCAGGGCGTCGAGCCACGACTCCGGCGAGGCGGAGGAACCCAACTCGCCCGCCGTATACGTGTTGAAATCGCAGTAGCCGCAGCGCGTCGCGCAGAACGGGACGTGCACGTAGATCCCGAACGGCCCGCCGCCGAAATCGCGCAGCGTCGGCGCGGCGGTGGTGTGTTCGGGAGCGGGCGCGGTCACCCCACCAGTGTGCCCGGTGCGGCGCAGTGACCGGCGGCACACCGGCTAGTCGATCGCTTCCGGCGCCGGTAGCCCGCGAGTTCGGTGCGAACGGGCGTATTTTCCGGGAGTGGTGCCGACGATGTCGGCGAACGCCGCGATGAAGCCGCTCGGATTCGCCCACCCGCAGGCGTGCGCGACATACGTCGCGTCGTGCCCCTCGGCGAGCAGGACGAGCGCGTGCGAGATGCGCAACTGGGTGCGCCACTCGTAAAAGGTCATGCCGAGCTCGTCGTGGAACAGCCGGCTCAGCGTTCGCGCTCCCGCGCCGACCCTGCGCCCGAGTTCGGCCAGCGCGGTGTGGTCGCCGGGGTCGTCGTACAGAATCCGCGCGAGGGCCCGCAACCGGTCGTCGCGGGGCTGCGGCAGTTGCAGCGGCTGCTCGTGCGCTTCCCGCAGTTCGTCGACGAGCACGCGATGCAGCCGGGCGCGCGCACCGCGGTCGTGGTCGCGGGGCCCGGTGAGGCTGAGGAACACCTCGCGGGCCAGATCGGTGGCCCCGAATACCGCGGGGCGGTCCGGTAGCAGCCGGGCCGGGGCCGCCGGGAGAAAGACGATCCGCATGTCGGTTCGCCCGTGGGCGCGGTGCTGGTGCGTGAATCCGGCTGGGGTCCAGCCGATTCGGTTGGCCGGCACGATCGACGTCCCGCGTTCGGTGTGCACCGAGAGCACCCCGCGGGCGGCGTACACCAGATGCCCGCGCGCATGGGAGTGGACCGAACTCGACGCTCCCGAAGCCCACTGGTGAACGCCCCCGGACGGCCACAGCCGCGACGTCGGACCCGCCTCAGCAGGTTGGCGGCGAACGGGCATGAATCGGCATTCTATCGGTGGTCGGCCGCCGCGGTCGCCCACGACAGTGAACGCATGGGTGAGACGACGATGCGTGCGGCGGTCTGTGTGCGAGCGGGTGGGCCGGAGGTCCTGGAGATCAGGGAGCTGCCGATTCCGCGGGTCCGGGCGGGATGGAGCCTGGTCCGGGTGCGCGGGGCGGGGGTGAACCGTTCAGAGTTGCGGACCCGGCAGGGTCATTCCCCGGCGGTGAGATTCCCGCGCGTGCTCGGTATCGAGTGCGTGGGCGAAGTGGCGGCATCGACCGATCCCGGCCTGCCGGAGGGCACGACTGTCGCGGCGGTGATGGGCGGGATGGGACGCGAATTCGACGGCGGGTACGCGGAATTCGCGCTGCTGCCGAACGCACTACTGATGCCGGTCCGCACCACCCTGCCCTGGCACGTGCTGGCCGCGGTGCCCGAGACGTATCTGACCGCGCACGGCGCGCTGGCGGCCTCGGGCGTCCTGTCCGGGGTGCGGCAGCGCGCGGCGCGGCTGCTGATTCGGGGCGGGACCTCGTCGGTGGGCATGGCGGCGATCGCCATCGCGGCCGCCGAGGGTATCGAGACCGCGGCCACGACCCGGCAGCCCGCGAAGGTGGACGCGCTCATCGCCGCCGGCGTCGATCACGTCCTGGCCGACGACGGCGGCTCCCTGGCCGAGAGCGTTCACGCGATCTGGCCCGAGGGTCCCGACCACGTCCTGGATCTGGTCGGCGCGCGGACGGCGGTGGACTCGCTTCGCCTGGTTCGCCGCGGCGGCACGGTATGCGTGGCCGGTTCGCTCAGCGGATGGCTGATTCCGGATTTCGAGCCGATCGCGATGATCCCGCCCGGAACCGGACTCACCGCTTTCCACAGCGACGAGTGCGCGGGCAGCACGACGGTGCTGCAGCGCCTCGTCGACGCCGTCGAAACGGGTGCCTTGCGTCCGAATGTCGACCGCGTTTTCACACTGGACGACGTGGTCGCGGCCCACCGCCGGATGCAGAACGACGAGGCGACCGGAAAGCTCGTCATCGTGCCGTAGCCGACCCCTCGGTGCCCCCGTGGGACGGCCCTGCGCCGTCGCGATCGGCGAATCCGCTTGATCTATGACGCATCTCACAAATTGGGACGGCCGTCCAGGGAATTTCCCGCTTTTTTGCGGAGAATATGACCCACCGGTCGGAAAGACCCACCTGACATGGCACAATAACTTCCATGACCGGACTTGGAGTACGACTCGTGGCGCGCCGCCATGTCGACTTCAAGCGCGTCTGCAGCGCCAGTTGTCTGCCGGATCGCCTCCGGTAGCTCGGCCTCCCCTCTCCCGGTTCCCGGCATCCGTCGCGATGCCCCATCGGTCCGATTCGCTGAACTCCGAAGGCGCGAGCCAGCCCCTCCCGCCTGCCGCAAGGCCTGATCCATCTTCTTCAGGAGCGACCCTATGACGTCGAGTACCGACGCCGGTCCCAGCCCCGAGTCCGTTCGCGCGGATCGTGAACGCCTCGCCCGTGAGCGTCGTGCCCGGCCCCGCCCGGAGGCTTCCGGCCCGCGCGAACGCACCGGCAAGCCGGTCCGCCGCAAGTCCGAGGGCCAGTGGGCCCTCGGTTACCGGGAACCGCTGAACGCGAACGAGCAGAGCAAGAAGGACGACAATCCGCTCAACGTCCGTGCGCGCATCGAGAACATCTACGCCAAGGGCGGATTCGACTCGATCGACAAGAGCGATCTGCGCGGCCGCTTCCGCTGGTGGGGCCTCTACACCCAGCGTGAGCAGGGCTACGACGGCACCTGGACCGGTGACGAGAACATCGACCTGCTCGAGGCCAAGTACTTCATGATGCGCATCCGCTGCGACGGCGGCGCGCTCAACGTCGAGCAGGTGCGCACCCTCGGCCAGATCTCCACCGAGTTCGCCCGGGACACCGCCGATCTGTCCGACCGCGAGAACCTGCAGTACCACTGGATCGAGATCGAGAACGTCCCGGAGATCTGGCGGCGCATCGAGGCGGTCGGATTGCAGACCACCGAGGCCTGCGGCGACTGCCCGCGCGTGGTCCTCGGTTCCCCTCTGGCCGGTGAGTCGCTGGACGAGGTCGTCGACGGCAGCTGGGCGGTCGAGGAGATCACCCGGCGCTACATCGGCAAGAAGGAGTACTCGAACCTTCCCCGCAAGTTCAAGACGGCGATCTCCGGTCAGCAGGATGTGGTCCACGAGATCAACGACGTCGCATTCGTCGGCGTCGAACATCCCGAGCACGGCCCCGGTTTCGACCTGTGGGTCGGCGGCGGCCTGTCCACCAACCCGATGCTCGCGCAGCGAGTCGGTGCGTGGGTGCCGCTGGAGGAGGTGCCGGATGTGTGGGAAGCCGTCGTCTCGCTGTTCCGTGACTACGGTTACCGCCGGCTGCGGACCAAGGCGCGGTTGAAGTTCCTCATCAAGGACTGGGGCATCGAGAAATTCAGAGAAGTTCTCGAGGAGAAGTACCTGCAGCGCAAGCTCATCGACGGCCCGGCGCCCGAGAAGCCGGCCCGGCCCATCGACCACGTGGGCGTGCAGCGGCTGCGCAACGGCCTCAACGCGATCGGCTTCTCCCCGATCGCCGGCCGTGTCTCGGGCACGATTCTGACGCAGGTCGCCGACGCCGTCGAACGGGTCGGTGCGGACCGGATCCGGTTCACCCCGTATCAGAAGGTCGTCGTGCTCGACGTCCCCGACGACAAGGTCGAGGAACTGATCGCCGAACTGGAACCGCTGGGCCTGCAGGCCCGGCCGTCGGCCTGGCGGCGAAACCTGCTGGCCTGCAGTGGTATCGAGTTCTGCAAGCTCTCGTTCGTGGAGACGCGCAAGCGTTCGCAGGTCCTGGCGCCCGAACTCGACCAGCGCCTGGCCGATATCAACGCCCAGCTCGACGTGCCGGTCACGATCAACATCAACGGCTGCCCCAACTCCTGCGGCCGTTCGCAGATCGCCGATATCGGTTTCAAGGGCCAGCTCGTCGACGACGGCGACGGGAATCAGGTGGAGGGCTATCAGGTTCACCTCGGTGGCAGCCTCGGGCTCGACAGCGGCTTCGGCCGCAAGCTGCGCCAGCACAAGGTGACCAGCGAGGAGCTCGGCGACTACATCGAGCGTGTCGTCCGCAATTTCGTCAAGAACCGCAACGACGGTGAGCGGTTCGCGCAATGGGCTGTCCGCGCCGACGAGGCCGACCTTCGGTAACGGGAGATTCAGTATGGCAACCACTTTGGAAAAGCTGAGCGAAGCCGAGCTGCGCAGGATCGCCGAGGACGGCGCGGCGCAGCTGGGTCCGGACGCCTCGGCCACCGAGCTGCTGCAGTGGACCGAGGACACCTTCGGTTCGAGCTACATCGTCGCCTCGAATATGCAGGATGCGGTGCTGGTGCAACTGGCCGCGCAGGTGCGGCCCGGCGTCGAGGTGCTGTTCCTCGACACCGGCTACCACTTCGCCGAAACCATCGGCACCCGGGACGCGGTCGAAACCGTCTACGGCGTGAACATCCTCAACGTGCGGCCCGAACACACTGTCGCCGAACAGGATCAGCTGCTGGGCAAGGATCTGTTCGCGCGCGATGCGGGTGAATGCTGCCGGCTGCGCAAGGTGGTGCCGCTGCAGAATTCGCTGGCCCCCTACAACGCGTGGGTGACCGGCATCCGGCGCGTGGAGGCCCCCACCCGGGCCAACGCCCCCCTGATCTCCTTCGACGAGGGCTTCGGCCTGGTGAAGATCAATCCGATCGCCGCCTGGTCCGACGACGAGATGGCCGCGTATATCGACCAGCACGGCATTCTCGTCAATCCCCTTGTCGAGGAGGGATATCCGTCCATCGGTTGCGCTCCGTGCACGCGGAAGCCGGAACCGGGATCCGATCCGCGAAGCGGCCGCTGGGCCGGCCTCGCCAAGACCGAATGCGGGTTGCACGCCTCATGACTTCAACGGTGACCGAGACACAATTCGATACCCTTGCCGCCCTCGAGAGCGAAGCCATCCACATTTTCCGTGAGGTGGCAGGCGAATTCGAGCGTCCGGTGATCCTGTTCTCCGGCGGGAAGGACTCCACGGTCCTGCTGCACCTGGCGCTCAAGGCCTTCTGGCCCGCGCCGCTGCCGTTCTCGCTGCTGCACGTGGACACCGGCCACAACCTCGACGAGGTGCTGGCCTTCCGCGACCACGTGGTCGAGAAGTACGGGCTGCGGCTGCACGTCGCCAGCGTCGAGGAGTATCTGGCCGACGGCCGGCTCACCGAGCGGCCCGACGGTATCCGCAACCCGCTGCAGACCGTGCCGCTGCTGGACGCCATCACCGAGAACCGCTTCGACGCGGTCTTCGGCGGCGGGCGGCGCGACGAGGAGCGGTCGCGGGCCAAGGAGCGGATCTTCTCGCTGCGAGACGCCTTCGGCCGCTGGGACCCGAAGCGGCAGCGCCCGGAACTGTGGAACCTGTACAACGGCCGGCATGCGCCCGGTGAGCACGTGCGGGTGTTCCCGCTGAGCAACTGGACCGAACTCGACATCTGGCGCTACATCGCGCGCGAGAACGTCGAACTCGCGACCATCTACTACGCGCACGAGCGGCCCGTGTACCAGCGCGACGGCATGTGGATGACCCCGGGCTCCTGGGGTGGTCCGCGCGAGGACGAGGAGCTGGTCGTCAAGTCGGTGCGTTACCGCACCGTCGGTGACGGATCCACCACCGGCGCAATACTTTCCGATGCCGCGACCAACGACGACATCCTCGCCGAGGTCGCCGCGTCGCGACTCACCGAACGTGGCGCGACCCGCGGCGACGACCGCGTCTCCGAGGCCGCCATGGAAGACCGCAAGCGAGAGGGTTACTTCTGATGTCCGACCTACTGAGACTGGCCACCGCCGGCAGTGTCGACGACGGCAAGTCCACACTGGTCGGACGCCTGCTCTACGACACGAAATCGGTACTGGCCGACCAGATCGACGCCGTCACCCGGGCCTCGGTCGACAAGGGCCTGGCCACCCCCGATCTCTCGCTGCTGGTCGACGGGCTGCGCGCCGAACGCGAACAGGGCATCACCATCGATGTGGCCTACCGGTACTTCGCGACGCCGAAGCGGTCCTTCGTGCTCGCCGACACCCCGGGCCATGTGCAGTACACCCGCAACACCGTCTCGGGCGCGTCGACGGCACAGTTGGTGATCCTGCTGGTCGATGCCCGCAAGGGCGTCATCGAGCAGACCCGGCGCCACGCCGCCGTGATGGCGCTGCTGGGTGTGCCGAAGCTGGTGCTGGCGGTGAACAAGATCGATCTGGTCGACGACTCGGAAGCGGTCTTCGCGCAGATCGTGGCCGAGTTCACCGAGCTCACGAGCAAACTCGGCTGGGCCCCCGAGGACATCGTCGAGATCCCGGTCTCGGCGCTGCACGGTGACAACATCGCGTCGCGCTCGGAGAACACCCCGTTCTACGACGGCCCATCCCTGATCGAGCATCTGGAGTCGGTGCCGGTCGATGCCGACAGCACCGGCCGCCATCAGGTGGGCCTGCGCTTCCCGGTCCAGTACGTGATCCGCCCGCGGACCGCGGAGTACCCGGACTACCGCGGGTATGCCGGACAGGTCGCCGCGGGCGTGGTGTCGAAGGGTGACGAGGTCGTGGTGCTGCCCTCCGGCATCCGGACCACGGTCGAGCGCATCGACACCGCCGACGGCGAACTGCCCTCCGCCCAGCCCGGACGCAGTGTGACCCTGCTGCTCACCGATGATGTCGACATCTCCCGCGGCGACACCATCGTCGCGGCCGCCGATGCTCCCGAACCGATCGATGCGTTCGACGCCACCGTCTGCTGGCTCGGCGACAAGCCGCTGCGGCCCGGCGCCCGCCTGCTGCTCAAGCACGGCACCCGGACCACGCAGGCCATCGTCGGCGCGCTGATCGAGCGGTTCGACGAACAGAACCTGGCCGCCGATCCGAATCCGGAGTCGTTGGCGCTCAACGATATCGGCCGCATCTCCGTGCGCGTCGCGGAGCCGATCGCGGCCGACGACTATCGGGTCAACCGGTACACGGGCAGCTTCCTGCTCATCGACCCGGCGGGCGGTAACACGCTGGCCGCGGGCCTGGTGGGCGACGTACTGACCTCGGTCGAGGTCGGCAGCTGAGATGGGTTCGGCCGGTGGGATGTTCGTGAACGGCGAGCGGTCGCTCGCCGGTGTCACCACCGGCCGCGCCCCGGCATTGATCGCGGTGGCACACGGCAGCCGTGATCCGCGATCCGCCGCGACGATGTCGGCCGTGGTCGCCGAGATCGCCGGACAACGTCCGGATGTCGACGTGCGGCTGGCATTCCTGGACCTGAACACGCCTTCGGTGGAACAGGTCATCGATGCCGTTGCGGCACAGGGACATACCGTGGCCGTTGTCGTCCCGTTGCTGCTGGGCAGCGCGTTTCACGCCCGGGTGGATCTGCCCGGCATGCTCGCGGCTGCCCGCCGCCGGCATCCACTGCTGCGGATCACGCAGGCCGATGTGCTCGGGACCGACGAACGACTGGTGGCGGCGCTGCGGGACCGAGCGCTGCACGCGGGCGCCGACCGCGACGATGCCGAGCTGGGTATCGCGGTCGCAGCCGTCGGATCCTCGTCCGCGGCCGCCAACCGGATCACGGCCGAGGTCGCGGTGGCGCTCACGCACGGCACCCGCTGGCGGTCCGCGATCTGCTTCGCGACCACACAGCCGTCGCTGAGCCGAGCGGTCTCGGATCTGCGCAGCCGGGGAGCCCGCCGGGTGATGGTCGCCCCGTGGTTCCTGGCCCCGGGGTTGCTCATCGATCGTCTCGCCGTCGCCGAACCCGGCCTCGTGCACGCCCCTGCGATCGGGCCGCACCGGTTCCTCACCGAGGTCGCGCTCGAGCGTTATCGGGCCGTCGACCGGATGTCCCTCGATCTCACGGCCTGATTCCGCCTGCCCTTCCGGCAGTCTCGGTCACCCTGGTCCCGCCCGGCCCGGACCCACGTGGGTCGTGCCGGCTTCGCGGTTCATCCCGCGAACCAGCGCTCCAGCACCAGGGCCGCCCCGTCCTCACTGATATCGGCGGTCGTTTCGTCGGCGAGCTCGTGGACCGGGGGCACGGCGTTGCCCATGGCGACGGAATGCCCTGCCCAGGTGAGCATGTCGATATCGTTGTAGCCGTCGCCGATGGCCAGGGTCTGCTCGAGCGGGATGTCGAGGGCCAGGCGAAGTTGTTCCAGCGCCCAGCCTTTGGACACCCCCTGTTTGGAGGCCACCAGCCACGGTTCGTCCTCGCCGTGCACCCAGCCGGCGCCGGGGAGGTCGAGTTCGCCGACGGCGTCGATCATTTCGTCGAGGCTGCCGCCGGGCCACCAGCCGTTCAGCCGCGTGGTGGGCTCGAGGCTCAGTTCGGCATCGTCGACGAAGCGGAATTCGCCGAGCCGGAAGCTGCCGGGGTAGTAGCCGGTGGCCCAGGTCCCCACCCCCACCTTCTCCACCGACAGCACCATATCGGGCAGCAGTGAACGCAGTGTCGCGACCGCGGGTTCCGGATCGAAGGTATGGACCGCCAGTGGTTCCCAGTTCGAAATGTCCACGTGCACAGCGCCGTTCGAGCACAGCGCCTGGCCCTCCTCGAGTCCCAGCTCCTCCATCACGAGCCGGGTGGCGAGCAGGGTGCGGCCGGTCGTGATCACCACATGGGCGCCCGCGTCGACCGCGGCACGCACCGCCGCACGCACCCGCGGGCTCATCGGCGCGCCCGCCTGCAGGATGGTCCCGTCCACATCCAGGGCAATCAGTCGAGGACTGTTCACCCGGTCATTGTCACCGATCGTGCATCTGCGCTTACAGCCCCGCCGCCGTTACCCGGCGGTATGCCACTCCGACGACTAGATGACACATCAACTACAGGTCCGAATCCCGCCAGCTTTGCCGGTTTCGCGCGACTTGACTGGCATCTGTCACGAGATCGCGTGGCAGACAACGGATATGGAGAGGGCAGCAGAGATGGACACGACAGTGCACCACCGCTTCGAATCGAAGGTCGTACTGATCACCGGCGCCAGCAGCGGGGTCGGCGCGGCCGTGGCCCGGCGAGTGGCGGCGGAGGGCGCCGCGGTGGTGCTGGGCGCCCGGGGCAAGGAGGCCGGGGACCGGATCGCCGCGGATATCCGCGGCCAGGGCGGCCGGGCCCTCTTCGTCCCGACCGACGTCACCGTGGCCGAGGACGTGGATCGGCTCACCCACGCCGCGATCGACGAATTCGGCCGGCTGGACGCGGCCTTCAACAACGCCGGCGCGGTCAACTCCTTCGGCCCGGTGCAGGACATCGACGAAGCCGGTTGGCGCGCAGATCTGGACCTCAACCTCACCGGCGTGTACTTCGGCCTGCGGTCGCAGGTGCCGGCGCTGCTGGAGTCCGGCGGCGGGGCGATCCTCAACAACGCCTCCAACCTCGGCGTGGTCGGTAT
Source organism: Nocardia sp. NRRL WC-3656 (assembly GCF_000720265.1). Lineage (NCBI taxonomy): Bacteria > Bacillati > Actinomycetota > Actinomycetes > Mycobacteriales > Nocardiaceae > Nocardia > Nocardia sp. NRRL WC-3656. The sequence goes on along the minus strand of NZ_JOJF01000001.1, from coordinate 180,456 downwards.
GGGCTCGGTCGCCCCCTACGTCGCGGCCAAACACGGCGTGGTCGGCCTGACCCGCGCGGTCGCGCTGGAGACGGCCGCCGCGGGTGTGCGGGTCAACGCGCTGGTGTCGGGCGCGGTGGATACCCCGGCGTTTCGCGCGTCGATGGGCGCGACACCCGAAGGCGAGGCGGCGATCGCGGCGCTGCATCCGCTCGGCCGAATCGCCCGCGCGGAGGAAATCGCCTCGCTGTGCGCCTACCTCCTCTCCGACGAGGCGAGCTTCGTCACCGGCGCGGCGGTCGCGGTCGACGGCGGTTTCACCGCTCGGTAACGCGGATCAACGGTAGATGGCGGTGAGCTCGGCTGCCAGCGCGGCCAGCTCACGCCGAATCGATTCGGGGGCAACGACTTCGAGGCGTCCCCCGAATCCGGCGAGCTGTTCGGCGATCGCGCGCGGCAGATGAGCGCTGATCCGCAGCCGCACCCGGCCGCCGTCGACCGGGCCGTCCTCGGCGCAGTGCCGGCCCAGCCGATCGCGCAGGACCGGCACGATCTCGGGATCGGCGTGCACGATCGCCGATACCTCGCCGCGCCGATGTTCCATCTGTTCGACGATCTCCGACCACGCCTGCGCCAGATCGAAATCCGCCGGGACGTCGGCGACGCCGTCCTCGGCGGTCACCTCGCTCATCCGGTCGACGCGATAGGTCCGGCGCCCCCGGTCGGTCCCGGCGATGAGATACCACACGGCGTCCTTGTCGACGACGCCCCACGGATCGACGGCTCGCTCACGACCGGCCGGGCCGTAGCGGAAGCGGACCGTCCGTCGCCGGGCGACGGCCTGTTGCAGCAACTCGACCTCCGCCGGTTCGGATCGCGGCCGCCGGCCCCAGCCGACCGGATCGATCAGCGTCGCCGCCGAGGCGGCCAGGGCTTGTTCGCGGAACGTCTCCGGCAAGGCTCGCAACAACTTTCGCAGCGCCGAGCGGGTCGCGGGCGAGCCCGAGGCCGCCGGGCCGAGCAGCAGGAACAGCCCCCGCGCCTCGTCGGCCGTCATTCCGCTGAGGTCGGTCCGGGCACCACCGATCAGCGCCCAGCCCCCGCCCCGGCCGGGCTGCGGGTAGACGGGAACGCCTGCCGACGACAGCGCCTCGAGGTCGCGGCGCGCGGTCGCCACGGACACCTCGAGTTCCCCGGCGAGCTCGGCGGCGGTCACCCGGCCCCTCGCCTGCATGAGGAGCAGCGTGGCAATCAGACGGTCGGCGCGCATACGGCAATTCTGCCGTACAAAGTGCTCATTCGGTGAGCACTTTGACCGTGAGGATCGTATCGAAGACCGCAACGACCGAGGAGAGACCGATGCTGCGCGGAATGACGACCGTGTCCTACTACGCCGACGACCTGGCGGCCGCCAAGCGCTGGTACAGCGAATTGCTGGATACCACACCGTATTTCGAGGTTCCGGGTTATATCGAGTTCCGGATCGGCGACTACCGGCACGAACTCGGCATCATCGATCGCCGCTACTGCCCGGACCCCGCCCACGAACCCGGCGGCGCACTGCTGTACTGGCACGTCGACGATCTCGACGCCGCACTGCAACGGCTCCGCGAACTCGGTGCCGCCGAACACCAACCCGTCACCGAACGCGGTCCGGGCTTCGTCACCGCCTCGGTGGTCGACCCCTTCGGCAATCTGCTCGGCATCATGTCCAACCAGCACTACCTCGACGTCCTGGACAGCCGTCGGGACTCGTCATCGCCGGTTCGGCGCGATATCGGGGCCGAGCCCTGTCGGTGAACCCGGTCAGTGCCCGAAACCGCCGAAACCACCGCTGTGGAAGCCGCCGCCCAGGCCACCTCCGTGGAAGCCGCCACCGGGGGTGGCGCCGAGGCCGGGGTGGCTCGGCGCGACGGCGCCGGGGTGGGCGGGGGCGACCGGTGCGGGGTTCGTCCCGCCGGGGCGGGTAGCGCCGCCGGGAGGTGTGGCCGTGCTGCCCCCGAGGCCGGGAGTACGGGCGGTTCCGGCACCCGGAGCGGTATCGGAAGACGTTGTGCCGGGGGCGGATCGGGCACCACCGGCCGGCGCGGAATCGGTGCCGCCACCGGCGGGGGCGGAGGTGCCGGGCTTCGCGTTGTCCCCGGCGTTCGCAGTGCCGTTCGAATCGGCAGTGCCGTTCGAATTCGCGGAGTCGCCCGAGTGGGAACCGTCGCCCGAATTCGTCGTACCACCGGCATCGGGTCCGGTGTCGGAGTTCGTGGCGTCGCCGGAGTGCGCCGGGCCCGAGTTCGCCGCCCCCGGTTTCGCCGGATCCGAGTTCGTACCACTGGAGTTCGCGGAGTCGTCGGCGTGCGAGCCGTGCGTATCGGCGCTGTCGGAGTCCGAGCCCTGGGAGGATGCACTCGACCCGCCGGTCGCACCGGCCGAATTCGACTCGGCAGACGTGGTACCCGAGCCGTCACCGCTGCCCGCGGTGCCGCCCGAGTGCCCGGGCCGCGGAGTGGACGCGGCATCGCCGGTATGCGAATTCCCGGACGACGCACCGGGAGTCGCGGTCGTCTTGTCGGCGGGTGCGGGGTTCGTGCCGGATGCGGGTGTACTCGAACCGTCCGGTTTCGGCGCCGGATTTCCGGGCTTCGACGAGTCCCCGGGTGTGGAACCGCCGTCGGGCGGGGTGCCCTGATCACCGGATCCCGGCTGCCCGGGGTGTCCCGTGCCGGGCAGGTTGCGGGCCGCGGCGCCGGCGGCCAGGAGCGCCGCCGCGCCCGAGTTCACGAACGGCATGGGGTTGGTGAAGCGTGCCGGATCGGAGTAGGTCCGGGCGCGGGGCGGCACACAGGGCGTGACGGCGCCGTAGTCGCGCAGCGCGTTCTCGACCCGATCGGTCATGGCGTGCGAAAAGTCGTGCGCCGCACCGGCATAGCCGCGCATTCCGGACAGCGAGGTGCCCATCAGGCTGTCGGCGCGGGCCGCCAGCGCAGCGAATCCGACACCGAAGCCGGGTGTCTGCGGCAGGTCGCCGATCTGTTCGCGCAACGCATCCGCCGGGCCGGCCAGCGCGGGGGCGAATTCCATGATCGGGCCGTCGGTACCGAGCGGGCCACCGCCGATCATGGTCGCCGCCGACATCGCGAGAGCGGACACGACCGCGGCGGAGGATACGACCGCGGCGCCCCGGGCGTATCGCCCGGCGTTGCTGTTGCTCGTGGCGAATCGAGCCGAGGCGATGGCGGCTCCGGTCGCGACCGTATGCGCCGGATCCGGCGGGACGATCACCGGAGGACCCAACTCGGCCAGCACCTCCGCCACCTCGACCGGTCGCGCGGCGCCACCGATCAATAGCACGCGATCGATGTCGTCGATGGTCACCCGCGCACGTTGCAGGCAATCGCGCACCACCCGAAGGGAATTGCGGACATGCCAGGCGCGCAAGCGGCGGGTGTCCTCGGCCGGCACCACCGTCGACACCGGTGCCGGCACGTCCGGAGCCAGCGTCCGTGCGTAGCGCGCCAGGACGGCGCCCAGCGGCCGGCCGCCGAAGGCATCGGATCGCAGGGCCGAGCCGAGCACTCCGCGCTGATTCCATTCGGGCTCGGTCCGGACCACCGCGACGTCCAGGTTGTTGGCGCCCAGATCGTAGACGAGTGTGGAACAGCTTGCGGAAACACCGTATTCGTCGTCCAGCCATTCCACGGCGGCCACCGGTTCGGGCATCAGAATCACGTCGAAGGCGCCGCAGCGGTGCAGCGCGTACTGCAGCGATGCGATCTGCCGGTCGGTGTAACAGGCGGGATAGGTGAGGACCGGCCCGGCCTCGGGATCGCTGCCCTCGATCAGGCAGGTGGCGACCGAGGCGACCAGGTCGGCCGAGGACCGGATCCGGCCGCCCAGCGACACCGGCTCGCGCGGGCGGGTGAGATCGGCGAAATCCGTGACCACCGGCGCGAATCGAGGCACTCCCCCGACTCGGACATCGCCGAAGCGGTCGAAGGTGACCGCGGTGCGACGCACGCGGACCGCCGGCCGGCCGCGATCACCGGCAGTTGCCGCCCACACGGAATTCACTGTGCCGATGCTCATGCCGAAGCCAACCGTCATTGCCATCCCGTCAACGCACCGAGACCACGGCCCCAGGTGGTTCAACCATGTGGTCGCGGTCGTTTACCAAATAGCGAACACAGGTTAGCTGGTCGGTCTCGATCACGGAAACCGAATGGGCGGAAAAGCTTTCACATCCACCGCTCGATCGAGCAAAACACCTGATAGGCCGCGATCTTCCGCAAGTTCGAAAGGCCGAATTCGGCTACCGCACGAGAATAGCTGGCAAAACTGGCCATTTCACAGTTGATCGCGCGGAATACCGACCGGTTTTCTGTGGAATTGCGGCAATGACATTCACGAGACCGAAATCCGTGCGGCCGTTCCGAATGACTGGATGGTTGCCGAAACGACGAATGCCCCGATCCGGGCGGATCGGGGCATTCGGTCGAAAGATCCGGCTCAGGCGCGAGCGAGCAGCTTTCGCTTCCACCACGGCTGGGCCGTGGCGCCGCCGCGCACCGCATCGGGGCGGCGGCGCTGGACCAGCCGATCGAAATCGGTGGCGTCGGCGGTGGGCCGGCGCAGACGCCCGGCGTTGAAGTCGTCGACCAGCTGTCGCACCGTCTGCTGCGCGCAGGACTTGTTGGTGCCGATGAAGCCCGTCGGACCACGCTTGATCCAGCCGGTCACATAGGTGCCCGGAACCACCGCGCCGCCGGCGGATTCGAGCACCCGGCCGTCGGCGTTCGGGATGACGCCGGCGCGCTCGTCGAACGGCACCCCCGGCACGGCCACGCCGCGGTACCCCACCGAAGCCAGAACCAGTGCGGCATCCAGGGTTTCGGTTTCGTCCGTCGCGACAGCGCGGGTGATACCGGCCTCGTCGGTCACGAGTTCGTTGCGCACCAGCTCGATTCCGGTCACCCGGTCGGTGCCGACCAGCGCCACCGGCGAGGAGAGATAACGGAAGACGATGCGTTTGCGCGCGCCCACCGGACGGTCGGCCACGCTGCGCAGCAGCTTCAGTTTCTGCTCGACCTTCTGCGGCATATCCGGAGTCGGTTCCGGCACATCACCTTCCACGACGATGTCGAGATCGGATCCGAGCAGGCCCACGAATTCGGGTACGGTGAAGGCGGATTCGGCGGGACCGCGGCGGCCCACGATCACCACTTCCTCGATCTTGCTGTGCCGCAGTGCCGCCAGCGCCGCCGGCGACACCTCGGTGGCATCGAGCAGTTCAGGATCCATGGTGAGAATCCGGGCCACGTCGAGCGCGACATTGCCGTTGCCGACGATCACCGCGCGCCGCTGCGACAGATCGAAACTGCGCTGCGCGAAGTCGGGATGGCCGTTGTACCACGCCACGAACTCGGTCGCGGACAGGCTGCCGGGCAGACCCTCGCCGGGGATACCGAGCTTGCGGTCGGAGGAGGCGCCCACGGCGTAGATCACCGCATCGAAATGGTCCAGCAGTTCGGCGTGCGAGATGTCCGCACCCACCGCCACATTCAGGTACGACCCGAATCCGGGCTGCGCGGAGATCACATCGAACAACCGGCTCACCTGCCGGGTCCGGGTGTGGTCGGGCGCGACGCCGTGGCGGGCCAGGCCGTAGGGCACCGGCAACCGGTCGAAGACCGTCACCGTCACCTCGGGCTGGGTGAGCAGCTCGTCGGCGGCGTACATCGCCGAGGGACCCGAACCCACGATCGCGACGCGCATCGGGCCGCGATCGGTGTCCACCTCGGCGGCCGGCACCGGCTTGGCCAGCAGTGGACGCGGCCGCGCCTGGCGATAGAAATCGGCGTTGATCTCGATGAACGGCTTCTGCTCCGCGGTGAGCTTCTTCGAGGAGGTGATGGCGTCCACCGGACAGGCCGTGGCACAGGCGCCGCAGTCCACGCATGCCGCGGGGTCGACGTACAGCATCTCCGCCGTCAGAAAATCCGGTTCGTCGGGCGTGGGATGGATGCAGTTGACCGGGCATGCGTAGACGCACGAGGCGTCGCTGCAGCACGGCTGGGTGACTACATACGGCACTGTATGGCTACCCTTCAGGCGGCTTTGGTCTTGGCGCGCTGCGGCTCGGAGCGGTACCGGCTGGCCGGGCCGTCGATCTTCAGCAGCTTCCAGACGTTCTTCGAGATCGGGTTCATCAGGCCCAGCTCCTTGGCCAGGGCCCGCACGTCGATGAAGTAGTCGGCGAAGGTCTGCTGCGCCTCGGCGGAGCCGTAGAACAGTTCCTTGCGCACGTCCTCCGGGATGTCGAATTCCTTGAAGAAGGACTTCGGCGGGGTCGCGATGGACCGGCCGAGGATCCACATCACGATCGGCATGGCCAGCGACAGCACGAACTTCGCGGCCGGATTCGACTCGGGCACATGCTTCTTCAGGAATTCGTGCGCGAAGGAGATGTGGCGCGCCTCCTCGGCGACGTGAATCGCCATGACGCCGCGCATGATCGGATGCACTTCCTCGCCGGAGCGCAGGATCTGCTTCTGGATGTGGTCGATCGGCTCCTCACCGGCGAGCACCGCCATGAAGAACAGATTCGGGAACCGGGCGGCGACCGGCGCGGCGATGTAGCGGAGCTTACGGACCAGCGGGCCCATCCCCGGCACATCGATCCCGATCCGGTTGACCATCTCCTGGAACATCAGGGTGTGGTTGTGCTCCTCGATCATCTCGTGGGAGCAGTACCGGAATTCGGGCGAGCCGTTGGGCAGACTGAAGTTGTGCGTGACCATGCCACTGATCAGGATCGACTCGAACTGCAGGCCGACCTTGGCGACATTGGCCTGGCGGTACTTGCCGAGGGCGATCTTCTGCTCGTCCGACAGCGCCTTGTACCAGGGGTGACGCCCCAGCGGGTCGGCGGATTCCGGAAGGATCCACCGCTTCTCGCCGGCGGTCGCGGCGAAGTCGGGGTTGTCCCAATCGATGTCGGTGAACGGATCGAAGTGCTTGTTGACCGAACCCTCGGACAGCAGGAGCAGCTTCTGGGCGTATTCCATGGCCTCGGCGACCACAGGGTCTACTTCCGGCGTCGCGGCAACCGACATCGTCGTCACAGCCTCTCCATCTCGCATGGGTAACTGTTTCCCATAGTTACACCTATAGCGGCGGAGGTCAACACCGGCGACCGGCCGTGCCGGGCACCATCGCGCAACCTCGCCGATAGTCCGCCGAATTCCCAGCTCAGCGGCGACCGAAACAGCATTACCGGGAAGTACTGTGCGGGGCGTCACATCGAAGGGAAGGCCGTCACCACCCACGCTCCAGGCGGGTCGTACGTGTCGGCACCCACATGGCAATTCATCCCATGTTCCCGCTAAGCTACAACTTGTGTCTAAGACGTATTCCGCCGCGGAGCGCGCCTATCGGGAGATCAAGGAGCGCATCCTGACCGGGGCACTGCCCGGCGGAGAGCTGATCAGCGAGGGTGAGATCGCGACCGATCTGGGCACCTCGCGCACTCCGGTCCGGGAGGCGTTCCTGCGGTTGGAGACCGAGGGCTGGATGCGGCTGTATCCCAAACGCGGCGCGCTGGTGGTACCTATTCCCTCACACGAGGCCGAACACGTCGCACATGCCCGCTATGTCGTGGAGACCGCGGCGGTGCGCGCCCTCACCGCCGACGACCGGCCGGCGCTGATCGACGCCCTGCGCGAATCGCTGACCCGCCAGCGCGAACTCGTCGCGAACCTCGCCGCCTCCGACGGCCGGGCGCTGTCACACTTCGCCACCGAGGACACCGACTTCCATCGCGGCTATGTGGTCGCTGCGGGCAACCCGCTGCTCACCGGGTTCTACGACTCGCTGCGCGAACGCCAGCGGCGGATGAACAGCGTCGCCCTGCACCGCGCGCCGATGAATACCGCCCGCATCGTGGAACAGCATGCGCAGCTGACCGATCTGATCGCCGCCGGCGATACCGCGGGCTTCGATACCGCACTGGCCGAACACCTTTCGGGTGTGCACCAGCTCGAACTGAGAGGACTGTGATGACCGCGCCGACCGCCGTCGACATCCGCCCGGCACGGGTCGCCACCACGCCGCGCGTGTGGTGGGGCGTGGCCGCGGCGGTCTTCGCGATCGCCTGGGGCGGAAACGAATTCACCCCGCTGCTGGTGATGTACAAGAACGACGGCCTGCCGGTCACCACGGTCGATCTGTTGCTGTTCGAATACGTCCTGGGCATCGTGCCGGCACTGCTGATCGGCGGGCCGCTGTCGGATCGCTACGGCAGGCAGCGGCTGATGCGGCCCGCACCGCTGATCACCGCGGTCGGATCGACGCTGCTGGCCTTCGGTTCCGGCGTGGTGCCGATGTTGTCGATCGGCCGCGTGCTGTGCGGAGTCGGTCTCGGGCTGGCGATGGCCGTGGGCAGCAGTTGGTTGAAGGAGCTGTCGCAGCCGCCGCTGGGGCCCGTGTCGGCTCCCGGCACCGGCGCTCGCCGCTCGGCGATGAGCCTCACCGGCGGTTTCGCCATCGGAGCCGGCGTCGCCGGGGTGCTGGCGCAGTGGGCGCCGTGGCCCGCGACTCTGGCCTATCTCATCAATGTGGCGCTGTGCCTGATCGCGGCCGTCTGGGTGCAGCGCGCACCGGAAACAGTGGCACCGCAACCGATTCGCAAGCCACTGCGTGAGGATCTGCGGATTCCGGCGGCCGGCCACCGGCGTTTCCGCCGCATCGCACTGCCGCTGGCGCTGTGGCTGTTCACCTCCGCCGCGACCGCCTACGCGATCCTGCCGACGCTGGCCGCCGACCGCATCGCCGGAACCCCGATCGCCTTCTCCGCGCTGATCACGGTGATCACGCTCGGATGCGGTTTCGCCATCCAGTCGGTGGCGCGGCGGATCGACCTGCCGGGTACCGCGCGGATCGCGGCACTGTCGCTGATCCTCACCACGGCAGGCATGGCCGCATCCGTCTACGCGGCCGCATCGCTACAGCTGTGGGCCGTCGTCGCGACCGCGGCCGTGCTCGGCTTCGGATTCGGCATCGGGATGGTGGCGGGACTGCAGGAGATCGAGCGGATCGCCCGGCCGGACGATCTGGCCGGGCTGACCGCGGTGTTCTATTCGGTGAGCTACCTCGGATTCGGTTCACCGGCACTGCTGTCGCTGCTGCACAACGCCTTGCGCATCGGCTATCCGGTGATGTTCGCGGCCGGCGCGGTCATCGCCCTCGGATGTCTCGCGGTGGTACTCAACAACTATCGCGATCCGGAGAGCCCGAGCGCCGTCGAGCGACGAATCAGCCGATAAGCCGAGTCGGGAAGGGCGTTGTCGGCCCGGCGGCACCTGTGGCGGCACGCCGTCAGTGCTGAACGTGCACGAGTCCCGCGCCCATGGATTGCGCTCCCGCTTCGTCCCCCACCACGGCAGTCGCCGCGAACAGCGCGCCACCGGCCGCGACCGCGACGGTGACCGCGACCCGGGTCAGCCGGCGGCGCAGCACGCGCGGCGGCTCGGGTGGCTCGGGCGCCTCGGCGACCTCGCTCTCCCGGACCGATTCGGCGGCGCGGCGCGCGAAGACGGCCGCACCCTCGGCGATCGTGCGCTCCGGATCCGCGGCGACGATCACCGGCCGCGCCAGCGCCGCGGCCAGGACCGCGGCGACTTCGGGCGGACGGGCGGCGCCGCCGACGACGAGCACACAGTCGACATCGGCCATGGTGACGCGGGCTCGTCCGAGGCATTCGTACACCACATCGAGCGACTCGCGGATATGCGCGGTCCGCAAAGCCGTGATCGCGGCGTCGGAGTCGGCGGCCGACGAAGCACCGGCGCGCCAGTTGTCCTGCGCGGCCATCTTCGCACCGAAGGCGCGGCCACCGAAGGCGGTGGAGCGCAACGGTTCCCCGAACACCGGCCGGTCCGGAGTACCGGGGCCGATGCGCACCAGGGTGACGGTCAGCCCCGATCCGCCGAGGTCGTAGACCAGCGCCAAGCCCGGCAGCAGCGGACCGTGCGCCACCGACAGCCACGCCGCGGCCGCCACCGGTTCGGCCACCAGGGCGGCATGGGACAGTCCGATCGAATCGAGGGCCTCGCGCAGTTCGAGCACCCGCTCCTCGCCGTAACACACCGGATGTGTCACCGCGACAGCGGTTTCCGGACTGCGGCCCTCGGCGGTGGCCACCACGTGGGCGGACACGTCCGCGACCACGGTGCGCGCGACGGTCGCCACCAGATCGGCCGCGGACAGCGACCGATGACGTACGCGCGCGGTCCGGCCACGCTCGGTCAGATCGGCGAAGTCGGTCACGGCGCGGCCGTGGCGCGGGATCCGGCCGACCCGCGCGGTGCCGCTGCTGTCGAAAGTGAGTGTCGTGCGCCAGGTTCCCGGCGCGGTGCGCTGCTGCGACAGCGCGGATTTCGGGCCCGAGGCCCGCTTGCGCCGGCCGGTCGCCGCGCGCCCACCGGATTCGCCGGCCACGCTGCGCCCGCGGCCACGCGCGTTCTTCCCGCTCTCAGCAGTATCGATGGCGCACACCGTGTTGACCGTGCCGATACTCACTCCGAGCCCAACCGTCATCACAATTCCCCTCGATCGACGAGCGTACGTTCGCTGACATGTCTCGATCCGGCATCAGGCAACCACTGTGCTGAGAACTTGCCAAGCACCGGACAACCGGTTGTCCGCTCAACCGCCGCACTCCGCGACGAGGCCCCCGATACCGCAGATATACCTCTTCACCTGCGGTAACAAATCAGGCAATTCATACGCGCAGTGGACATTTCGCGACACTGACCGACCGGTACGGATTTGCCGGCAATCGTCCGAATATCCTCGGACACCGTATACCGGCGATCCGGCAACGGTGGCGCATCCGGCGAAACACCCACTCCCCCAACACCACACGAGCGCCCGGCGCCGCCGGCAGGGAGATCAGCCTGCCGGCAGGGAAGATCAGGCCGCCGGCAGTTCCGGGATGCGGGTGGCGCGGGCGAAGACGGTCTCACCCTCCGCCAACCGCAAAGCCTCCGCATCACCGCGAGTGACCTGCGCGGTGAACAGATCGCCGGTGGCCGCATTGCGCAATTCGAGGCGAACCTCGAAACCCAGTCGGACGACGCGCTCGACGGTCGCGCGGGTGACACCCGCCGACTCCGCGGTGCCCTCGTGTTCGGCCAGGGCCATACCCGGATCGCGACCGATGCGAATATCGTGCGGGCGCACCAGATGTCCGTTCAACTTGGCCACCGCACCGAGGAAGGACATGACGAATTCGTTGGCGGGACGGTCGTATACGTCTTCGGGCGTTCCGACCTGTTCGATGCGACCGGCATTCATCACCGCGATCCGGTCGGCGACGTCGAGCGCCTCCTCCTGATCGTGGGTGACCAGCACGGTGGTCACGTGCACTTCCTCGTGCAGGCGACGCAACCACGTGCGCAGGTCGTGACGCACCTTGGCGTCGAGGGCGCCGAAGGGTTCGTCGAGCAACAGCACCTGCGGGTCGACGGCCAGCGCCCTGGCCAGGGCCATGCGCTGCCGCTGACCACCCGACAGTTGCGCCGGATAGCGATGCTGGAAACCGTCCAAGCCCACGATGCCGAGCAGTTCGTCGACGCGCTTGCGGATTTCGTTCTTCGGGCGCTTGCGGATCTTCAGCCCGAACGCCACGTTGTCGCGCACGGTCATATGTTTGAACGCCGCGTAGTGCTGGAAGACGAATCCGATATCGCGCTTCTGCGGCGAGACCCGGGTGACGTCGCGGTCGGCGATGGTCACGATGCCCGAATCCAACGATTCCAAGCCGGCGATCGAACGCAGCAGCGTCGATTTCCCGGAACCGGAGGGCCCCAGCAGCGCGGTCAGCTCACCGGAGGGGATGTCCAGGCTGACGTTGTCGAGGGCGGCGAACGAACCATAACGCTTGTTCGCGTCGGTGACGGTAATCATTTGGCAGTGCCCCGCTTGCGTTCGAGAAGGGTCATCAGGACGAGGGTGACGAGCGCCATGGCCATGAGCAGAGTCGCCGCGCAGTAGGCGCCGAAGGTGTTGTGGTCGTTGATATAACGACCGTGCACCAGCAGCGTCAGGGTCTGAGAAATGCCGGGCAGTCCGGACGACACCATGATCACGGCGCCGAATTCGCCGAGGGCGCGGGCGACGGTGAGCACGATGCCGTAGGTCAGGCCCCATCGGATGGCCGGCAGGGTGATGCGCCAGAAGGTCTGCCACCGGCTGGCGCCCAGGGTCGCCGCGGCCTGCTCCTGATCGTCGCCGATCTCGTGCAGGACCGGGACGACCTCGCTGACCACGAAGGGCAGCGTGACGAAGAGCGTGGCGATCACCATGCCCGGCAGGCCGAAGATCACCCGGAGGCCGAAGCTGTCGAGGCCACCGAACCAGCCCTCGACACCCCACAGCATGATCAGCGATACGCCGACCACCACCGGCGAGACCGCGAACGGCAGGTCCACCACACCCTGAATCAGCGTGCGCCCCCGGAAGTTTCCGCGCACCAGGGCGATGGCGGTGATGACTCCGAAGACCACATTGAGCGGCACCACGATCACGACGATCAACAGCGACAGATTGAACGCCGAGATCGCGGCGGGTGTGGTGATGGAATCGAGGAACGCGCCGATCCCGTGCTCGAAGCTGCGCCAGAGAATGATCACCAGCGGAGCCACCAGCAACACGATCAGATACGCGAGCGCGATCACGCGCAGCGAAATCCGGGACGGGGCGGACAGTTTCATCGGCTCGCCTGTTCCTTGCGGGCGGTGCGTTCGGAGAAGATGCGCAGGATCAGCAGGGTGGCGAAGGAAATCGCCAGCAGCGCCACCGACACCGCCGCCGCGTTCACCGGACGGTCCACCTCGATCTGCTGCTGGATGTACTGCGACGCGACCTGAGTGCGGCGCGGAATGTTGCCGCCGATCAGGACCACCGACCCGTATTCGCCGATGGCGCGCGCGAAGGCGAGGCCACCGCCGGAGATGATGGCCGGCGCGAGCGACGGCAGCACCACGCGCCGGAAGATGGTCAGGTTGTTCGCGCCCAGTGAGGCCGCGGCCTGCTCGACCTCTTTATCCGCTTCGATCAGCACCGGCTGCACCGAGCGCACGACGAACGGCAGCGTCACGAATGCCAGCGCCACCACGAGTCCCGGCTGGGTGGCGTTGAGGTGGATACCGACCGGGCTCTGCGGCCCGTACAGCGACAGCAGCACGATGCTCGCCACGATCGTCGGAAGCGCGAACGGCAGATCGATCAGGGCGTTGACGAAGCTCTTGCCCGGGAAATCGTCGCGCACCAGCACCCACGCCACCACGGTGCCCATGACGACATTGATCACGGCGACGACCACCGATACGAGAACCGTCACCCGCAACGCGTCCAGTGCCGCGGGCGCGGTGACCGCATCCCAGAAGCCGGACCACCCGTCGTCGAAGGAATGGACCGTCAATGCGGCCAGCGGCAGCAAGACGATGATGCTCAGCCACAGCACCGTGATCGCCAGACCGAGCGAGCCGGCCGATCCGGTGAGGCGCGACCGCCAAGCCGGTCCGGCGGACCGCTGCCGGACGACGCCGGGACCGGTGGTGGTCCCGGCGTCGGTACTCCCGCCGGTGTCGGCCTTCGTACGGGTGTCAGTCACAGTTGCCCAGTATTCCGTGCGCTCCGAGCCACCGGCTTACTTGGTGGCTTTGTCGTAGAGCACCGCGACGCTGCCGGTGTCGGGGGTGAACAGATCCTTGTCGACCTGCTTCCACCCACCCAGATCGGCGATCGTCCACAGCTTCTGCGGCGCCGGGAAATCCTTGGTGTACTGCGCGGCGACCTGCGGATCGACCGGACGGAAACCGGCCTCCGCCCATGCCTTCTGGCCGGCCTGCGAGTACAGGAAGTCCTTGAACGCCACGGCGGTGGTGGGATTCTTGGCGTTCTTCGTCACCGCCACCGGATTCTCGATCTTGAAGGTGGTCGGCGGGATGACGTGCTCGATCGGGTCCCCGCTGCGCTCGGAGAAGATCGCCTCGTTCTCGTAGCTGAGCAGTACGTCCCCGGTGCCCTGCAGGAAGGTCTCGGTCGCCTCCCGGCCCGACTTCGGCTGCACCTTGATGTGGTCCTTGGAGATCAGCTTGCCCAGGTAGTCCAGGCCCGCCTGCGGATTCTTGCCGCCGTCGCTCTCCGCGGCGTAGGGCGCCAGCAGGTTCCACTTGGCCGAGCCGGAGCTGAACGGATTCGGCGTCACCACCTCGACGCCGGGCTTCAGCAGATCGTTCCAGTCGTGGATGCCCTTCGGGTTGCCCTTGCGGACGGCGATCACGACGACCGAACCGAACGGCACCCCCTTGTTGGCGTCGGCATTCCAGGTCGAGTCGACCAGCCCGGCATCCACCAGCCGGGTGATGTCGGGTTCGACCGAGAAGCTGACGACGTCGGCCTGGGCTCCGTCCTTGACCTTGCGGGACTGGTCACCGGAGGCGCCGTAGGACTGCTGGATCTGCGCGCCCTTGCCGGCCTCGGTCTTGTTGAATTCGCCGATCACCTTGTCGTAGCCCGGCTTGGCGACCGAGTAGGCGAACAGTGTCAACTGCCCGCCACCACTGTGGGCGTCGCCGCCGACGGTGTCGCTCGAGCCACCACTGCAGGCGGCGGTCAGTCCCACGGCCGCCAGCGCGGTGAGCGCGACGGCGATGCGTCCTCGGCGCACCGAGAACCAGGATCTGCTGGACGATCTGCGAGACATGGAAGTGGCCTTTCCTGCCGCCCGCCCCCGGCGCACACTGCTGCCGGGTCGGAAGTAACTGTGATTGAGCGGTAGATCTGTCCGGTGAATACCGGAGACAGGCGCGTGCGGCCGAGCCGCGAGAGGCGGAGACGCTGCGGAAGAGATGTGCGCCGGTCCCATGGAAAGGGCGCAGCGTGTCCGATCAGCTATCGACGACAGTGAATGTCCGCGACGACGAGGCAGCCGACCGCGATCAACGCCAACTCATGGCGGACCTGCGGAACAACGCTCGATGACACGGGCAGACTCTAACAGAGCACCCGGAACCGCGCGAATCGGTCGAAGCGGAATCCGCCGACGATCCGATATTCGAGAAAACCGCCCATGACCGGCGGGAAGCATTCATATTTCGGATTCCCGACCGCCACCGCGCCGACACCGGAACGACCGCCGGGGCCCGGGCGAACCGTGGTGAAGACCACAGTCGCCCGGACCCCGGTGTGTGCGTTCCGGCATCAGCCGATCGGTGGCCGGTCTACTCCTCGTCGGCGGACTCGGGCGGGCTTTCGTAGAGGTCGAGCACCCACTCCTCGACGGCGGTGTCCTCACCGTCCTCGTCGGGCTCGTCGGCGCGCAGCCGGTTCTGCAGCCGCACGCCCAGGCCGAGCATTTGCGCGGCGCGCACCATTTCGATCGCCTCGTCGGCGGTGGTGTAGTGGGTCGCGATCAGTCGGGGGCCGTCCTCGATCTCCAGAAGCTGCTCGAGGTCGACGAATTCCTCATCGGTTGGCATGGGCTGCACAGTACCTGCAACCTCCGACAGCGGGGGATTATCGCGTCAGCAACCAGGCGACGACGATCAGCACAAGCAGTGCGATCAGCGCCAACTGGACCCGTGAGCGTGGCATCAGATCGCTTCCTTCGGCATCGGACCCGGAACATGCATCGAGGCGCCGGCCAGCACCGGTTCGGGCGGTGCGATGGTCGCCGCATCGGGCGCGATCTCGGAGGCCGCGTCGCCGGCGACGATGTCGGTCTCGGCGACGGCCGAGCGGTCGCGGCCGAGCAGCCGCAGCACGATCCGCAATCCACGATCGAGCAGGTAGGCGATCAGGAAACTGACCGGCACCGCCCCGACCAGAACCACGACGAACTGCGGGAGGAACGGTAATCCGGCCACCCACAACTCGAAGCCGTCCCACCAGCCCGCGACATGATGCACAACCACCAGCCTAGTAGGTCACGGGTGCGCCGGCCGCAGGGCATGCCGACCGGCTGTCGCGAGGTGTCGACAGTCCCGGCGAACGGGACCGGAATCCACCATGATGGCTGTATGGCGTCCTACGACGAACCGATCACCGAACAACCCCTCATCGAGACGCTCGACGACATGTCCCCGCCGCGCGATGCCCTGGCCGATATCTCCGATGCCGAGATCTCGGCGAACTACCTGCCCATTTCGGCGGGCGTCGTGCACAAGTCGTCGTATCCGCCGATCGACGACTACGCCTTCCTCTCCGATTGCGAGACCTGCTGCCTCATCGCGCGCAACGGTGCGGTCGAGTGGATGTGCCTGCCGCGGCCGGATTCGCCCAGTGTGTTCGGCGCCATGCTGGACCGCAGCGCCGGGCACTTCCGGCTCGGCCCCTACGGCGTGAACGTGCCCGCGGCGCGGCGCTATCTGCCCGGCGGCATGATCGTGGAGACGACCTGGCAGACCGACACCGGCTGGATCATCGTCCGCGATGCGCTGGTCCTGGGCCCCTGGCACAACACCGACCGGCGCAGCCGGACCTACCGCCGCACCCCGGAGGACTGGGACGCCGAGCACATCCTGCTGCGCACGGTGAAATGTGTCAGCGGCGTGGTCGAACTGGAGATGAGCTGCGAACCGGCCTTCGACTATCACCGGGCGCCCGTGAATTGGGAATACACCGGCGAGGTCTACGAACGCGCCACCGCCACCGCGACCTGCGCCCACGACGAATTACCCTGCGGCGAACTGGTTCTCACCACGGATATGCGCCTGGGGCTGGAGGGGCGCGAGGCACGCGCCCGCACCCGCATGCGCGAGGGCGACGAATTGTTCGTGGCCCTGTCCTGGTCGCCGCTGCCGGCCCCGCGCACCTTCGCCGAAGCGGCGCAGAAGATGTGGCAGACCACCGAATGCTGGCGGCAGTGGATCACTCTGGGCAAGTTCCCGGATCATCCGTGGCGCGGCTATCTGCAGCGCAGCGCGCTCACGCTCAAGGGCCTGATCTACTCCCCGACCGGCGCCCTGATGGCGGCAGCCACCACCTCGCTGCCGGAAACGCCGGGCGGCGAACGCAACTGGGACTACCGCTACAGCTGGGTGCGCGACTCGACCTTCGCCCTGTGGGGCCTCTACACGCTGGGCCTCAATCGGGAGGCCGACGACTTCTTCGCCTTCCTGCACGATGTCGCGACCGCGAAAGACGGTGAGGCACAACCGCTTCAGGTGATGTACGGCATCGGCGGGGAACGTGATCTGGACGAGTCCGAGATCCCGCACCTGCACGGTTACGACGGCGCCAAGCCGGTCCGCATCGGCAACGGCGCGTTTCAACAACAGCAGCACGACATCTGGGGCACCATTCTGGATTCGGTCTATCTGCACGTGAAATCACGTCAGCAAGTCCCGGAAACGTTGTGGCCGATGTTGAAGCGGCAGGTCGAGGCGGCGATCGAGAACTGGCGCAAACCTGACCGCGGCATCTGGGAGGTGCGCGGCGAACCGCAGCATTTCACCTCGTCCAAGGTGATGTGCTGGGTCGCGCTGGACCGCGGCGCGAAACTCGCCGAATTACACGGCGAGACCGACTACGCCGAGAAGTGGGCCGCGCTGGCCGAAGAGATCCGCGCCGATGTACTCGCCCATGGGGTGAACGACAAGGGCGTCTTCACCCAGACCTACGGTGGCGACAGCCTCGACGCCTCATTGCTGCTGGTCGTACTCCTGCGCTTCCTGCCGCCGACCGATCCGCGCGTGCGCGCCACGGTCCTGGCCATCGCCTCCGACCTGACCCAGCACGGTCTGGTGCTGCGCTACCGCACCGACACCACCGACGACGGATTGTCCGGCGCGGAGGGCACATTCACCATCTGCTCGTTCTGGCTGGTATCGGCGCTGGTGGAGATCGGCGAGGTGCGCCGGGCGCGGCATCTGCTGGAACGGCTGCTCGGATACGCCAGCCCGCTCAAGCTCTACGCCGAGGAGATCGACCCCTACACCGGACGGCATCTCGGCAACTTCCCGCAGGCGTTCACCCACCTGGCATTGATCAACGCGGTGATGCACGTGATCCGGGCCGAACACTCCACCGGGGCCGGTGAATTCCATCCGGCTCATCCCGCGGGCTGACGAAGAAGCGGGTGGTCCGGTATGTCCCGGACCACCCGCCACGAATGCGCACAGCACGAACGCTAAGGCACGTCGGCGTTTTCGCGGATCTCCCGCAACCGCACCATCGATCGCTCGATTTCGGTGAGACGCCGTTCGCGGCTCTCCGGCGAGTTGATCGCCGCCGCCTCCTCGGCCGCGCGCAGCGATTCGTCCACCGATCGCAACGTCTGATCGGCCAGATCGGTGAAGTGGTCGCGCAACATGCGCTGCATGGCCCGCAGCCGATGCCGTGACTCCTTGCCGACCTGGAAGATCACATCGTCCATCAGGCGAGCCACCGCCACCTTGGCCTCGGACTGGCGGCGCTCACGGCGCAGCTTGCGGTCCTCCCACAGGGCGTTGATACCCAGCAGGGCGGCCGCCGCACCCGAATACCAGTTCACCAGCGGCATTTTCAGCAAACTGGTGAGCAACCCGACCATCAGCAGGCCACCGTAGGAGCCGCGCATCACGTTCAGCAGCGACGAGGTGAAGCTCACCTTCGCGGTATCCAGCGGCTCCAACGACGCCACCGGTTCGAGGACGTCGCCCGGATCCTCGAGCCGCAGATCGGGCAGCGGCACATCGCGCGAGTCGGCGGGGAACTTCGCGGTCACCTGCTCGGCCAGTTCCACCGCCCGATAGTGGGCGACGACGAAGTTCTCCTCGACCGCCTCGCAGATCCGGGAATCCAGATCGGCGCCGAATTCGTCCCAGCTGCGAGCCGGATCGCGCTTGGTGATCTCCGATTCGGCGTGGCGGACCAGTACGCGCAGCCGGTGCCGCAGATCGTGTTCGATATCGGCCATCAGTTCCGAACAGCCGTCGGCGAGGGTGACCTGCCAGTTGGCGCTGCGGTGGCGCAGATCGTCGGCCTCGGCCCGCGCGATGCGCAGTTGATCGGTGATCGCGGTGTAGCGCTGCGGATCGCGCAGGGTTTCGGCCTCACTGCGCAGGGCCAGCCCCAGATGATCGGTGATGGTGCGGATGTCGCGCAGCGCCGCTTCCCGGGCGACGGCGTCGGCGCGGGCGAGGACGTATCCGCGCAGATGGTCGATCAGTTGCGGCACACCGGATTCGATATCGCGGCGGTGATCGTCACCGGCACGCAGATGCAGATCGGCGGAGATCGGGGCCACCGCGAAACCCAGGCCAGCGGCGTCGAGCAGCTCGCGATTGCGCTGCTGCACCCGGCTCCAGTGGCTGTAGCGATCGATCTTGTTCAGCACACAGACGACCGTCGGGCACACCTGCCGGATGCGCTGCAGCAGGGCGATCTGCTCGGGGGTGTATTCCGCGGCCGCGTCGCTGACGTAGAGCACGGCGTCGGCGGCGGCGATCAGCGACCAGGTGGTCGGCGCGTCGGCGGATGCGCCGGGCGCGTCCATCACTACGAATCCCTCGGCCAGCAACGGGCTCGGGTCGGTGAATTCGGCTCGGATCACGCCGGCCGCGCTCAGCGCCGGACCGGGGTTCAGCGGGTCGACGGGCTGGCGTTCGGTGCGGCCGCCGGGCAGCGAGCGCACCAGCGTGGCGGTCGCCTCCGGACCGTATTCGGCGATCACCGGAACGCTGACCGGACTGCCGGTCGCGCTCACCGCGCTGCCGACCAGACCGTTGACCAGCGTGCTCATCCCGTTCTTGGGTTCGCCGACGACCACCAGCCGCACGCGCGGATCGGCCACCCGAGCCCGCGACATCCCCAGTCGTGCGGTGAGATCGGCCCGGCCCGCGGCGCGGGTCAGGTCGAGCAATTCGTCGAGCTGCGCGAGCAGCGGGGCCATCTCGTCGGGGTGTTTGGCACCCGGCGACTCCACCGCCGTCACAGCGGAAGCACGTGGAAATCGACGACAGGGTGGTCCACCGGATGGTGCATCTCGGCAAAGGTGGTTTCGTGCAGACCGCCGGACAGTCCGGCGGCGGACACACTCGTCAGGCCGTGGCCGGGGTCGGTCCACAGCGAGGTGTCGTACGAATCGGTCACGGCCGCAACAGGTTTCACCGGAACGTGCGCATTCGGCGCGGGATCGATGGTGGTCGGCGGTTTGATCACGGTCGGCGGCTCCACGGGTGCGGTGTGCTGCGCGGTCGGCACGGTCGGTTCGTGTGTCGGGACTGTCTGGTCGTGGCTCGGCGGCGTCGCATGCTGAGTCGGTACCTGCTGGGTAGGAACCTGCTGCGTCGGTACGGAATCCGGATCGTGGGCCGGCACCTGGGAACCTCGTGACGGCGCGGTCGGATCGTCGGCGTTGCCGGTGGCGGAGGTGTCCGCTCCCGAGGAGGTGCCCGGTGTATGCGTCGCGGTATGGCCCGGCGTCGACGCGTCCGCGCCGGCGGAGGTCGACGGCCCGGAGTCGCTGTCGGTATCCGACGGCGTCGTACCGGGAGTGCGGGTGGGATGGCCGGAATCGGTGTCGCGAGGCACCGTCACGGTCGGCGTGGGCCGGTCGACGGAATCGTGATCGGTCGAGGTACCCGGACGGGTGGTGGTGTGCTCGCCGCCGGGCGTGGTCCCCGGCGCATGCGAGGTACTCGGCGCGGTCGGCGTCTTCGTCGCATCGGCGTCGTGGGTCGTGGTGGTGCCGTGCGATGTGGTGGTCGGTGCGTGGGTGGTGGTACGCCCGGCGCCCGATTCCGACGGATCATCGGCACCGCCCGGCAGTCCGGTGTCCGTACCGGCATGGCGGGGCCGATCGTCGAACAGCGCCGGAACGGCCACCGCGGGCGCGGTCAGCGGGGACGGTCCCGCATGCGTGGTGATCACGTTCGCGATCGGGTGGGTAGCGGCCTCGGGCTGAATCGTGGTCTGCAGCGGCGTCGCCGAGACGGGTTGGACGAGCGCGGGCGCCGGAGCGGGTGCGACCGGCGCCGGCGCGGCCACGACCGGTGCGGTCGAAACCGGTTGCGGCGCCGCGACATTCGTCACCGGCGCGGACGCTTGAGCGGTAGCGAACGGCGTCGAGCCGGGGGCGGCCGAGGTGGCGATCGGCCCGGATTGCGGCGCGAGCGCCGACGAGCCCGGCACCGCGGCGCCGGGTCCGTTCGCGGCGGCGCCGGCGGGTCCGTTCACCGCCGCGCCCGCGGGACCGTTCGCGGCTCCGGCATGCGTCGCCGCGGCCGTGGCCGCACCGGGGGACGCCACCGCCGCACCCGGGGCCACACCGTCGGCCGCACTACCGGATGCGTGCGGGCTCGAGGTCGGGCCGCCGAATTGGCCGGCCCAGCCGGAGGCGTCCGATTCGCTTGCGCCAGCAGGAATCTGGTGGGTGCCGCTGCCGAGCCACTGCCCGTAGTCGTCGAGCTGGTGCCCGACGCCGCCGACGGCGAAATCGACCTTGGTCTCGGTCGTCACCCAGATTCCGTCGAATCCGATGTGCGCGTCGATCTTCATCTCGGTGCCGAGGAAGATGCCGGGATTACCGCCGTCACCGATGCCGTCGAAGGCACCGGGATGCGGATCCGGCAGACCGTCGTGCGGATCCGACAGACCGCCGAACCCGCCGGGGCCGAACCCGTTCATCCCGGGCAGATGGAGTCCGTTGGTGCCGGGCAGGCCCAGTCCGTGCCCGGGCAGCGGTGCGGTGGGGTAGGGATCGGCGCCGGCCGTGTCGACATCGGCCTGCCGCTGATCCACCGCGTCCTCGGCACCGGGCAGCCCGAAGGCCCCCGACGCGTGGGACTGACCCGGTAATCCGAAGCCTCCCGAGGTCTCCGATTCCGGCGCACCGCGTAGGCCGAAACCGGCCGGGGCACTGGCATGGTGCGTCCCGGGAATCGCAAAGCCTTGTCCCCCACCGAATCCCGGATTACTGAAACCACCGTGGCCCGAATGCGGGTTGCCCGGGTGCGAGGGAGAACCGGGAATCGAGAAGGGCGGTGCGGTCGACCCGCCGTCGGGCGAGCCGGGCAGACCGCCGATACCGGGCGCGGGCTGGCCACCGTCGGCGAAGGGCATTTGCAGCCCCGGATAGGCATCCGTGCCGTGCTGTTCCGGCAGCGCCAGTCCCGGCGCGGGTGCGGCCGGGGCGTGCGGCGCGGAGTTCCCGAGGTTCGGCGGGACGGAGTCCGGTGACGGATCCGGATAGGTCACCACCGGACTCGGCACATCGGGATGCGGATCGGCGGTGGACCAGCCGGTGATGTGGCTGTTGTGCGATTCGTTCTCCGGTGCGGGCGACCCGTTGGAGGCGATCAGCGCGCCGCCGGTGACGTAGGCACCGGCCCGAGCCACCCGCGCGACACCGGTCGCGACGCGATATGCGGCATCGTTCGCATGATCGCCCGCGTCCGCATCATCGTCGAAGGGCAGCTCACGCGTCATACAAACTCCGCTCTCAGCGTTCGGCTGGCTAAACCGAACGGGGTGTTACCGAATTTGGGTCTTTTTACACCTTATTTCCGGAAAACTTGCCTGTCACATCCTTCAGGTTTCTTTCAGGCGGACAGATGACAGGCCACAGCGGTACTTTCTGAGCTTGCCACCGGCGGTCGTGACCGGAAAGCCCCAAGATCAACCGGCAGTCGACTCGGTCAACGGTCCAACTGATCTCACGGAACCTTGGAGACTACCTCTTCGGCTTGTCCGATGACGAATCGGTCGAGAGCGCGGCGACGAAGGCCTCCTGTGGAACGTCGACCCGGCCGATGGTCTTCATCCGCTTCTTGCCCTCCTTCTGCTTCTCGAGCAGCTTGCGCTTACGCGAAATGTCGCCGCCGTAGCACTTGGCCAGCACGTCCTTGCGGATCGCGCGAATGTTCTCGCGGGCGATGACCTTCGAGCCGATGGCCGCCTGGATCGGCACCTCGAACTGCTGCCGCGGAATGAGCTCGCGCAGTTTGGTGGTCATCTTATGGCCGTAGGCCTGGGCGGCGTCCTTGTGCACGATGGCCGAGAAGGCGTCCACGGCCTCGCCCTGCAACAGGATGTCGACCTTGACCAGCGCGGCCTCCTGCTCGCCCGCCTCCTCGTAGTCCAGCGAGGCGTAACCGCGCGTGCGCGACTTCAGCGAATCGAAGAAGTCGAAGATGATCTCCGCCATCGGCAGGGTGTACCGCATCTCCACGCGCGTCTCGGACAGATAGTCCATGCCGAGCAGTTCACCGCGGCGCGACTGGCACAGCTCCATGATGGTGCCGACGAACTCACTCGGCGCGATGATCGTGCACTTGGTCACCGGTTCGAAGATCTGGCGCACCTTGCCCTCGGGCCAGAACGACGGGTTGGTGACGACCTGTTCGGTGCCGTCCTCCATGACCACGCGATAGATCACGTTGGGCGCGGTGGAGATGAGATCCAGGTTGAATTCGCGCTGCAACCGCTCCCGGGTGATCTCCATATGCAGCAGCCCGAGGAAGCCGCAGCGGAAACCGAAGCCCAGCGCGACCGAGGTCTCCGGCACGTAGGTGAGCGCGGCATCGTTGAGCTGCAGTTTGTCCAGCGCGTCACGCAGGTCCGGATAGTCCGAACCGTCGACCGGATAGAGACCGGAGTAGACCATCGGACGCGGCTCGCGATAGCCGGTCAGCGCCTCGGTGGCGCCGTCGCGCGCGGTGGTGACGGTGTCACCGACCTTCGACTGCCGGACGTCCTTCACACCGGTGATGAGATAGCCCACCTCACCGACGCCGAGGCCCTGGGTGGGCTTGGGCTCGGGCGAGACGATGCCGATCTCCAGCAGTTCGTGGGTGGCGCCGGTGGACATCATCTTGATCTTCTGGCGCGGGGTGAGCTTGCCGTCCACCACACGCACGTAGGTGACGACACCGCGGTAGGTGTCGTAGACCGAGTCGAAGATCAGCGCGCGGGCCGGGGCATCGGCCTCGCCGACCGGCGGCGGGACCGTCTCGATCACCTTGTTGAGCAGTTCGGGCACGCCGACGCCGGTCTTGCCGGATACGCGCAGCACGTCCTCCGGTTCGCAGCCGACGATATGGGCCAGCTCGGCGGCGTAGCGGTCCGGATCGGCCGCGGGCAGGTCGATCTTGTTCAGCACCGGGATGACCTCGAGATCCTTGTCCAGTGCCAGATACAGGTTGGCCAGCGTCTGCGCCTCGATGCCCTGGGCGGCGTCGACCAGCAGAATCGCGCCCTCACACGCCTCGAGCGCCCGCGAGACCTCGTAGGTGAAGTCGACGTGGCCGGGGGTGTCGATCAGGTGCAGGACGTAGTCGGTGCCATCGACGTTCCAGGGCAGCCGCACATTCTGGGCCTTGATGGTGATCCCGCGCTCGCGCTCGATATCCATCCGGTCCAGATACTGCGCACGCATCTGCCGTTCCTCGACCACCCCGGTCAACTGCAGCATGCGGTCGGCCAGCGTGGACTTGCCGTGGTCGATATGCGCGATGATGCAGAAGTTCCGGATCCGCGAGGGATCGGTGAACGTCGTGTCGGCAAACGTGCTGATGGGACACTCCTACCCGTGAACAAGTCGATAAGTCGCCATGCGGCAGTCTACGTGCGCATACCGCGTGGTCGTGCACGCACCGGCGGGCCGGCGTCGGCGGCAACGGCGCAGTTCCCGGGGCCGGCGACCCGGATGTGAGCGGCGGCACACTCGATTCCCCGCCCGGCACAGGCCGATCCGGCAGGGATGAGCCGAGCGCGGTTCGCCGTTAAGCTCTGCCGATATGGCCAGCACATGGAGCTCTCTGGGCAAGCAGTTGGGGACCATTGCCAAGGAGCAGGGCCCCCGGATCGTCAAGAAGCAGGCGCCGAAACTCGTCGACCGGATGCAGCGCTCCTCGATGTGGGACCGCGCTCTCGGCGGCCGCCGCAAGGACACGGTCGCGGTGCGGCCGGCCGCCTCGACTCCGGTGCCCACCCGGGAACGTGCCCGCCAGATCGTCTACTGCCCCCAGCTCGACGGCCGCGCCGATCCGGGCGAGATCGTGTGGACCTGGGTGCCGTACGAGGAGGATCCGGCCAACGGCAAGGACCGCCCCGTGCTGGTCGTGGGCCGGGAGCGCAAGACTCTGCTGGGGCTGATGCTCTCCTCGAATCCGGCCCGCGGCGCCGAGCACAATTGGATCGGAATCGGTTCGGGCCCTTGGGATTACGAGGGGCGCGACAGCTGGGTCCGGCTGGACCGGGTGCTCGACGTGCCCGAAGCGGGCATCCGGCGTGAGGGGGCGATTCTCCCGCGGAAAACCTTCGATCACGTCGCGCACCGGCTGTGTGCGGAATACAACTGGGGTTGAGCAGGCCGACCGAACCAGTGAATCCGGCCGCACGTGGCGCGACCGGATTCACCATCGGCGTCGCCGGATCAGTCGGCCAGATGCCGGGTGCGGCCGAACAGGGCGCTGTAGACCAGCGCGCCCAACAAGCCGCCGAGCAGCGGGAAGACTACGAAGACCCAGACCTGTGGCAGTGCCCCGTTCTGATACGGAGCGACCGCGAGACTGCGTGCCGGATTCGCCGAGGCGTTGTCGATCGGTATAGCGATCAGGTTGATCACCGCGAGAGTGATACCGATACCGAGCCCGGCCATCCCGACATGCGAGATCCGGTCGGTCGACGCCAAGACCACGAAAACCAGCAGCGCGGTCAGGATTACCTCGACGGTGACGGCCGCGGCCAAGCCGTAACCGTCCTGCGTGAGCGTTGCCATGGGGCCACGCACATGCACAGCCGATGGGCTGTGCGCACCCCAGCCGTTTGCGGCCAGACCGTCGGAGGCGCGGTTGTAGGACGGCAGATTCCTGGCGATGCCGAAGATCACCGCACCGGCGATGAACCCGCCGACCAGTTGCGCGACCCAGTAGTAGACGGCGGTGAGCCAGCTGATCCTGCCCATCGCCAGCTGACCGATGGTCACCGCCGGATTGACGTGCGCTCCTGAGATCGGGCCGATCGCGTAGACCAGCAACGAGAGGCTGAAACCGAAGGCGAGCGCAATTCCGAGCACCCCCACCCGGCTTCCGGCGAAGACGGCCGTACCCACGCCGCCGAAGACCAGTACGAATGTGCCGATCACCTCGGCCACCAATTTTCGAGCCAACGGCACTTCACGCTGCTCGACTACATTTTCGAGCACTTCCTGAGCAGTCGGAGACATCTGCCACCTCCCTTTTCGAGCGTGTGCTTCGAGTCGGTACCACGTGGAGATTCAGGAAACTCGCTGAACGACCCGTACGGCCGTCCAAGTCGGACGCTACGGGACCGGATAACGGTGCACAATGACGGCGATTCGCATATCGGGAGCAGACCGCGGATACTCGGACCGGATTGTGCGATGACCGGGCGCAGGCACGGCGATTTCGCTTCGCACCGCCTCAACTGGTAACCTCGATCGTCGGCGCGGCGCTACCCGTTTCGGTGTAGTGCGCCCAGAGACTTTTCACGAACATCAAGAGCACATCAACTGACGAGAAGGAATCAGAGGAACAGGCGTGGCCAACATCAAGTCCCAGATGAAGCGGATCCGCACCAACGAGGCGGCGCGGGTGCGCAACCAGTCGGTGAAGTCCGCGCTGCGCACCTCGATCCGCAAGTTCCGCGAGGCCGCCGCGGCGGGCGAGAAGGACAAGGCGCTCGAGCTGATGCGTTCGGCGAGCCGCAGCCTGGACAAGGCCGCCTCGAAGGGCGTCATCCACGCCAACCAGGCCGCCAACAAGAAGTCGGCCCTCTCGCTGGCCCTCAACAAGCTGGGCTGATTTCCCGGGTTCCGGCCGCGGCCGGAACCGACGCGGCTGATCTTGCCGCACAACAGCATTCGCAACGCCGCCGTGGCAGAGGATCTGCATCGCAGATGACCACGGCGGCTTTTGTCGTTGATTCGCGTCCGCTAGCGTGGTGCGGGTGTGGGGTGGGGAGATTCGCAGAAGCACGGGCCTTTTCCTCGCGGTGGCGGCGGCGTCGAGCGCGCTGCTGACCGGGTGTGATCAATCGGTGCCGACCGCACGATCCGCCGCCGCGACGCGGTCGGCATCGGCCGCGCCGGGCGCCGAGGCCGCCGGGATGCCCCGGGCAGCCACCGCCGGCGCAATCGATCACCTCGACTCGGCGAGCAATCCGGACTGGATGGGCGCATTGCCCGACAGCACCTCGCTCGGCGAGATGTCCGTTCCCGGCACCCACGACACGCTCTCGATCCATGGCGGTAAGGCCGGACCGGCCGTGGTCACCCAGGAGAAATTCGATATCGGTTGCACCGAGCCGACCTGCGCCTCGCAACGAACCCTGAGCACCCAGCTCGAGGCCGGCATCCGGGCGCTCGATATCCGTGTCCGGCGGGACGAGGCCGGCAATCTCGGCGTACAGCACGGCAGCTTCTATCAGCAGGCCGGTCTCGACGACGTGCTGCGGGCCGGCGAGCAATTCCTGGACCGGCATCCGCGCGAGACGATCCTCATGCGGGTGAAGGCCGAATGCACGAACGAGGACAAGACGTTCCAGTGCGAGGACGCGGGTGGGCTACCGCCCGACCCACCGCTGCTGGATCGGTACCTGAACGCGCAGCCGCGGGTGTGGCGACCGGCGGCGACCGGACCGGTCGCGCTTCCCCGGCTGGGTGAGGTGCGCGGCGCCATCGTCGTGATCCGGGCCGACGGAATCGACGCCCGTGGTCTGCCGATCGACGCGCAGGATCTGTGGGACAAACCCACGCGGGAGGACAAATGGGCGGCCGTCGCCGCCCACCTCGCGCAGGCCCCGGCCATCGGCGCCCACGCCCTGTCGATGGACTTCCTGTCGGCCTCCGGAGTGCCCGACCCGGCGAAATTTCCCCACCGCTACGCCGAATACGAGAATCAGCGCGCACTCGACTATCT
Organism: Nocardia sp. NRRL WC-3656; assembly: GCF_000720265.1. Lineage (NCBI taxonomy): Bacteria > Bacillati > Actinomycetota > Actinomycetes > Mycobacteriales > Nocardiaceae > Nocardia > Nocardia sp. NRRL WC-3656. The sequence continues at coordinate 152,557 of NZ_JOJF01000001.1, read as the reverse complement.
CCGCTCCCGTCCCGGCACGGCGACCGGCGTCGTGATGACCGACTTCCCGGGGCCCGCACTGGTCGGCGAGATCATCGCGCACAACCACCGCTAGAATCCGGACAGCGCACGGCACGAGCGCAGCGGCCGCGGCTCAGTGCGAGGCGGCGTGCAGATCCAGGATCGCGGCCAAGGCGTGTTCGAGCGCGTAATCCGTATCGGCCGCACCGCCTTTGACGTCGGCGTTGAGGGCGGCCACCACGTGCAGGGCGCTGCCGATGGTGGCGGCGGTCCAGCCGCGCGCCTGGGTCTGCGCCTTCTTCACCTTCCAGGGCGGCATGCCGAGTTGCGAGGCCAGCGCGAACGGATCGCCACGTCCGGCGGATCCGACCCTCGCGATGGTGTGCACGGAATCGGCGAGCGCGTCGGCGAGCAGAACGGCGGGAACGCCTCGGTCGGTCGCCCAGCGCAATGCCTCCATCGCCGCGGGGCGGTCACCGGCGACGGCCAGATCGGCGACCTCGAACCCGGTGACCTCGGCACGACCGGAGTAGTACCGGCGCACCGCGTCGACATCCACCTTGCCACCGGTATCGGCGGCCAGCTGGGAACAGGCCGCGGCCAGCTCTCGCAGATCCGATCCGATCGCCTCGACCACGGCCTGCACCACGTCACCCGAAACTCGCACGCCGGCGGTGCGAAACTCGTTGCGCACGAATTCGTTTCGCTCGTTCGCCTTACCGATCTTGGCGCAGTTGTGTACCTCGGCGCCCTGTTTCTGCAAAGCCGGCGCCAGCGCCTTGGCCCGGCCGCCGCCGGAATGCAGAACCACGAGCACAACTCCCTCGGGCAGATCACCGGCGGCCGCGGTGACCAGCGCCACCGCGTCCTTACCGGCCTCCGCGGCGGCCTCGAGCACGATCACCCGATCCTCGGCGAACAGCGAGGGGCTCAGCAGTTCGGCCAGTTCGGCGGCATTCGCATCCCCCGCCCGCAGCCGATCCACCGGCATCGCGTCGGGCTCGTTGGTCGCGGCCCGCGCCTGCGCCACGATCGAGGCGACCGCCCGTTCGATGAGCAGTTCCTCCTCACCGAGTACCAGATGTAAGGCAGCCAGGTGATCGGTCACGGCACGATCCTACGGGTGGCCGGTGACAGGTTCACCGACCCGTCGCCGGGTGCGGGTGGCGGCGCCGGGCCCGCATGTGTGCGAGTGCGGCGCGAGCCGAGCCGGGCGAGCACGGCGACACCACAGCCGATGAGCGCTCCGGCCAGTGCCGCGCCCGTCGCGCCCGCGGGCATCGGCAGCGAAATCCCCAGCGCCGCCCCGCGTTCGGCGACGAAGAGCAACCACCACAGCGGCGGCTCGGCCAGGTTCAGCACCACGATCGCCGCCGGTTGCCAGCAGCAGGACAGGGCGGCCGCGCCGACGCCGAGCAGCGTGATCGGCGCGACGACGGGTTCGACCAGCACATTCGCCACGATCGCCACACCGCTGACATGGCCGGTGAGCGCGGTGATGATCGGCGTGGTGACCGCGAAGGCCGCCGCCGCGACACCGAACGCCTCGGCCACCAGCGGGGGCCAGCCGCGCTGTTCGAGCCACTCCGACCAGACCGGCGCCAGCAGGATCAGACCCGCGGTTGCCAGCACCGACAGGGCGAAGCCGAGATCGACCGCCAGGTGCGGCGAGAACGCGATCAACACGATCACCGCGGCGCACAGGGCGGGGAGCGCCTGTTTCCGGCGTCCCGTCACCATTGCCAGCACCGCGATCGCACCCATCACCGCCGCCCGCAATACCGACGGCGACGGGCGCGCCAGAATGACGAATCCGATGAGCGCCATCCCGGCGAGAACCGCGCCCCAGCGCGGGTCGAGTGTCAGAGCGCGGGTCGCGAGCAGCACGCCGGCCAAGACGATCGACACATTGGTTCCGGACACGGCGACCAGATGGGTGAGATCGACCGCCCGGAAGTCCTCTCGCACGTGATCCGGCAGCCGGGAGATATCGCCGTCGATCAGCCCCGGCAGCACTCCGGCCGCATCCGGTGGCAGTGCACGCCGGGCCGCCTCGGACAGATTCTCCCGCACCGTCGCGGCCGCCGACTGCCACCACGGGCACGGGCCGACGCGGATCGGCGGACCCTGGGCCCGCAGTACGGCGACCGTCAGATCCCGCCGCCACGGGCGATCGAGCCGCGCCCGGAAGGTGACATGCTGCCCCGGCACCAGATCCGACCAGACCCGCTCCGGCATGATCACCGTCACCGCCGCATCGCCGTGCACCGATGTTGCGCCGTAACGGAATTCGCGCACCGTCGCGCGCATCGTCCATTGCCGTCCACCGAAGGAACGGGCCGGGAGGGGTTTCGGATCCCCCGCCACCGTCTCGGCCGTCACCACACTGCCCGCCGCCAGCCGCCCGAGGGGATGCGCACTCACCCGATACGCGTCCCACGACGCCGCCACCCCGAACCCGGCGGACGCCAGCAACGCGGCCAGCACCACCCACCACACCGCTCGATGCGGTGCCCGAAAACAACTACGTGCCAACAGTATTCCGGCTCCGGCCGCCGAGATTGCGAGCCCGGCGCACACCCACACACCGGCTCGCCACCCCAGCGATATGCCCGCAATGGTCACGCCCCAGCACCCCAGCGCCGCGGGAAGCAGCCGCGCGTCCACTGCAGTGCCACCGGGACCGGCCATCCCCCGTTCGGCACCGCCGAGGGCGGAGTCCGAGGCCCGCTCGGGCCGGATTCGACCGCCGTTCGATCCGCCGCGGTTCACAGGGTGACCTGATCGCGGAGACGGTTGAGCTTGGCGGGACCGATGCCGGTGACTTCGGCGAGCTGATCGATGCTGGTGAAGCGGCCGTGCTGAGTGCGCCAGCCGAGGATGGCCGCGGCGGTGGTGGGGCCCACCCCGGTGAGAGAGTCGAGATCCTGTTCCGTCGCCGTGTTGAGGTTGACCTTGTGTCCCGGTGGCGCGACGGCGCCCGATGTCGAGGCCGGATGCGGTCCACCCGGAACAACCATGCTGCCGAGGCGCGGCCCACTCGCGGGAGCGGGCGCGCCGACGACGATCTGGTCTCCGTCGGCGAGCCGCTGGGCGAGATTCAGCCCCGCGAGGTCCGCACCGTCTCGCGCGACGGCCACCGCGACGGCGTCGGCGACCCGCGTTCCCGGTGCGAGATGCAACAGTCCCGGATGTTCGACCAGACCGATGACGCTGACCACCAGATCGCCGCCGGGAGCCGGCGACGGCGTCGCCCGGCCGGGCGGATCGGACCGCACGGCCAGTCCGGGGCCGTCCACCGGCGCGGGGGCCATCGAGGTTTCGGCGGCGTCCGTGCGCACTGCCGGTAGCGGCGCCACCGGCGCTGCCACCGGATCGTCACGATGCGCGGCGGCCGCCGCCACGATTACCGCCGCCGCGCCGGCACCGGCCAGCACCCACACTCCTTTGCGCCCGGGATCCACGCGAACGCCCCGGAATCGCTCCGGAACCAGCCGCTGCCAGATCGTCACCGATCCGACCGGTTCGCTGAGCCACTGCGGAATTCGCGGACTCTCCGGCGCCTCGGAAAAGGTCACCGCCGCGCCGGTCGTCGCGGGATCTTCGTCCCCGTCCCGGCCGTCGCCGTCGCGTCGGTCGAGGGCTCCCGCACTACCAGGACGCGCCGCGGCATCGTCGCGCCTCTGCCGGATACGGCTCGGCGAATACGGCCGCCTCGGCCAAGTCCCGCCGTGTACGCCGACCAGCCCACCGGCGGCGTCCTCGTCCAGGCCGGCGCCCGCACCCGGTCGCGTTGCGACCATGGTTCGGCCGCCGTCGGAGCCGATCACCGGTTCGGCGGGCGGACCCGGTTCGCTACCGCGCGAGCCGAAATCCCGGCTCCCAGAGGGACCGCCGCCCGAGGGGTCACGGCGCTGTTCGGGCGAGTCCGCGGGTGATCGGGCGAGGTCCCACAGCCCGTCGTGGGTCGGGTCACCCGGGCCGGGGGCCAGGGTGCCGAGCGTTGCCGGCCTGGGTGATACGTCGTGCAGTCGCTGCCGCAGTAGGGTCCGATCCTCGTGTCGCGCCATGACGGTGACCGTATGTGCGCGGCGGGCCGTGACTCGGTGCGCGAACTGGGGTTTCGGAATGTCTGGGGACAGCGTCCGAGCTGTGGACAACCTCCGGTGCGGGGGCGGAACTCGTCGGCCGGCGGTGGTAGGCGCTCAGCCGCAGCCGCCGGGAACCACCAGGACGCCGACCGCACCGGTGCCCACGTGCACTCCGAGTGTCGGGCCGAATTCGGCGGTCACGAGCTCCCGCATACCGGGAATGAGTTCGCCGAGCTGTCCGGCGATCGTGGCCGCCGCCGCAGCGGCACCGAGATGCTGAACCGCCACCGCCGCCCCGTCGTCACCGGCCGCATCGACCGCTGCGGCAACGAGTTTCGCGAAGGCCTTGGATCGCGTCCGTGCCTTCTCCCGCAGCTCCAGTTTGCCGTCGACGATCTGCAGTATCGGCTTGGTCACCAGTTCGGTGCCGAAGAACATGGCCGCGGTGCTGAGCCGCCCGCCGCGACGCAGCTGCTCGGTCCGATTGACGACGATGAACGTGCGAGATCGCCCGGCGGCGGCGACCGCGGTGTCGTAGACGACATCCAGCGCCGCACCCGACTTCGCGCGACGGGCCGCGGCGAGTACGGGCAGCCCTGTGCCCAGGCCCGCGCTCAGCGAATCCACCAGTCGCACCCGGGCTGCGGCATCCATATCCTGCACGGCCTGGCGCCCGGCTTCCCAGGTCGCCGAGAGCTGCCGCGAAATATGCACGGCCACAACACCGTCACCCTCGCTGAGCTCCAGGGCACGCTCATAGGCAGCGCGCAATTCACCCGGGGAGGCGGACGAGGTCGTCACCGTGGACGCGCCGTAGTCGATCTCGCATTCGTCGACGCCCTCGGCGATCGCACGATCGTCGACCAGCACATGCAGCGGCACCACCACGATGCCCAACTCCGCTACCAGTTCGGCGGGAACGCTCGCCGCCGAATCCGTGACCACCACGACGGTCATCGGCTATCCGCACCGATTCATGCACCGGCCTCGACCGAACGCACCTCCGACAGCACCTTCACCATTGCCTGTGCCACCGCGGCATGTCCCTCCCAGCCCCAGTGGATCCCGTCCGGATTCGCCTCGCCCGAGAAGATGTCGTCGCGCACGGCTTCGCCCAGATCCACCAGCGGCACACCGGATTTCGCCGACCACTCCCGCAGCGCACGCACCGCGGGCGCACGCCCGGTGTGCACGCGGCCGTAGGCCTCGCAATCGTGCACCGAGGGCAGTACCGAGACCACCGGCAGATCCGGCCGCAACTGAGCCAGCGCATGCCGTGACTGTTCCAGGTAGTCGATGCTCACATGCGGCGGAAGTGCCACGGGGCGACCGAGTTTCGACAGCCGCGGTTGCAGCCACTGGTAGCCGGTACGCACCTGCCGGCGCAGCACCGGCGGGCGCAGATACCGGATCAATTCGCGCAGCGCCGTCGGTAGCGGCGACGGCAGCGTGTCCATCCCGCCCGTGGCCAGGACGACCGCTCCCGCGCGCGGCACCGCGGCCCACACGCGCGGATCGCCGATGAGTGCCCAATAGGCGTCGCGACAGGTCCAGCCGATCCGCGCCACCAATTCGACGTCCCAATCGAGTTCCGCGGCAACCAGATTCGGCCAGATGCGCGGATGGTCGGCGGGCAGGCCGCCCTTGGGCCCGAAGTACGACAGCGAATCCGCGATCACGACCAGAACCGGTCGCGCCGAAGCCTCGGGTGCGCCGGCCGCGTCGCCGATGCTCGGCTGCGCATCCGCGGAGACCGCGTCGTCGATTCCCGATACGGCGTCGACGGCCGCGCTCGACACGGTCCGCTCGCCGGGAGTTGCCGCGCCGGAACCGGTGTCGGACTTCCCGTGCGCATCGAGCGCCGCGTCGGCGTCATCGGCTACCGCCGCGTCGCCGGATACGGCGTGCGTAGTTGCCGCCTCGGTGGACGGCGTCGCCTCGGAACCGCCGGGCACGCTGTCTTCCCGCGCGTCCGCGGCCGGTTCCGCATTCTCCTCTGCCTCGGTGGGCACATCCGCGAGAACGGCCGGCGGACCGGTCGATCCGCCGTCGTCGTCCGCGTCCGATTCGGAAGCCGCATCGGATTCCCCGGCCGGTTCCACCGGCGCGACCGGACCGCCGAACAGCGCGTCCGGCAGCCGCCGGACGGGCCCTTCGGATGCCTTGCGCAACAGTTCGTCGGATACCTGCCGGACCGGATCGTCCCGGTCGTCGGAGGAGCGTTCAGAGGACATCAGGAGCTACCTTCGCCGCCGCATTCCACACATCCAGCCGCCAACCCGGCTGCTCGATGCCCGGACCGTGGCTGCTCAGCTGCACCCAGCTGGTGTTGGCCAATCCGCCCAGGATCGGCCATTTGTGCTCGGGCAGCTCCAGCAGCGCGGCGGTCAGGGCCGCGATCAGCCCGCCGTGCGCGACCAGGATGATGGTACGGCCGGGCCAGTCCGCACGCTCGGCGAACAGCTCGCGAACCACCGGCAGCGCCCGCGCGCCGACCTCGAGTTTGCTCTCCCCGCCCGGCGGGGTCACGGTGGGATCCAGCCGCCACGCCTTGCGCGCACCCGGATACCGCGCATCCACCTCGAGATGGTCGAGACCTTCCCAGTCGCCGAGGCTGGTCTCCCGCAGCCGCGCATCCCGCACGACCTCGAGTCCGCTGTGTTCGGCCAGGGCGAGTGCGGTGTCGTAGGCGCGGCGCAGATCCGAGGAGACGATCGCGACGGCGTCCTGGGAAACGAGCTCGCGCGCAGCGTCTTTCGCCTGGCGCCGGCCCAATTCGCTGAGCTCGGTGTCGATCTGGCCCTGCATCCGGTCGGCGGCGTTCCATTCCGTCTGTCCGTGTCGCAGCAGGATCAGCCGGCGCACCCCCGGATACTTCGTCGCCCGCGAGCCGGCCGCCGCCGCAACACTTTCGGCCGCGTCGCTCCCACCGGACTCGATGCCGCGCTCCCCGGCCTCTTCGGGTTCACGCGCGGTGTCGCCTTCGGGCCTGCGGTTCACGCGGGGTCCCCGCTACCACTCGCCGGCGCCTGCGCGGGAGCCGCCAGACCCGGCACCTCGACCTGCGGGCAGTCCTTCCACAACCGTTCCAGCGCATAGAAGTTGCGCTCGTCGCTGTGCTGGATGTGCACCACGACGTCGACGTAGTCCAGCAGCACCCAGCGACCTTCACGAGTGCCCTCGCGGCGGACCGGCTTGTGCCCGGCGAGACGCAACTTCTCCTCGACGTTGTCGACGATCGCGTTGACCTGACGCTCGTTCGGCGCGGAGGCGATGACGAAGCAGTCGGTGATCACCAGCTGATCGGAGACATCGAGTACGACGACGTCGGTCGCCAGCTTCTCGTCGGCGGCCCGCGCGGCGACCTGCGCCATCTCCACCGCCTGTGCCGATGCCGTCATTGGCTCACCTTCCCGTTCCCTCCCGGCACGTACAGGTGCCGTTTCGATATGTACTGCACGACGCCGTCGGGAACGAGGTACCACACCGGACGCCCCTCGGCGGCGCGGCGACGGCATTCGCTCGACGAGATCGCCAGGGCCGGGATCTCGATGACGGTGACCGCATCGGCCGGCTGATTTCGCAGATGTTCCTCGAGGTGGTCGACATTCAATTCGTACCCCGGACGGCTCACCCCGACGAACTTCGCCAGCTCGAACAGTTCCGCCCAATCCTGCCATGTCAGGATGCTGGCCAGCGCGTCCGCACCCGTGATGAAGTACAGATCGGCGTCCGGATGCTGATTCTGCAGGTCACGAAGGGTGTCGACGGTGTAGGTGGCCTTCTCCCGGTCGATGTCGGCCCGGCTGACCGTGAACCGCGGATTGGATGCGGTGGCGATGACCGTCATCAGATAGCGGTCCTCCGCCGGGGAGACCTGGCGTGAGGACTTCTGCCACGGCTGCCCGGTGGGTACGAAGATCACTTCATCGAGGTCGAACCGGTTGGCGACCTCACTGGCGGCAACCAGATGCCCGTGATGGATCGGATCGAACGTACCGCCCATCACGCCCAGTTTGCGCCGGCCTGTGTTTTGCACGAATGCCGAGCTTACTGGGCGGGCCCGGGCGGGGGTGGGTCTCGTCGGTGATCGGGTGCTATGAGCTCACCGCGCCCACCGCGCCGACAGATACGCCCGCACCATCGCGGCCGGGTTGCGCGCCGCGCGCCGGGACCGGGTCGCGGCCTCGATCAGGTCGCGGTGCAGTTCGTCCCACTGGGGCCGGCCGGCGACGGCGTCCGCACCCGCTGTGTAGGCCAGTGCCGCGGCACGGTGGCGGTGGCACTGTCCCAAGCAGCGTCCGAGCTGCTCGTACAGCACCGCGATTTCTTCCGGCGGATAGGGCAGCGCATCGCAGCCGAGGGCCTCGGCGTACAGGGTGGCCGCGCGGCGGTAGTGACCGCTGCGGTAGTGGACGCGGGCGGCGAGCAGCGTGTGATGGGCCACGTCGGCAGCGGAGATACCGGTCCAGCTCGCGGCCGCGGCGGCCGCCGCGTCCGCCAGGTCGTGCTCACGGCCCGGCTGGTTGGCGACCGCGGTCACCACCAGCGAGTACAGCCGCGCGCGTTGTTCCCCGGAGAGAACGCCCGTGCCACAGTTCAGCGCCTGCAACAACATTCGTTCGGCGACGGCAGGGCTGGTGCCGAGCAGGGCGGTCGCGGCCTCGGTCAGTTCCCGTGCCCGCAGCCGGAGATCTCCCGGCGCCGGCTCGTCCGATGCGGGTGCCGGGCACTCGGACGCAGCCGGTTCGGAGCCGGATCGCTCAGGATCGGGGCGCCCGGCATCGGGAAACTCGGACTCGGGGGGCTCGGCATCCCGGTCGTGGGGATGTCGTTGCGCCGCAGGGGCGCTCGGCTGGTCGACGGGGATTTCGTCGGCGAACTCCCCCGATGGGCACGGCACGCGCGAATGATCGACGGCCCGCCTTGGAAAGCGCTTAACAGCCGCTGATGGTCCCGGGCAAACGGCGCGCTACCCCTCCTCGCGGCCTAGACCGGAAGCAGCCTGCTCACCACACCGGTCAGCTGGCGCGCCGACCGGCATTCGTGCATCTCGACGACCTCGGCGTAGCGGTTGGCCGCCGAATCGCCGGTGCCCCACATCTTTTCGGCCTCCGGATTCAGCCAGTGCGCGTGCTTGGCCACCTGGACGAGTTCCCGCAGCGTATTCAGCGCCGGATCGCGATAGTTGGTGCGGGCGTCGCCGAGGATCAGCAGGGAGGTGCGGCTGGTCACCACATCGGGCCAGTCCTCCGCGAAACCGCGCAGCGCCGCACCGTAATCCGAATGCCCCTCGAATCCGACCACCTTCGTCTCGGTGAAGATGCGCCGGGTCACCTGATCCAGCGGTGTGACCTGATCGAAGATGTGGGTCACCTCGTCCACCTGGTCGACGAAGGCGAAGATCCGCACCCGCGAGAACTGCTCACGCAGCGAATCCACCAGCAGCATGGTGAAACTGGAGAATCCGGCGACCGATCCCGAGATATCGCACAGCAGCACCAGATCCGGGCGACCGGGCCGCGGCTTACGGGTCTGCAGCGTGATCGGCACCCCACCGGTGGACATGGATTTGCGCAGCGTCTTGCGCAGGTCGATCTCGCCGCGCCGGGACCGTCTGCGCCGGGCGGCGAGCCGGGAGGCCAGCACCCGGGCCAACCGCTGCGAACCGCGCCGCAGTTCGGCCAGTTCGTTCTCCGAGATCCGCAGGAAGTCGGCATCCTCGGCCTGGCGCTGAACACCGTAGGTCGCCACCCGCTCGCGGCCCAGCCGCTCGGCTACGCGCCGCCGGGTCTCGGCCTCGACCGTGCCGCGAAACGCCTTGACCCGTTCCCGGGCGGCACGGCGGGCGACCTCGGTGTCGAACTCCGAATTGTTCTGCCCGGCGGCCAATCCCGCGAGGATCTTGCTGATCAGCACCTCGGGCTGCACATCCTTCAGCGTTTGATACGCCGAGAACGACGGCCCGTTCGCCGACTGGTACTGCCCCATCTGCTCGACCATCTGCGCGGCCAGATTCTGCAGCTGCCGGGTCTGGTCCCCGGTCGGCTCGGCGGCCAGCATCTCGGCCAGCATGCGCCGCAATTCGAACAGGTCGATTTCACCGTCGTCGCGCCGCGGGAGCTCGATGTCCTCGGCGCCCGCGCGCTCCCCCAGTGCGGCGGGGAACCACAGCTCGAACAAGCCGTCGAAGGTGGCGCGCTGGGTGGGCCGGCGCAGCAGCGCACAGGCCAGGCCCTCGCGCAGCATCTCGCGATCCATCAGATCGACCACGGTGAGCACTCGGCCGGCGTCTACCGTTTCCGACGGGCCGACCGGAATTCCCCTGGCGCGCAAGGCTTCCACGAAGCCGACCACATGCCCGGACAGTCCGTGCGGCGCGGTCTCGCCGGGTTGCGGGGCACCCTGCGCCGCGGACGCGGACCCACCCCGCAGCGCCGCGGACACCAGCGCGCGGGGGGTGGTGCGCTTACCGGACACGGCTCAGGCCAATTTCAGCTCGGCCAGGGCGCGCTGATGGTCGCTCTGGTGTTTGAGCACCACGCCGAGCGTCGCGCGCACGGTCTTGTCGTCGAGATCCTTCAGTCCCAGCGCGAGCAGCGTGCGGGCCCAGTCGATGGATTCGGCGACCGACGGCAACTTCTTCAACTGCATCCCGCGCAGCACGTGCACCACCCGGACCAGCTGTGCGGCCACCGCCGGTTTCAGCTCCGGCACCCGGCTGGCGAGGATGCGGCGCTCGAGTTCCTCGTCCGGGAAGTCGATGTGCAGGTAGAGGCAGCGGCGCTTCAGCGCCTCCGACAGTTCGCGGGTCGCGTTGGAGGTGAGCACCACGAACGGGCGGCGGGTCGCGGTGATCGTGCCGAGTTCCGGGACGGTGACGGCGAAGTCGCTCAGCACCTCCAGCATCAGGCCCTCGATCTCGACATCGGCCTTGTCCGCCTCGTCGATCAACAACACGGTGGGGTCGGTGCGCCGGATAGCGGTCAACAGCGGGCGCTGCAGCAGGAATTCCTCGCTGAACACATCGGCTTTGGTGTCGGCCCAGGCGTTACCCGAATCCGACCCACCGGAGGTCGCGGACTGGATGCGCAGAATCTGCTTGGCGTGGTTCCACTCGTAGAGGGCCCGCGCCTCGTCGATCCCCTCGTAGCACTGCAGGCGGACCAGTTCGGCATCGGCGACCTGGGCCACCGCGCGCGACAGTTCGGTCTTACCGACGCCGGCGGGTCCCTCGATCAGCAGCGGCTTGGCGAGCCGGTCGGCCAGGAACACCGAGGTGGCGGTGGCCTTGTCGGCCAGGTAGCCGGTGGTGGCCAGGCGGTCGATCACATCGTCGACCGAGGCGAAAATCGGCTCGTGCACGGTCGTCTGCACAGTTGGGCCCTCCTTCGGGAACAGCGCAGCCCACTGCAGGTATGCACCGTAAAGTCCAGCTGCTCACGACGGTACACACCCGCGGGCCGGGTTCGATACTGCGGTGCCGGCGAGACCACGGGCCCGACCGGCACCGACGGTCACGGCCGGGGACGGGTTCAGCTCGGCCGAATCTGGCCGTCGCCCCACACGATCCACTTGGTGGAGGTCAGCTCCGGCAGCGCCATCGGACCGCGGGCGTGCAGCTTCTGAGTGGAGATACCGATCTCCGCGCCGAATCCGAACTGCTCACCGTCGGTGAAGGCGGTCGAGGCGTTGACCATCACCGCGGCCGCGTCCACTCGGGAGGTGAACTCGCGGGCCGCCTTCAGATCGGCGGTCACGATGGCCTCGGTGTGGCCGGTGCCCCACTCGTTGATGTGGTCGACCGCGGCGTCGAGACCGTCGACGACCTTGAGCGCGATATCCAGCGACAGATATTCGTCGGCCCAATCCTCCTCCGTCGCGGGAACCAGGCCGGGCAGATCGCCGTGGATGGTGACCTGTGCCCGTTCCAGCGCGTCGATCAGGCGCGGGACCGCGGTCTCGGCGATCGCGCGATCGATGAGCACCGTCTCGGCGGTATTGCAGACGCTGGGCCGGCGGGTCTTGGAGTTCAGCAGAATCGATTCCGCCATTTCGAGATCAGCGGCGGCGTGCACGTAGACGTGGCAGTTGCCGGTGCCGGTTTCGATGGTCGGGACCCGGGCGTCGCGCACCACCGCGTTGATCAGCCCGGCGCCACCGCGCGGGATGACCACGTCCACCAGGCCGCGGGCCTGGATCAGATGGGTGACGCTGGAGCGATCCTCACTCGGCAGCAGTTGGACCGCGTCGGCCGGAAGCCCCTGGGCGACAAGGGCTTCGCGCATGACCTCGACCAGGGCGGCATTCGATCGGGCCGCCGAGGACGAGCCGCGCAGCAGGGCCGCGTTACCGGATTTCAACGCCAGGCCGAAGGCGTCGACGGTGACGTTCGGGCGGGCCTCGTAGACCATGCCGACCACGCCCAGCGGCACGCGCACCTGCCGGATCTCCAGGCCGTTGGCCAGCGTCGAACCGCGCAGCACCTCGCCGACCGGATCCGGCAGGCCGGCGACCTGACGCAACCCGGAGGCGATGCCGTCGATGCGCGGCTCGGTCAGCCGCAGGCGATCGAGCAGCGAGGCCGCGGTGCCGCCCGCCTCCGCGGTCGCGATGTCTTCGGCATTGGCGGCCAGGACGGCATCCTTCGCCGCGAGCAGCGCATCCGCCGCGGCGTGCAGGGCCGCATCCTTCTGCGCGGTCGTCAGCTGTGCCAGCGTCCGCGACGCCACCCGAGCCCGCCGCGCCGCCTCGTGCACCGCCTCGCGCACGGTATCCACTTCGCCGACAGTTCCAGCAGTCATGGTGAACAGCCTACTGACCGGGACGCGGACGCCGCCGCCGGATAACCACCGAACGTCCGCTGTGCGTCGGTGCCCGCCGCTACCGTGGCCTCATGGTCGCCACCATCCGGTTGTCGTCGGGTTCGGGTCGCTGGGTTCTGCTGGCCACGGTGCTGGGCTCGGGAATGGCGATGCTGGACGCGACCGTGGTCAATGTGGCCCTCCCCCGCATCGGCGAGGAATTCGGCGCCTCGATGGCGGGGCTGCAGTGGACGGTCAACGCCTACACGCTCACGCTGGCCGGGCTGATTCTGCTCGGCGGCTCACTGGGCGACCGATTCGGACGGCGGCGGATCTTCGTCGTCGGCGTGGTGTGGTTCGCGCTGGCCTCGGCGATCTGCGGTGCGGCACAGGGTATTCCGATGCTCATCGCCGCCCGCGCACTGCAGGGCGTGGGTGGCGCGCTGCTCACGCCCGGCTCACTGGCGATCATCCAGGCCTCTTTCGCGAAATCGGATCGCGCCCGCGCGGTGGGCGCGTGGTCCGGGCTCGGCGGAGTCGCCGGCGCGATCGGCCCCTTCCTGGGCGGATGGCTGGTCGGCGCGGTCGGGTGGCGCTGGGTGTTCCTGCTGAACATTCCGCTGGCCGCGGTGGTGGTGCTGGTCGCGGTGCGGCATGTGCCGGAGACCTACGGTTCCGGCGCGTCCGACGGCTCGGCGGCCACCCGCCCGGCTCCCGAATCCGGCGGCCGGGCACACGAGGGCTTCGATGTGCTGGGGGCGTTCCTCGCGGCATTGTGCCTGGCAGGCATCACCTACGCACTGACCATGGCGCCCGAACACGGGAGCAGCCGGGCGGCCGTGGTGGCGACGGCGGTGATCGGTGTGCTCGCCGGGGTGGCCTTCGTCGTCGTCGAGCGGCGGCGCTCGGCGGGGCACGACGCGCCCGGACACCACGGGCCGCCGCCGATGCTGCCGGTCGAGATCTTCGCCTCGCGGCAATTCAGCGCGATCAACGCGGTCACCTTCGTGATGTACGGCGCGATGGGCGTGGTGTTCTTCCTGCTGGTGCTGACCCTGCAGGTGGTGGCCGGTTTCAGTCCGATGGCGGCCGGGACCGCGATGCTGCCCGCCACCGTGCTGATGCTGTTGTTCTCGGCCCGCTCGGGCGATCTGGCTCAGCGCATCGGACCGCGCATCCCGATCACCGCGGGTGTGCTGCTGGCCGCCGCCGGGATGTTGCTGATGATGCGGATCGGCACCGACGCCTCCTACGTCACCGATGTGCTGCCCGCCGCCCTGGTGTTCGGCCTCGGACTCACCCTGGCCGTCGCACCGCTGACCGCGACCGTGCTGGCGACGGCCGACGAACAGCACGCGGGGGTGGCCAGCGGCGTCAACAATGCGGTCGCCCGGGCGGCCGGATTGCTTGCGGTAGCGGCTGTCCCGCCGCTCACCGGACTCACCGGTGCCGCCTACACCGACCCCGCCGCCTTCGAGCGCGGGTTCCACCAGGCCATGCTCATCTGCGCGATCGTGATGGCCGCGGCCGCGGCACTGACCGTGGTCACCGTCCGCGACGACGCGCTCGAGAGCGCTGGTCCCGAGGCCGCGCCGCAATGCAAGGTCAACTGCCCGGTCGCGGGGCCGCCCCTGGAGCCCCGGCATGCCGAATTCACGTCCGGCCCGGTCGAGAACCAGGAGTGAGCCGCACGCACGGAACAGCCTGTGTCCGAACACTCTTCGCGGCCGCGTTGTCGGCGATTCCCGTGGATGATTCGATGGTGTCATGGCAGATATCGACAGGGTGGTGTCGGCGGAGCGTGAGGTCGCCGCGCCGGCCGGGCACATCTTCGAATTGATCGCCGATCCGGCGCAGCAGCCGCGATGGGACGGGAACGACAATCTCGACCGGGCGGAGATCGGGCAGCGCGTGCGGAGCGTGGGTGATGTCTTCGCGATGACACTCACCAACGGGAGTGTGCGCGAGAACCACGTGGTGGAATTCGAGGAGGGCCGCCGAATCGCCTGGCTGCCCGCGGAATCCGGGCAGCGGCCGCCGGGACATCTGTGGCGCTGGGAGCTCGAACCCGTCGGCGAGAGCCGGACCCTGGTGCGGCACACCTACGACTGGACGCGGCTGACCGACGAGGTCCGGCTGCCCAGGGCCCGGGCGACGACCTCGGACAAACTACTCGGGTCGCTCGACCGGCTGGCCGCGGTGGCGACGGCGGCCGACCACGCCTGACGGCGGCGACGTTCGAGCCCGCAGACGCCGCGGCGGGTTACGGTGCGTGCATGGCACGGATCGCAGTGGTCGGCAGTATCAACATGGATCTGGTGACCCGCACGCCGCGGCGGCCGCGGCCCGGTGAGACCGTCCTCGGCACCGCCTTCGATACGGTGCCCGGCGGGAAGGGCGCGAACCAGGCGATCGCCGCTCGGCGTGCGGGCGCGGCGGTCGATTTCGTCGGCGCGGTCGGAACCGACGTCTTCGGCGTCGAGTTGCGAAAAGTGCTCGAGGACAACGAGATCGGGACCGCCGGACTGCGCACCGTCGAGGGGGCCAGCGGGACCGCCACCATCGTGGTCGACGACGCCGGCGAGAATACGATCATCGTGGTCGGCGGAGCCAATGCGGAGCTGTCCGGGCTCACCGACGGTGATCGCGCCCTCGTCGCCGAGGCGGATATTCTGCTGTGCCAGCTGGAAATTCCGGTGGAGACCGTGCTCGGCGCCGCCCGCTGCGCCCGTGAGCACGGCACTCTCGTTCTGCTCAATCCGTCCCCCGCGCGGTCACTGCCACCGCAGCTGTGGGAGGCGGTCGACATCGTGGTGGTCAACGAGGGCGAAGCGGCGCAATTGGATTCGGAACTCCGGGCGGTCCCGCATGTGCTGACCACCCGCGGCGGCGAGGGCGCGCGCTATCGCGGACCCGAGGGCGAGCTCTCTCATCCGGGCGTGCGGGTCGAGGTGGTCGACACCACCGGCGCCGGGGACACGTTCACCGGCGCGCTGGCCGCACACTGGCACGAGGGCCCCGCGACCGCTCTGGCGTGGGCCTGCACCGCCGGCGCTCTGGCCACCACCGTCGTCGGCGCCACGGCGGCGATCCCCACCGCGGCGGCGATAGAGCGTGCACTCACTTCGCGGTGTGGCGAGCGATGAGTTCCGACATCTGGGCACCCACCCGTTCCAGCGGTGCCATCGAACGTGTCGCCAGGGACAGGATCACCGCCCCCTCGAGCGCCGCGACCACCGTGGTGGCCAGCGATATCGCCAGATCGGGCTCGACGTCCTCGGTTTCGAGGCGTTCGGCGAGGATGGTCTCCCATTCGGTGAAGGTCGCACCGGCGGCGTCGGCCGCTTCGGGCGCCTCCGACCGGCCCAGCGCGGCCGCGACTATCGGGCAGCCGGCGGTGAAGTCGCTCGCCGCGAGCTTCTCGCGCCACAGCGCCGGGAAGGCGCCGACACACGATGCCACGTCCGCCCCCGCGGTGATCGTGCGCAGCAGCGCGCTGTAGGTGGCACCGGCCGCGCGGGTCGCCTCCGCGATCAGTTCCGATTTACCGCCGGGGAAGTTGAGGTACACCGAGCGGCGCGAGATGCCGCTGTGGTCGAGCAGCTGCGCGATGCCGGTGCCGGCCACACCGTTGCTGCGCATCAGATCCACGGCGCTGTCGATGAGCCGGTCGCGGGCTCCCATGATGCGACCCCTTTCCTCGTGCACCCTGCACGGTCCAGCCTACCGTTGCCCTAGACCGATCGGTGTACTACTGTGCCGACTATACCGATCGGTATACCTCATTTCCGATCCGCGCCCTGGAGGATAGGCATGACCGGACTGCACGACCCACTCCCCCTGCCCTGTGGCCAGGTACTGCCCAACCGGATCATGAAATCGGCGCTCAGCGAGGGGCTCGGCACCGCGGCACATGCTCCCGACGACCGGCTGGTCCGGCTGTATCGCCGCTGGGGAGCGGGCGGCTACGGCCTGATCGTCACCGGCAATGTGATGATCGACCGCACCCAGCTCGGCGAGCCGGGCAATGTGGTTATCGACGACGATCGCGATCTCGCCGCGCTGACGCGCTGGGCGAAGGCCGCCAAGGACGGCGGCACCCCGATCTGGATGCAGCTGAATCATCCCGGCCGCCAAGCCAATCCGCTGGCCACCCGGCAGCGGCCGGTGGCGCCCTCGGCGATCGCGTCGGGAGTGCCGGGCCTGCCCACGCCGCGGGCGCTCACCGAAACCGAGATCCACGACCTGATCCGGCGCTTCGCCGACGCGGCGCGGATCGCGGAATCGGCCGGCTTCGACGGGGTGCAGATTCACGGCGCCCACGGCTACCTGGTGTCGCAGTTCCTGTCCCCGCTGGCCAATCAGCGCACCGACGACTGGGGCGGTGACGGGCTGCGCCGCGCGCGCTTTCTGCTCGAGGTGGTCGGTGCGATTCGCGCGGCGGTCCAGCCGGGCTTCGCGGTGGCCGTCAAGCTGAACTCGGCGGATTTCCAGCGCGGCGGATTCACCGAGGAGGAATCGCGGGAGGTGGTCCGGCAGTTGGCCCGGCAGCCGCTGGATCTGATCGAAATCAGCGGCGGCAGCTACGAATCCCCGGCGATGATGGGCCGGTCCCGCAGCGCGGCGGCGAGTACCCGAGCGCGGGAGGCCTACTTCCTGGAGTACGCGGAGACCGTGCGGCAGGTCGCCGCCGCGGTGCCGCTGGCGGTCACCGGCGGGTTCCGCAGCCGGACGGCGATGGGCGGGGCGGTCGACTCCGGCGCCTGCGATGTGGTCGGACTCGGCCGCCCCACCACGGTGTACCCGGCTGCCGCCGCCGACCTGCTCACCGGCGGGGCCGAAGTCCTCCGTCCGCCGTCGATTTCGCTCGGTCTGCGTGGCCGGATCGCTCGCATCGGTACGTTGCGCGCGGTCGACGGCGCCTTGGATCTGCAATGGCACACCGATCAGCTGCATCGCCTCGGCGCCGGGCTGGATCCGGATCCGGCCCGGTCACCGCGGTCGACCGCGATAACCATGCTGCGCCGCAACGGACTCGACGCTTTCCGATCCCGGCGCACGACAGCCGGCACCGACCGCAAGTCGACGAAGTTCCGGATCGAACGCGCCGTCGGCCGCTATCTGGTCAACCCCGGTTTCGCCGCACTGGACCGGGTGGGTGTGCGGTCCACCTTCGCGACCGAACTGGAGACCATCGGCCGCAAATCCGGTCAGCCGCGCCGGGTCCCGGTATCGGTGCTGTTCGACGACGACGGCGCGTGGATCATCTGCCAGCACGGCATGCGGTCGGGCTGGGGCAACAATGTGCGCGCCGATCCTTCGGTACGCCTGCGGCACAACGGAACCTGGCGTACGGCCACGGCGGAGTTGCGCCCGGACGACGACGTGGTCGCCCGGGCCCGCGCCTTCGCCCCGCACCCAGCGCTCGCACCGCTGACCACCGCCGGATTCGCCGCGTTGCAGACCGATCCGATCTCGGTGCGGGTCACGTTCACCGACGTGCAGGAACCAGTCCTGTAACTACTGTGGTCGCCGGTTCGCCTCACCGCGTGCCGGCCGCCACACGGTGGTGACGGCCGCTCAGCCGCGCGCCCATTCGTGGCCCCAGTAGCTGTCGGCCGTCATCTCCTCCGCGACATAGTCCTCGCCCACGAGCACTCCCTCGCAACCGAATTCGAGGTCCCAGCCGCCCGGGGTGCGGACGTAGAAGGAGATCATCTTGTCGTTGGTGTGGCGGCCGAGTGTCGAGGACAGGTGATAGCCCGCCTCGGTCACCCGGTCGAGAGCCCGGCCGACATCGTCGAGCGCATCGACCTCGACCATCACGTGCACGATCCCCGGACCGTCGCCACGGCCGCCCGGAATCAGCGCCAGGCTGTGGTGGCGGGGATTGACACCCATGAACCGGATCCAGATCGGATGTTCGGGGGGACCCACCCGGAACGAACCGCGCGAGGCGAAGTCCAGTACCTCGGTGTAGAACTGCCGCGCCGCCTCGATATCGGGCACCGGCAGGACGACGTGGCCGAGACCGAGATCGCCGGAGACGAAACGGTTTCCGTACCTGCCGACCACCGGGCTGTGATCGAGCAGAGGTCCGTGGAAGACCTCGACGGTGAAGCCGGCCGGATCGGTGAAGCTGATCGCCTCCTCGACGTGGCGCGCGGCGGATTCGGCCAGGGTGAGTTCGGTGACCTCGACACCGGCCGCGGTGAGCGTTTCACGCACCAGCGTCAGCGAGCGCCGGTCGGCGACCTGCCAGCCGACGGCGATCACCTCGTCCCGATCGCCCGGTACCAACTCCAGGCGGTAGGTGTGCTCGTCGGTGCGCAGATAGACCGACTCCGGATTCGGGCCCGACCCTTCGGCGAATCCGATGATGTCGAAGGCGAATTCACGCCACGCGGCGACATCGGCGATCCGCGCTCGGACATAACCGAGCGAGCTGACGGCGGCCATTTTCTCTCCTCGAAGAATGGGGTTCAGGAATAGCTGATCGAAACGTCGTCGGTGACCGGTACCGCCTGACAGGCGAGCACGTAGCCCTCGGCGAGATCCTCCTCTTCGAGAACCTCGTTGCGGCGCATGGACACCTCGCCGGACACCACCCGGCACACACACGCGCTGCACGCGCCTTCGCGGCACGAATACGGCGCCTCGAGTCCCGCTGCCAGCAAGGTATCCAACAGGACCTGGCGTCGCGGCCATGCCATCCGGTGATGCTCGCCGTCGAGCTCGACCTCGACGTTCGCCGAGTCGGCGGGGTCGGCGTCGTCGCTCGCGGGGGGTGCGGCCTCGAACGGATTGCCGGTCAGGGAAACGAACTTCTCCATGTGCACGCGCCGCCGGTCGGCGCCGTGCGCGGCCATCGCGGCGGCGACGGCGTCCATGAACGGCCCCGGACCGCAGACGAACGTCTCGCGATCGGCCCAATGCCGCACCAGCGCGGACAATTGCGCCACACTCGGCAGACCCTGCACCGATTCCAGCCAGTGCAGCACCTGCAGCCGATCCGGATGGCCCCCCGCGAGTTCCGCGAGTTCCGCGGCGAAGATGACCGACGATTCGTCGCGATTGGCGTACACGAGGGTGCAGTGGCCGCTGCCCTGCGCGAGCACCGATTTCAGGATCGACAACACCGGGGTGATGCCGCTGCCTCCGGCGAACAGCAGCAGATCGGCGTCCAGCGAGGCCGGGGTGAACAGTCCGGCGGGCGGCAGCACCTGCAGGGTGTCACCGGCGACTGCGTTGTCGCACAACCAGTTCGACGCATATCCGGCCGCCGTGCGTTTGACGGTGACCTTCAGCGGCCCACCCTCGTGCGGTGCGCTCGACAGCGAGTAGCACCGGCTCACCGAACCGGTCAGTTCGCTGGGGATGCGCACAGTGAGGAATTGCCCGGGCCGATAGCCGAACCGCTCGGCGTGTTCGGGCTGCGGCGCCAATTCGAGCGATACCGCGTCCGCGGTTTCGCGCACCACACGGACGATCTCGACCACGACCGGATCGGCCGGCGACCCGGCGGCCGCCACGACGCCGTCCGCGGATTCGCCGCCATTTGCCGAGTCACGCGAGCCGGCGTCCTCGCGCGACGTGCGCGGCTCACGCACGTCGAGTTCGATCGCGGTATCCATCGAGCACCACCACATCCGTTCCTGTGCCGTTCATCCAGCTTCCTGCCCCTGTCATGCCACCGTCCGGCCGCGGGTGCGCACATCGACATCGCGGGTACTCACGCTCAACTGGCCCGACTGCACCGCCGCGTCGATGCTCTCGCGCAGGGCGGTGCAGGTGTGCGCATGCGTGCCCGGCAGCGACAGTTCGGTGCACGCACGCATCGCCGACCGGCTCCACTGCACACTCGTATGCTGCGGGCTGAATTTCTCCACCAGCACGCACGTTCCGCAGGATCGGCACGAAACCTCGTCCATCGCGATAACTCTCAGCCCGCCACGGCCTGCTCGGCCCGCTTCGCGAGATTCTCGGCGACCTCGGCCTCCCAGGCGGTGACCGCGCGGGTGGTGTCGACTTCGAATTCGAAGCGCGCGGTCATCTCCTCCGAGATGTCGGCGACGTCGGTGTAGAACTGCTCGTACCAGCGGCGCAGCTGATAGACCGGTCCGTCCTCCTCGCACAGCAGCGGATTGTTGATGCGCGACTTGCGCTTCCAGATCGCCGCGTCCTGTTCGAACCCCTTGCCGAGACCGCCGACGAAGGAGGCCGCGATCTGCTCGGCCCGCTCCGGCGAGACGCCCTGCGGCTTCTTCGCGATGGCCCCGTACTGCAGCACGAACCGGTTCTCGGTGATCGGATAATGGCAGTTGATCAGATAGCCCTCGACCGAGAGATCCGCGCTGTCGCTGCGCAGGTAGTCGATCATGTAGGAGGGCCCGTAGTAGGACGCCTCCGAATGCAGAGTGTTCTTGCCGCCCAATGCCTTCGCCGTCTCGCCCATCATGTCCTCGCGCGAGATGGAGGTCATGTACTGACTGGCGATGTGGCCCTCGAAAACATTCTTGAAGAACGTCGGGAAGCCGTAGTGCACGTAGAAGAAGTGCGCCATGTCGACCACGTTGTCGACCACTTCGCGGCAGTTGGCATCGACGATCATCGAGTTCCAGGTCCAGTCGGTCCATTCGTCGTCGAAGGCGGCGTCGATGCGCGGGATGGTGATGTCCGCGGGCGGCTGCTTGCCCTCCGGATCGTTCCAGACGAACAGTTGCTTGTTCTGCTCCAGCGTCGGCCACGCCTTGGTGCGCGCCAGCGGAGGCACCCGGCGCGCGTACGGGATTCCGGTGCATTTGCCCTTGCCGTTCCACCGCCAGTCGTGGAAGGGGCAGGCCAGCGAATCGCCCTTGACGGTGCCGTCGGCGAGATTGCCGCCCATATGCGGACAATAGGCGTTGAGGACATTGAGCGTGCCGTCCTCGCCGGCGAACACGACCAGTTCGGTACCGAAGGCGGCGACGGTGTGCGGCTTGCCGTCGCGGAAGGAGTCCGCCAGACCCAGGCAGTGCCAGCCGCGGGCGAACCGGGTCGGCGGTGCGCCGGCGTCGATGACCCGCACTTCGCTGTCGCTGTTCATGATTCCTCCGTCTCGAATGCGATCGGCCTCGATTGCGATCGGCCTCGACTACCCGCCGGCCGAACCCGCCCCGGGTGATGACTCGATGCTCGCCATCGGGACGGGGCCCGGCACGCGTAGTCCCACTGGCCGGGAGATCCGCTCCGGCCATCGGCAGTGACGGGACGCCTCGGCGGTGCGGGCGGGTATGCACCGGGCTCGTCACCACCGGCATGCCCGCGGACCCGCGTCAGTGCCCGTGCAGACGTTCGAACGAGGAGCGGTAGAACAGCAGCGGCGCCTGTTCGGAATGTTCGGCCAGTGCGGTGACTCGCGCGATCACGATGGTGTGGTCGCCGCCGTCCACCTCGCGATCCAGTTCGCAGTCGATACTGGCCAGCGCACCGCTCAGCCGCGGCGACCCGTTCCCGGACACCTCCCAGTCCACGCCGGCGAATTTGTCGGTGCCGCTGCGGGACAGCGCGCGGCAGGTGTCGGCCTGATCGTGGGCGAGGATGTTCACGCAGAATCGTCCTACCTCGCGGATGCGCGGCCACGACGTCGAGGTCCGCGCGGGGAAGAAGCAGACCCGGGGCGGATCGAGGGACAGCGACGAGAACGACTGGCAGCTGAACCCGATCGGCTGGTCGCCGGACAGGGCGGTGATCACCGTGACCCCGGAGCAGAACCTGCTCAGCACGGATTTGAAGCTCGCCTCCGAGATCTCGTCCACCTGTACTACCGGCTCCACGGCCACTCCTTGTTTCGGACAGACATATAGCTGCAAGTCATGACACCAGGTCGGCTCCGGGGCCCGTCAACGGCCAGGTCCGGTGAACGGGAGAGATTTCGGTAGCACTTACGTAGTTCCACCGATTCGCGATCGGTGTGGTGGCAGCCACTGTGATAGGTGACACAAATGCCGAAACCGAACATGCCTAGTCGAAATACTTCTACATTGCATATGAGCCAACGGAGGTACATATGACCGTCACCGTGCTGCCCTCCGCGGAACGCACCACCACGGCCGCGCATCACGCGACGACGGGCGCCAGGGCTCATCGAGCCGGCGCGCCGATTCCGGTGTCGATGATCGAGCGAATGACGCTGATCCTGGACGCCTTCGACGCGAACACCCCGACTCTGACACTGCTGGAACTGGTCGAGCGGACCGGACTTCCGCGCTCGACGGTCCACCGCATCCTGGATCAGATGATCCGGCTGCGCTGGCTGGCGCATTCCGCCGGCGGCTACCGCCTCGGCATGCGCACGCTCGAACTGGGCGGACTCACCGCGGACCACAACGAGATTCGCGATGCGGTGAGTCCGCTGCTGCACGAACTGTCGCAGCGGACGGGCATGGTGGGCCATCTGGCGGTGCTCGACGGTCGCGAGGTCGTCTACCTGGACAAGGCCGGCGGCCGGTTCGCCGCTGCGCTGCCGACCCGGCTCGGAGGCCGGATGCCCGCGCACGCAACGGCTTTGGGCAAGTCGATGCTGGCGGCGCTGGAACCCACCATCGCCGAGGCCGCCTTCCGCGGCCGGCTGCCCCGGCTCACTCCGCGCACCCTGGCCGAGCCCGATGCGCTGCATCGCGAACTCGGGCAGATCCGGTTGCGCCAGGGCGTGGCGATCGACCGCGAGGAGGCGATGGTCGGCATCGCGTGTGTGGCCGCGCCGCTGCGTGGCCGCGGCGCCCCACCGGCCGCACTCTCGCTGTCGGGACGAGCCGAGGCGATGAGTTACGACCGGCTGGCCCGGGTGGTCCTCGAGGTCGTGCACGAGGCCGGGCGAGCGCTGTTCCCGCACCGCACCCGCTGGCGCTGATTTCGGATCCGCATATGACTGGACGGTATAGTTCGGCGATGACATCTGGCACCGATCTGCCGACCACTTCATGGGCCGTGCTCGGGATGCTTTCGCATGCGGACGAATTGTCCGGCTACGACCTGAAGAAGTGGGCGGACTGGAGTTTGCAGTTCTTCTACTGGAGCCCCTCGTTCAGCCAGATCTACGCCGAACTCAAACGCCTCGAGAAGCACGGGTACGTCACTTCGCGCACCGTGACCTCCGAGGACGGTGTGCGCGGCAAGCGGATGTACGCGATCACCACGAGCGGCCGGGATGCCGTGGCGCACTGGGTCAATCATTCACCGGTGGAAGCGCCGGTGCTGAAACACAGTGTGCTGCTGCGGGCCTGGCTCGGTCATCTGGCCGAGCCGGAGCGGCTGCGCGAAATCCTCACCGCGCATATCGATTACGCGGAGAAGATGCGCCGCCGCGCCGCCGCCGACGCCGAAGGGTCCGACGCCAACCCGGATTGGGCCTTTCCCAGTGCCGTGTTGCGGTGGTGCATCCGCCACTACGAGGCGGAGCGCCAGCTGGCCGAGGATCTGCTCGACGACCTGGAGGCGTTGAACAAGCGCGGGCGGCTGCCCCGCAATCGCGAGGCGCCGCTCGCACCGCCGAAGTCGAAGTCTCGTCCCCGATAGCCGGACGGCGGGACGCCCGGTACATACCGGGTCCGTCGCTACACTCGCCGGATCCGGGCCAGCCAGGCGGCGGTATCCACGGTCCCGTTCTCGGCGACATTCAGCCCGGCGACCTGATCGGCGACCACCGGGGTGACCCGGCCGCGATAGGACGTGGGCCGCAGATCCTCCAATTCCCAACCGGCACCGAAGGATTCACGCAGCATCCGATCGCTGATGCGGGGCCCGAAACCCGGGTCGGCGTCGGACAGTGCCAGGACATGCACCAGACCGCCCGGAGCGCACAGGGTGTGCAGCGACCGGACGTAGGCGGCGCGGGTACCGGGATCCTCGCGGAAGATGTGGAACAGGGCGCTGTCGACGATCGTGTCGAAGACGCCGAGTTCGGCGGCCGCGGCGGGATCGGCACCGAGCCGGACGGCGTCGGCCACCCGGAAGTGCGCCGCGGGCACCCCCTTCGCGGCGGCGTTGCGCCGCGCGTACTCGACGGCGCTCGGCGACAGGTCGATACCCAGCACGTCGTAGCCCAGGGCGGTGAGGGCGATGGTGTGCTCCCCCGCACCCGTTCCGACGTCGAGCACCCGCCCCCGAATCAACCCCTCGCGTTCCACCTCCACGATCGCCGGCTGCGGCTCACCGATCACCCAGGGAGCGGTGTCGTCGTCGTAGACGGTGTTCCAGAACTCTGCGGCCTGTGTCATGACCCCAGCGTGCATCCTCAACCGCACTCGAGGTCAACGCCGACGCCGGGTTCCGGAAAATCGACGTCCCCAGAATCTCACTGAGCGGAACCCTTCCTAGCGGGAGGCCTTTCGGAATATTTCTATTAGGCATACAGGAGGTGCACGATGACCGGTGAACTCGATTCCATCCAGAACGCACTCGACGCCCTGGCCGCCGGCCGGCCCGTCGTGGTGGTCGACGACGAGGATCGGGAGAACGAAGGTGATCTCGTACTGGCCGCGGAATTCGCGACCGCGCAGACCATCGGATTCCTGATCCGCCACACCAGCGGCGTGCTGTGCGTGCCGATGCCCGGCGCCGATCTCGACCGGCTCTCGCTCCCCCCGATGACGGCGGTCAACGAGGATCCCAAGGGCACCGCCTACACCGTATCGGTCGATGCGGCCGCGGGCGTCAGCACGGGTATCTCGGCGGCCGACCGCGCCCACACCATGCGGCTGCTGGCCGATCCGCGCACCACCCCCGCCGACCTCACCCGGCCCGGGCACGTCTTCCCGCTGCGGGCGCATCCGCGCGGCGTGCTGGGCCGCGCCGGGCACACCGAGGCGACCGTCGACCTGTTGCGCGCGGCCGGGTTACGGCCCGCGGGCGTGATCGCGGAGGTCGTCGACGACGACGGATCGATGGCCCGGCTGCCGCAGCTGCTGACCTTCGCGCGCGAGCACGAGCTGCCGATCATCTCCATCGCCGACCTCATCGAGTACCGAAAGCACCGCGAGCACACCGTCACCCGGCTCGCGCAGACCCGGCTGCCCACCCGCTACGGCGATTTCCAGGTCTTCGGCTACCGCGACGCCGACTCCGGCGCGCAACCGGTCGAACATCTCGCCCTGGTCTTCGGCGATCCGTCCGGAACCGACGTCCTGGTCCGGCTGCACTCGGAATGCCTGACCGGCGACGCGTTCGGCTCGCTGCGCTGCGATTGCGGTGAACAGCTCGACGCCGCCCTGCGCGCGGTGGCCGCCGAGGGACGCGGTGTCCTGGTGTATCTGCGGGGCCAGGAGGGCCGCGGCATCGGCCTGCTGAACAAGTTGCGCGCCTACGAACTGCAGGACGCGGGCGCCGACACCGTGGACGCGAACCTGCGTCTCGGCCTGCCGATCGATGCCCGCCGCTACGGCGCGGGCGCGCAGATCCTGAGCGATCTGGGTGTCGAATCGGTGCGGTTGCTCAGCAACAATCCGGACAAGCAGGAGGGCCTGCAAGCACACGGCATCGCGGTCACGCACCGGATTCCGCTGCAGACCGACCCGACCGAACACAACGTCCGCTACCTGCGCACCAAACGCGAGCGCATGCGCCACCAGCTGGCCGGGCTCGACATCGCCTCCGCCGCGGCGAACTGAAATATCTTGTGCCGCAACGGTTGTCGTCGAGATCAGAGCCGATGTTCGGCGAGCCAGCGCCGGCCGCGCGCCGCTGAGGCCCGCGACAGCCAGGCGTCCTGGACGATTTCGCGCAGTTCGTCGAGGTCGAGTTCACCGATGCGGGCCCCGCGCAGCAGCACCGACAGATGCCCGTCGAAATGAGCGGTGGTGAAGAACGGCGAATCCGGATCCTGAACGAGCGCACGCTTGTCCGACTCCGACGGCACCCAGAAGACGATCACGTCCGGGTACCGCTCGCCGGTGTCCTGATCGACGGCGTCCGGGCGCGGGGTGCGGAAGAAGATGAACGACTTGCCACCGACCTGGAAGACCGGATTGCCGCTGGACCCCCGCACCACGGTGACGTGCGGCATCGCCAGGGCGAGTGCTTCCACGTCCTCGATCCGCGCCCGGCGTGCCACCGTCGCTCAGTCCGCCAGCTGGGTGAGCAACTTGCGGGTGCGTTCGGCGGCCTGGCCGCCGACGAAGGGCGCGGCCACGAATTCCGTGGCACCGGCGGCGAACACCTTCTCGATACGGGCGGCAACCTGCTCCTCGGTGCCGATGATCGCCAGATCGGCCGGCCCCTCGGCGCCCTCGCGATCCATCATGGCCCGATACGAGGGCAGCGAACCGTAGGCGGCGAAGACGGTCGCGGCCTTCTCCCGGCCGCGATCGATATCGTCGGTGACCAGCACCGGCAGCGAGCAGACCACCCGCGGCGCGGGCCGGCCGGCCTCGGCGGCAGCCGCGGTGATGGTCGGTGCGATGTGGTCGGCGATGGTCGCGGGGCCGGTCATCCACAGCACGGTGCCGTCGGTGCGGCGCGCGGCCAATTTCAGCATCTGGGTTCCCATCGCGGCCACGAGCACCGGGATCCGGCCGGTCTCCCCCGCGGTGAGGCCGAGGTTCGCGCTCAGGGTCTCGCCTTTGTACGACACCGGTTGTCCCTCGAGCAGCGGCCCGAGAATCGACAGGTACTCCTTCATGTGCCGGGCCGGGCGGCCGAAGTCGTAGCCGAACATGTTCTCGATGACGATCTGATGCGACAGCCCGATCCCCAGGGTGAGCCGTCCGCGACCGACGGCGAGCGCGGTGGTGGCGGCCTGCTGGGCCAGGGCGCCCGGGTGCCGCGGATAGGTCGGCACCACGGCCGTGCCGAGTTCGATATTCGGCACCTTGCTGCCGGCGACGGCGAGCGCGGTCAGGGCGTCGAGACCGAAGATGTGCGACAGCCACGCCGATTCGAAACCCTCGTCGGCCACCTGCTGCAGTTCGTCGGTCAGGCGCACGAGCGCATCCGGTCCGGTCTGTTCGCTGAGCATGATGCCGATCCGCACTGCGGGCCTCCTGGGGACGAGGGGTCTGTGGGTCCGCGGCCCCGACGGACCGCGGGTCGAATATCGGTTCGCCGTCTCAGCCTATTCCCGTTTCCGCCGTCCGCGGGCACGTGGGACCGACATCGCCGATGTGGTCCGCACGCGTTTCGATCACGATAGGGTTGGCGATCATGGCGCGGCGTGTCACCGGGAATCTTCCCGCCGAGGTCACCAGTTTCGTCGGCCGCCGCGACGAACTGGCCACCGCGAAACGGCTGCTGCCCGCGACCCGGGTGCTGACTCTGCTCGGCCCGGGCGGCGTGGGCAAGACGCGGCTGTCGCGACAGGTCGGCGCGGCGATGGCGCGCGCCTTCCCGGACGGGGTGTGGCTGGTCGAACTGGCCGATGTGCACGATCCCGATCTGGTCACCCTCAGCGTCGCCGAGGCGTTGGATCTGCGCGACGACACCACGGCGCCGCTGGACCGGCTCACCGAATTCCTCGCCAGCAAACGACTCCTGCTGGTCCTGGACAACTGCGAACATCTCATCGACGCGTGCGCGACCCTGGTCGCCCATCTTGTCGCCGCCACCCCCGAGGTGCGGGTGCTGGCCACCAGTCGCGAGGTGCTGGGCATACCCGGCGAGCAGGTGATGCCGATTCCGCCGCTGTCGGTCACCGACGTCGACAGCGATGCGATGCGGCTGCTGGTGGAGCGGGCGACCGCCGCGAATCCGGATTTCACCTTCACCCCAGCCAACCGCGACACCCTCGCCGCGATCTGCCAGCGCCTCGACGGCATCCCGCTGGCACTGGAACTGGCGGCATTGCGGTTCCGGGTGTTCACACCCGAGCAGATTCGCGACCGGCTCGACGACACCATGGACCTGCTCAGCGCCGGACCACGCACCGCACCGCAGCGTCAGCAGACCATCGAGGGCGCGATCCGCTGGAGCTACGAACTGTGCACACCCGCGGAACAGCAGCTGTGGCAACAGTTGTCGGTCTTCGCCGGTGGTTTCGACATCGAGGCCGCCGAGGCCGTGTGTCTGCTGCCACCGGGGCCACAGGGACTGCTCGACGCGCTGACCGGTCTGGTCGACAAGTCGGTGCTGCGATTGCGCTACGACGCTGCCGCGCCGCGCTATTCGATGCTGGAACCGATCCGGCAGTTCGGCCAGGACCGCCTCGTCGCACACGGTGACGAGCGCCGGGTGCGGGCCCGCCACCGCGACCACTACCGCGGGCTGGCCCTGCGCGGGCAGACCGCGTACTGGAGTTCCGACGATCTGGCGTGGTTCCGCGAATTGGCACGCGAACACGCCAATCTGCGCTCGGCCCTGCAATTCTCGATGCTCGACGCACCGCAGCTGGCGATGGAGACCGCGACCGTGCTGCGCCCGTTCTGGGAGCACTACCGGTTCCTCTCCGAGGGGTATCGGTGGCTGACCGACGCCCTGGCCCGGAATCCGGAACCGAGCTGGGAACGAGCGCGCGCGCTGTCGTCGGCGGCGTCGTTGGCGGCACTGCTGTCGGATCGGGAGTCGGCGGCGCGGCTGGCGAACGAATGCGTCACCGTCGCCACCGATCTGGGCGCCACCGACATCCTCGCCGAGGCGGAACTGGACGCGGCACTGATCGATTTCACCGACGCCGATACCGCCGGTGCGCTGCGCCGCTCCGAGGAGGCGGTCCGGCTGGCCCGCGCCACCGAGCATCACGCCACCGAAATGGACAGTCTCGCTTTCGGTTTCATGTGTGCGACCCTGCTGGAGGAGCCCCGATCGACCGAGATGGCCCGCGAGTTCCAGGTGCTCACGCAGCGCTACGGCCCGCATATGTTGGGTGGGCTGGCGTTGTGGACGCTGGGCATCGATCAGTGGCGGCTCGGCGATCAGGACGCCGCCGACGACTACCTCGGACGCGCGATCGAGGAATTCGCGCTGTTCGACCGATGCGTCTGGCTGGCTTCGGGTTTCGACGGCATGGCATGGTCGGCCGCCGCCCGCGGCGATATGGAACGGTCGGCGCGGCTGATGGGCGCGGCCGAGACGCTGCAGCGCAGCACGGTGCGCCTGGCCCATACGATCACCAGCGCGGTGGGTGAAAAGGTGCGCGACGAAGTGCGGAACTCACTGGGCGACAGCGGTTTCCGCGCCGCCTATGACGCGGGGGCGGCGATGACGCTACCGGCGGCGATCGATTTCGCCCTGGGTCGCGGGCCCGCCGCCGAGGAACCACCGGCCGCGCCGGCGCGCCCCACGCCCGTCGACACCGCGGCACTGTCGCTGCTCACCCGCCGGGAGAAGGATGTGGCGCGGCTCGTCGCCGCCGGGCACAGCAACAAACGCATCGCGGCCGATCTGGTGATCTCGGTGCGCACGGCCGAGACCCATGTCGAGCACATCCTGACCAAACTCGGCTTCACCTCACGGACCCAGATCGCGGGGTGGGCGCGCGATCACGGGTTGTAGCCCGGCGCACGACGTGCGGCCGGCGCGGCCCGGAGACGACGGTGGCCGCCGCACCCTCGTGAGGTGTGGCGGCCACTGCGGCGTCGGCGCGAAAGGATCAGCGCGCGTTCACAATCCGTTCCGCAGAAAATCGATCACGGCGCGTTCGAACGCGTCCTTGCGCTCGACCTGAACCCAATGCCCACAGCGCGAGAAGATCCGCAGATCGGCGCGCGGCAGCTGGCGGGCGGGCAGCAGGGCGCCCTCCACGGGCGTGACCCGGTCGTCGCGGCCCCACAGCATCAGCACTTCGTGCTGGATCGCCCGCAGCCGTGCCCACAGCGGGACCGGATCGGCGAAGGCCGGGTTGTAGAAGGTGGCGTAGGCGTCGGCGAGCGCCTTGGTCTGGCCCGGATCCGAGGCCGCGGCCGTGCGGGCCGCGATCAGCTCCTCGGTGAGCACGGCCTGATCGAAGACCATCGTCTTCAGCCAGTCGACCGCCCGCTCCGGGGTCGGGTCGGCGTTGAAGTCCAGCAGTCGCCGAATCCCCTCCGACGGTTCGGGTCCCAGGATGTTGACGCCGACACCGCCCGGGGCCATCAGCACCAACCGGTCGGCGCGACCGGGATGTTCGGCGGCCAGCAAGGTCGCCACCGCCCCGCCCATCGAATTGCCGAGCAGGTGCGCGGTGTCGATGCCGAGTTCGTCCAGCAGGCCCAGGACCGCGTCGACGGCGATCCGCAGATAGTTGCGGTCGTAGGTTTCGGGCCGTTCACTGGCGCCGAATCCCGGCTGATCCAGCACCAGGCAGCGGAAGTGCGGAGCCAGCGCCTCGAGATTGGCGCCGAAATTGGCCCAGCCCGACACACCGGCGCCGGAACCGTGCAACAGCACCAGCGGCGCACCGGAGCCCGCCTCGTGATACCGCAGTCTCACGCCGTCGACGGTGACCCAGCGGGTGGTGTCCTCGGCAGTGAAACCCATCAGACCATCCGCTCCGTGACCTCGACACCCATCTCACCCTGACCGTACATCGCCAGCGCTCGCTCGACATCGTTGATCACGTGCGCGTTGCCGGCGTGGGCATCGCGCCAGTTGCGTTCGATCACATTGGGTTTGCGGATCGAGTGGCCGCCGGAGTTCTCGAACAGCAGATCGATCGCGTAGATCGCGCGTTCGGTGCCGCGCACCTGATCGCGGCGGCTGCGCAACCGCAGCTCGTACGGAATCTCCTCGCCCGCTTCGGCATAGCGCAACTGCTCGGTGATATTGCGTTCCTGCTGCAGGATGGCCGCGTCGATCTCCGAAGCGGCACGTGCGATCCGCACCTGAGCGAACGGATCCTCGGCCACCTTCTGCCCGCCGTAGGACAGCCGGACCCGCTCGCGCTGACGCCGCAGATGTGACTCGTAGGCGCCCTGCGCGGCGCCGATGATCGGTGCGGTGATGGTGTTGGAGAACACGCTGGCGAACGAAATCCGGTACAGCGCAGCGGTGTTCGCCTCCTGCCCGGGGCCCACCAGCGCTGACTGATCGGCGGCGCTGTACGCGCGATACGCCGGAATGAACGCCTTCTCGACGATGATGTCGTTACTCCCGGTGCCCGACAGGCCCGACACATGCCAGACGTCCTCGATGCGGTAGTCGGTGCGCGGCACCAGCACCGTCAGGTAATCGGCTCCGCCCTGACCGTTCGGCACCACCGCGCCCAGGAACGCCCAGTCGGCGTGATCGCAACCGGAGGAGAAGCTCCACCGGCCACTCATCTCGAAGCCGCCGTCGACCGGAGTCAGCTTGCCGGTGGGCGCATACGACGAGGAGACCAGCGTGTCGGAATCCTCACCCCACACATCCTGCTGGGCGCGCGGGTCGAACAACGCCAGCTGCCACGGATGCGCACCCAGCACCGAGGCCACCCACGCGGTCGACGGGCAGACGGTCGCGATCGCGCGAATCACCTCGTAGAAGGCGACCGGCGACTCCTCCGCACCGCCGAAGCGGCTCGGCTGCAACATCCGGAACACGCCCGCCTCGGTCAGCTCGCGGATCGTCTCGGCAGGCACCCGCCGCTCCTGCTCGGCCGTCACCGCCCGTTCCCCGATCGCCGGGAGCAGGTCCCGCACCCGATCGAGCACCTTGTTCGTCATTGCCGGTGTTCCTCCCTGCCTCTGCGCTGCCACGCACTGGGTCGATGCCTCGACGGTAGGGGCGGGTGCGGGTGGTGGGACCGAGAAGTCCCGATCATCGGAATGCAGGGGACCGAGACCCCGCCGGAGCGAAGCGGAGGCCGACAACACAACCCCACTCAGCGAGCCGGGGCGCCCGGTGACCGGGACTTTGCGCGGGCACCTCGCGATCCACTCGTCATGGTGTGTGAACGGCGTCACGTTCGTGGGTGGCGCACGCGAGGAGGAAGAGTCGATGCGGGTCCTGATCACCGGAGTCACCACACCCACCGGTCGCGCGGTGGCGCGCATGCTGGCGGCCGCCGGGCACGACGTCGCCGGAGCGGACCGGGTTCTGCACCGGTATGTGGATCCGCGGATCGAGGTGCATATCGCCGATCCCGGCAGTGCCGGCGCCTATCGCGGCATCGTGGACGGCTGCGACGTGGTGCTGGACGTTTCGGACGGACCGGTCGCGGCGGTTGCCGCCGCGGCGCAGGAGGCGGGCACCCGGCTGGTTGTGCTCGCCTCACCGGAGCGGGAGAGCCTGGCGCGCAAAGCCATTGCGGCCACCGGCGCGCGGGCGCTGCTGGTTCGTCCCGCCTTGGTGGCCGGTCGGCGCACCACGGAGGGAAGCCGCGCGGTGGTCCGGACACTGCTGAACGCGAGCGGCTCTCAGCGGATTCCGCTGGTGCACACCGACGACGTGGAACGCTTCCTGGTACTGGCTGCGATCTCCGATCGCATCGGCGCGGTGGACCTTGTTGCGCCCGAGCTTGTTTCCGGTTCACAGGCGCGGACCATGCTGCGGGAAGCCGGTCTGCGGATTCCGCCTCGCGTCCCGGGCGCCGGCGGCAGTCGCCTTCCCGATTTCGATCCTTCTGCCGCACAGCATGATTGGGACTTCCGTTACGGCTGGACCGGCACCGAAGTTGTCGAGGACATGGTGCGTGGCCTGGTCGGCCGCCGCGCGCACGGCACCGGCTTCCGCGCCCGCCGCGGCGCGATCCCGCTGACCGACTATGTGATTCCCGCCCGCGCGAAGACTTCCGACGGGCATCCGCTGGAGGTGGCCGCGCCGCAGGGGCTGGAGGGCGAATTCGACGACCGCGTCGACCCGCGCATTCCCGTGCACACGGCCACCAACACCTCCGAGGCGCTGCCCGGCCCGATGAGCCCACTCACCATCGACCTGCAGGCGGGGGCGATCCGGCTCGCCAATGCCGCGATGGGCCACATGATCGCCCTCGAGGGCATCGCCCTCGAGCATTGGACCAGCCGCGTCACCTCGGTGCTCGGCCACCACATTTTCATCAACGCCTCGATCGGCGTCCTCGCCGCGGACAATATGCCGGGCTGGGACGAGGACAGCATCCGCCGCGACGTGTACGGCGCCATCCCGCCCGAGGTCCCGTTGCAGCCCCAGGGCCGTCCGCCGATGCCGACCGGAGTGGGCAGCACCTGGGGGACGGCCAAGGCCACCGGCCGGGTGCTGGCGACGGCACTGCGCTTCGGTACCACCACCGAAACGATCAACGCCGCCTCACATCGCGAGGCACTGTCCCGCAACGACATCGAGAAGCTGACCGATGCGCAGCTGCATGCGCGGGCACTGCTGTGGCGGGACCGGCTCAATCAGTCGTGGGCGGCGGCCTCCATCGGCGTCATGCTGGTCGGCGCCGCGACCGCCATGCACGCACGCGGCAAAGACGACCCGGACGTTCCGATCGACGTGAACCGCCTCGAATCGGCGCGACCGATGCTGGCGGTGGAACGGCTGGCCGCGGTCTGCCGCGCGGAACCCGCCGTTCACGAGGCCGCCCGGGCCGGCGACGTCGCCCTGGCCCGCAGCCGCTCGCCGCGCTTCGCGCATGCCTTGGACGCCGAACTGGCGGTGGTCGGCCATCGCGGACCGGGAGAATGCGAATTCCTCAACCCGACCTTCGGCGACCGCCCCGAGCTGCTGGTCACCGCCGCGGCCCGGGCCGCGGAACTCCCGGCGCCGAAGCGCGACGCGGTCGCCGAGCCGACCGCCCGCACCGCGCGGATGGCCGTCGGCGCCACGGTCTCGCGGGAACGTGTCCGCGATGCGGTGGTGCGGTACACGAACTGCCTGCGCATGGCGGCCCGCGAGCTGGCGGCGCGCCTGGTCGACCGGCACGAACTCAACAATGTCGACGACGCCTGGTTCCTCACGCTCGACGAATTGCTGTGGGCCCCGGCGGATCTGAAGGATCGCGTGGCACGCCGACGCGAAGAGCGGGTGCGGCTGCAGGCGGTGCGGATGCCGGATCTGGTGGTCGGCCGCTGGGAACCGCAGCCGGTCTCGGGTGCGCTCGCCGTCGGCGAGAGCCTCACCGGCACCGGAGTGAGCGCCGGTGTCGTGGAGGGCACGGTGAAACTGGTGCTGAGCTCCGACGACGATATCGAGCCCGGCGACATCCTGGTCGCCTCGGTCACCGATACCGGCCATACCGCGATGTTCGCCTACGCCGCCGCGGTGGTCACCGATATCGGCGGCTCGGCCTCGCATGCGGCGATCGTGGCCCGCGAGTTCGGCATTCCGTGCGTGGTGGACACCAAGACCGCCAGCACGGGTCTGTCCGACGGTCAGCGGGTTCGGGTCGACGGTGCCACCGGAACCGTGACGCTACTGGCCGACGCCGACGCCTGAGGCTCGCCGAAACGACGCCGCGCGAACGAATCCCGCGGCTCAGGACGTGGTCCGTCGTCGATCCGGCGGACCTCGAGGAAAGGAACACCACCCGTGCCGATTTCGCATGTCCTGCGGGGGTCGGTGGCCGGTTTGGCCGCCGCGCTCATCGCCGTCCTCCCCGCCGCGACCACCCCGGCGTTCGCCGCGCCGCCACTGGTCCACACCGCGCCGGCCACCTCGGATCAGCAACAGTCCCTGGGCATTTCCGCACCCAACGCCCGCGATATCGGTGGCTATCCGACGCAGCACGGAGGCGGGAAGATTCGGTTCGGCCTGGTCTACCGCTCCGATGCGCTCAACCGGCTGACACCGGCGGATCAGCAGAAGCTGGCCTCGCTGCAGATCGGCAAGGCCATCGACTTCCGCAGCCCGAACGAGATGAAGGCCGCCCCGGATCAGCTGCCGTCGTCGATCCCCTACAGCGCGCAGTCGATCTGGGATCCGAACAACGATTTCTATCTCATGGTGTCGAGCATCATCGCCGGCGGACCGCAGGTGCAACAGGACAAGCTCGGCGACGGGAAGGCCGCGCAGATCATGCGCGACTACTACCGCTGGCTGGTCACCGACGGATCGGCGCGGGCGCAGTTCGCTTCGGCGCTGAAGGAGATCGCGAACTCCCCGAATGCGGTGCTCTACCACTGCACCTCCGGTAAGGACCGCACCGGCTGGATGACCGCGATCCTGATGTCGGCGCTGGATGTGCCCAAGGGCCAGATCTACAAGGACTACCTGGCGTCCAACGACTATCTGGCCGCGAGCAACAAGGCACAGATGGATGCGCTGGTGCAGCGGGGTCTGGTCACCGATCCGTCGCTGTTCGAACCGATTCTGGGTGTCCAGGCCGATTATCTGGACGCCTCCTTCGACCAGGTCCAGCAGTCCTACGGATCCTTCGATCGGTTTCTGTCCGACGGCTTGGGCGTGGATTCGGCGACGGTCGACGCCCTGAAGGCCAAGTTGCTGGACAAGCCGGGCCGCTGAGCCCACTCGCACCCGACCATCGGCACGCCGCGCTCACCGTCGAGCGCGGCGTGCCGCCGAGGAGAGGCAGACCATGCCGGTTCACGCGGTGACGCCACGATCGTCGACCGAGATCACCCGTTACGACCTGGACACCGACGTGCTGGTCGTCGGATACGGATGCGCCGGTGCCGCAGCGGCATTCGAAGCCGCGCGCACGGGAGCGCGGGTCCTGGTGCTCGATCGCGCGGGCGGTCCGGGCGGCTCGTCTGCGATGTCGGGCGGTGAGATCTATCTCGGCGGGGGCACCCCGATCCAAACCGCCTGCGGCTTCGACGACACCCCGGCCGATATGGCCGCCTACCTGACCGCCGCCCTCGGCCCCGGCGCCGACACCGCGAAGATCGCCGACTACTGCGAGCACAGTGTCGAGCATTTCCACTGGCTGGTCGACCGCGGCGTGCCGTTCGCACCGTCGCTCTGGGATGCCCCGGCGTGGGTGCCGCCCACCGACGACGGCCTGATGTGGCTCGGCGAGAACAGCTGGCCCTTCACCGAGATCGCCCGTCCCGCCCCGCGCGGGCATCGGCCCACCGCCAACGACTTCGGCGGTCGCCTGCTGATGCAATGCCTCAGCGCGGCGACCGAATCGGCCGGTGTGACATCCCTTTTCGACACCGCCGCCACCGCGCTGATTCTCGCAGGCGACGGCACGGTCACCGGCGTGGTCGCCCGGCAGTACGGCCGCGAACTGACGATTCGAGTCCGGCGCGGATGTGTCCTCACCACCGGCGGATTCGTCGACAACGACGAGATGCTCGCCGCGCACGCCCCGCTGCTGCTCGGCCACACCAAGGTCAGCGCCGGTACCGACGACGGCAGCGGCATCCGCATGGCGCAGGCCGCGGGTGCGGCGGTGCGGCACATGTCGACGGGGCAGGTGGGGATTTCCCT
The DNA here is from genome assembly GCF_000720265.1 of Nocardia sp. NRRL WC-3656. Lineage (NCBI taxonomy): Bacteria > Bacillati > Actinomycetota > Actinomycetes > Mycobacteriales > Nocardiaceae > Nocardia > Nocardia sp. NRRL WC-3656. The sequence continues at coordinate 115,425 of NZ_JOJF01000001.1, read as the reverse complement.
GATTCCCGCATTGGCCGCGCGCGGAATTGTGGTGAACGACAAGGGACAGCGCTTCGTCAACGAGGACACCTATCCGGGCCGCATCGGCCAGGCGGCGCTGTTCACGCAGGGTATGCGGGTGTGGGTGGTGGTCGACGAGGAAGCGTTCGAGGCCGTGCCGGAAGAACAACGCTGGGGTGTGCAGCCGACCCATCTGGCCGAAACCGCCGACGAACTCGGCGCCGCGATGGATCTGCCGCCGGGCGCATTGGCGGCCACACTGTGCCGCTACAACGAATTCGCCACTGCCGGAACGGATCCCGACCAGCACAAGGCGGCGCGGTGGCTACGTCCGCTGCGCGCCCCGCTGGCGGCCATCGATGTGCGCGCCGGCGTTCGCCCGCCCGCCGAAGCCGGCGACCGCCGAGGCACCGGCGCCTCGGTGTTCACGCTCGGCGGTTTGCACACCGACAGGCACGGCCGGGTCCTGGATATCGACGGCGCCGTCATGCCCGGACTGTTCGCCGCCGGCCGCGCGGCGGTCAATCTGCACGGGCAGGGATATATCAGCGGGACGTCGCTCGGTGACGGAACATTCTTCGGCCGCCGCGCGGGAATTGCCGCGGCGCAGGGTTAGTCACGATCATCGGACCGGTGCGCTGCGGCGCACCGGGTCTACGCGTGTTGCGCCGCCACGACCACCTCGTGCCGATTGCTCCGGTGCGACCGCCGGTATTCGCTCGGCGACACACCCACCTCGCGCCCGAAATGGGCGCGCAGATTCGCCGCACTGCCCAGGCCGCAGCGCTCGGCCACCACGTCGACGGCGAGGTCGGTGGTTTCCAGCAACTCTCGCGCTCGGATGATGCGCTGGGTGAGCAGCCAGCGCAGCGGGGTCGTGCCCAGTTCGGCATGAAATCGCCGGGCCAAGGTCCGCTCGCTGAGTCCGCTGTGCCGGGCCAGGTCACCGACGGTCAGTACGGTGTCGAGCCGGGTGAGCGCCCACTGCAGGGTCGCGGCCACGCCCGGATCGGCCGCGTCGACCGGCACCGGATTCCGCAGATACTGCGCCTGCCCGCCCGCGCGGTGCGGCGGCACCACCAGTCCGCGTGCGGCGGCATTGGCGACGCGGGAGCCGAGGTCCTTGCGGATCAGGTGGATACACAGATCCATCCCGGCCATGGTTCCCGCGCTGGTGAGAATCTGCCCGTCGTCGATGTAGAGCACGCTCGCGTCGACATCGAGGTGCGGATACCGTTCCAGCAGGGCCGGGACATGCTTCCAATGTGTGGTCATGCGGCGCCCGTCGAGCAGACCGGCCGCCGCGAGAACGAAAGCGCCCGAACACAATGCGGCGATGCGCGCTCCCGCCTCGTAGGCCGCGCGCACGGCCGCCACCAATTCGGCGGGTGGCTCCTCGCGCACGTTCGGGGTCGCCGGGACGACGACGGTGTCGGCCGCGATCAGATCGTCGTAGTCGTAATCGGTCAGCGTGACGAACGGATCGCGCAGCGTCGCATGCCGGGTGCCGCGGGGGCCGCACATGCGCAGTCGATACCACTGCTCGGCGTCGACCCCGGGCGGCGGTTCGAAGAACACCTGGTACGGGATCGCGACCTCGAACACCGGCTGGCCCGGCGCCACCGCGACCGCCACTGTTCCGGCGTGTCCGGCTTCGCGCATCACCTCGGCAGTCATGTCGGAAATCTAGCGCATGTTGGCGAATCTGCCACTCGATCCGATGGTTCTGCGGCTGAATAGTTGCATACATGACAATTACGGCCAATGTTCGCGCGGATACGCCGATCACCGAATCGCCGCGGCGGTGGCGGATTCTGGCGGTGGCGAGCGTCGCGCAATTCCTCGCGATTCTCGACCTCTTCGCAGTCACCGTCGCCTTCCCCACCCTGCAGACCTCCTTCGCCGGCGCCTCTCCGAACACCGTGTCGTGGGTGCTCAACGCCTACACGATCGTGATGGCCGCACTGCTGGTCCCCGCGGGCCGCCTGGCCGACGACACCGGCCGCCGACGTGGATTCCTCATCGGGATGACACTTTTCGGCGTGGCCTCGATCGGCTGCGCGGTCGCGCCGACACTGGTGGTCTTGATCGCCGCGCGGGTCGTGCAGGCCGCGGCGGCGGCGCTGCTGGTTCCGACCGGCCTCGGACTCGTGTTGCCCTCCTTCGACGTTCGTGAACATCCGACCGTGATGGGGATCTGGACCGCGATCGCCGCGGCGGGCGCCAGTAGCGGCCCGGTGATCGGCGGTCTGCTGCTCGAATGGGGGTGGCGGTGGATCTTCTGGCTGAACGTGCCGATCACGATGGCGGCGCTCGCTGTCGGATGGCGGGTACTGCCCGACATCCGGGCGCGGGTGCGGCGCCGGCTCGACCTGCTCGGCGCCGCACTGATTCTCGGCGCCACCGCAGCACTGACCACCGTCTTCGTTCAAGCCGCGGCGTGGGGCTACGGGTCGGCGGCCACGGTCGCGACACTGGCCGGAGCGGTCGCACTCGCGGCGGCCTTCACCTACCACGTGCGACACCATCCCGATCCTGTGGTGAGTTCGGCAGTGTTGCGGCACAGCATGTTTCGCATCGCCACCCTCGGCGTGTTCTGCTACTACCTGGCCTTCGCGGCCCTCTTGCTCTCGGGAACCCTGTATCTCACCGCGCAAAGGCACTACTCCGAACTGGGAGCCAGCCTGGGGATCGCACCGATTCCGATCAGCTGCCTGGTGGTGTCACCACTGTCCGGCCGCCTCGTCGCTCGCATCGGCGCCCGTGCCTCCGCCGCGCTGGGTGGGCTCGCCATCGCGGCGGGCGCGGGGTGGTGGATCGCTCTGAGCGGTTGCGGCGCTTCGTATCCGCTGGTCTTCCTGCCGGGAGCCGTGCTCGCGGGCGTCAGTACGGCACTGTTGCAACCGCCGCTGTTCGGCGCCTCGTCGTTGCTGCCGCCGGATCAACTGTCCCTGGGTTCGGGCACGTTGATGATGGCGCGCCAGACCGCGTCGGCACTCGGCGTCGCCGTGCTGACCGCGATCCTCACCCGCACCGCGGGCTACGACCTCGCCGATTTCCGCGCCGGCTGGCTCTATATGGCGGCGATGGGATTGCTGGCCGCGGCAGCGGGGTGGGCGTTCCGTCCGCGCACATGACCGGATCCGACAGTGATCCGTCGTTGCGATCGCCACGGGGCAACCCAGAGGATGGGAGGCATGTCATCGAAGCATCGTGTGGTTATCGCGGCCTTTCCGGACGTGGATCTGCTCGACGTCACCGGGCCGGCGGAGGTGTTCGCACTAGCCAATCGGGAGAGCGGCGGTACCGCCGGCTACGAGGTGTTACTGGCCGGACCGGAGGGAGGTGTGGTGCGCACCTCGGCCGGCATCCGGCTGGTCACCGATCTGGCCTTCGACGACATCGACTCGGGCGTGGACACTCTCATCGTGCCGGGCGCGGTGGATCCGGCGCCGTCCGGCCCGCTCGCCCGCGTCGACGACGAGGTGGTTCGCTGGCTGCGCGAGGTCGCGCCGCGCACCGGCCGGATCGCCTCGGTCTGTGTGGGTGCGCATCTGCTGGCGGCCGCCGGGCTGCTGGACGGGAAAACGGCCACCACCCATTGGTCGACGGCCGGACAGCTGGCCGCGGACCATCCGGCGGTCGTGGTGGATCCGGATCCGATCTTCGTGCGCTCGGGCCGGGTGTGGACCGGCGCCGGAATCAGTGCCTGCCTGGATCTCGCCATGGCGCTGGTCGCCGACGACCACGGCGAGGATCTGGCGTTGTCGGTGGCCCGCCAACTCGTCGTCTACCTGCGCCGGCAGGGCGGCCAGAGTCAGTTCAGCGTGCCGTTGCGCCGTCCGGCGCCGGCCCGCCGCGATATCGAACAACTGCGCACCTACATCGCGGAAAATCTCGACGCCGATTTGTCCGCCGCCGCACTGGCGAGCCGAATGTGCCTGAGCGAGCGGCATTTCGCGCGGGTGTTCCGGCAGGAGATGGGGCTCACCGTGGCCGCCTATGTCGAAGCCGCGCGCGTCGAGTCGGCCCGGCGGTTGCTGGAAACCAGCGACTTCCCGCTGTCGCGCGTAGCCCGGTCCGCCGGACTGGGTTCGGTGGAGACCCTGCACCGGGCGTTCCTGCGACGGCTGGGTACCAACCCCGGCGCGTACCGCCGGCGGTTCCGCACCTCCGCCTGATCTCCCCTGCGACGACCGGACCGGGCGCCCGCCCGGCCCGGCGCTCCGTCTTGCCCGAAAAAGCCTGTCCTCCAAGGAAGAAGGTAGTCATGACCGCCGTCGCGACTGACATCATGGACCGATGGCGATCGGAACCGTGAAATTCTTCCGTCCGGAGAAGGGCTGGGGCGCGATCGCCGCGGCGGAACTCCCGGACGGCTGCGACGCCTGGGTGCACTTCAGCGCTATCGAGGGCGAGGGCTTTCGAGAGCTGGCCGCGGGCGATCGCGTGGAATTCGACTACGAGTCCGCACAGCAGGACAGCTTTCGATACCGGGCCACACGGGTGCGCCGCATCGACGTGGACGGTCACCGCAGGTCAGCGGAGGGTTAGCCGGGGTTCAGACCCGGCCAGCCGTAGTGCGGGCGGCCGGTAGCCGCGCCGGCGCGGGCCATCGGCGGGTTCGGTGCGGGGACGGCCGGGGTCCGGGCGCCGAGTTGCCGGCGCATCTCGTCCATGTCGAGCCAGCGGATCTGCTGGATGACCTCTTCCAGTTGGGCGGCGGTCCGGAAGCCCGGATCGGAGTAGACGAGCAGGCCCTCGCGGAATGCGACGAGGGTCGGCAGGCTGGTGATCTGGGCGGCGGCGGTAAGGGCCTGCTCGGCCTCGGTGTCTACGGTGGCGTGCACGATCTCCGGGTGCGCGGCCGCGGATTCGGCGAAGATCGGGGCGAAGCGAGTACACCAGCCGCACCAGGAGGCCCAGAAGTCGACGAGCACGATCGCATGGCTCGCGATCACCTGCTCGAAGTTCTGCTGGGTCAACGGTTGGGTGGGCATGGGTTCCTCCCGGCGTCGGCCATCGTCGATTCCGGATTCTCCCATGGATCGCCGGTCACAGCAGGGTTCGAGCCTGCGGCTCATCGAGCGCTGTCGGACGGCGGCCCGGCTGAGTATCGTGGAGTCATGGGTATGGGCGACCACCCGCAACGAACACCGCTCTACGGCGTGGTGCTGCTGTTGGGCGTTCTGTTCCTGGGCATCTGGGTGCACGAGCTGCCGTATGTCGGCCTGCAGGTCCTGGCCTACATCCTGCTCCTCATGATTGCCGCACCCGCCTTCGTGATGACCTTCCGCGACTACTCGCGGTGAGGGCCTTCACCACCCGGTGACCAGGGCGGCTCGCAACATCGTCAGCTCCTCGGCCGTCAGCCCGTGCTCGCGCAGCCAGCGGGCGGCACCGCCGTGGTCGCGGCGCAGGTCGTCGAGGAACCGCAGCATCACGGCCGCTTCGACAGCCAGGATCCCGGTGCTCGTCGGCGGCAGCCCGGCATAGGAATTCAGCGCGTCGAGCCGGTTGCGCACCCGCGTCATCCGCTCGTTGGTGAGGGCGTAGTCCGCGGCGATCACCTCCGGCGCCACCCCCACCGCATCGAGCAGTACCGCCGCCAATACTCCGGTGCGGTCCTTACCTGCCGCGCAATGGAATACGACCGCCTGCCGGTCGGCATCGGCGACCAGCCGCGCCGCGGCGACGATCTCCTCTGGACTGCCGGCGAGCAGCTGTCCGTACAGCTGCGCCAGATCCACGCGGGTCTTGTCCGGCACCAGATCCCGTGCGGCGAGCGAGGATTGCGCCGATTTGCGGACCGGCAGGTTCACCTTCTCGATCGCCACGGTGGCCAGGAGGCCATAGCCTTCCCGCTCCACCTCGTCGGGTAGCCGCAGGTCGATCAGGGTGCGCATCCCGACCGAGCCCAGGAGCAACGCCACATCCGCCTCGGTCGCCTGCTGCAGGGTGCTCGACCGCAGCGCGACGCCGAATCGCGTCGTACCGCCGCCGACCGGCAGCCCGCCGAGATCACGGAGGTTGTCGATTTCTTCGAAGTCGACCCAGCGCCGGGTCGCGTCGAATTCCCGGGCGATCGGATTACTCGGCACGGCCGGCCGCCGCTTCGTCGGCACGGCTGAGTCCGCACAACCCGATCAGATCTTCGTGCAGTTCGAACCACACGGTGTGATAGCTGTCCATGATCGGCCGCGCCACCCAGGCGTGGTCACCGTCGGCGATCCGCTCGACGGCTGTCTCCAGCCGCTCGCGGTACCCGGCCAGCCGCGGCGCGATCGATCCCAGCCGCTCGGCCAGCGGCCGCACCCGGGTGTGCAGGTCGGTGAGCCGGTCCAGCACCGCCGCATCGTATTCGGCGTCGCCGTGGTCGTTGGGTGTGGCCGCGTCCTTCATCTGCCACGCGGTCACGATCTCCTTCAGCTCCGCGTTGACCACGCAGAAGTCCTCGTAGGCGGCGGTCATGGCGGTGGTGTCCACCTCGCCGCGTTCGGCGGTCAGCAACTCGGCCAGGCGATTTCGCCCATCGGGCGTCAACCGCACACCCGCGGGCGTGTCGGCGCACAAACCACCGGCGACCAGATCCGCGCATCGCGCGCTCACCTCGTCCGCGTCGCCGCCCAGGCTCGCGGCCACCGCGTCACCGCGCACCCGGCCCTTCACCCCGATCAGCCGCAGCAGTTCCAGTTCACTCACGGTTCGGGCAACAGCTTCTGACACAACGACTTCCGCGTCACCGGCGAGCGCCCCCGCGAGTTCATCGGGTGCCACGTCCGCCCATTCGGCGAGCCTGCGCACATCGTCGAGGACCGCGCCGTCCACATCTCCACCGGCGACCTCGCCCGCCCACACCACGCCGGCGCCGCCGTCGACGGTGACCGCGCGCCCCGCGAGCGCGTCCACGACACCCGGGCCGCATCCGACGACACACGGCCGCCCGAGTTCCCGGCTCACCAGTGCGGCATGCGAGGTGGTACCACCCAGTTCGGTGACCACCGCACGGGCCGCGATCATGCCGGGCAGATCATCGGGACTGGTCGTCGGCCGGACGAGGACGACGTTCTCCCCCGCCGCCGCGCGCGCCTCGGCCTCGTCGGGGTCGGCGACCGCGACACCGAAAGCCAAACCGGGACAGGCCGATTCGCCGCGAGCCAGCGCTTCGCCCGCATCCGCCGCCGTGGTCGCGGGCTGCAGGACGACGCGCATCTGGTCGGCCCCGACCCGCCGCAGCGCCTCCTCCGGAGTGATCAGCCCTTCCTCCGCCATCGCGACCGCGGCCCGCACCGCCGCCCGCGCCGAACGCTTCGCCGGACGCGACTGCAGCATCCACAGCGTGCCCGATTCCACGGTGAATTCGATGTCCTGGATATCGCGCCCGTCGCGTTCGAGCAGCTCCGCGGCGGCGATCAGCCGGTCGTGCACCTGCGGCTGGGTGGCGGCGAGGTCGCTCAGCGGCCGCGGCGTGGTGCGGCCGGACACCACATCCTCGCCCTGCCCACCGACCAGCCATTCCCCGTAGGCCGGCCCGTCGCCGGTGTTCGGGTTGCGGCTGAACAGCACACCCGTGCCGGACGCGTCGTCGAGGTTGCCGAACACCATCGCCTGCACGGTGACCGCGGTGCCGAGGTTGTCGGACACGCCGCGGTTGCGCCGATACGCTTTGGCGCGCACCGAATCCCACGACCGGAACACCGCGGTGATCGCCGCGCGCAGCTGTTCCCACGGGTCCGCCGGCACCACGCCGTCGGGCGTCTGCAGCACCGTCTCACGATATTGCGCCCGGAAGCGCCGATGCGTGTCGGCGGCATAGCCGGCGCTGCCGGTCGCCGCGGCAAGCGCCTGTTCGACGCCGTCGTTGATGCCGAGGTTGAGAACGGTATCCATCATGCCGGGCATGCTCACGGCCGCGCCCGAGCGCACGGATACCAGTAGCGGTCGGCGGATCGAGCCGAAGGTGCGGCCGGTGCCGTGCTCGAGCATGGCGACGCCGTCGCAGACCGCCCGCCAGATGTCGTCGGCGATCGCGCCCCGCTCGGTGAAATCACGCCACGCGTCGGTGGTGAGCACGAATGCCGGCGGCACCGGCAGCCCGAGCCCGCGCATGTGGTTGATACTCCATGCCTTGCCGCCGATCCGGTCCCGCGACAACGGGCAGTTGCCGTCCAGTCCGACGACGGTCTCGGATCGTTGGGCCAGCTCCGCACCCGCGGTCATGTCACTCCTTCGGTCCATCCATCGAGGCATCGAACCCCCTGCCGCCCCGGTCATCCTTCGAGAGTGCCGCCGACCGGCTCGGGCCAGTAGCGATGGTCCCGCTCAGCGGATGCCGGACCCGCCGGTGAGCGCGCCATACCACTGACCGGGACTCGTGGTGTGCGAACGGCCTGCGCGGCACCTGCCTGCGGCACCATGGGCCGTGGACCGCCCGACCGGCGGCCGGCGAGGTGTGTTCGACAGGGTATATCCGGACAGCGATGGTGTGCGAAGAGATGACGGCGGAGCCGGAATTTCCGACAGCGTGGGCGACGATCCCGGCTCTGGTATCCGAACAGGCACGCCGGAACGGGCCGACCGTCGCGATCGTCGAGGGCCGCACCCGCCTCACCTACGCCGAACTCCACGCCGAGGCGTCGCGGGTGACCCGCGCGGTGATGGCCTGCGGCGTGACCCCCGGGGATCGTGTGGCGATCTGGGCGCCCAACAGTGCGCGCTGGATCGTGACGGCACTGGGCCTGCTCGGCGCGGGCGCCACCCTGGTTCCGATCGGCACCCGGCTGCGCGGACCGGAAGCGGCGGACATTCTGCGCCGCACCCGATGCCGTGGGCTGTTTACGGTGCGCGGATTTCTGGGAATCGACTATCCGAGCCTGCTCACGGATCAGGGCGTCCTGCCGGATCTGGATTTCACGGTCCTGCTGTCCGACACGCGCACGATGGACAGCACCGGCGCCGCGCCCGAGATCGCCTACTCCCGCCGCACAGCGGCGGCTCGACAGACAGCCGACGATGTGTTCGCATCCGCCGGAGCATCGGGGTCGCATCGGGACTCGGCCGGAACCGGTGCCCAGTCGTCCCCGGCCGGGCGCCTGTCGGGCAGCGCACCGACCGGCTGGCGGGCGTTCCTGGCCGGAGCCGAGCGAATCCCGTTGTCGGACGCGCGGTCCCGCACCGACGCGGTATCTGAGGAAGCAGTCTCCGACATTCTGTTCACCTCCGGCACGACCGGCACGCCCAAGGGAGTCCTGACGACCCATCGGCAAACCCTCGCCGTGCTGGATCGGTGGGCGAGCGCGGTCACCTTGCGCCACGGTGATCGCTGCCTGCTGGTCAATCCGTTCTCGCACACCTTCGGATACAAGGCGGGCATCGTCGCCTGCCTGTTGCGGGCGGCCACCATGTTTCCGGTGGCGGTGTTCGATCCACGATCCGCGGCGGATCTCATGACGGCCGAGCGAATCACCGTACTCGCCGGCCCGCCAACGGTGTTCACCGATCTGCTCGCGGTGGGGCGGTCCTACCCGGAGCTGCGACTGGCCGGCACCGGCGGCACGGCGATCCCGGCGGAGCTGATCGCCCGGATGCGCGCCGACCTCGGCGCCGATCAGGTGTTCACCGCCTACGGTCTCACCGAATCCGTCGGCGTGGTCACGGTCTGCCCGCCCGGTACGGATATCGAGCGCACCGCCCACACCGTGGGTAAGGCGTTGCCGGGCAGCGAGATTCGCATCCTGGGTACCGATGGTCGCGAGGTGCCGGTCGGTACGCCGGGCAGGATCGTGGTGCGCGGCCCGAATGTGATGGGCGGATATCTCGACGACCCGGACGCCACTGCCGCCGCCGTCGATCCGCAGGGGTGGCTGCATACCGGTGACGTCGGCGCACTCGACTCCGACGGTTATCTGCGGGTCACCGATCGGCTCGAGGATATGTTCATCGTCGGCGGTTTCAACGTTTCTCCGGCCGAGGTCGAACAGACGTTGCGCGGCTATCCGGGGATCGCCGAGGTCGCGGTCGTCGGCGCACCCGACGAGCGCCTCGGAGAGGTCGGCGCCGCCTTCGTGGTGCCCTCCGGGACGGTGCCGTTCGACGCGGACGATCTGCTCGCGTGGTGTCGCACCCGGTTGGCCGGATACAAGATTCCGCGCACGGTGCGGATCCTCGACCGGTTGCCTCGCACTCCGGCGGGAAAGGTGGACAAGCGCCGATTACGTTGCGCGCAATGATGTTCGCGGCCGGGCCGGTGATCGCCGGCCCGGCCGCGAGTGGCCTACTTGCTGACTTCGTTGCGCATCTGCGCGGTGAGGATCTTCTGATATCCGGAACCGAAGATCCGCGGCAGCAGGTCGATCATCCGGGCGTCGTTGCCGATCAGCACCTTCGCCTTGTCCTTGCGAATGCCGTCGACGATCGCGTTGGCGGCCTGCTCCGGACTGGTCTTGGCGAGCCGGTCGAAGTTGGCGGCCAGCGCATCGCGGTCCCGGGTGGCTCCCGCGCGCGCCTTCCACGCGATCTCGGTCCGAATCATGCCGGGATGGACGCAGCTCACCGCGACGTTGTGCCCGGCGATCTTCATCTCCTGGCGCAACGCGTCGGTGAAACCCCGGATCGCGAACTTCGTCGCGTTGTAGGCACCCTGGGTCGGGCAGGCGGCCAGGCCGAACATGCTCGACACATTGACGATCGCACCGTCACCGGACGCGATCACGTGCGGCAGAAACGCTTTCGTCCCGTAGGCCACGCCCCAGAAGTTGATGTTGACGATCCATTCGAAATCGTCCCAGCTGACCTCTTCGGTGCTGGCGGTCAGCGACACACCCGCGTTGTTGACCACGATGTTCACCCCACCGAAATCGCCGGCCACCTGGTCGGCGTGGGCGTACACCGCGTCCCGGTCGGTGACGTCGAGACGGTAGGCGCGAGCGTGTGCGCCCTTCTTCTCGCACAGTGCGGCGGTCTCGGCGACATTGTCGATATTGCGGCCGGACAGGGCCAGGCGAGCGCCGTGGCCGGCCAGCTCCAATGCCAGCGCACGGCCGATGCCGGCGCCGGCGCCGGTGATCACGGCGGTCTTACCTGCGAAATTCTTCACCGCGGAAATCCTTTGTGTCAGTGGGAGGTGAATCCGCCGTCGGCGACGAATTCCGAACCGGTGCTGTAACCGGACTCGTCGGAAATGAGGAACAGCACGAGATTCGCCAATTCCTCCGGGGTGCCGGGACGCGCCAGCGGCTGATCGTGGAACATCGAATTCGACCGCGCCGAATCGGTGGTCATTTCGGTCATCACCACACCCGGATGCACCGAGTTGACGCGAATTCCCATGGGGCCGAACTCTTGTGCCGCGGTTTTGGTCATGCCGCGCACCGCCCATTTGGAGGCGGTGTAACCGAGGATGTTGGAGAAGCCGATGATCCCGCCGACCGAGGAGATGTTCACGATCGACCCGCCACCGGCCCGCCGCATCGATCCGACAACGGCCTTCATACCCAGGAAGACACCGACCTGATTTACCTCGATCACCTTGCGGTAGTCGGCTTCGGCGAGGGTTTCGATCGGATCCACATGCACGATGCCGGCATTGTTGACCAGGCCCGAGACGGGTCCGAACGCCGATTCCGCCTGCGCGACAACGTCGTTCCACGCGGCTTCGTCGGTCACGTCGTGGGTGAGGAACAGCGCCGCATCGCCCAGCCGTGCGGCGGTCTGCTTGCCCTCCTCCGCCAGCACATCGGTGATCACGACGGAGGCGCCTTCGGAGACGAGCCGCTGCGCGAACGCCGCGCCCATTCCCCGGGCTGCGCCGGTGACGACGACCGTTTTACCGTCGATCCTGCCCATGGTCACTCCTGTCCCGTGCGTGCGGCGGCCCTGCGGCCGTTGCTCGCCCGCTTCGACGCCGATGCGGCGGCCGCGGCCTGCGGTTCGCGTGCGTCGGCGAGATGGTTGGCGGCGATGTACCCGAAGACCATGGCGGGCCCGATCGTCGCGCCCGCGCCCGCGTAGTCGTTACCCATGACCGACGCCGAATTGTTGCCCGCCGCATACAAACCCGCGATCGGTGCGTTCTGTTCGTCGAGCACGCGGGCATATTCGTCGGTGCACAGCCCGCCCTTGGTGCCCAGGTCGCCGGGCACCATTTCCACGGCGTAGAACGGCCCTCGCTCGAGCGGGGCCAGACAGGGATTCGGCTGCACGGTGGGGTCGCCGTAATACCGGTCGTAGGCGGAATCGCCGCGACCGTAATCCTCGTCGCGCCCGCTGCGGGCGAAACCGTTGAAGCGCTGCACCGTGGCCGCCAACGTCGCCGCGGGAACGCCGATCTTGTTCGCCAGCTGCTCGAGCGTATCGGCCTGGGTGATGATTCCGGCATCGAGATACTTCTGCGGAATCGGGCGCTTCGGGAAATTGCCGAGGAACAGATACCGATCCCGGAAGGTCTGATCCATGATGAAGTACGCCGGGATGTGGTCCACCCCTGCGGCCTGCTGCTCGTACATGGTGTGCACGACATTCACATACGGCGCCGACTCGTTGACGAACCGTTGCCCGGCGTGATTGACCATGATGCCGCCGGGTTGCGCGCGTTCGGCCAGGCAGAAGAACGGCGGCCCCTCGGGGTTGCGCACCGAGGGACCCCACCACGCGTCGTCCATGAGATCGACCGCGCCGCCCGCCTTCTGGCCCGCGACGATGCCCTCGCCGACATTCTCGGTGGCGCCGACCGTCCAGTCGGTGGACTGCGGCCCGGAGATGTACTGCTTGCGCATCTCCAGGTTGTGTTCGAAACCGCCCGCCGCCAGCACCACGCCGCGACGCGCCTTGATCAGCACCGGAACGCCCTGGTGTTCGGCGCGCACCCCGACCACCGCGCCGGCCTCGGTGACCAGCTCGGTCAGCGGGGTGTTCAGCCACACCGGCACCCCCGCGTCGCGCAGTGACAGCCACAGCCGCGCGGCCAGGGCCTTGCCCAGGCTCAGCGGCCGCCGGCCGCGCAGCTTGTTCGCCACGGCCTGCGCGCCCACCTTCATCGCGGTGCGCTTACCCGCCCAGGTGCGGGCGATCATGTTCAGATCGTGGAAGTCGCTGACGGTGAAGGCGATTCCCTTCGGCCCCGACATGGTGGGCTGGTTGATCTTGTGCAGATCACCACCGAGCAGCCGGCCGTCGATCGGAGCCGGTTCGATGCTGCGCCCCTGAGCCAGCCCGCCCGGGAATTCCGGGTGGTAGTCGGAGTAGCCGCGGTCGTAGACGAACTGCCAGTATTTGCTGCGCGCACCGATGTAGCGCATCATCTCCGGCCCGTGATCGAGGAAGGCACGCTGCTTTTCCTGCGGAACGCGGTCGCCCACAACGGCTTTCAGATATGTCCGAGCCAGTTCGGGACTGTCCGGCACCCCCGCGGCCTGCAACACCGGATTGTTCGGGATCCAGATACCACCACCGGAGCGCGCGGTGGATCCGCCGAAGCTGCGGCTCTTCTCGATCAGCGTCACCGACAGCCCGCGATAGGCGGCGGTCAATGCCGCGGTCATACCGGCCGCGCCCGAGCCGACGACCACCACGTCGAATTCGAATTCCTGTGTCATCCGTCCTTCTTCCCCGTCGTTGCATTCGACGCTATGGCCGCTCGGCCGCGCCGACACGGCACGGTCCCGACCAGCGGGACTTCGGGCTGACCAGTGCGGGTCCGGAAAGGACTATTTCGATTAGGCATACACGCGACGACAGGGAGCACGCGGATGAAGTTCTCGATGATCTTCGAAGCCCAGATGACCGATCCGACCGCCGAGCACGAGGCGCAGGTGCTGCGCGACTGTGTGGAGCAAGCCGTGCTGGCCGACGAGATGGGCTTCGACACCGTCTGGGCCGTCGAGCACCACGGGCTCAAGTGGTACGCGCATATGAGCGCCCCCGAGATCTTCCTGACCTGGGTGGCGGCCAAGACACAGCGCATCCGGATCGGCCACGGCGTGGTGTGCATGCCCTTCAACTTCAACCATCCGGTGCGCGCGGCCGAGCGCGCGGCGATGCTGGACGTGCTCTCCGGCGGCCGGCTGAATCTGGGCGCCGGGCGCGGTGCGACACCGGTCGAGACCTCCATGTGCGGGGTGGACCCGGCACGCACCTATGCCGAGGTCGAGGAGTCGCTGCGGATGATCGGCACCGCGTGGCAAGACCCCGAAGGCGACTTCGAGTATCACGGCGACCTGCTCGACATCGAGCCGCACGCGCTGCTGCCGCGTCCGGTGCAGCGTCCGCATCCGCCGCTGTTCATGGCATGCACCAAGAAAGACACCCTGAAGCTGGCCGCCGACTACGGAATCGGCGCTCTGGTACTGGGTTTCGCGGGTGTGGCGGAGATCGCGGAACTGCGCCGCACCTACGACGCGGCGATCGCGGCCCGCACCGGCGAGCGGTTCGTCTCGACGGTGACCAACGACCACTTCGCCGCCCTGTGCCCCACCATCGTGCTCGACGACCGGGAGCGGGCACAGCAGATCGGCGCCCGCGGCCAGCGGTTCTTCGCGCAGTCGATCAAGCACTACTACGGCGCGGGCCCGGTGCCGGACGAGGCCGTGGATCCCACCGTGGACGAGATGGCGCGGATCAAGGAGGCCGCCGACGAGCACGTCGCCTACCTGCACGAGGCCGAGATTCCGGTGAAGGCGGGGTCGACCTCGGTGTTCAACGCCGACCACGCCTACGGCAGCCCGGAGGACGCGATCGCCTACGTCGAACGACTGCGCGATGCCGGCGCCGACGAGATCCTGTGCCTGATCCAGATGGGCACCGTGCCGCAGGAGGCATGCCTCGAGACGATCCGGCACTGGGGCGAAAAGGTCATCCCGCACTTCCGGAATCAGTGAACCCGTCACAGCCGAACCCCGCGCCGATCTCGCTCATCGAGACTGCCGCGAGCCGAGTACGCCGCATGCGGCGCAGGATCTCGGCATATTTTCGAGGAGGAGAAGTCGAATGGTCGATCTCACAGGCAAAGTCGCGTTGATCACCGGTGCGGCACGCGGGCAGGGCGCGGCGGAGGCACGCCTGTTCGTCGAACGCGGTGCGCGGGTCGTGCTCACCGACGTACTCGACGCCGACGGAAAGCGGTTGGCCGACGAGCTCGGCGAGGCGGCGCGCTTCGTCCGCCACGACGTCACCTCCGCCGACGATTGGAATGCCGCTGTCGCCGTGGCCCTTTCGGAATTCGGTGCGCTGAACGTACTGGTGAACAACGCCGCGATCTACACCGCGAAACCGCTCACCGACACCACGCCGGAAGAGCTCGAGAAGATTCTCCAGGTCAATCTGGTGGGCGCGTTCCGGGGGATCCGGTCGGTCGTGGGGCCGATGTCCGGGGCGGGCGGGTCGATCGTGAACATCTCGTCGCAGGCCGGGCTCGAGGGGCTGATGGGCCACTCCGCGTACGGCAGCTCCAAATGGGGCCTGCGCGGTCTCACCAAGACCGCGGCACTCGAACTGGGGCCCAAGGGAATTCGCGTCAACTCCGTCCACCCCGGCCCGATCGCGACCCCGATGGTCCCGTATCTGACCACCGGTCCGGGTAGCTTCCCGACCCTGCCGCTGCAGCGCACCGGTGTGCCGGAGGAGGTCGCGGAGCTGGTCGCCTTCCTCGCCTCGGACGCATCGTCGTATGTCACCGGCGCGGAAGTCACCATCGACGGCGGACTCGCCGCCGGAAAGTTCATGCCTCCGGAGCTGCAGGAGGCGCTGTGAGCAGGCCGAACGCGTACGCGGCGACGGGCGGTATCCCATGCCGATGACGCCGCGTACACGCGCGGTGGTCGATGCGGCGACCGCCGCGTTTCCCAAGCTCGGAACCGAAGTGCTCGACGCGGCCCAGGCCCGGCGACAGCTCGCGTCCCGCCCCGCGGCGCCGATCGTGCCGATTCCGGTTGCGACGGTGCGGGATTCGATCGTCCCGGGCCCCGATGACGTCGACATCCCGGTGCGGGTGTATACCCCGCGGGGTGGCGCCGAGCCGCTGCCGGTCGTGCTGTTCTGCCATGGCGGTGGCTTCGTGATCTGCAGTCTCGACAGCCACGAACAGTTCTGCCGGACGATGGCGAACGAGACCGGCGCACTGGTGGTTTCGGTGGATTACCGGAAAGCCCCGGAACATCGGTTCCCGGCCGCCGCGCAGGACGCGTACGCCGTGCTGTGCTGGATCGGCGCGGCCATCGCGCAGTACGGTGGCGACCCCACCCGGATCGCCGTGGCCGGGGACAGCGCGGGCGGCAATCTGGCGGCGGTCGCGGCCCTGATGGCGCGCGATCTGGGCGGCCCGGCGGTGGCAGCGCAGCTGCTGATGTATCCGATGCTGGACCCGACGCGCGCCGGCGCGTCGTACCGGGACAACGCACAGGGCTATTTCGTCACCGCCGATCATCTGCGCTGGTACTGGGAGCAGTACCTCGGCGATGCCGACGGCACAGACCCGTACGCGGCGCCCCTGCTGGCGGAGCCGGCCGGGCTGCCCCCGGCTCATATCGCCACCGCGGAGTACGACCCACTGCGCGACGAGGGCGAGGCCTACGGGGCGCACCTGGCCGCGGCCGGTGTCCCGGTCGAGGTGCACCGCTATGAGGGCATGTTCCACGGGTTCATGACCATGGGCGATGCGCTGCCCGAAACCGCCACCGCGAACGAACGCGCCTTCGCGGCACTGCGCCGGGCGTTCGCGCTCCGCGCGGGGAGCACGCCGTGACCGTCCAGCGGAGGTCCTGGCCGATGGGCTGACGCGCGGGTCGCCCGCGGCGGGCAACCGATCGAATATTCGAGTGCGTCCTCGCCCCGAGATCCCTACCGTGAACAGGGAGAGTTCGTTCACGAAAGGATCGGATCATGTTTCCCGTCGAGCTGCGCGGCACCAAGGCGCAGACGCTCATGTGGGCCCACGAGCACGAGGTCGAGCCGGCCGCGCTGCAGCAGCTGCGCACCCTCGCCCAACTGGAATGGGTCTACGGCGTCCGCGTGATGCCCGACGTGCATCTCGGTAAGGGAGCCACGGTCGGGTCCGTCATCGCCATGAAGGACGCCGTCGCCCCGGCCGCCGTCGGCGTCGACATCGGCTGCGGGATGGAAGCTGTCAAGACCTCGCTGACCGCCTCCGATCTGCCGGACGATCTGCATTCGCTGCGTTCGCGCATCGAGGCGGCCGTTCCGGTCGGATTCAACGCGCACAAGGAGCCGGTGAAGGTCACCCGCCTGCAGATGGACGTGCACGGCCGCCGGGCGACCGGCGCCACGCTGCGCGCCGGATGGTCCGCGTTCTGGAGCCGGTTCGGCGATCTCGACCCGGCGGTGCAGCAGCGAGAGTCCAAGGCGCACAAGCAGATGGGCACCCTCGGCGGCGGCAATCACTTCATCGAGGTCTGCCTCGACACCGAACAGCGCGTGTGGATTCTGCTGCACTCCGGAAGCCGCAATATCGGCAAGGAACTGGCGGAGCGGCATATCGCCGTGGCACGCACCCTGCCGCAGAACCGGGATCTGCCGGATCGCGATCTGGCGGTATTCCTTTCCGGCACACCGGAAATGGATGCCTACCGGCGCGACCTCACCTGGGCGCAGGAGTACGCGGCGCGTAATCGGGCGGTGATGCTCGACCTGGTGTGTGGTGCGGTGCGTGACGAATTCGATTCGCTGGCGGTGCGTTTCGACGAGCCCATCTCCTGCCACCACAACTACGTGTCGGAGGAGATCATCGACGGCATGCCGATGCTGGTGACCCGCAAGGGCGCGGTCCGGGCCGGGGCCGGCGACCTCGCTCTGATTCCGGGATCCATGGGTACCCGCTCGTATGTGGTGCGGGGCAAGGGAAATCCCGCCTCGTTCCAGTCCGCATCGCACGGTGCGGGCCGCCGCATGAGCCGCAACGCGGCGAAGCGGCAGTTCACCGTCGCGGATCTGATCGCGCAGACCGACGGCGTGGAGTCGCGCAAGGACGCCGGGGTGATCGACGAGATCCCCGCGGCCTACAAGGACATCGACACCGTCATCGCGGCGCAGAGCGATCTGGTCGACGTGGTCGCGACGCTGCGTCAGGTGCTGTGTGTGAAGGGCTGAATGCGGATTCGTTCCGGCATGCCGGGTCGGCGTGCCGGAACGACCGGAGTCATTTGCGCAGCACTCCGACCATGCCCGCGCCCAGCAGCATCATGCCCGAGATGAGCGCGAAGCCGTAGGTCACCCAGGAGTGCAGCGCCACCTGCATCGTGGCATCGGTGAAGGGGAGGTCGCCGATCAGGCGGAAGGTGTCGTCCGGGTACAGCAGATGCAGCACACCGGGGAAGATCCCCCACACCAGACTGGCCACGATCGTGCCGACCGGCGAGAAAGCCGCCATCGCCGCGACGAACAACAACAGCAGGGAGCCGCCGAAGATCTCCAGCGCCGCGGTCCAGCGATCGGTCACCGCGCCGACGATGACCCAGTACCGGATATCGGCTCCTCCCTTGGCGGCGAACGCGATTCCGATGGGCGTCACGATCAGCCCGAACAGCACGCCCGAGAGGGTCCGGCTGGTGACACCACGGCTTTGGAACTGCGCCCCCGGTGGGGCCCAATCCGCAGGTGATTCGAACTTCTTGGCCATCGCCCGTTCCTCCCGCATTCCCGCGCATGCCAGTGGACCTCGCAGTCCGATCGCCCTCATTGTCCTGCCTCGCGGCCGAAAATGCCCGACGCCGGGCGGAAAACGTTCGTGGCGTGGCGGTCCCGGGTTGCCGATGGTTAGCATCGGCTATGCCCTCGACATCCGGATCTGCCCGACCGCCCGAAATTCCCGGAGTGCGCCGCAGTTTCATCGAGGCCCGCGGCGTGCGATTCCACGTCACCGAGGCCGGTGTGCCCGACGGCCGGCCGGTGCTGCTGCTGCACGGATGGCCTCAGCACCACTACGCCTATCGGCATCTGCTCGCCGATCCTCCCGCCGGGCTGCGCCTCATCGCCCCGGATCTGCCGGGGTACGGATGGTCCGGACCACCTCCGCATCGCTGGGCCAAGGAGGACGTCGCCTCCGATCTGCTGGCGCTGGTCGACGAGCTCGAATTGTCCGGGCTGCTGCTCGCCGGTCACGACTGGGGCGGGTTCGTCGGATTCCTGATGGTGCTGCGGGAGCCGGAGCGGTTCGAGGGCTATCTGCCGCTCAATATCGCGCACCCGTGGATCACCGCCAAGACGTTCGCGCCGCATGCGTGGCGCTTCCTGATGTACCAGCCGCTGGTGGCCACATTCGGCGTGCCGCTGCAGCGGTACACGCCGTTCGTCGATCGCCTGTTGCGGCTCAACGCCGAGGCCCGGCGCACGTTCACCCCGGAACTCGCCCGGATCTACGGCGAGCGGTTCCGCGATCCGGCAGTGGCCCGCGCGGCCACCGACACCTACCGCACCTTCTGGTTGCGGGAACTTCCCGCCGCCCGCCATCCGGAACGCCGCCGCGCGACGATCCCGATCCGAGCGCTGTTCGGCACCGGCGACGCGGCCATCCACCCGGCGCTGGCGGCCGCGGAGACCGCGCGGGCCGACGACTACACCGTCGAATATGTCCACGGCTGCGGGCATTTCATCCCGGAGGAGCGACCGGACCTCGTCCGGGACCGGCTGCTGGCGCTGGCCGCCGAAACCGGTTAGATATCGCCGTGACCGGGCGGTCCGCCGCCAGGCCGGCCGGTTCTCGGGCCGAGTTTCCGGGCACGGGGTGCGGCTGTAGCCGGATGGTGGCCAGGTGTCGGAGGGGTCGGGCACGATGGAGCGCGTGACTACCACCGAGCTGCGCGAATCCGCCGAATCCCTGCTGCGCGAGCTGGCCGGGCCCGAGGCGCGGCTGCGCGAGGATCAGTGGACGGCCATCGAGGCGCTGGTCGTCCAGCGGCGGCGGGCGCTCGTCGTCCAGCGCACCGGCTGGGGCAAATCGGCGGTGTACTTCATCGCCGCGCGGTTGCTGCGGTCGCAGGGGCGCGGGCCGACGGTGATCGTGTCACCGCTGCTGGCGTTGATGCGCAACCAGGTCGCCGCCGCGCGCCGGGCGGGCGTGATCGCGGAGACGATCAACTCCGGCAACGTCACCGAATGGGACGAGATCCACCAGCGGGTCGCCGCCGGTGAGGTCGATGTGCTGCTCGTCAGTCCGGAACGGTTGAACAATCCCGATTTCCGTGATTCGGTGCTGCCCAAACTGGCCGCCGACGCCGGCCTGGTCGTGGTCGACGAGGCGCACTGCATCTCCGACTGGGGCCACGATTTCCGCCCCGACTACCGCCGCATCCGGACCCTGATCGCCGACCTCGGTGAGGACATCCCGGTGCTGGCGACCACCGCGACCGCCAACGACCGCGTGGTCACCGACGTCGCCACGCAGATCGGCACCGGCACCCTGGTGTTGCGCGGCACCCTGGACCGGGAGTCGCTGCATCTGTCCGTCGTGCGGATCGACGACGCAGTCCAGCGCACCACCTGGCTCAGCCGGCAACTGGGCGAGCTGCCCGGCTCCGGAATCATCTACACCCTCACCGTCGCGGCCGCCCACGACCTGGCCGACGTCCTCGCCGACCACGGCTACCCCGTCGCGGCCTACACCGGCCGCACCGAACCCGGGGAACGCGAAACCCTCGAACAGGCCCTGCTGGACAACGAAGTCAAGGCGCTGGTCGCCACGTCGGCGCTCGGCATGGGCTTCGACAAACCCGACCTCGGATTCGTGGTCCACGTCGGCGCCCCCTCCTCCCCCATCGCCTACTACCAGCAGGTCGGGCGCGCCGGACGCGGACTGGTCGCGAGCGGTTCCGGCCCTTCCAACCGCGCCGAGGTCATCCTGTTGCCCGGTCCCGAGGACCGGCGGATCTGGAATTACTTTGCGTCCGTGGCCTTTCCGCGGGAGCAGGTGGTGCGGTCGGTGCTGGCCGCGCTGGACTACGAACGGCCCCTGTCCACGGTGGCCCTCGAACCGCTGGTGGAACTGAGCCGGTCGCGGTTGGAGATGGTGCTCAAGGTGCTGGATGTGGACGGCGCCGTGCGGCGGGTGCGCGGCGGCTGGCTGGCCACCGGGCAACCGTGGACCTACGACACCGAACGCTACGAGCGTCTCGACCGGGCGCGCGAAGCGGAACAGAACGCCATGCTCGAGTATCAGAGCACCACCGAGTGCCGGATGAACTTCCTGCGCCGCCAACTCGACGATCCGGGCCTCGCCCCGGACGCGCCCGGCTGTGGTCGCTGCGACAACTGCACCGGCCGCCGTTTCGACGTCTCGGTCGACGCCGACGAGGTGGCCACCATCCGCGCCCGCCTGGACCGGCCCGGAATCGATCTGCTCCCCCGCAAGCAATGGCCGACCGGTCTGTCGAAGTTGGGAGTTCCGTTGTCCGGCAAGATTTCCGACGGCCCCGAGGTGGGCCGGGTCCTGGGCCGGCTCAGCGATCTGGGGTGGGGCCAGCGCCTGCGAACGCTGCTCGACGCCCCCGACGGCCCGGCGCCCGACCACATCGTCGACGCCTGCATCGCCGTTCTGCGCGAATGGAATTGGACGCAACGCCCCGGGGCGGTGATGGCACTGCAATCGGCGACGCATCCGGCGCTGGCCGCCGACCTGGCCGCCCGCCTGGCCCGCATCGGCCGTCTCACCGACCTCGGGGTCCTGCACACCCGGCCCGACCGGCCACCGGTGTCGGCGGCCAACTCCGCCCACCGCGTCGCAGCCCTGTTCGACTCGTGGGAAACCCCCGACCTCACCGGCCTCGACACTCCCGTCCTGCTGGTCGACACCCACACCGACACCGGCTGGACTCTCACCCTCGCGGCCCGCACCCTCCGCCACGCCGGCGCCCCCGCCGTCCTTCCCTTCGCCCTGGCGACCCCGACGTGAGGCCCGCACGCGGCGCGTACAGTGCCCGGCGATCGATCACCCACTATCGTCGATCCGGTGACCAGTAAGTCGACGCCGGCGGTGGAGTTGACGGTCGGCGAGCATACGGTGCGGGTGTCGAATCCCGATCGGGTGTACTTCCCGGAACTCGGGGCGACGAAACTCGATCTGGTGCAGTACTACCTGAGCGTCGGCGACGGGATCGTCAACGCCCTGCGGGACCGGCCGTGCATGCTGCACCGCTTCCCGAAGGGATTGCCGGGCGGGAAGGTACATCAGAAGCGGCTGCCGGCGGGGGCGCCGGACTGGATTCCGACCGTGCGCGTGCACTTTCCGCGCTACAACCGGTATGCGGACGAACTGTGCGTGCGGGAACTGGCGGACGTGATCTGGGCGGTGCAGATGTCGACGGTGGAGTTTCATCCGTGGAACTCGCGCCGCTTCGACACCGAGAAGCCGGACGAATGGCGCATCGATCTGGATCCGATGCCGGATTGCCCGTGGTCGCGGGTTCAGCGCGTCGCGGAGGTCGCACACGAGGTTCTCGACGAGCTGGGCGCGGTCGGCTGGCCCAAAACCTCCGGCGGACACGGCCTGCACATCTACGTGCGCATCGCCCCCGAGCACGGCTTCCAGCAGGTGCGCCGCGCCGCGCTGGCCTTCGCGCAGGAGGTGGAGCGCCGCGCCCCCGAGGATGTGACCACGACGTGGTGGCGCCGCGACCGCGATCCGGCACTGCTGTTCGTCGACTACAACCAGAACGCTCGCGATCACACGATCGCTGCCGCCTACTCGGTACGCGGTAATGCGGCCGCGACCGTCTCGACCCCGGTGCGGTGGAACGAGATTCCCGATATCGAACCGAACGACTTCACGATCAACACCGTCCCCGCCCGCTACGCCGAACTCGGCGATCTGCACGCGGGCATCGACGACGCGGTCTTCGACCTGAACACGCTGCTGGAATGGGCGGACCGCGACCGGGTCGAGGTGGACCTCGACGACGACGAAGGAGCACACGAGGCATGACGGGCGCACCCCGCATCGCACTGGCACCGATCACCGACGACCGTGTGGCACAGGCGATCACCGGCGCGGGAGCACAACTCGCGGAGCTGGGTGAGGCCAGGGCGCTGGTGTGGGACGGCGGTCCGAACGGATTCCCCGACCTGCCCGCATCGATCGAATGGGTGCAGCTGTACTCCGCCGGGGTCGAGGAGTTCTTCGCCGCCGGCATCTTCGAACGCTGCCCGAATGTGGTGTTCACCTCGGCCGCGGGCGCTTTCGCGAAAAGTGTTGCCGAGGGCACGATGGCGCTGCTGCTCGCCGGTGTGCGGTATCTGCCGGAACATATCCGCGCCCACAGCTGGCGGCAGGGCGAGTTCTTTCCCCATATCGGGACCTTGCGCGGGGCGACCGTCGCGGTCGTCGGCGCGGGCGGTATCGGTCGCGAGGTCATCGCCATGCTGGAGCCGTTAGGGGCCCGGGTGATCGCCGTCAACCGCTCCGGCCGGCCGATCGAGGCTCCCAATGTGGCGGACACGATTCCGGCGCAACGGCTTTCGGAGGTGTGGGCTCGCGCCGATCACGTGGTCGTCGCCGCCCCCGCGACCGACGGCACCCGGCACCTGATCGGCAAAGACGAACTCGCCCAGCTGAAACCGCATTCGTGGGTGGTCAATGTCGCCCGCGGCTCGCTCATCGACACCGAAGCTCTGGTCGCCGCACTGCGGCAGGGCGCCATCGGCGGCGCGGGCCTGGACGTGACCGATCCCGAACCGCTCCCCGATGGCCATCCGCTCTGGGACCTCCCGAATGTGATCATCACCCCGCACGATTCCAACCCGCCGCAGCTGCGGACGGCCGCGTTCGCCGAACACGTCGCCGAGAACGTCCGCCGCTTCGCGCAAGGGCGTGAGCTCATCGCCCGAATCGATCCGGCCGCCGGTTACTGATCACCGCCGACGGCTACCGCAGGGGGATGTCGACCCCGTGCTCCTCGGCCGGGCGCGGACCGAATATCCGGCGTTCGGCCTCGGTGATGGGCACGTCGTTGATGCTCGCTTCCCGGCGTGCCATCAACCCCCGATCGGTGAATTCCCACAGCTCGTTGCCGTAGCTGCGCCACCACTGACCGGTACGGTCGTGCCATTCGTACTGGAACCGGACGGCCATGCGGTTTCCGCGGAAGCCCCACAGGCTCTTGCGCAGCGCGTAGTCGAGTTCGCGTTCCCACTTCGCGGTCAGGAATTCGACGATCTGCTCCCGGCCGGTGATGAATTCGTCCCGGTTCCGCCAGGCCGAGTCGGGGGTGTACGCGAGCGCAACCCGCTGCGGGTCGCGGGTGTTCCACGCATCCTCGGCCGCCTGCACCTTCTGTGCGGCGGTTTCCAGGGTGAACGGCGGATAGGGCGGGCGTGTTTCGGACATCGGATTCCTGCCTTTCAACGGAGAACGTTCATTCTCCACCGATGCGTTACAGTAGGGAACGTACGTTCTCGATGTCAAGGGAGTCCGGTCCATGCCCGCCGCGCTCAGCGCCGAACGCAATGCCTCCGACCGCACGGCGCTGCTCGACGCCGCCGAGCAGTTGATGTACGCGCACGGCGTGCAGGCGGTGGGCATGGACCGGATCCGCGAAGCGTCCGGTCTGTCGCTGAAGCGGATCTACTCCATGTTCCCCACCAAGGAGGACCTCGTCGTGGCGATGCTGCGCCGCCGCGACGAGCGATGGCGACATGCGCTGGCCGAACATGTCGAACGGCACGAGGACCCCACGCGGCGAGTGCTCGCGATCTTCGAGTGGCTTCGGGAGTGGTTCGGCGAGAACGGGTTTCGCGGCTGCGCGTGGATCAATATCCACGGTGAACTCGGCGCCGACTCCCCGGCCGTCCTGGCGGAAGTGCGGTCACACAAGGCGGCGTTTCGCACCATGATCGCCGGATGGGTGGACGCGACCGGGACCGACGCGGCCGACGCGATCTACCTGCTCGCCGAGGGGGCCATTGTCACCGCGGGCATCACCGGCGACCCCGAGATCGCGTCGGTAGCGAAATCCGCGGCCGCTCGGACACTTTCGGCCGCACCGCCCGGCGAACCGAACGAACGACGGGCGCGCCGGGCCTGAGTTCAGCTCCAACCATTCGGCGCCCCCTCGTTCCGACTCGCAGCCGCGCCCTTACGATCGCCCGCTTGCCGCCTCGGCCCCCACCTCCGCGACCGCCGCCACCCAGGCTGCGATGTCGGCGACCACAGCCTCGTCGACGTGTTGTGGCGCTTCGTAATCCGACGGCGTGGACGCACCGGTTCCCGCGAAGAACATGTGGTCGTCGGATTCGTATACGCGAATGTCCACGTCGCCTCGGCCGTCGAAAGCCTGCCGCCATCCGGCCAGATCGTCGGCGACGGTGACCTGATAATCGCGTCCGCCCTGGGCGATGAACATGGGCTTGCGCACCGCGAGCGCGGTGGCGACCGGCTCGTATTCGCGCAGGTCCAGCCAGGTCTCGGCGGCCAGCCCCAGGGGCAATTCACCGACCGGAGTGGATTCGGACAGATCGGCGCGTTCCACTCGTTCGGCCTGGACGAGAAGTTCCTCGGGATCCGGCAGCACAGCTCGCGCGGACTCCGGCGCGACCGCCGTCAGATAGCGGGCGACGCGCACGGCCGCGCGCTGCATCGGCTGGATATCGGCGGCCAGCAGGATCACACCGGCGATCGCCGGTTCGGCCGCCGCGACGCGCGGCGCGTATCTGCCACCCATGCTGTGCCCGAGGACGAATATCCGGCACGGATCGACGTCGGCACGCGCCCGCAGGGCCCGCACGGCCGCGACCGCCGGCGGCACGTAATCGGCGGTCGGACTGATGTCCGCCCAGTTCCCGCCGCGCGCCGCTTCGAGATGACTCGGCTTGTCGAAGCGCAGCACGACAATCCCGCCGGTCGCCAGGCCCCAGGCGATGTCCTTCATCGTCTTGTTCGCGCCTGCCGTACCGTCTCGATCGAAAGGTCCACCGCCACTGAGCAATACGACGGCGGGATGCCGCGTGGCGGTTCGACGCGGAACGCTCACCGTGCCCGGGACCGGACCGGCCGCGGTCTCGAGGGCGATCTCCTCGTCGTCGAACGCCGCCGAGTCGGCGTAGTGCGGCGGTTGCCACGGCGGCACATCGTGCGCGATGCGCAGACCGCTCAGTTTCCCGCGCACGACCGACATGAGGATCGTCGCCTCCCGGTCCGGGACCGGCACCGCCACTACGCCGTCGCGGACCTCCGCGGCGCCGGGCGTCGCACCCGGCCCGATCTCCCGATGCCAAGCGGCGGTGAGGTTTTCCAGCGACAGCAGCGCGCGCAGCGAGGTCCCGAAATGCTCGTAGGCCTCGCCGAATCGGCCCGCGCACAGCATCCGGACCACGGCCTCACCCACTGCGGCGTCGTTGCGGTTCATCGGGTCCTCCCTTACACCGCATATCGCGGCGGCTATTGTTCTCAACTTTGAGAAAGGTAGCAAGGATGAGAAAATTTGCCAATGGGACCGATCGAACTGCTGGCACATCCGGTGCGCCTGCGCATCGTGCACGCGATGTCCGGCGGCCATACGCTGACCACCGCGCAGTTGTGCACACGCCTTCCCGACGTCTCGAAGGCCACGGTCTATCGCCACGTGGATCTACTGACCGCTGGCGGGATTCTCGAGGTGACCGAGGAGCGGCGGGTGCGCGGGGCGGTGGAGCGGCATTACCGGCTGCGCCGCGAGCGAGCCGTCATCGACGCCGACGCGGTAGCCGCCGCGAGCCGTGACGAGCATCGCGCCGTCTTCACCACCGCGATGACCACCCTGCTCGCGGAGTTCAACGCCTATCTCGATCGCGAGAACGCCGATCCCGCAACCGACTCTGTCGGGTACCGCCAGCATGCCCTGTGGCTCGACCCGGACGAGCTGGCGGACCTCATCGCCGATTTGCGTGCCGCGATCGTTCCGCGCCTGCGCAACGAGCCGGCCGACGGCCGGACACAATATCTGTTGAGCCCCATACTTTTCCCGATCGGCCACCCGCACACCGAGAGCCGGAACGGGGCCGGCACCACCGAGTGAGACGTAGCGGACACCGCATGGCGTGACATGCCCCGGCTACTCCCCGATCCGCCCCCGCGTTCAGCTTCATCCCGACCACAAACGCCGACAACACCTGACCGAGCAGAGGCTCCCGCGACGGGCAGTCTCCACCCTCCCCTGCGGTACGGTGGCCGCGTTTCCGGTTTACGCCGTAGGCTGCGGAGCGCGACCCTGTCCGCCTATCGGAGGAGTTGTGCATGGTGTTCGGGTTACCGAAACTGCCGCCGCTACCGGTGGTGCGGGCCGTCGAGACCGTTCGCTACGCGCTGGGCGAAGCTTATCGGCGGTTGGCGCCGGCGCCGCTGTCGTTGATGGAGTTACTGGCGGCGGGGTGGCTGGCGCAGGCTATTCACGCGGCGGCGGCACTGGGGATCGCCGATGAGCTGGTGCAGGGACCGCTGACCGGCGCCGAGCTGGCGCGGCGCGTGGGCGCGGACGAGGACGCGCTGCGCCGGCTGTTGCGGCTGCTCATCAGTCACGGCATCTTCGCTCAGCGACGCGACGGACGGTATGGGCTCACCGCGCCCGCTCGTGCACTGTGCAGCGACTCCCCGGAATCGCTGCGTGATGCCGCACTGTTCTTCGGCTCGGCCACGCACCGGGCGCATTGGACACATGTGGTCGATGCGGTACGGACCGGCAAGCCGGTGGGGCCACAGCTGGACGGGGCGCCCTTCTTCGAATACATCCGCACCGACCGTCGATTCGGTGATCTGTTCGACCGCGCGATGACCAGCATCGGATCCCTCACCACAGAATCCTTGTTCGCCGCTTACGATTTCGGGCGCTTCGCGACGATCGTGGACGTCGGCGGCGGACGCGGCGCGATGCTCTCCGAGATCCTCTCGCGCGCACCCGGCACCCGGGGCATCCTGTTCGACCTGCCCGATGTGGTGGCCGGTGCGGCGGAGCGGTTCGCGGCCGCCGGATTCGACGGGCGAGCCCAGGTGGCGCCGGGGTCCTTTTTCGAATCGGTTCCCGCGGGCGCGGACGCGTATCTGCTCAAACACGTCATTCACGATTGGCCGGATGCGCACGCCGAGCAGATCCTGCGCACCGTACGCGCCGCGATGGCCCCGGACGCACGGCTGATCATCGTGGAAATCGTGCTGCCCCAGGACAATCGGCCGCATCCGGGCAAGTACACCGACCTGGAGATGTTGATCAACAGCGGCGGCCGCGAGCGCACCGCCGGTGACTACCGCGCTCTGCTCGCGCGCTGCGGTTTCGCGCTGACCCGCATCACCGAGACGGTGTCACCGGAATCCGTGATCGAGGCGCGACCGGTATAAGGGCCCGCCTGCGCTATCGCGGTCCGCCCGGCCGCCGACGCGGATACGGGCGGGCATTGCCGACATGCTGCTCGACCAGTTCACCCCACCAGTTGGCCAGGGAGCCGACCAGAAACCATGCGG
Source organism: Nocardia sp. NRRL WC-3656 (assembly GCF_000720265.1). Lineage (NCBI taxonomy): Bacteria > Bacillati > Actinomycetota > Actinomycetes > Mycobacteriales > Nocardiaceae > Nocardia > Nocardia sp. NRRL WC-3656. The sequence goes on along the minus strand of NZ_JOJF01000001.1, from coordinate 87,002 downwards.
CTCGGATTCGTTCGTCGTCGACCGTCTCGGCGTCGCGCAGCAGGACCGTGGCGCGCACCTGCGCGGCGGCGAGTCCGTCGACGGCCGCGCCGAGGGACCGCGCATGCGCCGGGGCGCCGGTGTGGTCGCTGACCCAGCGGTCGATTCGGACGACGATTTCCCTTCTGCGGCAGTCGATCTCCGCTGCGCGCACCGGGGAGCGACGGCGGGCGAGGTGGAGTTCGGCCAGTTGGCGGGCGGCCCGGGTGACCGGATGGTCGTCGGCCTGGTCGCCGATATGGCCGCAGCAGGCGGCGAGTAGTTCGTGCCCGCCAGGTATTCCGGGGTGCAGTTCCGCGGCCGTGCCCGGGGCGCCCGTCCCCACGGCGCCCCGGTCCACCGCGGCGGCGCACCGGCCGCGCAGCCCACCCGGGCCGGTCCGCGCGGCGCGGCCGTACGGCTGCGGGGCGGCGGACATCGGATACCTCCGGAAGGGTCGTGGTTGCACCCGACGCCACGAACGAGACACCGGACCGCGAGCCCGACGCGGCAAGGGCAAACCGCGCCGGATCCGGTGTGCCGCACGATGCGAAGGGGGCAATCCTGCGGCGCCGGGTGCTACTTCCAAGCGTGCGCGCTCGCGGCGGCCCGGTCACTGCCCTTTCAGTGGCCTTCCGATGCCCCTGGACCGTGAGCCCCTGTCCGCCATGGGAACTATCGCCAGGTCGCGGCCGTGACGATGAGAATCAGATACAACACCAGTACGAATACCACAGCCGGGACGACGGGATACGCGCGGGTGGCCGAATCCGACTCCCGGCCCGATTCACCGGGCGACGCCGGACCGGCTCGGACAGGTTCGGGCGGCGACGGCGAGGCCGATGTCCTGGTGAGGAACGAGCCTGCCGCGAGGGCCGGAAGTAGCAACAGTCCCACCGGTATCCACAGCAGCAGTGCCCACGGCAGCGGATGATCCCACGGTCGGCTGAGCAACACATCGGCACCGACCGCGAGGGCCGCGAAACCCGCGGTCGCGACGACGCTCCCCCGCACTCCCAGCACATTCGAGTAGTACCACTGCCCCGGCCTGACGTCGGCCACCGTCTTGCGCGCGAATTCGAAGTGCAGGAAGGCGCCCGCGAAGATCAGTACGATCCAGGCTGTCCGCCAACCGTTTTCGACCTGCCCGGTATCGATCGCCGAGCGCACGAGGTAGGCGATGATCCACAACTGCACCGGGTAGGTCACGGCCAGGTTCAGCAGCAGGTCGCCGCGTATCCGCGCCGACACGCTCTCCAGCCCCCACAGCGCGAGGCCGTACCCCATCGCGGCGAGGACGAGGGCCGCGGACCACCACGACAGCAGCGACGACACCACGGTCAGCGCCACCGCGATCACCCCGATCGCGACCCATAGTTCGCCGACACCTACCGCCCCCGTGACCAGCGGCCGCTCCGGATTGTGCACGCGGTCGTAGTCGAGGTCCTTGATCTCGTCCACCATGCGCAGATACAGCAGCAGGAGCGCGACGACGACGACGCGCACCGCCGTCGCCCATCCCGGGCGCCATGCGGAGTCCGGATGCGACACCACCGCCGCGGTGCCCTCCACAGCGGCGACGAACATGACCGCGTAGAGCAGATGATGCGTTTCGTAACGCGCGACGGTGAACCGCGCGATCCGCGCGAGGGCCGATCCGGCCGCTCGATATCGGTTCGCGGACACTTCCTGCTCCGACCGGCCGGCGGGCGCGGCGGAACCGCTCAGCATTCCGCCTCGTCGGTGTCGTAGCGCAGGCCGATGCGCGCGGCCACCCCACCGCATTGGTGGATTTCGCAATCGATCTGTCCCGGAACGGAATCCGAGGCGCGCGCCACGCATTCGGCGCGGTGGTCCAGTTCCACGAACCGCTCGAAGGAACTGGAGACCCCGATCAGCCGGCCCGGCTCCGACACCGCCATCGCGGTGACCGTCTGACGTGCCGCCTCGAGCAGCACACTGCCGGGCACGTGATCCACCGGATGGTCGAACAGGATCGGATGCCCGGTGTCGATCACCAGCTCGGCGCCCGCCGCCGCGCCCACCCGTCGCAACGGGCCGATCACCACATTGCGCGCGTTGGCCCGGCCCACGTCGATCGCCGCGGCCGACTGCCCCGGTGGCAGCACGGCGCCGATGTCGCCGAGCCCCAGTGCGGTGCGCAAACCGCCGCGCAGCGCCTCCCAGCGCGACGGCGACACCCAGGTGAAGGATCCGTCCACGATCATCAGCGGCACTCCCCCGCATTCGATGTCGAGCACCATATCCACACCCTGCAGCACCTCGCCGCGCCGATGGCGGCGCGAAATCTGCACCGACATCACAAGATCCGCGGGCGCGGGCCCGATCGCCCAGTTGTCGCTCTCGGCCACCGCACCGTTGAAGGTGCGCACGACGAAGCCGAAATCCTGTGGAACGCCGAAGTATTCGTGCGTGAGAGCGATCGCCGCCTGGCGGGCCGCCTCCATCACCAGCAGGGGGTCGTAGGTGCCGTCCCACGGTGCCAGGTGGTCGCCGTAGAAGGCGTGCATGCGGGGTAGCTGGGCGCCGACGACGAATTCGTCGGACCGCGCGGCGTGCAGGGAGGTGACGAAGACTTCCGATACCGCGCAGCGGTGGGCGAGATGGCGGGAGATGGTGTGCACATGGCTCGCGGTCGGGATGGTCGCGGTGTCGATCGTCATGGTCGTGCCTCCAACCAGTCGTGTGCGGATACCGGGGGCAGGGTCTGGCGCCGCCCGCCGTTGCGCATGGGAAGTACCTGGGAGCCGAGGACGATGGCCGACCACGGATCGATCGCACGGCCCGTGGCCCAGGCGCGCCGCAACAGCAGCGCACAGTCCTCGTCCCGATCGGGATCGAAGTCCGCCGGAACGTCGCCCAGGTCGGCGAGCAGACGCGCGGTGGCGGCGGAACGGGTGAAAACCCGTGCGGGAGTGCGGGAGTACAGCTTCACCGCGCAGGCGGCGGCTTCGGCACCTCGATCCTCCCCGGTCCCGATCTCACGCAGCACCCGCGCGCGCGTGTCGGTGTCGAAGTAGATCGCGAACTCCCGCAGCACATCGGCCGGATCGTCCGGCGAGTGCACCAGATTCAGCAGATAGCTGTATCTGCCCAGAACATAACGTAATTCGCCCGGCTGTCGCTTACCCGGATCGGTCGGTCCCTTGGCCGCCGTGAGCCGCACCGAGGTCGGCAGCGCCTCCGGTTCGCCGGAGACGACGAGGACCAGCGCGTCGGAAATCTCGGTCAGCAGATCGGCCAGTCGCCGCCGCTCCGGCGAGGCGATATTCCACGCGAAATACCACAGCGCGCGCACCAGATGCCGGTCGACCGCGCAGATGCGGGCCGCCACGACACGGAAGTCGTTGTCCCGCAACCACTGCAGGGTCGGTTCGACGGCCCGGGCCACGATCGCATCCGGTTTCAGCAGCAGCAGTGAGTATCGGCGGGAGAATCCGGCCGCGTCGAGTCCGGCCTCACCGAGGTGGTCGACGGTCTCCTGGACGTAGGTGTCCTCGGCATAGGCGGCCGCCTTGTCCGGCAGCGGTGTCGACGCCGCCAGCAGTTGCGCCAGGTTCATCGGTTGCCTCCCGCCTTCGCGCCCGAGGTGAAGCGCGCCAGCACCTCCGGTACCGAGGGCAGCGGATCGCCGAGGTAGCCGCTCTCCAGGCAGTGGTCCAGGAGCACTCGCAGATACGGCTTGCCGGTCGCGGGACAATCCCGTCCGAGCAGGGCGTGGGTCGCGGTGGTGTCGAACAGCGGGCGGCGGGCGAAGTAGCTCGTATAGAGCGCGCCGATACGCTGGAAGTATTCACGTTCCAGCGGTTCCAGGTCGTCCACCGAGAAGGTGGCTTCGGGAACGAAGGTCGCGACGTGGAAGGACGGATATTCGGCGAGGACGTCCGAAATATCGCGCAGCGACAGCGCATCGGCGCCGACGGCGTGAAAGGTCTGTCCCACAGCGGATTCGAAGTCGGTGGCGGCGGCGGTGATCACATCGGCGACGAAGTCGACCGGGGCGGGTGCGATCGTGGCGTCGTAGCGGCCGGGCAGCGAGCGCAGTTTGCCCTCGACGATCAACTTCACCACGGTGTAGAGGTTCTTGTAGTCACGGATCACGCCGGTGCCGGCGGCGCCGGTGACGACACCGGGGCGCACGACCGCCCAGCGCAGTCCCGGTGTGCAGCGCACCTGGCGTTCGGCGCGGAATTTACTGTCCTCGTAGCCGTTTCCGAACGCTTGCCCGACGTCGAGTTCCGCCTCGGCGACGACACCGGTCCGCATCCCGCAGACATAGGCGGTGCTCACGTACACCAGCGGCACGTCCCAGCGCAGCGCCAGCTCGATCGCGTGCGCGGTGCCACGCACGTTCAGTTCCTCGTAGTCGCCGGCGGTGGCATCGAAAGCGGTGGTCGCGGCGGCGTGCACGATCATGCCGACGCGGGAACCGAGTTCGGCGGCGTCGTGCCGGGACAGGCCGAACCCCAGCCGCCGGATATCGCCGCGCACCGTCTCGATGCCGTCCAGCTGCGTACCGTCGTTGCCGACGATCCGCGAATTGCTGTGCAGCACACCGACAACGGGCCGTCCCGCCGCACCGAGGCGCGCCACCACCTCGGCGCCGACCAGGCCGCCCGCGCCGGTCACCAGTACGGCGTCGTGGCCGGTCACAATCCCACCCCCTCGATCAGGGTCACCACGTCCCCGATGCGGCGCACGCCGGCCAGCTGTTCGGGGCGGTAGCGCGGTAGGCCGAAGGCCTGTTCGAGGACCAGCGTCAGCTCCATCAAGCGCAGCGAGTCGAAGCCGAGATCCTCGATCAGCCGCAACCGGTCACGCGGTTCGGCGGCCGGCGCCGGCGCCATCGCGACGACGAGTTGGCGAACCCGTTCCGCCACTGGGCTGTCCACATTCGTCATCACTGTCCTCCGTCGTGCTGGTGGGGTTGCTGCCCGCCCGAGCCGAGCAGGTCGCGGGCCTCGTCGAGGGGCAGTTCGGTATCGAGGTAGGCGGCCGGGCGCAGCCAGTCGTAGCTGATGTCGAGGGTGCGCCGCCATTGCTCTCGCGAATCGAACGACGCCGGGAACTGCGTGCCACCGGCGATCTCTCGCACGGCCGCCGCGAGTTCGTCCAGCACGGCCAGCTCGTCCAGGCCGCTCGCACCCGATCCGAGCACCGCGGAGAAGCGCAGTGCCGACGCGCGGTCGACCAGCTCCCGCAGCGATCCCGCACCCGGCACCAGCGCGGTCAGCGTCGGACCGGGCGCGACATCCGCCGGCAGCGGGTGAATACCGTAGGTGGACAGCACCATTCGCACACACATGGCGATGGCGCGATGCGCCGCGATATCGGCAACCGCACCCTGGCCCGCCTTGACCGCGCCCATCAGATCCTCGCGCGCGTTCTCCAGGACCACGTTCGACCAGACCACCTCCATCGCACAGGCGACGAAGCGCTGGGCCGGCAGCGGTGAGAGGGTCGCGATATCACCGTCCGCGCCGCCGCCGGCGAGTCCGAGCGCGGGCATCCGCGTGGACGGAATCGGCGTGACGGGGCGTAGCGGTTTGCACATGGCGAGCGCGGGACGCAGTGTCTCGCCGCCGCGCAGGGCCAGCCCGATGAAGCCCAGGCGGACGAATTCGGCGAGTTCGGTACCGATCGGCGACCGGCGCAGGATGTCGGCGACCGATTTGCGGGCGACGACGGCACGCCAGGCCGCGGCACCGCGAGCCGAGAGCGCGAACACATCGGTGTCGTCGCGCAGGACATGGATCCGGTCCCCGATGGGCCAGGTGGTCACGCCGTCGATCCTGGCCAGCAGAATCCGGTCGGGATCATCGGCGATGTCCGCGATGCCGAATCGCCGAGCCAGTGCGAGCAGCTCGTCGAGTGTCGCGGTGTCCGGAAGACCACGGTAGGCGTCGATCAGCTCGGCGGCGTCCGGATCGACCGAGGCTATTCGATCGAGCTGTCGCGGAAGCCATTTCGTCTCGATATAGGTTTCCCCGCGCGTCGCGCCCCACGATTTGACGGCTTGGAGCAGGCCGTCGCGGGCCCACCCGTCGGCTTCCGCGTCGGCGCCCATCGCGTGCAACGCGACCGCGAACCACAGCGCGTGCCGGCTGCGCCGAGCCCACCAGTCGGACACGGTCGCCGCGAAGGTGCCGGCGGGCAGCAGCGCCGACAACCCGTCCAGATCCACGGCCGCGCTCGACCGCACCACCGTCGCGTTCCGGAACCGCTGGCACCGGTTCAGCACGTCCTCGTCGAGGTCACCGGCGCCGTCCGCACCGGCCACCCGCGCGAGTTGCGCCCGCAGTTGCGCCTCGGACCTGGTGCGGATCTCGATGCGGCGGCCGTCGGCGAACACCACGGTCGGTAGGGTCGGCATCTCCTCGGCACCGGGTGCCACGATCAGGAAGTCGATATCGGAACCCTCGTTGCCGAACCCCTCCGCCAGCGACCCCTCGAACAGGGCGGCGGAATTCGGCGGGATCGAGACCGTTTCCAGTGCGGCGGCCAGCAGCCGCTCGGCACGATCGAGCGGCAGCGCGGGCTCGGTGGACAGACTGGTCGTGGTGGTGTCGGTGGCGGGATGTTCGGTGGCGCCGGCCAAACGCCCCTCGGTATACAGCTGCCACATGTGGCGGCGGCGCGGTTTGCCGCTCGAGGTGCGGCGGATGAAGCCGCGCGGTCCGGTGACGACGCCCACGGTGCCCGCGGGACCCAGTTCGCCACGCACCACGGTCCGGGCTCGGGCAATCCACTCCCCCGGCGCGGTTTCGGCGAACAGCACGATGCCGGGTGCGGCGCCGCCGGTCAGCGAGACCGCCGCGAGCTTGCCCTTGGTGATACCGGTTTCGCGGGCCACCCGCGATTCGATGTCCTCCATGAACACCGAACGTCCCCGGACCTTCAGGCTCGTGCCCATCCGGCCCAGCACGAAAACCTCGTCGTGATACCGGAATCCGGCGTCGCCGGTGTAGAGCCGGCCGTCGGTGATGCGTGTTGCGCCGCCGGCGCCGTCGGTATAGCCGAGTGCGACCGAATCGCCGATCACCACCATCTCACCGAGCACCCCGTCGGTCAGTTCGCGGCCGTCCTCGTCCACGACCACGACGGTGGATTCGGGAGTGGAGAAGCCGAGGCCGGTGATCCAGCCCGGGCCGCTCACCCACCGATCGTCGGCGAGTGCGACCTCCGCGACGACTCGCACCCGCTCACCGGGCCGCAGGGTCGCGGTATCGACCCGCAGGGCCGTCAGCGGCCGGTCGCGCGCCGAGGAGGTGACCATCAGCGTGGCCTCGGCCAAACCGTAGGCGAGGGTGTAGGCCCGAGCGGAAAAGCCGCGTGCGCCGGTGAGTTCGGCGAACGACCGCAGATCCTCGACTTCGACCGGTTCGGAACCGACCGCGAGGGTCCGCCATCCCGACAGGTCCAGATCGGCGATGTCGTCCGGGGACACGCGGTGTGCGACATAGCCGAGGGCGAACGACGGCGACGGCGAATGCTGGGCGTGCGCCATCGCCCGCAGCCAGCGCGCGGGATCGCGTACGAACTGATCGGGCCGCATCAGATACAGGTCCCCCTGATTGGCGACCGTGGTGAGGAATGCGCCGACGAGGCCCATATCGTGGTAGAGCGGCAGCCAGGAGACCATCGCCTCGCCGGGCCGCCAGTCGATCAGCCGACTGATCATCCGGATGTTGTTGGCCAGGTTGTGCCACGACACGCGCACGCCGCGCGGGGTTCCGGTCGACCCGGAGGTGAACTGCAGCAGTGCCGTTTCGGCCACGGGCACGAGCGTCCGTTCGGCGGGCGTCCCGGTTTCGCCCACGACGACCGGTTCGTCGGCGCGCCCGGCCGCGGTCATCGCCTGCCGGACCAGTGCTTCCAGCTCCACCGAGGTGACGACCACGCGAGGCGCGGCTTGGTCGAGTATCGCCGCGACATGCGCGATGTACTGCTCCACATCGGCGAACATCGGCGGCGCGATGGGCGTGAACACCCCGCCGCAGGCCCAGACGGCGTAAAACGCGGCGACACAGGGGAATCCGGTCGGCATGACGACGCAGACGCCGGCCTCGTCATCGCCCGCGAGCCCCCGTTCGCGCAGCCGGCCCGCGACCGACCAGGTCAGCTCGGCGAGTTCCGCGTAGCTCCGGAACTGCCAGCCGTCCGCTTCGTCGGCGAGGTGGATGCCGGTGGCGGTGGCGGGATTCACCAGCCAGCCGCGCACCAATTCCTGGTCGTCGCCGGTCATCGGCAGTTCACTGGGCATCGCTTGCCTCCCCTTGGTCGAGCACGGTGACGGTTCCGCTGCTGCCGTCGACCCGCAACGGCATACCGGTACGAACGGATCTGGTGACGCCCGGAATCTGCACCACCGTCGGCACACCGAGTTCGCGCGCGACGATGGCGACATGAGTGAGCGGGCTGCCGCGCTCGACGACCAGTGCGGTCGCCGACGGCAACACCGCCACCCAGCCCGGGTCGGTTCGATAGGTGACGAGCACACCGCCCGCCACATCGCGCGGTTCGTCGACCACCACCGCCGGTCCCGTCCCGATACCGCCGCCCGACGGCGTCCCGGTGAAGACCGCGCCCGCGGTCGCCGCCGGAGTGTCGGTGATCGGCACCCAGCCGACCGCCGCGAGTTCGGCCGGACCGAAACCACCGCCGTGGGTGACGAAGCGGGCCGGCGCGACCAGGCGTGCGTCGGCGGCGCGCTGCTGTTTGCGGGCGGCGACCACCGCGCGCAGACCGGCCGTCTCGCCGCCCTCGTAGCAGCTCCGCAGTTGCGGCAGCGTCAGATAGAACACATCGGAGAATTCGTCGATGATATTGCGCCGCACCAGATCTCGTCCCATGATTCGAATTGTTCGCTTGACCATGCCGAAGGCGCGGGTACGGCAGAAGCGCAGACTCTCCCGATGCGCGGCACAGCGAGCCACCTTGCGCCGCAAGCGTTCATAGATCGCACGGCGCCAACCACGCAGGTGCGCATCGAGATATCGTTGCGCGTCGTCGGCGGCGCGGTCCCGCTGCTCCGGTAGCGCGGCCAGCACCATCACGAACAGGCCCGACGGATCCTCCCGCAGATCCGGCGTCTCGAGCTTCAGTTCGTCGAGGCTGCGATAGCCGTAGCGGTCGATGTATTCGTCGACGCGCGTCCGGAACTCGTCGTGGCCCGCCGTCACCAGCGCGTCGTACACACCTTCCGGGGCAGTGCTTTCCAGTAGTTTGCGCAGTTCGGCGTTCTCGCGGACGGTGGCGGCGAGGGCGGACATGGCGCGGGCCGGCTCGGCGGATTCGACGTCGGCTCCGGGCCCCGCGACGGCGTAGAGGAACCACTCCGGCGCCTTCGGCAGGAATAGCCGGGTGAGCAAGTACAACAGGCCGGTGAGGGTCAGCAGCATCGCGTCCAGAACCATCATCGGACCCCAGCGGTGCACCAGCTCCCGATCGAGTTCGCGATAGCGGGCGTAGGCTTGGGCGCCGGTGTCGGCGCTGTCGTCATGGGATTCGAAATCGTCGTAGACGCGGTAGAAATCGTCGAGGAACCGCCGCATCATGGCGTCGATCCCGGCGATGCGGCGCAGATAGATCGCGGTGGTGCGCGTCCGGGACAGCACTCGCCGCACCGGATTGCCGAAAGTGAACGGGCGCAGCGTCTTCGCGATGTCGTCGGAAAGTGGTTCGGCCACGCCGAGCGCGGCCTCGAGGACACGGCGGTTGAGCGGATAGCCGGGCGCGATGCCGACCATCCGGTACCAGTGCAGCAGGTTGTAGTAGACGCGGCCGTGGAAGTAGCCGAGCAGCACCGGAGTCCAGCTGTCGGTCTGCGCAACCTGCGCCCGCGGCACGCCCAGGGATTCGGCGTATCCGCGATACACCCGGCCGTAGATATCGGCCGCCGTGGTGAAGGTGAGCGGTGAGGTGATGCCGCTGAAACTCTCGATGATGTTGGAGTTGTCCCAGATTCGCAGGTCGCCGTCCGGCACCGTCTCCCCGGCGCCGCGCAACGAATCTCCGACCGCGGTGGTCACCGGGCGTGCCTGCAGCACCCAGAGCCGGCCTTCCGCGTCGAAGGCCCATTCGACGTCCTGCGGGGCGCCGGTCGAGCTCTCGATCCGACGGCCGACCTCGATCAGCCGGGTCACCTGATCCGGGGTGAGCGCCGGGAACGAACGCAGCGCGGGATCGACCTCCACCGCGATGCAGCCCTGGTCGCCGTCGGGACGGTAGCGAGTCGCCTTCTCTCCCAAGATCGTATCGATGACTTCGCCCGAAAACTTGTCCGCGACATAGGTATCGGCGTCCACCGCACCGGAGACCAGCCCTTCGCCCAGTCCGTAGACGGCACTGATCAGCATCCGGTCCGTAGCGCCGGTGCTCGGATCGCAGGTGAACAGCACACCGCTGGCCTCCGCCGCGATCAGGCGTTGCACGATGACCGCCGGCATCTCCGGAAGCGCCAGTCCGTGCGCGAAACAGTAGGTGATCACCCGCGGCGACAACGCCGAGGCCCAGCAGGCCGTCACCACCGAGGCGATCGCCTCGGCGCCGGAGACGTTCAGGAACGAATCGAATTGCCCGGCAAACGAATACGTGGTTCCGTCCTCCACCGCGGCCGACGACCGGACCGCCACCGGACCACGGCCGAGACGCCGCCACACCTCGTCCATCGCGCCGACGAGAGCATCCGGAGGTGTGGCGGTCATGATGCTCGCGCGCAGCCGGGCGCCGCGGATCAGGGCCTCGTCGAGGTCGGTAGCGACCACGAAATCCGCTGCCGCCGCGACGATCTCGGACGGCATGTGCTCGAACAGCGACGGCTCGACGACCAGCCAATCCGGCACCGGCAACGCCGCATCGCGCAATCGACGCAGCCCGGCCGCCTTCCCGCCCGCCTCCGCGGCTTCGGCAAGGCTCGCTTCGGATTCGTGCACCAGGTCTCCTGTCATCGCGGACCGTGCGCCTGCCCAGCGGTCGCTCGCAGAGTTCGTAACGATATATCTGAAGTGTCGACGTTTCGGAATACCGGTGATCACGTATCCGGCATGCCGCGATGCACAGGCGGTCACCACGGCGTTGTCTCGATATACCGGCCGCGCTCACCGGTGTTAACCGAATTCCGAACAAGATCGGCTGGCCGCCCGCCGGGCGCGCGGCTACGCTACGTTGAGGCTCGTGACGATCGGTGGAGGGTGTAATTCGGCGTGAGTTGGACATTCACACCGGACGAGTTCGCGCACATCTGGCGCGAGACCGACCTCGATCGCCATCCCTTCCCGCTTCGCATCCTCGAGTCACCCCGCACCGAGGACGAGGCGGCCACCTTGCGCAAGACCCTCGAGGTACGGCTGCCGCTCGGCGCGGACCCCGACCTGTCCGCATGTCTGCGCATCCTGGCCGCGCCGCACACCCGCGTGGTCGCGATCGGGGGCGCCCACAGCTCGGGAACAGAAATCCGGGCGGTGGCGGCGGCGATCTACGACCACGCCGTACTCGCGATCCAGGAACCGGGACGCACACCCGGATTCGGCGGGTCCATCCGCTTGTCGATCGGTCACACCGCCAAACTGGGCGCCCGGATCGCCGCCCTGCTGCCCGAGTGCCCGGCCGGAAGCGAACCCGCACGCTCGGCGCCGAGCGAAGCGGTGCGCGACGACGACTGCCCACGGCCGACCTCGCCGCCGGCGCCGCGGATACGCCGCCTGCTGCTGAAACCGCATACCGCCGAAGGACATATCCGCATCGAATCCGGATTGGACCGGGCCACACCACCCGCACCGCTGTACTACACCTGGATCGACGTCGCCGACGACGGGCGCTATCTCATCAAGGCGGGCGACGAAGTCCATATCGTGCCCGCGAGCCGGCAGCAGATCGGCACTCATCTGCAAAAACGCATTCCGCGATGACTGTGGCATGCACGGATTCGGGCAACTCGGGCTGACCGGACATCGCCGGAACCAGTAAGCTGGGTCGACCTGCAGCCTCACCGGGAAGCCGCCTCGGCCATCCCTCATCGGGCTGTGTGATTACAGCCCAATGGGGAGCCCTACGTGGTAATGCTCCGCTGCCGCCTCCGGGCGTTCCCCATTAGGCTGATCGGACCGACCGATCTCAGGGGTGCGCATGACGATCGAGACCAGCCAGGCCGATATCACCCGTTTCTTGCAGGCCGCGCGCGGGGGAACCGTCACCTTCGATCCGGCGGCCGCGCGTGGGTGCGCGGAGATCTATCAGCAGCAGGCCGACCGGCTTCGGGAACTACAGCAGCGCCTCGATTCGGTGTCGCAGCTCAGCGGCTTCGGAGGCTTCTTCTCCGCGCAGCAGCTGCAGGCCGGCTTCGGCCGCAAGGCGCGTGATGCGGCCGAACTGCTCGACCAGTACATCGCCGCCGCCTACCGCATGAAAGAGGCCTTTCTGACCAGCGCCGGGCTCTACGAGGAGGCCGATTCCGCGCATGCGGCCGCGCTGCGGGCGATCTCCTCCGGACTGTCGCGATGAGCGCCGAATTCCGTTACGGGCCGGCCGCTTCGCGCACCGACCCCCAATACGTCAGCGCCATGGAACATTTCGAGTCGATGACGCATGAGCAGATCCACGCCGGAACCGAGAAGATCGAGGCCGGTGAGATTCTGCAGGCCTCGCTGATCTGGCTGGAGGCGGCCGCCACGCTGACCGGATCCATGCCCGCCACCCGCTCTCAGGCCGAACGAATCATGGATCACGCCGGCTGGCAGGGCCCGGCCGCCGAGGCCGCCGCCGCGAGCGCACACAGCTTCGCCGCCTCCGTCGACGAGTTGGCCGCTGTCTTCGGTGAGGTCGGTGCTCGGCTCGGGGCGGTCGCCGGAGCCGCGGAAGCGGTCAAGATGGCGGTACCACCGCCGGGCGATTCCGGACCGGTGGGCGCCGTCGCCCGGGCGCTGGAGGCCGCGCATGTGATCGATGCGCGCATCGCCCAGGAGGTCATGCGTCAAGAGGCGATTCTGACGATGAACATGATCTACAAACCGGCCTACTCCGCCGCGGGCACCGCGGTCCCGGCCCTGCCCGAACCCCCGGCACAAGCCGACCCCGGCGGACCGCGCCCCAGCGCACCCGCACGCCCGGACGGCGACCGGCCGCAATCACACCGAAGCCCCACCGCCCCACCGTCTTCCGAGCCGGAGTCCTCGACACCGGATCAGGCACCGGACTCGGCCACTGCCCCCGGCACACCCACGCCGCCGTCGCCGTCTGCACCCATGCCGCAGTCGCCATCCGCACCCGCACCGCAATCGCCGTCTGCACCCGCACCCGAGAGCCCAGCTCCCGCACCTTCGCAGACGCAACCCCCGCCCGCGCCCGGCGACCCGGCACCGAGTCCCTCGGCGCCGCCCCCCGCCGCACCGACACACGATCCGGGCCCGGCGCCGACCCCGGCGCCCCCGACCTCCTCCGCTCCCACCTCGCCCGACCCGACGCAGGCACCGGCACCGTCCGGTCCGGACGGTTCGGTGCCGCCGGGTCCACCGACGCCCGATCCGAATGCCGCGCCGCCGGCCACCACCGCACCGGCTCCCCCGCCACCCTCCGACACCCCCGCACCGCACTCGCCCGACCCGTCGGCATCCACCCCACCACCCCAATCCCCCACGCCCACACCACCTCCGGCCCCGCAGCCACCTGACCCGTCGGCGCCCCCGCTCACCGACCAGGAAGGCCAGCCAGGTATCACCGGCCCCATCCCCAACACCGATACACCGACGACTCCCGACCAACCCGGGGTCTCGCCACCGGGCTGATCCGGGTAGAGCTGCTGATCAGCGCGGGATGGCGTGGCGGGGATGACCTGTGGCATTCGCGCCGACGGCGTAACGAACGATCTTGGCCTGGACTCGTTCCACGTCGCGAAAGGCCTGCGATCCTCGCCCCGCCAGTCCGAACTGTGGGACCGCGGCGCGAACTACACGCAGCCATTGCGGCGGGGCACTGGCCGAACGGGTGGCATCGCTCTCGATCGTCGCGGCCGACGTATGGAACCGGCCGCGACAATTTCGCGGCGGTGTGGGGGGTGACGTCCCTACAACTTCACCAGATCGTCGGCGTGAATGACGGGGCGCTGCATACCTTCCGGCAGTTCGGAGGTGGAGTGGCCGGCCATGGCTTGCAGTTCGGTGCTGTCGTATTCGACGACGCCGCGCGCTACGGTGCGGCCGTCGGGCGCGAGCAGGTCGACCACATCACCGCCGTAGAAGCGGCCCTTGACGCCGGTGATGCCGGCGGCGAGGAGTGACCGGCGCGAATGCGCAACCGCTCTGACGGCGCCGGCGTCGAGGTGGATGGCGCCGCGGCTGTCGGCGGCGTGGCGGACCCAGAACTTGCGGGCCGACAACCGGACCGGGCGCGCGGCGAAGGCCGTGCCCACCGAGGCGTCGCGCAGCGCCAGCGCCGCATCGGAGGCGGCGGCCAACAGGACGGGCACGCCGGCGTCGGCGGCGAGGCGGGCGGCCGAGAGCTTCGACGCCATACCGCCGGTGCCGAGTGCGCCGCCGCTACCGGCGATCACACCGTCGAGGTCGGCGCTGCTGCGCACCTCGGGAATGAATGTGGCGGCGCCCTTGCGGGGGTCGCCGTCGTAGAGTCCGTCCACATCCGACAGCAGCACCAGCGCATCCGCACCGACCAGATGCGCCACCAGCGCGGCCAGCCGGTCGTTGTCACCGAAGCGAATCTCCTCGGTGGCGATGGTGTCGTTCTCGTTGACCACCGCGACCGCGTGCAGGGCACGCAAACGGTCGAGCGTGCGCTGCGCGTTGCGGTGGTGTTCGCGCCGGGCGAAGTCACCCGCGGTGAGCAACACCTGCCCCACAACCCGGTCGAATCGGGCGAACGAGGTGCCCCAGGCGTGGGCCAGCGCCAGCTGGCCGACGCTCGCCGCGGCCTGCTTCGTCGCGAGATCCCTTGGGCGGGCGGCCAATCCGAGCGGGGCTATACCGGCGCCGATCGCACCGGAGGACACCACCACCACATCCGATCCCGCGCGCATACGGGCCTCGATCGCCTCGGCGAGCTTGTCCAGGCGCGCGTTGTCGAGTCCGCCCTCGAGGCTCGTCAGCGCCGACGAGCCGATCTTGACCACCACGCTGCGCGCGGTCCGGATCGACTGCCGAGTAGTTACCGCTCCCTTATCGGAATCCACCTGTGTCACAACAACACTCACTCACTTGACGCGCCACCACCGTGACGCACGACGACTACCGAACCGGCACGCCCGCACACACCGGCGAAACCGGCGTGGCGGGCGATCACGGTTGGTCCTCGTCCTCCGAGACCAGGCCGCGGCGCACCCGGGAGGCATGCTTGCGCTCGGCGGCGGAGATGCGGTCGGTCTGGTCCAGGCGGGGGTCGGTCCCGCGCCCGGTCATCACCATATCGACGCCGGCCGAGATCTGCGGCTCCCACTCGAAGCTCACATCGCCGATGGTGACCTCGGCGCCGGGCACCGCACCCTGGCGGACCAGCTCGTCCTCGACGCCGAGGCGCGCGAGCCGGTCGGCCAGGTAGCCGACGGCCTCGTCGTTGTCGAACTGCGTTTGGCGCACCCATCTTTCGGGGCGCTCACCGCGGACGATGAAGCCGCCCTCGACCTCCGGATCGGGTTCGACGGTGAAGCCGGTCTCCCCGGCCACCACCGGCCGGATCACCGGACGCTTCGGCGCCGCCTTCGGATGTGCCTCGCGATACTCGCGGACCATGTCGGCCAGCGCGAAGGTCAACGGCCGCAAACCTTCCCGGCTCACCGCGGAAATCGTGAACACCGGCCAGCCGCGCTCGATGAACTCGGACGTCACCATCTCGGCCAATTCGGCGGCGTCGGGGATATCGGCCTTGTTGAGGATGACCACGCGCGGCCGATCGGCCAGATCGCCCAGGCCGGCGTCGGCCTGCAGAGCGGGGCGGTAGGCCGCCAGTTCGGCCTCGAGCGCGTCGACGTCGGAGATCGGGTCGCGGCCGGGTTCCAGTGTGGCGCAATCGACTACGTGGGCCAGCACTGCGCATCGCTCGAGATGCCGCAGGAAGTCCAGCCCCAGGCCGCGTCCGTCGCTGGCGCCGGGGATCAGGCCCGGCACATCGGCGACGGTGAAGGTGGTGTCCCCGCTGGACACCACGCCGAGATTCGGCACCAGCGTGGTGAAGGGGTAATCGGCGATCTTGGGCTTGGCCGCCGAGAGCACCGAAACGAGCGAGGATTTTCCGGCCGAGGGGAACCCGACCAGGCCGACATCGGCCACGGATTTCAGTTCGAGAACGAGATCGCGCTCCTCGCCCTCCTCACCCAGCAGCGCGAAGCCGGGCGCCTTGCGGGCGCGCGACACCAGCGCCGCATTGCCGAGTCCCCCGCGGCCACCGCGCGCCGCCACGAACCGGGTGCCCGCGCCGATCAGATCGGCCACGACCTCCCCGTCGTCGCCGATGACGACCGTGCCGTCGGGCACCTTCAGCAGCAGCTCCGAACCCTGTTTGCCGTCGCGGTTACCGCCCTCGCCGGGTTTGCCGTTGCCGGCTTTGGCGTGCGGGTGGAAGTGGAAGTCCAGCAGCGTGTGCACGTTGGGGTCGACTTCGAGAATCACGTCCCCGCCGTTGCCGCCGTTGCCACCGTCGGGTCCGCCGAGCGGCTTGTACTTCTCCCGATGCACCGAGGCACAGCCGTGGCCGCCCTTACCGGCGCGGACGTGCAGTACCACACGATCGATGAATTTGGACATGCCAGCTGGACCTCTGTGTTTCGGTGGACGGTGGTGGTGAGCCTCCCGGAACGGCGAACGGGCCAGGGTTTATCTGCTAAACCCTGGCCCGCTTCGAAGAATGTGTGGAGAAGGCTCCGGCGCGGCTCAGGCCTGCACCGGCTCCGGTACCACGATGTTGACGGTCTTGCGGCCCCGCTTGGTGCCGAACTGGACCGCGCCCGCCTCGAGGGCGAACAGCGTGTCGTCGCCGCCGCGGCCGACGTTGACGCCGGGGTGGAAGTGGGTTCCGCGCTGGCGAACCAGGATCTCGCCGGCCTTGACGGCCTGGCCGCCGAAGCGCTTCACGCCGAGTCGCTTGGAGTTGGAATCGCGACCGTTGCGAGAGCTGGACGCACCCTTCTTATGTGCCATGGCTGAAAACTCCTCGATTCGAAACCGGGTGGTTCCGCTAGGTCGAAATTACTTGATGCCGGTGACCTTCAGGACCGTCAGCTTCTGACGGTGGCCCTGACGCTTGTGGTAGCCGGTCTTGTTCTTGAACTTGTGGATCCGGATCTTCGGGCCCTTGGTCTGCTCGACCACCTCGGCGGACACCGAAACCTTCGCCAGCTTGTCAGCATCGGTAGTCAGCTCGGCGCCGTCAACCACCAGCACCGGCGACAGCGATACGGCCGTGCCCGGTTCACCCTCGATCTTCTCGACCTTCACCAGGTCACCGACCGCGACCTTGTACTGCTTTCCGCCGGTCTTGACGATCGCGTACGTTGCCATCGGTCGGCTGCCCTCTTTCCTCAACTAGTGCTCGGCACTCTGCTCACACGGCCGTCTGCCGGTGGACACCGGAAACCGCCGTACGACTGGTCTGATAGTCACCGCCGCCTCGGTACTTCTTCCGCACCGGAGGGCTCGTTTTCGAGCCGGATCTCATGACAGCGCAGCGCTTTCTCAACACAACGCGGTGCTGTCACCGGGCAGCGACTGTCCAAGATTACAGGACTGCCACCCCACGCACCAAACCGGGTCGCCACCACTCCGAACGCGATCCGCGGCGGCGCCCCGCCCGCCGTGCGGGCGGGGCCTGTGCTGCGAGTTCTCCGGTTCGACGCCCCAGATCAGTTCGGCGATTCCGGCGCGCCCGCGGCGCGCCCGGCGGCCCGGCGACGGGTCCGCTGCCGCGGGGTCACCTCGGCCGGAGCCAGCTCGTCGAGCGAGAACTTCGGCGCGCTGTCCTGATCGGCGTCGGTCAGGACGAAGACCGCGCCCCGGCTGTCGGTCGACGGAGCCGACGCGGTGCGAGCCACCCGGCGGCGGCCACGACGGGCGCCTGCCTCCGGAGCCTGCTCGATCGGCTTCTTCTCGACCGGCGTCTTCTCGACCGGCTTCGTCTCCGCCGGAGCTGGAGTGGACGCGGGCTCGGACGGCGCCAACTGTGCTCCGATGCGGCCGGTCACCGCGGGCACCCGTTCGGCAGCGGGCTCCTGTGCGGGCCGCTCGGACTCCGCGACCGGCTCGGAGCCGTCCCGACCGGCGGCAACCACGGATTCGGCTGCTTCCGCGGGCACGGGTTCCGCACGGACGGCTTCGGCTTCAGCGGATTCGGTAACCTCCGCCGCTGCCGCCCTCGCACGTCCCCGGCGCGAATCCCGCGAGCGCTTGGCCTGTGGGCTCGGTTCCGCCTTCGCCTCGACCGGCGCGGCGGCCTCGGCCACCTCGTCGTCGGTGTGATGGCTGGCCATCGCGAGCGCGACCGGATGAGCGCGCTTGACGGCCGCCTCCTCCTCGGGATGCGAATCCGCGGTCTCGGGCGCGACGGTGCTCGCCTGCTTGGTGTCCTTGTCGCGATCCTTGTCCTTGCGGCGGCGACGGCCTTCGCGGCGGCCGGCCCCTTCCTCGGCGGGCGCGGTCTCGACCGGGTAGTCGTGCACGATGATGCCGCGGCCGTGGCAGTGCTCACAGGTGGTGGAGAACGCCTCGACCAGTCCGGTGCCCATCTTCTTGCGGGTCATCTGGACCAAGCCGAGCGAGGTGACCTCCGACACCTGATGACGGGTGCGGTCGCGCCCGAGCGCCTCGGTGAGGCGACGCAGCACCAGATCGCGGTTGGATTCCAGCACCATGTCGATGAAGTCGACGACGATCATGCCGCCGATATCGCGCAACCGCATCTGGCGCACGATCTCCTCGGCGGCCTCCAGATTGTTGCGGGTGACCGTCTCTTCCAGGTTGCTGCCGCCGGAACCGGTGAATTTGCCGGTATTGACGTCGACCACGGTCATCGCCTCGGTGCGGTCGATGACCAAGGTGCCACCGGAGGGCAGCCACACCTTGCGATCGAGCGCCTTCGCCAGCTGCTCGTCGATGCGCAGGCTTCCGAAGACGTCCACGCCGTTGTTCTCGTAGCGCTCGACCCGGGCCAGCATGTCCGGAGCGACGGTGCGGACGTAGTTCTCGACGGTCGTCCACGCCCGGTCACCCTCGATGACCAGCTTGGAGAAGTCCTCGTTGAACAGGTCACGGACCACCTTGACCAGCAGGTCCGGCTCTTCGTACAGGGTCTTCGGCGAGCCCGACCCGTTCTCGGCCTGCTTCTCGATGGTCTTCCAGGTGGCCTGCAGCCGCTCGACGTCGCGAGCCAGCTCGGTCTCGCTCACACCCTCGGACGCGGTGCGGATGATCACTCCCGCGTCCTGCGGGACGATGTCGCGCAGGATCTCCTTGAGCCGCTTGCGCTCGGTGTCGGGCAGTTTGCGGCTGATACCGGTCGAGGTCCCGCCCGGGACATAGACCAGGAAGCGACCGGCCAGGCTGATCTGCGTGGTCAGCCGGGCTCCCTTGTGCCCCACCGGATCCTTGCTGACCTGCACCAGGACGGTGTCGCCGGGTTTGAGAGCCTGCTCGATCTTGCGTTCCTTGCCGCCGAGCCCGGCGGCCTCCCAGTTCACCTCACCGGCGTAGAGCACGCCGTTGCGACCGCGGCCGATATCGACGAACGCCGCCTCCATGCTGGGCAGCACGTTCTGCACCTTGCCCAGGTAGACGTTGCCGACCA
The DNA here is from genome assembly GCF_000720265.1 of Nocardia sp. NRRL WC-3656. Classification (NCBI taxonomy): domain Bacteria; kingdom Bacillati; phylum Actinomycetota; class Actinomycetes; order Mycobacteriales; family Nocardiaceae; genus Nocardia; species Nocardia sp. NRRL WC-3656. The sequence continues at coordinate 67,187 of NZ_JOJF01000001.1, read as the reverse complement.
TGGACGCCGTCCCGGTGTTGGTGACGAAATGCTCGACCAGGATGTTGTCCTCGAGCACCGCCACCTGGGTGGTCGCGCCGACATGCGAGTGTTCACCGGCCGGGAACGACTTCTCGCGGACCACCATGACCCGGTCGACCGCCTCGCGACGGGCCAGGAATTCCGATTCGGTGAGGATCGGCGGGCGGCGGCGACCGGCCTCGCGACCGTCGCGACGACGCTGCCGCTTGGCCTCCAGCCGGGTCGACCCGCTGATGCCCTGCACCTCGTCGACCGTGCGGCGCTTGTTGCGCGGTTCCCGCTCGTGCACGACGGTGTTCGGCGGATCGTCGTCGGCGGGCTCGGATTCGTTGTCCTCACCGGCCTTGCGGCGACGGCGACGGCGGCGACGGCGGGTGGAACCCTCCGGCGTCGAACCCGATTCGTCGTCGCTCTCCTCGCCGGTCTGCTCGGCGGCCGCTTCCTCGGCGGATTCGTCGGAGTCGGCGTGCGACTCGGCGTCCTCATCGTCGGATTCGTCGTCGGACTCGTGATCGGCGTGCTGTTCGCCCCGGCCCCGGCCGCGACCGCGACGGCCACGGCGGCGACGACGCGAGCGACCGCCGTCCTCCTGCTCGTCACGCGACTGCTCGTCGTCCCAGTCGCCGCCGGCTTCGGTCTCGGGCTCGGCTGCCGCGACGGACTCGGGCTCCGCCGGAGTTTCATCCGGCGCGGTGTCGGTGGCCTTTTCGCCGGCTTTCTCGGCGGCTTTCTCGGCGGCTTTCTCGGCGGCTTTTTCGGCGGCCTTGGCCTCGCGTTCGGCGCGCCGGCGGCGGCGCATCTCCTCGGCCGCCGCAGCATCCGGCGGCAGGAACAGCGGCGCGGCCGCGATACTCGCCGGCTCGAAGACGACCGGCTCCTCGGGCTGCGCGGCGTGCTGCTGGAACGGGCTGGTGAACAGCGAGGTGTGGGGCGCCGATTCGGGCTCGGCGGGGGTCGCCGGCGACTCGGATGTCACTGCGGAGTTCGCCGTGCCGGCGGTCTCGGCGACGCCCGCGGCCTGCACGGTATCGGCGACCTCGGTTTCGGCAACCGCGGTGGATGCGCCGGACTCGCTCGGCACGGGCTCGCCGGCCGTATCCGGCGCGGTGGCGGTCTGCGCGGTATCGGCCGCGGCGGTGGATGTGGTCGCCGGAGACGCACTCTCGGCGGGCGCCGGAGCAGGTGTCTCGGCCTGTTCGGTCGCGGGCTCGGCCACCGGTTGCTCGGTGCCGGCCTGTGGGGGAACGAGCGCGTCGCGCACGGATTCGGCGACGGTCCGGTCCAGGCTGGATTGGGCGCTGCGGGCTTCCGCACCCAGTTCGGTCAGGTGGGCAAGGATGCGCTTGCTGGTGGTTCCCAGAAGTTTCGCCAGCGCGTGCACCCGGATGCGTTCGGGCAACTGCGCTGCCTCCCCTACCCCGGCCACCTCGGTCGAGGTGGATTCACCATTGCTTTGCGATGTTCCTTGCGGCTCTTGATCGGCCACGAAATCTCCTCGGGCCCCCGGGCGCGTCCCACTCGTACGAGAGTGACGCGGCCGACGCGGGGGCGCTGTCCGTTCGCCTCACGCCTGTGGCGCAAGGTCTGATGGTCTCGCCCCGCGTGCCCGGTTATCACCTGTCGTACGTCGTTCGGGCTAACTGGTCACGCGGCGCCTGGCTGTTGGCTTGCACACCTGAGCTCGAGCGCTCATCCAGCGTGCCGCCGAACAGCGAGTCTTGTAACCGTCCGGGGCAGCGATGATCGGCGTCGAGCCGCGGTGCCATTCGGTTGCGTTCGCCACCTGCCCCGATAGGTAGGCGTCGATCACATCCGCTTCCAGTATCCCACACAGCGACCCACTGGTACGCCATCGGAGCGGGACCGACCCGTTTCCGTGGCCCGACCGGCGGCTCTTTCCTACACCTGAGTAGGTCTTTCCCGACCGACATCGATCACCGGCTGGAGTGTCGCCGCGACCCGCGAGCAAACCGGCTCACCCGGCCCGGAGCGAGTCCTCCGAGCGACCGTTCGCGGCCGGCTCGCCGTCGGGTGCAACGGCGAGCCCCAGAGGCCGCGAACCCTCCGGTACGAATCGGAGCCGAAAGACAGAGCTAGAACCAGAGTGCGATTTCGCGCTTCGCGGATTCGGGCGAGTCGGAGCCGTGCACGAGGTTGAACTGGGTTTCCAGGGCGTAGTCGCCACGGATGCTGCCGGGAACGGCCTTCTCGACCGGGTCGGTGCCGCCGGCGAGCTGGCGGAAGGCGGCGATGGCGCGCGGGCCTTCGAGGATGGCCGCGACGACCGGTCCGGAGGTGATGAATTCGATCAGCGAGCCGTAGAACGGCTTGTCGGCATGTTCGGCGTAGTGGGCGGCGGCAAGTTCTTCGGAAACCTGCTCGAGCTTGAGGGCCGCGATCTTCAGGCCTTTGCGTTCGATGCGGGTGATGATCTCACCAACCAGGCCTCGGGCCACGCCGTCCGGCTTGATGAGTACCAACGTCTGCTCAGTCACGGCGCCACTCTAACCGGCGTTGCAAAAGGATTCCGAACCGAGCCCTCAGGACGAGCCCGGCATCCGCTGGCTGGGCAGTAAACCCTGGTCCATGCGGCGTTTGACGTCGGAGCGCAGGACCAGAATGAACGCCCACACGGCCGCGAACACGACGCCGATGATGCCGATCGACAGATGGATGAATCCGCCGGCCAGCACCAGCACCTGCAGGCCGAGATTGAACGGCACGGCCCACGAGCGGCGCTGCATTCCGGAGCCTACGAACATCAATACGGCCAGGCCGACCAGGTAGGTTACCGACCACCAGCTCAGTCCGCCGCCGACGGCCCCGACCACCGGCAGTGCCAGCAGCACAGTGATGGCCTCGAGTACCAGCGCACCGGCCATCACACCGCGGAAACCCTTCCACGGGTCGGTCGCGGGCGCGGGTACACCCGGCTTCGGTGCGCCGGCCTCGCCGCGCACATCGTCCTCGCTACCCACGTTGCCTCCTCCGCGCCGCACCGCCGATGCCCTCGACACCAGCTTCCCACTGCACCCTGCATCCACGTTCCGCCGGGCCCGCGTGGTGACGCAAGCTGCCGCCTCCGGCCCACCGCTTCACGCTGTATCCGATGCCGCGTTCCGCCGGGCCTGCGTGGTGACGCAAGCTGCCGCCTCCGGCCCACCGCTTCACGCGGGGTCCTTCCCGAACAGCGAGCGCGCCGCACCCGCGGTGACCACCGAGCCGGTGACCACGATGCCCGCGCCGGATACCGGTTCGCCGGCGTCGCCCGCTTCCTCGGCGATGGCGATTGCGGTTTCCACCGCATCGGCGAGGCTGTTCGCGGTGACGACTCGCTCATCACCGAAACGCTGGACGGCCAGGTCGGCGAGTTCGTCGACGCCGAGCGCCCGCGGTGAACCGTTGGTGGTGACAACGATCTCGTCCAGCACCGGCTCCAGCGCGGCGAGAATGCCGGCCGCATCCTTGTCCGAGAGCACCGCGACCACGCCCACCAACTTACGGAAGTCGAATTCCTCGGTGAGGGTCGCGGCCAGCGCCCGCGCACCGGCGGGATTGTGCGCGGCGTCGATGAAGATGGTCGGCGCGCTGCGCATCCGTTCCATCCGGCCCGGACTGGCCGCCGCCGCGAATCCGGCGCGCACCGCGTCGATGTCGAGTTGTTTCTGCGCGCCGGCGCCGAAGAACGCCTCGACCGCGGCGAGCGCAAGCGCCGCGTTGTGCGCCTGGTGTTCGCCGTGCAGCGGCAGGAAGATCTCGTCGTAGACGCCACCGAGCCCCTGGATCTCCAGCACCTGACCACCGATCGCGACGCGGCGCGACAGCACCCGGAACTCGGACCCGGCGCGCGCCACCGCGGCGTCGGCCTCCACCGCGCGCCGCAGCAGCACCTCCATCGCCTCGGGATCCTGTTCGGCGATGATGGCGACGGTGTCGCGCGGAACCAGCAGATCCTGCGGCGACTTCTTGATGATCCCGGCCTTCTCACCGGCGATCGAGGCCAGATCCGGCCCCAGGTAGTCGGTGTGGTCCAGGCCGATCGGCGTGATCACCGCGACCTGCCCGTCGATGACGTTGGTCGCGTCCCAGGTGCCGCCCATCCCGGTCTCGACGACCGCGACATCGACCGGCGCCTCGGCGAACGCCGCGTATGCCATCGCGACGAGGACCTCGAATTTGCTCATCCGCGGTCCCGGTCCGTCACCGAGGGCGCCGTCGGTCGAACGCGCGTCGATCATCTCGACGTAGGGCAGCAACTCCCGATAGATCTCGACGTAGCGGGCCGGGCTGATCGGCGCGTTGTCGATGGCGATCCGTTCGGTCGCCAGTTGCAGATGCGGGCTGGTGAACCGCCCGGTGCGCCGGTGCAGCGCGGTGAGCAGCGCGTCGACCATCCGGGTGACCGAGGTCTTGCCGTTGGTGCCCGCGATGTGGATGGCGGGATAGCTCTGCTGCGGGGAGCCGAGCAGGTCCATCAGGGTCGCGATCCGCGTCAGCGACGGCTCGATCTTGGTTTCGCCCCAGCGCTGGTCGAGTTCGGCCTCGACCAGTGCCATTTCGGCGAGGTCCACCGGCGAGGGACCGGTGCGCAGCCGGTCCGCACCGCCGGTGAGCGGTTCGCGGTCGAATCCTTCGCCGCCGCTCACTTCTTCGCCGCCGGCTCCGTGATCTGCGCCAGCCGCGCCCCGATCCGGGTCACCTCGGATTCGGCGACCTCGCGGCGGGTGCGGATCTTGGCGACCACCTCGTCGGGCGCCTTGGCCAGGAAGGCCTCGTTGCCGAGTTTGGCGCTGGTGGCGGCGAGGTCCTTCTGCGCGGCCGCGAGATCCTTCTCCAGCCGGCGGCGTTCGGCGTCGAGGTCGACCGAGCCGGAGGTGTCCAGTTCGACGGTGACGGTGGCGCCGGACAGGCGCACCTCCACGGCGGCGGTCGCGGAGAAGTCGGCGTCCGGAGCGGTGAGCCGGGCCAGGCTGGCGATCTCCGCGTGCAGCCCGGTGAGGTCGGCGGTATCGATGCCGATCAGTTTCGCGGCGACCTTCTGCTTGTCGGTCAGGCCCTGATCGCTGCGGAACCGGCGGATCTCGGTGACAAGCTTCTGCAGATCCGCGATGCGCTGCGCCGCAACGGTATCGGTGGCGACCCCCGAGGACTGCGGCCACGCGGCGATCACCAGCGAGTCGTCCTCACCGGCCTCGATGAGGGCCTGCCACAGCGTTTCGGTCACGAACGGGATGGCCGGGTGCAGCAGGCGCAGCACCGAATCCAGCACGTTGCCGAGAACGATGCGCGTGCTCGCGGCCCGCTCCTCCGACTCGGCGAACTGCACCTTGGCCAATTCCAGGTACCAGTCACACAGTTCGTCCCAGGCGAAGTGGTACAGCGCCTCACAGGCCTTGCCGAATTCGTAGCGGTCGAAGGCCGCGTCCACCTCGGCGCGCACCTCGTCCAGCCGGTCGAGGATCCAGCGGTCGGTGTCGGTGAGGGTGGCGCGTTCGGGCAGTTCGCCCGGCGCGGCCCCGTTCATGAGCGCGAACTTGCTGGCGTTGAACAGCTTCGTGATGAAGTTGCGCGAGGCCTGCACGTGCGGCGGACCGACCGACAGGTCGCTGCCCGGCTGGGCGCCCCGGGCCAGGGTGAAACGTGTTGCGTCCGCGCCGAACTCGTCGATCCACACCAGCGGGTCGACACCGATGCCCTTGGACTTGGAGTATTTGCGGCCGAATTCGTCGCGGATGAGGCCGTGCAGGAAGACGTCGTCGAACGGAACCTGCTGCCGTCCGCAGTCCTTCCCGGCGGCGATGACCGGATCGTCGGAGACGAACATGCCGAACATCATCATCCGGGCCACCCAGAAGAACAGGATGTCGTAGCCGGTGACCAGCACGCTGGTGGGATAGAACTTCGCCAGTTCCGGGGTGGGGTCCGGCCAGCCCATCGTGGAGAAGGGCCACAGGCCGGAGGAGAACCAGGTGTCGAGGACATCCGGGTCCTGCACCCAGCCCTCGGGCGCCTGCTCGTCGGGTCCGACACACGCGATCTCGCCCTCGGGGCCGTACCAGATCGGGATGCGGTGGCCCCACCACAGCTGCCGCGAGATGCACCAGTCGTGCATGTTGTCGACCCACTCGAACCAGCGCGGTTCCTGGCTCGCCGGGTAGATCTTCACCGCGCCGTTGCGCACGGCGTCACCGGCGGCCTTGGCCAGCGATTCGACCTTCACCCACCACTGCATCGACAGGCGCGGTTCGATCGGTTCGCCGGAGCGCTCGGAGTGTCCGACGCTGTGCACGTACGGACGCTTCTCGGCGACGATGCGCCCTTCGTCGGCCAGCCGCTCGCGAATCTTGACGCGCGCCTCGAACCGGTCCATCCCGTCGAATTCGGTTCCGGTGTCGGCGATCTTGCCGGTCTTGTCCATGATGGTCGGCATCGGCAGGTTGTGCCGCAGGCCGATCTCGAAGTCGTTGGGGTCGTGCGCGGGGGTGATCTTCACTGCGCCGGAGCCGAATTCGGGGTCGACGTAGTCGTCGGCGACGATCGGGATCTGGCGACCGGTGATCGGGTGGTAGACGGTGGTGCCGATCAGCGCCCGGTATCGCTCGTCGTCCGGATGCACCGCGACCGCGGTATCGCCGAGCATGGTCTCCACCCGGGTGGTGGCCACGATGACGTGCGGTTCGTCGTCGTTCAGCGAGCCGTAGCGCAGCGAGACGAGCTCACCCTCGACGTCCTCGTATTTCACCTCGACGTCGGAGATGGCGGTCTCGAGCGAGGGCGACCAGTTCACCAGGCGCTCGGCCCGGTAGATCAGCCCTGCGTCGTAGAGGCGCTTGAAGATGGTCTGCACCGCGCGGGACAGGCCGTCGTCCATGGTGAAGCGGTCGCGGCTCCAGTCGATGCCGTCGCCGAGGCGGCGCATCTGGCCCTGGATGGCGCCGCCGGATTCGCGCTTCCAATCCCAGACCTTGTCGACGAACAGTTCGCGGCCGAAGTCTTCCTTGGTCTTGCCGTCGACGGCGAGCTGCTTCTCGACCACGGTCTGGGTGGCGATACCGGCGTGGTCCATACCGGGCAGCCACAGCACCTCGTAGCCCTGCATCCGCTTGCGGCGGGTGAGCAGGTCCATCAGGGTGTGGTCGAAGGCGTGGCCCATGTGCAGGTTGCCGGTGACGTTCGGCGGCGGCAGCACGATCGAATAGGGCGGCTTGTCGCTCGCCGGGTCGGCGGTGAAGTAACCGGCCGCTACCCAGCGCTCGTACAGGTCGGCCTCTACATCGCTGGGGTTCCAGCTCTTGGGGAGGGCGTCGGCACGATTTCGCGAGTTATCAGGGGCTGCGCTGGTCACCGTGCGATTCTACGGAGTTGAGCAGGAGCACTCGACAGGGCCCTGCACACGGCACCGGAGAAAGATGCAGGGCGGGGGTTTCGGCGGATGAGGGACACCGAAAACCCCGCCCACGTCTTCGAGACTACCGCCCGGATCGGCGCAATACACCAATCCATATGCAATTCTCAGCTTTTGCCCGAATCCGTTGTGCAGGTGCGGGTTTGCCACTCAGCATGCTCGCAGATTCGCCGCCGAGATGCGGAGGCCGCGCCCCGCCTGCGCGCGGCGGGTCACGGCACGAGTATCGCCAGCGCTCCGGGTTCGGCGCGGAAGGTAGCCGGTAGCAGTCCCGCCGGGTCGCCGTCGGCGGTCGCCGGTACCGCGGCGGTGAGGGTGATGGTCCGGGCCCGATAGTGCCCGACCGCCGGATGATCGACGCGCTTGCCGGCGGCCAGCGCCGGGAGCAGACGGACCATCTGCAGCCGCGACATGGCGCCGACCACGGTCAGGTCGAGCAGGCCGTCGTCGACGATCGCGTCGGGGCAGATGAGCATGCCCCCGCCGTAGGTCCGGGTGTTGCCGACCGCCACCATCACGGCCTCGGTCTCGAAGACGCGATCACCGGCCGAACCCGGCTCGCCGGACAATTCGATGCGGTAGGGCACCCCGAGTTGCCCGAGCAGTTCCGGCACGGCGGCGAAGGAGTACCGCAGCGAGCCCTTCGGCCGGCGCATGCTGTTGGCGCGCAAGGTCACTCGCGCGTCGAAGCCGGTGCCGGCGACGGTGGCGAATCGCATGGGCCGATGCGCGACCGCGGGTTCGATGCCGGCCGCCCACCCCTGGGCGTGCTCGGGGTCGGGCCGGGATTCGATCGCGCCGAGGTCGATGGTGCGCACGAATCCGCCGAGCACGATATCGGCCGCGGCGCGCGGATCGTCGTCGGGCACGCCCAGCTCCCGGGCCAGGTCGTTCCCGGTCCCACCGGGCAGCAGCCCCAGCGGCACCCCGGTCGAGGCGATGGCCTGCAGTGTGACGCAGACCAGTCCGTCACCGCCCGCGCAGACGACGGCGTCGGGACACTCGGGTCCCCGCACCGAATCCCGGATCAGGCGAACGGTTTCCGCGGCATCGGCACCGCGGATCTCACGCACCCGCACACCGCGTTCGGCGAAGCGGGCGGCGGCCGCGGCGGCCGCGGCCAGTCCCCGGCCGTGACCGGAGTGCGGGTTGGTCACCAGCGCGACCGATCGGATGGTGGTCATGGAATCAGCTTGCCCGGGTTGAGGATTCCCGCCGGGTCGACGGCGTCCTTGACCGCACGCAGGATGCGCGCGCCGAGGTCGCCGATCTCGGCCGACATCCACGGCCGGTGATCGGCGCCGACGGCGTGGTGGTGGGTGATGGTGCCACCGTTTCCGGCGATGGCGTCACCGACGGCGCGTTTGGCCTGCGCCCACTGCGCCAGCGGATCGTCGGCCTGTTTGGCGACGACGGTGAAATACAGCGAGGCGCCGGTCGGGTAGGTATGCGAGATATGACACATCACCAGCGCGGGAGTGCCTTGTGCGCCGAGCGATTCGGTGAGTGCGGTGGTGACCGCCGCCTTGAGCCGCTCGACATTCGACCAGCTGGTCGCCGTCTCGAGCGTTTCGCACAGCACGCCGATGTCGAGCAGCGCATCGCGTAGATACGGCGCGGCGAAACGGCCGTGTTCCCATTCCCGCGCCGGCTGTTCACCGAGTGCGGTGCCGCCGGCCGCGGCGAGCAGTGCCGAGGCCTCGGCACTCCGCGCGGCCACATGGGCCGCGGTGCCCTCGAACGTGCTGACGGCCAGGCAGCCACCGACCGACGCACCGCCGATATTACCGGAACGGGCCAGATTGAGCCCGGTCTCGGCCTCGTCGGACAGGCGCAGCACGGTCGGCGCCGCGCCGTTCTGTACCACGGTGCGCAGCGCGGCGGCGCCGGTGACGAAGTCCGGGAACGACCACGCCTGATACGCGGTGGTCTCCGGAATCGGATGCACCCGCAGCGTCACCTCGGTGATGACGCCGAGCGTGCCCTCGGATCCGGCGAACAACTCGCGCAGATCGGGTCCGGCGGCCGAGGCGGGCGCACGGCCGAGATCGACTGTGCCCGTGGGTGTTGCGACCTTCAGGCGCATGATCATGTCGTCGAAGCGGCCGTAGCCGGCCGAGGCCTGGCCCGAGGATCGGGTGGCCGCGAAGCCGCCGATGCTCGCGTATTCGAAGCTCTGCGGGAAATGCCCCAGCGACAGGCCGTGGCCGGCGAGCAGCTTCTCCGCCTGCGGTCCGGTCAGCCCGGCACCCAGGGTCGCGGTGCCGCTCACCGGGTCGACGTCGGACAGTCCGTCGAGGCGCCGCAGATCCAGCGCGATCACGGTGGCGAAGCGACCCCGCGCGGGATCCACCCCGCCCACAACACTGGTGCCGCCGCCGAAGGGAACGACCGCGATGGCCTGTTCGGCGCAGTAGGCCAGAACGGCCAGCACCTGGTCGTGGTCGGCGGGAAAGACGACGGCGTCGGGCGCGTCCTGCGGCTCTTCGGCGCGGCGGCGCAGCAGGTCGGGGGTGCTCTTGCCGCCCGCATGCAACAACCGGTCGCGGTGGTCGGTCGACACTTGATCCGCACCGACCACCGCCGACAGCCCCGCTCGATGCGCGGCCGTCAAGCCGGATTCCCGCAGCGGCACGTCGCCCTCATCACGACGGGCCACCGGGTCCCCGGACACTCCGAACACCTGCGCCACCAGGGTCCGGATCCGGTCCGGAAGCGGCGCATGCGCCGAGGCGATGCCCCAGGCATCCCAGACCATACTCGGGCGATCGGACGACTCGCCCGGCGTCGAGTTTTCCGGTTTTACTGCCGATGTGTCCTGTCGCGTGTCGACCATGCGTTACAGTCTGACATAGACTGTCAAGCAGTAACGAACATGAACGTAGTTGACGAATACGGATCGATTGGTGAGTTGTTGATGGAGCCCAACGAATCCCCCGGCCCCGACGGCGAAGTGCCGGCCATCGACCTGGCGATCCTGGAGGCGGGACGCGCCTGTGTCGAGGAATTCGGCGTACGCCGGACCACGCTGAGTGAAGTCGCCCGGCGCGCCGGCGTCAGTCGCCCCACGGTGTACCGGCGCTGGCCCGACACCCGGTCGCTGATCGCCGAGCTGCTGGTCCGGGAGCTCAGCGAGATCGTGGCGGCGAGCATTCCCATCGAAGGCCCGGCCCGTGCGCGCCTGGTGGAGGGCATCGTCTCGGGCGCGGCCGAGATCCGCTCGAACCCGTTGTTCGCCAAGATCTTCCGCATCGACACCGACTTGATGCTGACCTACGTGTTCGGCCGGCTCGGCCGCAACCAGCGGCAATTGATCCAGGTGTTCTCGACCGCTGTGCGCGAGGGACAACGCGACGGTTCCATCCGCGCCGGCGATCCCGACCACCTGGCCACCATGCTGCTGCTGATCGGCCAGTCCACCGTGCAGTCGGCGAGCACGGTCAGCCATCTGCTCGACGACGCCGGGCTCGATGTCGAGCTCGCCCGCGTCGTCGACCGGTACCTGCGTCCCGATACCGACTAGTCCCGAAAACAGAGAGCGAGACAGCGCATGCTCGACGAGAGCGCATCGACGGCGGGCCACGGGCTCGGCGACACCGCGGGAGATTCGGCACTCAACGCCGCCCGCCGCGGCCGTGAACTCCAGGCGCTCGGCGATGCGGACCGCATCGACGTCCTGGTCGTCGGCGGCGGTGTGACCGGTGCGGGGGTGGCGTTGGACGCGGCCGCTCGCGGCTTGCGAACCGTCCTGGTGGAGGCCCACGATCTGGCCTTCGGGACCAGCCGGTGGAGTTCGAAACTCGTCCACGGCGGATTGCGCTATCTGGCCTCCGGCGGGGTCGGAATCGCTCACGAGAGCGCGGTGGAACGCGACATCCTGCTCACCACCACCGCACCTCACCTGACTCGCTCGATTCCGCAGCTGGTTCCGTCGTTCTCCGGCGGTTCCCTGCCGCAGCGACTGCTGGTCCGCGCGGGCTTCCTGGCCGGAGATGTGCTGCGGCGCAGCGCCGGAACCTCGCCGAGGGTATTGCCGCGATCGCGCCGGGTCGCCGCGGCCGAGGCGCTGCGGCTGGCGCCGACACTGCGCCGCGCCGGTTTGCGCGGCGGGATGACGGCCTGGGACGGCCAGCTCGTCGACGACGCGCGACTGGTGGTGACGATCGCGCGCACCGCCGCGGCGCACGGCGCGACCGTGCTCACCCGGGTACGAGCCGAGCAGGTGACCGGTGAGTCCGCGGTCCTGCACGATGTGCTGACCGGTGAAACCCTGTCCGTACGAGCACGTTCGGTGATCAACGCGGCCGGAGTGTGGGCCGACCAGGTCGATACGAGCATCGAGTTGCGGCCCAGCCGCGGCACCCACCTGGTCTTCGACGCCGCGGCCTTCGGCGGGCTCACCGCCTCGCTGACCGTGCCGATTCCGGGCAGCACCAGCCGTTTCGTCTTCGCCTTCCCGGCCGCGCACGGTCGCGTCTACCTGGGCCTGACCGACGAGGACGCACCCGGCCCGGTTCCGGACGAACCGAAGCCCACCGACTCCGAGGTCGATTTCCTGCTCGACACGGTGAACACCGTGCTGCGGGAACCGTTGCGGCGCAGCGATATCCGCGGTTCGTTCGCCGGCCTGCGGCCACTGCTGCGCACCGCCGACGACTCCACCGCCGACATCTCCCGGGAGCACGCGGTCCTGCACTCCCCCGGCGGCCCGATCACCATCGTCGGCGGCAAGCTGACCACCTACCGGCAGATGGCCGAGGATGCGGTCGATGCCGCCGTAGCCGCCGCCGGCCTGTCCGCCGCCCCCTGCCGGACCAAGCGAATTCCGCTGGTAGGAGCGGTGTCCGGACGCTCACGCGACCGGATCACGGCGCCCGGGGTGCTGGTCGAACGGTACGGAGATCAGGCCACCCAGGTGCTCGCCGCACTGCGGGACAATCCGGGCCTCGCCGAACCGGTCGCACCCGGTATCGACGTGCTGCGCGCCGAATTCGCTTATGCGACAACTCATGAGGGCGCGCTGGACGAGAGCGACCTGCTGGATCGACGCACCCGGATCGGCCTCGTCGACAGTGACCGAGCCGCAGCCCTCCCGGCCGCACAGGAGGCACTCGCCGCCAGCCGGGCCTGAACGACCGCAGCCCGCCATGACGTCGTACCGGGACGGCTGCGCGCCCATCCCGAGGCGGATCACTTACCGAGCCGCTCACCGCGGAATCGGTTCGCGACGTCGGCGCTGCGGGTCAAGAACCCGGAACGCCGCCTAGCCCCACAGCTCGGCGATCCGCGCCGCCGCCGACTTCCCCTGCACCCGACCGGCGTGCGCCGACGGGACGCGGGAGGCGGTGTCGAGCGGATTCGCCCCGAAGGCGGCGATCGCGGCCTCGTCGGGGACGATCGATTCCACCCGCGCGCCCCGTTCGATCAGTTCCGCGATCTCACCGTCCAGCGCCGGATCGGGCAGCGGCGCGATGATCAGCACCCGGTCGAATCCGGCCGCCAGATCGGCATTGACACTGGTCCGCACGCCACCGTCGGTATAGCGCACGCCCTCGACGGTGTGCGGCGGCCAGACCAGCGGCACCGCCGAACTGGCGGTCACCGCGTCGACCAGCGCGACCCCGGAGTCGCGATCGAAGACGCGCGGTTCACCCGTGCCGGCGTCGACGGCGGTGATCAGCAGCCGCTGCCGGGGCCATTCGTGCACCGGCAGCCGCGATTCGATCACCGCGCGCCGGGCGGATTCCGGCACGGTCTCGGTCGCCAGGGCGAGGTTGCCGAGTCGCCGCCGCGCCACGGCCATATCCCCGTCGCTCTCGGTGATGATCTGGTTGATCGTCTCCCACACCCCCTCGAGCGGATTGCCCTCCGGCACGATCTCGGCGCTCTGCAGCGCCGGGTCGATCTGGCGGCGGAACAGCTCCTCCGGCGTCAGCCCGCTGGTCAGCTGTGCCGCCACATTGGCGCCCGCCGAGGTGCCGATGTACACATCGGCGGCGGTGAGATCGATGCCCGCATCGGCAAACCCGGCGATCACGCCGTTCGCCCAGGCGATACCCGCCACCCCACCGCCGCCGATCACCAGCGCCCGTTCGTCCGACATCATCGCTCCCACATCTCGTACCGCGTTCCCGACCGCTCGGGACAACCTCGACGGTAGCGACGACCATTCCCCCGGCGCGATTACCGGACGGGTAATGAAATGTCAGGACGCGTTACCACCCACGCTGAACGCGACACCGCTCGGATCGCGCAGCGCGGCCAGCCGCCCGTACGGCGTGTTCTCGGGCTCGGATTCGACCGAACCCCCCAGGCTCACCGCCTGCTTCACCGTCGCATCGACGTCCTCGGCGCCGATGTAGACGCGCCACCCGCCAGGCGATCCCGCAGGCAGATACGCCGCCGAGTCCATCACGCCACCGAGCATCGGCGTCGCGGAATGAATTGTCGTGTAACGGAACTCGGGTGAATCACCGACGGTGAAGGGATCGCGCCAGCCGAACACCTCGCGGTAGAACGTCAACGCCTCGGCATAGGCCGGTGTGTGCAGTTCGAACCACGACGGGTATCCGACGTGCCCGCTCCAGTTGCCGCCACCGGCGACGCCGAAGGAACCGAAACCGCGGTGGACGCCGGGCTGCCACGCACCGACGCCCGCACCGGACGGATCGGCGAGGACGGCCATACTGCCCACGTCGCCGATAGCCATCGGCTCCACCACGACCCGGCCGCCGTGGTCGGCGGCGGAGGCGGCGGTGGCATGGACATCGACGCTGGTCAGATACACGGTCCATTGATCGGGCGCACCGTCGGTGCCGTCGTTGCGCATGCCGCCGGCGACGGCATTGCCGTCCTTGCGGAAGGTGATGTACCCGCCGTACTGCTCATCGCTCTCGGCGGTCCAGCCGAACAGCTCGCCGTAGAAATCGACGGCTCGATCGGTGTCGGCGGTGAACAGCTCGATCCAGCACGGATCTCCGGGTTCGAAGGTGTAGGACATGATCGCTCCTCTGGATGGGATTGCGTTCTCTCACCGGTACGACGGCGCCGGACGGACAAACTCATCGGCCCCGGTCCAAGCCTGGCACGGCGCAGCGCCAGTCGGCCCGATTTGTGGGTAGCGTTTGTGAACTAACTCTTCTACGCTGCTCCCATGACCGACTGGCATCCGACGGCATGCATCCTGTGCGAGTGCAATTGCGGCATCCAGGTGCTGCTCGGCGCCGACGGCCGCAGCTTCGACAAGATTCGCGGCGACAAGCTGCATCCTTCCTCGGCGGGCTACACCTGCAACAAGGCCCTGCAACTGGATCGGTACCAGAACGGGCGCACCGGCCGCCTCACCGCGCCGCTGCGCCGCAACGCCGACGGATCGTTCACCGAAATCGATTGGGACACCGCTATTTCGGAGATCTCCGCGCGTCTGCGCGAGATCGGCGCCGAATACGGCGGCGAATCGATCTTCTACTACGGTGGCGGCGGCCAGGGCAATCATCTCGGCGGCGCCTACGCTCCGGCCACCATGGCCGCCTACGGCATGCGTTATCGATCCAGCGCGCTGGCCCAGGAGAAGACCGGCGACTTCTGGGTCGGCGCTCGGATGACCGGCCATCCGGTCCGCTCGGACGTCGAACATGCCGAGGTGGCGCTGTTCATCGGTAAGAATCCCTATCAATCCCACGGTTTTCCGCGCGCCCGCTCGGTACTGAAGGAGATCGCGCGCGATCCGCAGCGCTCGATCATCGTGCTCGACCCGGTCCGCACCGAGACCGCCGAACTGGCCGATTTTCATATGCAACTGCGCCCCGGCACCGACATCTATCTGCTGGCGGCGATGGCGGCGATCCTGATCCGCGACGACCTGGTCGACCACGACTGGCTGGCCGCGCGCACCGAAGGTTTCGACGAGGTGGCGGCGGTGCTGCGCACCGTGCCGATCGAGGAGTACTGCGCCCTGGCCGATGTCGAGATCGGCCTGGTCACCGCGGCGACTCACCGACTGGCCGCGGCGGGCTCGGTCGCCGCGCTCGAGGACCTCGGCGTCCAGATGAACCGCCACTCGACACTGGTCAGCTACGTCGAGAAACTGCTCTGGCTGCTCACCGGAAACCTCGGCAAGCCCGGGACGCAGTACGCCTTCTCCGGAATGGCGGCGATCGGGCACGATCGCGGCCATCCCGCCGACGCCGGGCCGCGCAGCCCGGTCGTGGGCGCGCGCATCATCAGCGGACTGGTGCCGTGCAACGTGATCACCGAGGAGATTCTGACCGACCATCCCGCCCGCTATCGGGCGATGATCATCGAGAGCGCCAATCCCGTTCACTCACTGGCGGATTCGGCCCGGATGCGCGACGCACTCGCGGCGCTGGAACTGGCGGTCGTCATCGACGTGGCGATGACCGAAACCGCTCGCGCGGCCGACTACGTCTTGCCCGCGCCGACCCAGTTCGAGAAGTACGAGGCGACCTTCTTCAACTTCGAATTCCCGCGCAACATCTTCCATCTCCGGCATCCGGTGCTTGCGGCTCCGGCCGGCGTGCTCGCCGAACCCGAGATCCACGCCCGGCTCGTCGAGGCCGCCGGGGCGCTGACCGAGGACGATTACCGGCCGCTGCGCGCGGCGCTCGACCAGGGCCGCGAGGCCTTCGCCATGGCATTTCTCGCCGTCCTCGCCGATCCGGCGAAGGCGAAGCTGGCTCCGATCCTGCTCTACCGCACCCTCGGCCCGACACTGCCCGACGGCGCCGCTGCCGCCGCGGTGTTGTGGGGTGCCGCCTACACCTGCGCGCGGAAGAACCCGGCCGGCGTGGAGCGAGCCGGCTACGGCACCGGCCTCGCTGCCGGGGAGCGGCTGTTCGAGGCGATCCTCACCGGCGAACACGGCGTCGTCATCACCGACGACGAGGTCGACGAGACATGGAACCGGGTGCGCGGCGGCAAAGTCCGGCTCGCCGTTCCGGAACTGCTGTCGGCACTGGCCGCACTCCCCGTACCGGACGAGGACCACGATTGGCCGTTCGTCCTGGCCGCCGGGGAGCGGCGCGCCTTCACCGCCAACACCATCATGCGCGATCCGGCCTGGCGCAAACGCGATCCCGCCGGCGCGCTGCGCATCAGCACCGCCGATGCCCTACGGCTGGGCCTGACCTCCGGCGACGAGGTGCGGCTCACCACCCGCAACGGCAGTGCGCAGGTGACCGTCGAGCCGACCGACCGCATGCGCAGCGGACATCTGGCGCTGCCCAACGGCCTGGGCCTGTCTGTCGTCGAGGCGGGCGAGGTCCTCACCAGCGGGGCCGCACCCAACGAGTTGACGGCGTTCGACGATCGCGACGAATGGGTCGGCACCCCGTGGCACAAGTACGTGCCCGCCCGGATCGATACGGTGGGTACATGAAGCGCACCACCTTTGCCACCTGGCCCTGTTCGGTCGCCCGCACGGTCGATCTGATCGGTGACTGGTGGACGCCGCTGGTGTTGCGCGAAGCGTTCTACGGCACAACGCGTTTCGACGATTTCGAACGCACGCTGGGCCTGAGCCGCAATGTCCTCACCCAGCGCCTGACGCGGCTGGTCGAGGAGGGGATGCTGGAGAAGGTCCCCTATCAGGATCGTCCGGTCCGCTACGAGTACCGCCTCACCGACAAGGGACGCGATTTCTTCCCGGTGCTCACGGCCATGATGCGCTGGGGTGACCGCTGGCTCGCCCCGGAGGCCGGACCGCCGGTGGTCGTCCACCACGACACCTGCGGGCACGACACCCACGCCGAAGTGGTGTGCGCACAGTGCGGAGAACCGCTGCGGCACGCCGAAGTATCGGCTCGGCTGGGTCCGGGCTTTCCGCCGCAGCACCGCGAAAGCGCCTTGCGCAGCGGACGATTCGCCTCCTGAGAGCAGTGCCGCCGCGGCGCTAATCCGCGTTCTCGAGTTTCGGAACCAGACGTTCCAGCAACTCCCGCAGCACCTCTTCGTCCTCCGGCGCCAATTCGGCCAGCGCCTTGTACGCGCGCACCTGTGAGCCGCGGATCTGCGCGGCCAGCTCGCGGCCGGCATCGGTGGACACCAGGTATTTGACGCGCCGATCGGCGGGATTCACCGTGCGCTGGACCAGGCCGCGCGATTCCATGCGATCGGCGACACCGGTCAGATTCGACGGGTCGCACGCCATCCGGTCGGCCAGCACCCGCATCGGGAGCTCGGCGGGCGGCTCGTTGAGCGCCAGCAGCAGTTTGGCCTGCGTCAGCGTGAGCCCGTGCCCCTCGGCCGCGGTCAGGAAATCCTGCAGGTAGGCCGAGACGAAGCGCGCGATCAACAATGCCAGCGGGCTCTGCGCTGTGTCCGGTGACATAGCTCCGATGCTACCCAAACGATTGACAACGGCTATCGTCGACTCCTTAAATACTTGAGGTCTTCAAACATATAGGTCTTCAATTTTCTGGAGGTGGCTGTGGAGCGCAGAGGTTCGCTGCTGACCGGCGTATTGGCCTTCGCGGCGATGATCGTCACGGTCATGCAGACCCAGGCCGTGCCGATTCTGGGCCTGATCGCGACGAAGTTGCAGGTCTCGACCACATCGGTGAGCTGGGTGACCACCGCGACCCTGCTGTCGGCCGCGGTCTTCACACCGCTGCTGGGCCGCATCGGCGACCTCTACGGCAAGAAGCCCACCCTGCTGGGCGTGCTCGCGGTGGCCATGGCCGGTTCCGCGGTCTCGGCACTGGCGAATTCTCTGAGCGTGCTGCTGGTCGGCCGGGTGCTGCAGGGTGTCGCGACGGCGATCTTCCCGCTGGCCCTGGCCGTCCTCCGGGAGGAGATTCCGGCGCGACGCCTGCATCACGCGATGGCGATCGTCAGCGGCACACTCGGTTTCGGCGGCGGCCTCGGCCTGGTGTCGACCGGTCTGCTGACCAAGGGAGCCGACCCGGACTACCACATCGTGTTCTGGTTCACCGCGGTGCTGTCGGTGGTGGCGCTGGCCGCGGCCGCGGTGGCGGTGCCGGCCACGGGTAAGCGGCATCCGGGCAGTGTCGACCTGCCCGGCGCGGTCACGCTCGGCGGCTTCCTGGTCCTGCTGCTGTTGCCCATTTCCCAAGGGCACGAATGGGGTTGGACCGCCGCGAGCACGATCGCCTGCTTCGCCGGCGCGGTCGCGACGGCGGTGGCCTGGGTGGTAACCGAGCGTCGTGTGCGTACCCCGCTGGTCGATCTGCGGATGTTCACCCACCGGCCGGTGCTGTTCACCAACCTGTCCGGCATGTTCATCGGCTTCGCGATGTTCATGCAGTTCATGGGCGTGTCATATCTGGCCCAGATGCCGTCACGGGTGGCCGGCTACGGATTCGGCGCCTCGATCCTGCGCGCCTCGGTCGAATATCTACTGCCCGCGACACTCTCGTCGATGCTGGCCGCGCCGGCCGGCGGAATCCTGGTCGGCCGGCTGGGCGGGCGTCGCGTGCTGGTCCTGTCGGGCGCGATCGGTGCGGCCGGATTCGGCGGGCTGGCACTGGCACACGACGCGACCGGTTCGGTGATCGCCGCGAGCGTGGTGATCGGCGTCGCGATCAGCTTCGCCTACGCGGCGATGCCCGCGCTGATCGCGGCGAGCGTCCCGCACCACCAGAGCGGAATCGCCAACGGCATCAATTCGATCTCCCGCACCGTCGGCAGTTCACTGGCCAGCGCCATCATCACCACCCTGCTGACGGCGAAACTGCTGCCGCATCTGCCGCTGCCGCAGGAGAGTCAGTTCACCGTCGCGTTCTGGGTCGGCGCCGCCGCGTGTGCGGCGACCGTGCTGGCCGCCCTGTTCGGCTTGCGACCGGAAGGCCGCGACGCCGGGGCCGGCGAGGTCGAACTCGGCGCGAACGAAACCGCCGGCGGCGCAGCATCGTTCGAGCGGCACGAGCTTCCCAGCAGGGTCGGCTGAGATCACCGAGCGCATCCGCCCGGCGGTATGGCCGTTCACCGCGTGAACAGCCATACCGCCGTGGCCAGGTGCACCGCCGCCAATCCGACGCAGGTGATCGCCATCGGCGTATTCCGTTGGCGCAGACCGATGATCGCGTCGCCGACCTGGGCCAGACCCGCGACGACCAGCACGGGCAGCGCGGCCGCCTCGCCTCCCGCGACCAGCACGGCCACGGTCACCACACTCAGCGGCAGGGCCCGCGCGGCATAGGCGCCGAGAAAGAACGTCGCCGCCGAGGTGAGCTCCTCCCCCTGCGCCAGGGCCAGACGCGGTCGCGCCAGGCCGATCAGGCACGACACACCGGAAATCACGGCCACCAGCGAATTGGCGACCACAGCCAACACCACCATAATCATTCTCCACATAAATCATTCACAGTCTGAATCATTCAGGCAAAGATATACTCGTGGGCGTGACGCACGTCAAGACCGCGGTTCCCGCGACGATCGCCTTCCGCCTCGGCACGCTGGGCGCGATCGTGACCGATCGGTTCGCCGTGGCGATCGAGGAATTGGATCTCAAGCCGAAACACGTCGGCGTGCTGGTCGCTCTCGATCACGGCGTCGCCGCCTCACAACAGGATCTGGCGACCCGGCTGGGCGTCGCCCCCA
Organism: Nocardia sp. NRRL WC-3656; assembly: GCF_000720265.1. NCBI lineage: Bacteria > Bacillati > Actinomycetota > Actinomycetes > Mycobacteriales > Nocardiaceae > Nocardia > Nocardia sp. NRRL WC-3656. The sequence continues at coordinate 47,182 of NZ_JOJF01000001.1, read as the reverse complement.
GCCTGGTCGTCGCACTGGCCGACCATCTCGAACGACTCGGCGCGGTCCGTCGCGATCGCGATCCGGACGACCGCCGGCGCCAGATCCTCACCCTCACCGACCACGGGCGCGCATTGCTCGCCGCGACCGAGGAGCGGGCGCGGCGGCTCGACCGCGAATTCACCGAGTCCTTGACGGCCGCACAGCGCACCGCACTGCAGTCGGCCCTGGCCGTCCTCGCCGCCGACGCGGGGCTACCGGGCGCGGGCGGAGTTCATTCGCCGGGGTGAGCCCTAACCGCCGGCGACCAGGCAGGCATACCCGAGGTGGATGCCGGTGCCGACCGGAAGAACGAGCGTCGCCGCCGGCATCTGCGCGGGCTGGCCGGCCTGTACCGCACTGAGCGTGTGCTGCCCCGGAACCGCCGGAACCCACGTGATGAGCGCATACGCGCCGCCGGGCGGCGCCACGCCGATGGGAGCTCCGTTGTCGTAGAAGGTGACCGGCGCGACCGGATCGGTGACATTCGCCTGCAGCGTGTAACTGCATCCGCTGCCGTAATTGGTGGCGATGCCGAAGTTCATGTCGGGGGTGGCGCCGAGTCTGGTCACTGCGGCATTCGCCGTCTGCGGGATCGCCACTGCGAACACCGCCGCGGCGCCGAGGATGCCGCCGGCCACTACCGTGGCGGCCCGACGGCGCACCCGCTGCCGGGGCGGCCCGCTGATCGTCGTCTCGTGCATGATGCCGTCCTCGTCGTAGGCGCCGCAGCGCGAACCGAGACCGTCTGTCGTGCGCGAACATCCCCGACGGCGCCGCACGGTCTGTCGGCACGATACCCCGTAGGCTCGGCCGCGCGGCCCGGTTCGCGGTGTCGATGTCGAGCGATCGGCGGGCCGCAGCCGGCGCCCGCACGCGCAGGAGGACGATGGGGCTATGCACCGCAAACCGCCGACTCGCGATATCGATGAAGCCAAGCTGGCGGTGACCCCGCCGAAAGAGCAGGCCGCCGGCGTCACGGCCGTCGCGGTCGCCCTCGACCGGGCCGTCGAGGAGATGGGCATCGTTCGCACGGCTCGCACCCTCACCCGGGTCAATCAGCGCCACGGCTTCGACTGCCCCGGCTGCGCATGGCCCGAACCCACCGGCCACCGCCGCCCGGCCGAATTCTGCGAGAACGGGGCCAAGGCCGTCGCCGAGGAGGCGACCCTGCGCACGGTCACGCCGGAATTCTTCGCCACTCACTCGCTGGACGATCTCGCCGGCAAGACCGGGTACTGGCTGGGGCAGCAGGGACGCCTGACCCATCCGATGGTGTTGCGGCCCGGCGACACCCACTACTCCCCCATCGCGTGGGAGCAGGCCTATCGGCTGATCGCGGACACCCTGCGCGGCCTGGCGTCCCCGGACGAGGCCGTGTTCTACACCTCCGGGCGCACCGCCAACGAGACGGCCTTTCTCTATCAGCTGCTGGTGCGCAGCTTCGGCACGAACAATCTGCCCGACTGTTCGAACATGTGTCACGAATCCTCCGGCGCGGCGCTCACCCGGTCGATCGGCATCGGCAAGGGGTCGGTGTCGATCGACGACTTCGCCGCCGCCGATCTGATCATCGTGGCGGGACAGAATCCCGGCACCAACCATCCGCGCATGCTGTCGGCGCTGAGCACCGCGAAAGCGCACGGCGCCACGGTAATCGCGGTGAATCCGCTACCGGAGACCGGACTGATCGGCTTCCGGGATCCGCAGACGGTGAAGGGTTTCACCTCCGGCGTCACCATCGCCGACGATTTCCTGCAGATCCGCCTCGGCGGCGATATGGCCCTGTTCCAGGGCCTGGCGAAACTGCTGTTCGACGCGGAGGATCGCGCACCCGGCACGGTGGTGGACCGGGTCTTCGTCGACGCGCACACCGCCGGATTCGCCGAATACGAAAAGCATATGCGCGCAGTCGATCTCGACGAGGTCGTCGAGGCGACGGGGCTGACCCGCGAACAGCTCGACCGCACGGCCGGGCTGCTGGCCCGCTCGAAGTCCACCATCATCTGCTGGGCGATGGGTCTGACACAGCAGCGCCACGGTGTCGCCACCATCGAGGAGGCGACGAATCTGCTGTTGCTGCGCGGCATGATCGGCAAACCGGGCGCGGGCGTCTGCCCGGTACGCGGGCATTCCAACGTGCAGGGCGATCGGACCATGGGCATCTGGGAGAAGATGCCCGAAAGCTTCCTCGACGCGTTGGATTCCGAATTCGGTATCACCGTCCCGCGCGAACACGGCTGGGACACGGTCGATTCCATCCGCGCCATGCGCGACGGGCGCGCCCGGGTGTTCATCGGCATGGGCGGCAACTTCGTCTCGGCGACGCCGGATACCGAGGTCACCGAGGCGGCTCTGCGCGCGTGCGAGCTGACCGTGCAGATTTCGACCAAACTCAACCGCAGCCACGTCGTGCACGGCCGTACCGCCCTGATTCTGCCGACCCTCGGCCGCACCGATCTCGATCTGCAGGACGGGACCAGACAGCAGGTGTCGGTGGAGGATTCGATGTCGATGGTGCATCTGTCCACGGGCCGGCTGCAGCCGGTGAGCGACGATCTGCGCAGTGAGGTCGCGATCGTCTGCGAGCTGGCCGCCGAGTTGTTCGGCCCCGATCACCCCGTGCCGTGGGAGCGGTTCCGGCGCGACTACGACCACATTCGCGACGCCATCGCCCGGGTGGTGCCCGGCTGTGCCGACTACAACCGGAAGGTGCGCGGCCGCAACGGTTTCCAGCTGCCACATCCGCCCCGCGACAACCGCGAGTTCCGGACCGCCTCCGGGAAGGCCAACTTCGCGGTCAACGACCTGCACTGGCCGCGGATCCCGCAGGGACGGCTGTTGTTGCAGACGCTGCGCAGCCACGACCAGTACAACACCACGATCTACGGCCTCGACGACCGCTATCGGGGCATTCACAACGGCCGCCGCGTCGTGCTGGTGCATCCGGACGATATCGCCGAATTCGGTTTCGCCGACGGCGATCTCGTGGATCTGATCTCCGAATTCAGCGACGGCGTCGAGCGCCGGGTCACCGGTTTCCGGATCGTCGGCTACGCCACGCCGCGCGGCAACGCCGCGGCCTATTACCCCGAAACCAACCCTCTGGTCCCGCTCGACCACGTCGCCGAGCGCTCCAACACCCCGGTGTCCAAGGCGGTCGTGATCCGGCTGGAGCCGCACCGCCACATCACCGCGTGACCGCACGGCGGCACCGACCAGAACTGCGAGGCAGCTTGTGAGCAGAGTAACCGCGCGCAGACCCACCCGGCGCATCACACCCGCGGGCATCGTCTCCCGGCCCGATACGCTGGCCGTGGAGGAGCCGCTGGAACTGCGCGTCGACGGGACGGCGCTGACCGTCACCATGCGCACCCCCGGCCACGACATCGACCTGCTGCACGGATTCCTGTTCAGCGAGAACATCATCGAGTCGGCCGACGACATCGTATCGGCGAGGTACTGCGCGGGCACCGACGACGACGGCCGCAACACCTACAACGTGCTCGATATCCAATTGCGCCGTGCGGTCACCGTCCAGCCCCGCGGATTCGTGACCAACAGTTCGTGCGGGTTGTGCGGCACCACCGCGCTCGATCAGGTGCGCACGCGCAGCCGCTTCCGGCCGCCGGCCGACGCGCCGCGCGTCGATCCGACGCTGCTGGCCACCCTTCCCGGTGAGTTACGTTCGCGTCAGGCGGTTTTCGATGCCACCGGCGGACTGCACGCGGCCGGGCTGTTCACCCCCGACGGCACCGCACTGGTCGTGCGCGAGGACATCGGCCGGCACAACGCGGTGGACAAGGTGGTCGGCTGGGCGCTGCGCGAAGGGCGCGTACCGGCTCACGACACACTGCTGATCGTCAGCGGCCGGGCCTCGTTCGAGCTCGTCCAGAAGGCCGTCATGGCGGGCATTCCGGTCCTCGGCGCGGTCTCGGCGCCCAGTTCGCTGGCCGTCGACCTGGCCGCCGACAACGGGCTCACGCTGGCCGGCTTCCTGCGCGGCGACACGATGAACATCTACAGCGGGGTCGACCGGCTCGAGACCACGCCCGCGGCGGCCACCGGCACCTGAGCCGCGAACCGGCGACCGGATCGACGCAACCCTGCTACCCTGCCAACTAGAACACGTTTCAATTTCTTGGGAGTTCACATGGCAGCGCAGCAGATCCGCGAAACGGCCGAACGCTACGTGCAGTTGGTAGCCACCGGTCCGACCTCGGAGATCCTGTCGCTCTACGCGCCCGACGCCGTCGTCGAGGATCCGATCGGCAGCGACCCGCGCCACGGTCACGAGGCCATCGGCCAGCTCTATCAGGCGCTGGAGTCGATGGAGCGCAAGACCGAGCTGCACGCCGCCCGGATCGTGGGCAATCACGCCGCCGTCTCGTTCACACTCGTCGGCGAGGCCGGCGGCCACCGGATGACGCTCTCGGCGATCGACGCCATGGAATTCGACGAGCAGGGCCGGATCACGAGCATGCGGGCCTACTGGGGCCCCGACGACCTGATCAGCGAACAGATCTGAGTCCCGCGACCGCATCGCTGTCGCGGTAGGCGTTCCACCTCTTGTTCATCCGTTTTGCCCGGCTTACCGTAAGGCGACAACCGACGGACGGGAGGGCGCGCGATGCGGATTTCGGTACACGGCACGGGTGAGGGGGTCCGGGTGCGCATGCGCCTGGACGTCAACCGCCGACGCTGGTTGATCACCAGAATCTCGTTGTGGCTGTTGGCGATCAACGGCGTCGTGGTCGGACTCTGGGCGCTACTGCTGCCGGAACCGTGGTTTCGCAGTTTCCCCGGCTTCGGGCTGAACTGGGTGGGCATGGACGGCCCCTACAACCACCACCTGGCCACCGATGTCGGGGCATTCTTCCTCGGCTTCGGCGCGGTCAGCCTGGCGGCGCTGTACTACCGCGACAGTGTGGTGGCCCGGGTCGCCGGGATCGGCTGGCTGGTCTTCGGAATTCCCCACCTCATCTACCACGCCGCGCACAAGCCGGAACAGATGAGCGACGGCAATTTCGCCCTCAGTCTGATCGCCGCCGTGCTGCTGCCGGCACTCGCCGCCGCCGTCGTCGTGGCGGCACCCCGGGAGCGCGCGCAACTGCGCGATCCGGCGCCGATGAATATCCGGTTCCCGCGCCGTCGTAGCAGGTGAAGCTACCGCCCAGCCGCCGCCGGGAAAGGCCCTCCGAACAGCAGTAACGAGCTCGCTCCCGCCGGCGATGAGCAAGCATCGGAGAAAAGGTTCAACGGCGAACCACGGAAGGTCAACGGCGATCTTCGGCAACGGGCGCGACGGGGCAACCGGTCGTCACCGCCTCCGACCAGCTCCACGCGCTACCGCCACAACTCGATACTTCTACTGCGAATCCGCGCCGGCATCGACGATGTCGGCGCGGGGGACCACCGCAAGCGCCATCAGGGCGTTGAGGAATCCAGCCCGGTCCGCCGCATCCAGGCGGTCGAGCAGCGCTTCTTCCTTGGCCTGGATAGCGGCCTGTGCCGCCTGCACCAGGGCCTGCCCCGCCTCGGTCACGGCCAGCAGGCGGGCCCGCCGGTCGGCCGGATCCGGATAGCGCTCGATCAGCCCGCGTTCCTGCAGATCGTCGAGGACGGCGATGATGCGGGTCTTGTCGGCGCCGATCTCCTCCGCGAGCACGCCCTGCCCTCGCGCCGGCCCCCGGCCCAGCGCCAGCAGCACCGAATACGCCCACATCGTCAGCCCATGCGATTCGAGTACCGGCCGCTCGGCCGCCATCAGGGCACGTCCGAGCGGCACGATCATCGCCGCCAGATCGGGTCGCTGCGCATCCGCCATGCCGAACAAGATACGTGCTCGCCGGTCCGCTTCCGCCGCGGTCCGGCCGACTTCGCCGGCGCCGCCGGGAGCTCGGGCGCCGGGATGCGCAATTCCATTGGGCGAACGCCTATTTTGCCCCTACCGGCCACGACGGCGATCGGCCCAGCAGGCCGAGGATCCGAGCGAGCGGATCGGAGGGGTCGGTATTCGGCACCGCGGGCGCGAACGCCGAACCCGGCTGCAAGCGAAAGTCTCCGTCGGGCACCGCCTCGGCGATCCGCAGGGCGGGCTCCGCCAGTTCCGGATCCAGCTCGTAGGGAAGATCGATCGCCCGGGCCACATCCCACCCGTGCACGACGTAGTCGATGAGATGGAAGCCGATGGCCTGACCACCCGCAGCGGTGAACCCGGGGCCGAATTCCGGAAGTGCGAAATCCCTTTCCAGCACACCGGTTTCGGAGAAGGCCGCCGTCACATCGGCCGCCGCCTCGCGATACACCGCCACCGGATCCGCCGGCGAATCCAGCTGCCAGACGGCCGGATCGCCACCGCGGCCACGCGCGGCGGCCGCGAAGCCGCGGTGCTGCGCGGCCATATGGGTGAGCAGTTGGGTCAGATCCCATTCGCCACAGGGTGTGGGCCGGTGCAGATCGGCACGGGCCACCTTCGACACGATCGTCACGCTGTAGTCGACCACCTTGCGATCGAGTTCGGAAATACTAGTCATGGACTTATCGTATGCTGATGCTGATCATATGTCTACGCTTATGACTTCCTGGCTCACCGCGACTACGCTCAGGATGGATGAGACCGGCATCACATTTCTGCCCCGTCACATCGCGGGACGGCGTCTCGTCCAAGGGGTGAACCGTCTTCCGAAGGGAGAATCATGAGTGCCACCCGCATCCCCCCGGTGCCGCCGCAGCAGGCGGGCCCACTGACCCGGTTTATGTACCGCGTCAGCAAGCGCAGGTTCGGCGAGGTGCCCGAGCCGATGGCCGTGCTCGCCAATCATCCGAAAATGCTCACGGCGTACGCGGCCCACGAGTCTCTGGTCGGCCGCGCCACCTCCGTCGTTCCCGACGATGTTCTCGAGATCGCGGTCTACCGGGTGGCCTGGACGATCGGCTGTTCCTGGTGCGTCGATTTCGGCACGATGCTCATGCGGCTGAGCCACCTCGATATCGACAAGCTCAAGCAGATCGCGGACTACCAGACCTCGGCGGCCTACAGCGCGGACGAGCGCGCCGCGATCGCCTACGCCGACGCCATGACCGCCACTCCCACCACGGTCACCGATGAGCAGATCGAGGACCTGCGGGCCCGCTTCGGCGACGCCGGCGTGGTGGAGTTGAGTTATCAGATCGCGCTGGAGAATTCCCGCGCCCGAACGTATTCGGCGCTCGGCATCACCGCGCAGGGCTTCAGCACCGATTCCTGTCGAGTGCCCTGGGCACAGGACTGAGCGAGAAGCGATTCCGGATCGCGGGCACGAAAAAGGGGCGGAAGGTTCAGACCTCCCGCCCCTTTCGCAGCTTTCGGAAATGCTCCGGCGATCAGGCCGACTTCTCGCGGCGCTCGGCCGCCTGGCGCTTGCGCGGCACGATGGTCGGCAGCACGTTGTCGTTGACCGTATCGGCGTTGATGACCACCTTGGCCACATCGTCGCGGCTGGGGATGTCGTACATCACCGGCAGCAGCACTTCTTCCATGATGGCGCGCAGACCGCGAGCGCCGGTGCCGCGCAGGATGGCTTGATCGGCCACGGCCTCCAGCGCGTCCTTGGTGAACTCCAGATCCACACCGTCCATCTCGAACAGGCGCACATACTGCTTCACCAGTGCGTTCTTCGGCTCGGACAGGATGCGGACCAGCGACTCCTTGTCCAGGTTTGTCACCGAGGCGACCATCGGCAGGCGGCCGATGAATTCGGGGATCAGGCCGAACTTGATCAGATCCTCCGGCATGACCTCGGCGAAGTGGTCGGCGGTGTCGATCTCGGCCTTGGACCGGACCTCGGCGCCGAAACCGATGCCGCGCTTGCCGACTCGGTCCTGCACGATCTTCTCCAGACCGGCGAACGCACCGGCCACGATGAACAAGACGTTCGTCGTGTCGATCTGGATGAACTCCTGATGCGGATGCTTGCGCCCACCCTGCGGCGGCACGCTCGCCTGGGTACCTTCGAGGATCTTCAGCAGCGCCTGCTGTACGCCCTCACCGGAGACGTCGCGGGTGATCGACGGGTTCTCGCTCTTGCGGGCGATCTTGTCGACCTCGTCGATGTAGATGATGCCGGTCTCGGCCCGCTTGACGTCGTAATCGGCGGCCTGGATCAGCTTGAGCAGAATGTTCTCGACGTCCTCGCCGACATAGCCGGCCTCGGTCAGCGCGGTGGCGTCCGCGATGGCGAAGGGGACGTTGAGCATCTTGGCCAGCGTCTGGGCGAGGTAGGTCTTACCGCAGCCGGTGGGGCCGAGCATGAGGATGTTCGACTTCATCAGCTCGACCGGCTCGCCGCGGCTGTCGCGGCCCTTGTCACCGGCCTGGATGCGCTTGTAGTGGTTGTAGACGGCCACCGCCAGCGTGCGCTTGGCCGAATCCTGGCCGATCACGTACTGCTCGAGGAATTCCCGGATCTCGGCCGGCTTGGGCAGCTCGTCGAGTTTGACCTCACTCGACTCCGCCAGCTCCTCTTCGATGATCTCGTTGCAGAGGTCGATGCACTCGTCGCAGATGTACACCCCTGGTCCCGCAATGAGCTTCTTGACCTGCTTCTGACTCTTTCCGCAGAACGAGCATTTCAGCAGATCGCCGCCATCACCGATGCGCGCCATCTCGTGGGTCCCTACTTCCTTGTCCGCGTGCAACCGTCTGTCCCGGATGCCGACAAGCCGCCTTCGAACAACGCTACCCGCCGTGCATCCGATCAGTGTCGCGCGTCGATCGGATTCTCGCACTTCGGCGTATGTCGTCCGGGTCGGTCGTTTGTGCCGACACCCCATGAGCCAAGGTCCCTAGACCGACCGTACCCGGTCGACGCGACGGAGGTCGACAACTCGAGGATGTTTCTCGCGGAGAGAGTGTCGGAAAGCTCACCCGACACGCTCACCACGACCCATCCCGGCTGCCGATCCGGGCGGTGCCGACCTCGCTCCGCCGCCCGGACCAGCGTCCGCGGAGCCCGCACGCGAGCTCCGCGGCGGAATCACTTCTTCTGGGCGCTCAGCTTGCGGTAGTCGAACACCGTGTCGATGATCCCGTAGTCCTTGGCCTCGTCGGCGGTCAGGATCTTGTCGCGATCGGTGTCCTTGCGGATGGTGTCGGCGTCCTTGCCGGTGTGGCGGGCCAGCGTGGTCTCCATCAACCGGCGCATGCGCTCGATCTCGGCGGCCTGGATCTCCAGATCGGAGACCTGGCCCTGGATGCCACCCTCCAGCGACGGCTGGTGGATCAGCACGCGCGCGTTGGGCAGGCAAGCCCGCTTACCCGGAGTACCGGCCGCCAGCAGCACCGCCGCCGCCGAGGCCGCCTGGCCCAGGCAGACCGTCGCGACATCGGCACGCACGTACTGCATGGTGTCGTAGATGGCCATCAGCGAGGTGAACGAACCACCGGGCGAGTTGATGTACATGGTGATGTCGCGGTCGGGATCCAGCGACTCCAGCACCAGCAGCTGCGCCATGACGTCGTTGGCCGAGGCGTCGTCCACCTGCACGCCGAGGAAGATGATGCGCTCCTCGAACAGCTTGTTGTAGGGGTTGGACTCCTTGACGCCGAAGCTCGAGTGCTCGATGAACGACGGCAGAATGTAGCGGGCCTGCGGGCTCGCCGGTGCGTTACCGGACAGGCCGGCACGCGGATCGATCAGGGTCATCTTCGTCTCCAAAGTCGATGGGGGATGAGCGGTTTCGCGCTCAGTTACCGGCGCCGTTCGCCTGGCGGGCACTGGTGATCACGTGGTCGATGAAGCCGTACTCCAGGGCCTGGGCCGCGGTGAACCAGCGGTCGCGGTCGGCGTCGGCGGTGACCTGCTCCACGGACTGGCCGGTGTGCAGCGCCTGCAGCTCGTTCAGCTCCCGCTTGGTGTGGGCGAGCTGTTCGGCGTAGATCGAGATGTCGGCCGCGCTGCCGCCGATGCCGGCGGAGGGCTGGTGCATCATGATCCGGGTGTGCGGCAGCGCGTAGCGCTTGCCCTTGGTGCCCGCGGTGAGCAGGAACTGGCCCATCGAGGCAGCCAGGCCGAACGAGATGGTCGCGATATCGCACTCGGCGAACTGCATGGTGTCGTAGATGGCCATACCCGCGGTGACCGACCCACCGGGCGAGTTGATGTAGAGCGAGATGTCGCGGTTCGGGTCCTCGGCCGTGAGCAGCAGGATCTGCGCGCACAGCTTGTTGGCGATGTCGTCGTCGACCTGGGTGCCCAGGAAGATGATGCGGTCGCGGAGCAAACGCTCGTACACCGAATCACTGAGGTTGAGCCCAGCAGTCGCGGATGTCATGACCGGCCCCGACTTCAAAGGTGCCACAGCCTGATTGATTGTCACGGATACCTGCCCTCTCTCGCCGGCACGATGCCTGCCGGCACAGCCTCTGTCCAATATGCGTTCTCCCGGGGCCCTTCGTGGTTACGCAAGCTACCGCCTCCGTGCCCGACGCTCGACCGCGGCCTGATTCGGTTGACACAACACTAACGAAACAAGGCGGCACCGAACTCCCGGTACCGCCCTGCTTCGCTTACAGCTGACTTATATGTCGCCGATGGCTACTCGGCGGCGTTCTCGGCGGGCCCCGCGGCGCCCTCGGAATCCGACACCGAATCCGCGGGCTCACCGAACATCTCGGTGGTGTCCACCGTGTTGCCCTCGGTGTCGGTGACCTTGGCCTTGATCACCACGCCGGCCAGCGCCTTACCGCGGCGCACGTCGGCGAAGATCGCGCCGAGCTGGCCGGCCTGCTGGATCTGCTGGATGAACTGTTCCGGCGCGATGCCGTAGCGCTGCGACTGGAACAGGATCCGCTCGGTCAGCTCCTGCTGGCCGACCTCGGTGTTCTCGGCTTCGGCGATCGCGTCCAGCAGCAGCTGGGTCTTCACCGACTTCTCGGCGGCCTCCTTGGAGTCCTTGTCGAACTCCTCACGGGTGCTGCCCTGGGCCTCGAGCGCCTCGGCGAACTTCGCCTCGTCGTGGTCGAAGCCGTGCACCGCGTCGTGCAGCACGGCGTCGACCTCGGCCTGCACCGCGGCCTCGGGCAGCGGCACCTCGGTCTTGCCCAGCAGCGCCTCGAGCACCTTGTCCCGGATCTCGCCGGCCTGCTGCACCTTCTTGCTCTGCTCGACCCGCTTGCGCAGGTCTTCCTTCAGCTCGTCGATGGTGTCGAATTCGCTTGCCATCTGGGCGAATTCGTCGTCGGCCTCGGGCAGCTCGCGCTCCTTGACCGAGTTCACCTTCACGGTGATGACGGCTTCCTTACCGGCGTGCTCGCCGGCCACCAGGGTGGAGGTGAAGTCCTTGGACTCCTCCGCCTTCAGACCGACGAGGGTGTCGTCGAGGCCCTCGATCAGCTGGCCGGAGCCGACCTCGTGCGACAGCCCGGAGGTGGTCGCCTCGGAGACCTCTTCGCCGTCCACGGTGGCCGACAGGTCGATGGAGACGAAATCACCCTCCTGCACGGCGCGCTCGACGCTCTTCAGGGTGCCGAAGCGCTGGCGCAGCGACAGCAGCTGCTGCTCGATGCCCTCGTCGCCGATGCTCAGCGGATCGACGGTGACCTCGATGCTCTCGAAGTCGGGCAGCGCGATCTCGGGACGGACGTCGACCTCGGCGGTGAAGGCCAGTTCGTCGCCGTCCTCGATCTTGGTGATCTCGATTTCCGGCTGGCCGAGCACCTTCACCTCGGAGGCGGTGACGGCCTCGCTGTAGCGCGCCGGCAGCGCGTCGTTGACGACCTGCTCCAGGATGGCGCCGCGACCGAGGCGGGCCTCGAGCAGCTTGGCCGGGGCCTTGCCCGGGCGGAAGCCGGGAATGCGAACCTGCTGCGCCAGCGCCCGGTACGCCTTGTCGAAGTCCGGCTTCAGCTCCTCGAAGGGCACCTCGACATTGATGCGGACCCGGGTTGGGCTCAGCTGCTCGACGGTGCTCTTCACGGACATGCTCCTTGTTCGTTGTTCACTGGTCTGTGTGGCCGCCGGACGGAGGTGTGATCCGCCGGCGACGATGTTCGGGTGCCGTGTGACGACGGCGTCGTTTCCCCCCGAAATCGCATCCCGATCAGGGTAGTCGACACCGGCCCGCACCCGACAATCGGCTATCCCACGTCCGGCGTGCGGGACTCAGCCGACCTTCACGGCATCGGTGACGAACACCAGGGTCTCGTTGGGCTTGACGCCCTGCCCGCCCTGGCCGTAGCCGAGGTCCGGCGGGATGATCAGCAGGCGGCGGCCGCCCTGTTTGATGCCGATCAGACCCTGGTCCCAGCCCGGGATGACCTCGCCGGTGCCGAGGGTGAGCGGGAAGGTCTGGCCGCGATCGAAGGAACTGTCCAGCTTCTTCTTGTCCGACCAGGTGACCAGCGAGTAGTTCATCTCCACCGGCTGGCCGCTCGCCGCCGCCGGGCCGGTGCCCTCGACGAGATCCTTGGTGACCAGCTGCTTCGGCGGATCGCAGTTGTCGGGAATGGTGATGGTCGGCGCCTGGCCGAAGCCGCCGGTGACGCCGATGTCGTCGGCGGTGCATTCGCGGCCGTGGCTCGCCGTCGGAGCCGCGGCGGCCGAGGTCGCGGCCGGGGCCTGGGTGCCGGGCGCGGTGGTCGACGGGCTCGCCGAGTTGTTGTCGTTGCCCCCGCAGGCGGTGAGGGCGACCGCGGCCACCGCGACGGCGGCCGAGCCGATGATCCTGGCCAAAGTCTGCATGCGCGGCACCCTAATCGGTGCGCACGGCGCTCTAGCGGTGGGCCCGGTAGCCTGGCCTCGAGTCTCCATCCGATGCGGTTACCGAACACCCCAGTGTGAGGAGCACGATCGTGACCGACTTGGCGAGTTCGGAAGGACGGGTCCCGGCCACCGATCCGACCGGAGCCGATACGGCGGCCGACAATATCGGCGGCAGTGGTGGCGCCACGATCGCGCCCGAACCGTATCGGCTGGCCGAGGTTCCCGGCCCGCTGTCACCGGACGAACTCGCCGATCTGGACGCGTGGTGGCGCGCGGCGAACTATCTCGCGGTGGGCCAGATCTATCTGACGGACAATCCCCTGCTGCGCACCCCGCTGACGGCCGAGCACATCAAACCGCGGCTGCTGGGGCACTTCGGAACCGTGCCGGGACTGAATCTGGTGTGGGCACATGCCAATCGGGCGATCCGGGCCCGCGATCTGGACGCGGTCTTCGTCGCCGGACCCGGCCACGGCGGCCCCGGACCCAACGCGTGTGCCTGGCTGGAAGGCACGTATTCCGAGCTGTACAGCAATATTTCGCGCGACGCGACAGGAATGGGCGCGCTGTTCGCGCAGTTCTCCTATCCCGGCGGCGTACCCAGCCACTGCGCGCCGGAGACGCCGGGCTCCTTCCACGAGGGCGGCGAACTCGGCTACTCCCTGTTGCACGCCTACGGCGCCGCGCTCGATCACCCCGACCTGACCGTGTTCTGCGTGGTCGGCGACGGCGAGGCCGAAACCGGGCCGCTGGCGACCAGCTGGCACGCGAACAAATTCCTCAATCCGGCGCGCGACGGCGCGGTACTGCCGATTCTGGCGCTCAACGAATACAAGATCGCGAATCCGACCCTGCTGGCCCGCATTCCGGAAGCCGAACTGCTCTCGCTGCTGCACGGTTACGGCTACGACCCGATCATCGTCGCCGGGCACGACCCGGCGACCGTCCACCAGGCGATGGCCGAGGCGCTGGATCGCAGCCTGGACCGCATAGCCGAATTCCAGCGCGCCGCGCGCGAGAGCGCCGACGGCACGCGTCCCCGCTGGCCGATGATCGTGCTGCGCACGCCGAAGGGCTGGACGTGCCCGCCGGTGGTCGACGGCAACCGCGTCGAGGGCACCTTCCGCGCCCATCAGGTCCCGCTCCCGGCCGCGCGTACAGACGACGATCACCGCCGGGTGCTCGGGCAATGGCTGCAGTCGTATCGCCCCGCGGAACTCTTCGACGAGGACGGCCGGCCGTATCCACAGTTGCTGCGCCAGGTTCCCCCGGGGCCGCGGCGGATGAGCGCCAATCCGGTGGCCAACGGCGGCGCCACGATGCAGGATCTGCGACTACCCGACTGGCGCCGCTACGGCGTCGAGGTTTCCGCGCCGGGCGCCACCTCGCACGAGGCCACCCAGGTGCTGGGCACCTGGCTGCGCGACATCACCGACGCCAATCGCGACAATTTCCTGATCTTCGCACCCGACGAATTGGCCAGTAACCGGCTGCAGGACGTGCTCACCGTCACCGGCCGCAATTGGCAGGCCGAGATCGGCGAATTCGACGTGAAATTGGACCGCCGCGGCCGCGTGATCGAGGTGCTCTCGGAACATATGTGCCAGGGCCTGCTGGAGGGATATCTGCTCACCGGACGGCACGGCGTCTTCACCTGTTACGAGGCGTTCATCCACATCGTCGACGCGATGTTCAACCAGCACGCGAAATGGCTGGACGCCAGTGGCGCGGTGCCGTGGCGCCGGCCCATTCCGAGCCTCAATTATCTGCTGACCTCTCATGTGTGGCGGCAGGATCACAACGGATTCACCCATCAGGACCCCGGTTTCCTCGATGTGGTGATGAACAAGCAGCCGTCGATCGTGCGCGTCTATCTGCCGCCGGACGCCAATACGCTGCTGTCGACCTACGACCATTGCCTGCGCTCCCGCCATTACGTGAACGTGGTGGTGGCCGGCAAACAGCCGCAGGCGGATTGGCTGTCGATCGAAGAGGCGAGGCTGCATTGTGCCCGCGGCGCCGGCATCTGGGAATGGGCCGGCCACAACGACGAGTCGGGCACGACACCCGACGTGGTGCTGGCCTGCGCCGGTGACGTACCGACTCTGGAGACGCTGGCGGCCGCCGCCATGCTGCGAGAACGGCTGCCGCAGTTGCGCATTCGCGTGGTGAACGTGGTCGATCTGATGCGGCTGCTGCCGGCGGACGAACATCCGCACGGCCTGCCCGATCGCGAATTCGACACCCTGTTCACCCGGGATCGGCCGATCATCTTCGCCTTCCACGGCTACCCCTGGCTGATCCACCGGCTCACCTATCGGCGCACCAACCACTCCGAGTTGCACGTGCGCGGATACAAGGAGAAGGGCACCACCACGACTCCGTTCGACATGGTGATGCTCAACGACCTCGACCGCTATCACCTGGTGATGGACGTGATCGACCGGGTTCCGGGGCTGGGCACCCAGGCGGCCGGCCTGCGCCAGGAAATGGCCGACGCCCGGTTGGCCGCGCGCATCTGGACGCGCGAGCACGGCGCCGATATTCCGGAGGTGGCCGACTGGCGCTGGCCGTACGGCCGATAACCCTCGTCGTACCCGTCGAACAGCGCGGGCGGCCGTTCGGAGTTAGGCTCCGCATGTGCCCGCCGGGACGGGGGTGCGAACGAGGAACGGAAATACCGCATGGAACTGCGCTCTACCCCCGCGGTGGTCCCCGCCGTGCCGCCTGTCGATCCGACGCCCGCGGGCACGGCATCGTTCACCTTGCATTTCACGGGTTATCTCTATGCCGTCGGATTGCGCGACGCCTTCGCCGATCTGATCGCACGCCACGAACAGTTGCGGACGGTATATCCGATGCCCGGCTCGAGTGCCGCGCCCCGGGTTTTGTCCGCGACCACCGCGGTGTTACCGCGACTGGTGCCGACGCCGGTGCCCGCCGCCGAATTATCGGCGGCGATCACCGAATTCGTGGAGACGGAAACGGCGGCGCCACTGTCGGTTCCGGTGCGGGCGAGAACTTTCCGGCCGCTCGGCGACGCCGAGGAGATTCCGCAACATCTGCTGGTGGTGATTCTGCGGCGGGCCGCGGTCGACCGCGTATCGCCGGCCAGGCTGGCACGCGATCTCATGACCGCTTACGCCGCCCGCCGCCGCAATCTCATCCCGGCCTGGGACACGGGACGCCCCGCGCATCGGCTGACCGTCCACGAGCTCCAGGGCGTACGGCTCATCGAAGCCGGCGGCGAGCGGTTCGCGGACACCTACCGCTGAACCTCAGCCGGCGGCGAGTACCTCGGTGAGCCGGTCCAGAAACGGCCGCTGACCGGCGACGATCTTCTCGCGGGCGAGTTCCGGTTCGAGCCACTCGACCCGATCGATCTCCGGGAACGTCTGCATCCGACCGGATCTCGGCGGCCACTGCATCTCGAAGGTGCCGGGGACCACCTGCTCCGGATCCAGGTCGCCGGCCACGGCCCACACGGTGACCTGCTTGTGGGAGCGACCGCTGCCGTACTGCGACTCCCCCAGCGCGATCCACTCGCCCTCGGGCACGGGCAGGCCCAGTTCCTCCGTGAACTCCCGCGCCGCGGCGGTCCGGGCATCCTCGGACTCCGGTTCGTACTCCCCCTTCGGCACCGACCAGGCGCCGGCATCCTTGCGCGCCCAGTACGGACCACCCATATGTCCGAGCAGGACCTGCAACCGCGGGGCCTGCCGGAACAGCAGAACGCCCGCACTGTATTTCGACGCCGTGGCCATGGTCGCAGTCTGCCGTACCGGACCGGGGCGGTGGCGGCACAGGGTCGCCACCGCCGCCCTGATTACCGGGTCGGCGCCGTCAGGTCGTACACCTTGGTGCCGCCGACATCGGTGGCCGCGTAGGTACTCTCCACCCACTGGGCGATCCGGCTCGCCTCCGACGTCGCACCCGATCCGGGGCCGCGGCGCTCGGAACCGATGAAGTAGTGGATCCGTCCCTGTGCGACATCGGCACGGAACCGATCGAGGGTCGGGGACGGATCGCCGCCGCTGAAGCCGCCGATCGGCATGACCGCGTAGCCCGAATCGAGCTGCAGGTCCGCGGCACCCATCGAGCTGATGGCCGCGGCCGCCCACGTGTAGCCGGCGCCGTTGTTCTTCAGCAGATCGATCAGCTGCTGATTCGTCCGCTGCCCCATGCCGGGACCGGCCGGACGGTCGGCGGCACCCCGATCCGTGGCGCCGGGTCCGGAGGCCGCCGGGTCGCCCGGCCGCGACATCCGGCCCGGTTGTGCGGGAGATCGGTTGGCGTCGGCCGAATCCGAGCCGTCGTCCGCCGGCCCGCCGCTGGGCCCCGCCGGGGCACATCCGGGCGGCCCGGCGGGACCGCACGCGCCCGTCGGCCCGCCCGGTCCGAAACCGAATCCGAATCCACCGCTGGTCTTCGGTCCGGCGAGGACGATGCCGCCGTTGTGGGCCGAGGCGATGGTCTGGATCGAATAGACCACCGGTGCGGCGATCGCGACGAGCACCGCGAGAACGGCCGTCCAGGCCGCCGTCCGGCGCGGCTGCGGTATCACCAGCGCGACGGTCGCGACCGCGCCCGCGACGCCGACGATCCACCGCAACCACGGCACGAAATCCGGAGTGCGATCGAGCACGATCACCGCGGTGACCGTGGTCAGCGCGGTGGCCGCGGCCAGCACGACGCGGACGCCGAGCCGTTCGCGCTGCCGCCAAAGCACCACCGTCCCGATCGCGGCCGCGCCGGCGATACCGGGTGCCAGGGCGACGGTGTAGTACTGGTGGAAGATTCCCTTCATGAAGCTGAACACCAGGGCGGTGACCAGCGCCCAGCCGCCCCACAGCAGCAGTGCGGCGCGCCGGGTATCGGTGCGGGACGCCTTGCCGCACAGCACGACAGCCGCGACGCACAGGATCAGCGCCGCCGGAATCAACCAGGCGATCTGACCGCCGACCGTCTCGCTGAACAGTCGCGTGATCCCGGCCTCCGAACCGAACGACGGTCCGTGGCCGCGGCCGCCGGGTCCGGGCGGACCGCCGAACCCACCGCCGGAATCCACCCCGAGCCGCTGCAGTCCGTTGTAGCCGAGGGTCAACTCGATGATCGAATTGTGTTTCGAACCACCGAAATACGGCCGTGAATCGGCCGGCCACAACTGCGCGACCAGCACCCACCAGCCGGCGCCGACCACCACCGCGGCTCCGGCGGCCGACAGCTGCAGCAGGCGCTTACCCAGCCGGGGCGGCCCGGCGAACAGATAGGTCAACGCCAGCGCCGGCACGACCAGCAGCACCTGCAACTGCTTGGCCAGGAAGCCGAGCCCGACGAAGCCGCCGCACAGCAGCAGCCAGCGCCACCGGCCGTCCTCCAGCGCACGCGTCATCGCCCATACGGCGGCGATCATCAGCAGAACCAGCAGCGCGTCCGGGTTGTTGTAGCGGAACATCAGCGTGGACACCGGCGTCACCGCCAGCGCGAGCCCGCCGAGCAACCCGGCGCCGGGGCCGAAGGTCCGGCGTAGCGTCGACCAGAGCAGGGCAACCGCGGCGACCGCGATCACCACCTGCGGGATCAGCATGCTCCAGCTGTTCATCCCGAAGAGTCGGGCCGAGATCTCCATCGGCCACAGCGACGCCGGCGTCTTGTCGACGGTGATCGAATTGCCCCAGTCCGAGGAACCGAAGAAGAACGCCTTCCACGATTTCGCCCCGGACTGCACCGCGGCGGCATAGAAGGAATTGGCCCAGCCGTTCGCGCTCAGATTCCACAAATAGGCGATCGCGGTGCCGCCCAGCAGCGCGGCGAGTCCCAGGTACTCCCACGGCAGGCTCCGGGTGCCGCCCCGGCCGGGCGTCGCCACCCCGTCCGCGGGGCGGCCGGGCGCGATAGCAGTTTCGGTCATGGCTGCCATGATGGTCGGCCGTGCCCCCGCTGCGCTGGGACGCCGCTGGGAGAAACCTGTGAACCCGCCCAGTGATGTCCCCCGCCGCCCGGTCATCCACACCGATTGTCGAGGAGAGAACCGTCACCCTCGCGTGATGGGGGAGAAACGACCCCGACGGGATAGGCTTAGCGGGGAGTATCGCTACTCGTACTCCCTCCGTCGTGGATGTCTACTCTTCGCGTCGGCCACCCAGCGGTCAGCCTTCGTGCGGGCCACGAAGCTCAGCGTCGCTGCAACCGCAGCTCCGCTGCCAACCCAGCGCCGCTGCGGTTCACCTCTGCTGCTCGAAAGGCACCACGACTACTCATGACGACTCGTTCATCGACGCCTGCCGCCACCTTCGACACTCTCGGCGTCGGCGCGCCCCTGTTGCGCGCGCTGGCCGCGCAGGGTTTCAGCGCACCGTTGCCGATTCAGGCCGCGACGCTTCCGGACACGCTGGCCGGCCGCGATGTGCTCGCTCGCGGGCGTACCGGCAGCGGTAAGACCCTCGCCTTCTCGATTCCCATGGTCGACCGGCTGCACCGTCTCGGTCACCGACGCCTCCCGGGCCGCCCCGCGGGTCTGGTGCTGGCGCCCACCCGCGAGCTCGCCACTCAGATCGCGGCGACTCTCGAACCGCTGACCGATGCGTGCGACTTGCGGGTGGTGACGGTGTTCGGTGGCGTGCCGCAGGCCCGGCAGGTCCGCGAATTGCGTTCGGGCGCGGATATCGTCGTCGCCTGCCCGGGCCGCCTGGAGGATCTGATCAAACAGCGCCTGGTCGCCCTGGACGAGGTGCGGATCACCGTGTTGGACGAGGCCGACCACATGGCCGATCTCGGCTTCCTGCCCGGTGTCACCCGAATCCTCGCCGCGACCCCGGCCGACGGTCAGCGGATGCTGTTCTCCGCCACCCTGGACAACGGGGTGAACAAGCTGGTGCAGCGCTTCCTGCGAAACCCGTTGTCGCACACGGTCGACGAGGCCCACTCCCCGGTGCCCGCGATGACCCACCACGTCTTCGAGATCGGCGACAGCGAGGCCAAGCGCGAACTGGTCCACACCCTCGCCTCCGGAACCGGGCGGCGAATTCTGTTCATGCGCACCAAACATCACGCGCGACGGCTGGCCAAGCAGCTCACCACCGCCGGAATTCCGGCCGCCGATCTGCACGGCAATCTGTCGCAGGTCGCACGCGACCGCAATCTCGCGGCCTTCGCCGAAGGCACCACACGCGTGCTGGTCGCGACCGATATCGCCGCCCGCGGCGTCCACGTCGACGACGTCGAACTCGTCGTGCACGTCGATCCGCCCGCCGAACACAAGGCCTACCTGCACCGCTCCGGGCGCACCGCCCGCGCCGGCAGCACCGGCGACGTGGTGACGATCATGCTGCCGGAACAGCGCAAGGACGTCGCGGTCCTGCTGCGCAAGGCCGGACTCGACGTCCGCCCGCAACAGGTGCGTCCGGATTCCACCCAGGTCACCGCACTGGTCGGCACGGTCGCCGCGCCGGTGGCTCCCACCGCCTCGAAACCCGGACGCGCCGAACAGAATTCACGCCGTCCCGCCTCGGGCGCCGACAGCCCGGCTCGCAAGCCGAGGCGGAGCCGCGGCCCGGCGGCGCGGAGCGAACGCCGCGAATCCGCGAACCACAGCGCCGCGACCGTATCCGCGGGCCGCACGGTAGCCGGACGCCACCGATCCGGGCACGACGGCGACCGAATGACGACGGCCACCACGGATACCGCGGCCGGCGGCCGAACCACGGCGGCGCGAAACCGACGCACCACCGCCGGCGAGCGCCCGGCCGCATCGGACAACGGACGCGCGGGCGCGCGCACGGGTCGCGGACACCGGGGCACCGCCGACGTGCCCGCCCGCACAGGTGGCAAACCCGCGCGTGAACGCACGGCGGCGGCCACCGGCCGGACCGAGCGCGGCTCGTCTGCCCGCTCGACCGGCGGAACGAAACATGTTCAGGCGCATGCTCGTTCGGCCGGATCACCGCGGCCGGCGCGCGGCAATCGATAAGGAACTTCCACCGACCGGCGGTCCCGGCAGGCGAGCGCTCACCCATCCGGGTGAACGTTCGCGGCCGGGCCGCCGGCGTGTTCGGTGATCCTCGACCGGCTATCCGGCCAGTTTCAATCCCACCACGCTCGCAACGATCGACAGCAGCAGAGCGATCTTCACCAGCGACGCCTGTTCGGCCCCGGTGACCATCGCGTACAGCACGGTGAGCGCGGCCCCGATGCCTACCCACACCGCGTAGGAGGTGCCCACGGGCAGGGTGCGCATCGCATAGGCGAGACCCGACATCGAGGCCACCAGCGCAGCCGCGAAGACGACCGACGGCACGATGCGGGTGAAGCCGTGTGATTTCCCCAGCGCGGTGGCCCAGACGGCCTCGAAGACTCCGGACAGCACCAATACGATCCACGCCATAGCCGGCATTCCCTTCGGAAATACCGTCTTGTCGGGACCCGGGTACGGTTGCGATCGTCCGGTCGGCCGCAGAACGCGGCCTTACAGTTCCAGCGGCCACGACCGGGCGAAAATTCCCGGTCGTCCGTGGTCGGGATGACAGGATTTGAACCTGCGACCCTCCGCTCCCAAAGCGGATGCGCTACCAAGCTGCGCTACATCCCGTTTCCGTCCAGCGGCTCCGCTGGCGCCTCCCGATGGACGGGATCCGGTGGCCGGGGATTGCCGACAATCCCCTCATCGGAGCGGGTGACGGGAATCGAACCCGCACCATCAGCTTGGAAGGCTGAGGTTCTACCATTGAACTACACCCGCAGGCATACGACACCAATGGGATCGCCACGATGTCGTCTGCGTGTAGGACTGTACCGAACTTCACTTCCGGAATGCCAATCGCACACCCGGTTTTCGCACGGCGCGTCCGCCGGACTGCGCATCGGCGCTCTAGGCTCCCTCCGCAGCCGGCCCACAGCGACTGCACAGCAACCGCGTCGATCGGTCGAGGTGGCGCCTTCCGCGCGGTTCACGGCACGACCGCCGTCATGGCCGAAGGCAAGGTCACCACCGGCGGTCGGGCGCACCCATCCGCCGCCGCATGTTCCCACACCTGGGCACAACGCGGTGCCGCAGCGACCCCTCGCGCAGGCGGAACATCGAACGTTCACTCCACGGCCGAACCTCGCGAGCTCCTTGTGATACTCGTCACCAGCGACTCGCCGCCGCCGCTCGCGCCGGGGCGACGTCGAGCCCTCTGGCCTGCGATAAGAACGATTCGCGAAGACCCGCCCACCCGCGGATGAACGTCGGCGCCAACACACCGGGCGCGACACGCTGGGGCCAGGTGTAACGCCGCAGGCCCGGCGTCGATCACACTGCCGATCGCCATTCGCGACGTATCGGAACAGGTTGTAAAACAGCGTTTTTCGGTGCCGAGTGGCTTGCTAGGATCCTTTTTGCCGGACGGGGGTATCTGGAAAGGGGGCGGTGAGCGTGCGCCGAAGGTGTACTCGACCGCGAAGCAGTGAGCGCGTTCCGGAGGGCGTGACCGGCCGGAGCGCCGGCGTCGACGACGTCTGCGCGAGGTGATCGGCGATGCCTGCCGAACTCGACACGCAGACCGCCGCCATCGTCGCGGCGACGACACGGGACTGGGTTCGTGCCGTCTATCCCGGCAGCGGGCTGACAGTCGGTCCGGAACACCTCGAGCAGGTGTTCGCGGCCATCGTCGACGAATTGTTGAATCTTGCACAGTCCGAACCGTTTCCGGTATCCGCCGCCCGCGCGATCGGGCGACGGCTGGCCGAGGCGCCCCTCGACCGCACCCGCATGCTCGCCCCAGCCACCAGAGCGCTGCTGGGCTTCGCGCCGGGTGATTCCGGCTCCCTGGTCGCGACCCGGTGGCCGTTCGTGGCCAGCCATGCCATCGACAGCTATGCCGAGGCCCTGCAGCAGCGCGCCCTGGCCCAGCAGGAGCGGAATCTGACGGCGGCGGTTTCGGTGCGAGTGCAGGAGATCGCCGCGCTGCAGGACCGGCTGCGGCACGAGGCGACGCACGACGCGCTCACCGACCTCGCCAACCGCTCCCTGCTGCAGGAGCGGGTGCGGCTGATGGCCACCGACCACACCCGCGGTGTCGGCCTGCTGCTGATCGATCTGGACGACTTCAAGCAGATCAACGACGGCTACGGCCATTCCGTCGGCGACGAGGTGCTGGTGGAGATCTCGCGGCGGCTGCGGGCGGCCTGCCCGGACGAAACGGTCGTATGCCGCTACGGCGGCGACGAATTCGTCATCGCCCTGCCCGCCCGCCGCAATACGCTCGCCGAGGTGGCGATGCGCGTGCTGACCGCCCTGCACGATCCGGTGCCGACCGATGCCGGGCCGGTGCCGGTCTCGGCGAGCGTCGGCACAGCGTTCTCCCCGCCTGGACGTCCGTGCGACTTCTCCGATCTGCTGCGCAGCGCGGACCGGGCGATGTACTCGGCCAAGACGGCCGGCAAGCGGCAGTTCGCACTCTCCGAACTCGGCGATTCCGACGGCGAGCCGGGCGGTTACGGCGCCGCCCGACTCCACTACGACGCGGCCGTCGCAGGCTGAGAGCAAGCCTCGCGCAAACCGTCGACGCGTACTCTGGTCGATGTGTGGCTCCTGCTGATTCTTCTGGTCGTCGTGCTGATCGCGTTCGTCGCGATGGCAGTCGCGGGGCGTTCGAACCAACGCAGCCGGGAGAACAACCAACTCGCCGACGCGAAGGCCGACGCCCGCCGGTTGATCGAACGCCTCGGCGGCCAGGTCTACAACCTCACGGGCACCGATCAGGCCTCCAAGCAGGCGCTCGCGGATGCGGGTGAACGGCTCAACGCCGCCGGCTCGCAGATCGATCAGGCCACCACCGTCACCCAGGCGCGGCTGGCCAAGGAAACCGCGATCGAGGGCCTGTACTACGTGCGCGCGGCGCGGACCGCGATGAATCTCGACCCCGGCCCACCGGTCCCCGAACTGGACGGCCAGCGGTCCGCCGGACGGGTCACCGAGGACCGCACCGTCGACTTCGACGGCCGCCGCATCGAGGCGTCGCCCACACCCTCCCCGCAAACTCCGAACTACTACCCGGGCGGCCGGGTCGCCGGTCGTCCGGTGCCGACCGGCTGGTACTCCGAGCCGTGGTGGAAGACCGCACTGGTGGCCGGCGCCTGGGGCGTGGGCTCGGTGCTGCTGTTCGACGCGCTGTTCGGCGGTATGCACGGCGTCGGTTACGGCGCGGCCGGCTTCGAAAACGGTTACGGCGCAGGGTATGACGCCGGATTCGACGCGGGGCAGGACGCCGGTCAGGATCCCGGGCAAGGCTTCGACGGCGGTGACCAGGGCGGATACGACACCGCCGGATACGACGGCGGCGGCTACGACCAGGGCGGCGGGTACGACGCCGGCGGCTACGACGGTGGCGGCTTCGACGGGGGCGACTTCGGCGGATTCGACGGAGGTTTTTAGCTTTCCGGTAACCGGAAGTTGCGCCTCCGTTTACGTTGTGTTATCGATCTTCAGTGTTGATCGACCACGAGGCGAGGGTAGTTCCCTCGTCGTCGTTATCCGGGGGTGGGAAAAAGCCCCGACTATGGGCCGCTGCCGCATTCGCCGCCGCTGTGGCCCTGCTCACCATCGCCCAGGTGTGGGCATCCGACCACGGCGCCCTCGGGCCCTTTCGTAGTCTCCTCGCCGATTACGCGGCCGATCCGCAGTCGGCGTTCGTCTCCTGGGCGGGGCTGGGCCTGGCCTGTGTCGGTGTGCCCGCGCGCATCCGGGTCGTCAGCCTCGCCTCGGCGGCGGTGCTGGACCTGCTGGTACTCGGCGTGCAGGCGCTGTGCGGCTGGCACCTTTCGATCGGAACCGGATCCACGCTCGTCTTGACCGCGCTGGCGCTGACCGTCGCCCGGTGGCACGGCCGGCCACGGCGGATCGCCCTGCGCGCCATCGCCTTCGGCGTGTTGCTGATCATGGCCTCGAAGCTCGCCGACACCTGGCTGCTGGTGAGCATTTCCGCCGGTCCCCGCGTACTGGATCAGTACGTGCAATATGCCGATCGGGCACTGGGAGATCCGGCGTGGGTGGTGGGCAGCATGCTCGACGCCGCGGGCCCGATTCCGTCGAATGTGTTGCACGCGGTGTACATCCAATTGCCGGCGGCGGCCGTGGTGGTCGCGGTCTGGCAGCTGCGCCATGTGACGACGAGGCCGTGGCCGCGGCACAACCTGCTGCTCACATTCCTGGCACTGGGCATCGTCGGGCCGCTCGTCTACGTACTGTTTCCCGTGGTCGGCCCGGTCTTCGCCTACGGTCCGCTGGGCCACGGCCTGCAGATCGGCGACTGGCCGCATGCGGTGCCGGTGATATCCGGCACCCCGGCGCCGATGCTTTTCGATTCCGGCACCGCTCGCAACTGCATGCCGTCGATGCACACCGCTTGGGCCACAGCGCTGTTCGTTCATTCCCGCTCCGGGCCGCGGTGGCTGCGCTGGGGCGGGGCGGTGTGGCTGGTGTGCACGCTGCTGGCGACGCTCGGCTTCGGCTACCACTACGGCTGCGATCTCGTGGCGGGTGCGGTCCTGTGCCTGACCGTGGAATCCGCACTGCGGGAACCCGAACGCGGCTGGGACGGCCACCGGATCCGGATGGTGACGCTCGGCGCCGGGGTTTTCGCGGGGCTGCTGCTGTCCTATCGTTTCCTCGCGGAGACCATGGCCGCCCACCCGCTGCCGTCCGGACTCGCCGTCCTGGCCGCGCTGGCCGCCGTGATCTCCCTCTTCTACACGACGTGGTTCGCCGCGCCCGAGCGCCGAACGGCGAACATCGAAAGGTCGGTCTCAGCTTCATGATCACGGTGCGGACGGAGCGGCGCCAGCTGCTCCGCCACCAGCATTCGAACGACACGAGATATTTCCCCCGCATTCCGATCGTGATCGGAATTCTGCTCTCGGTGTCGGCCGCCCTGTTCATCTCGGCGCTGCACGGTTTCCTCGATCTGCAGGTCTATCGGGTCGACACCCTGGCCTGGTTGCACCGCGGCGCACTGTACGGTCCGCCGCTCCCGGTGGCCGGCCACACCGACCTGCCGTTCACCTATCCCCCGTCGGCGGCGGTACTGATGGCGCCGCTGGCCGTGATGCCGCTCTGGCTGGCGGAGATCGCGGTGACGGCCAGTTCGCTGGCCTGTCTGTCGGTGACCGTCTGGCTCGTGCTCTCCCGGATCCGGCCCGATCTCAGCCCCCGGTCGAAAGCAACCCTGACCACCCCCGTCGTCATCGCGATGGCGGCGCTCGAACCGGTGCACACGACGCTGTGGTTCGGGCAGATCAACATCATCCTGATGGCCGCGGTGGCGCTGGACTGCCTGACCGTGAAACCCCGCTGGCCCCGAGGCGTGCTGATCGGCATCGCGGCCGTCACGAAACTGACTCCGGCGGCCTTCGTGCTGTATCTGCTGATCCGCCGGGACTGGAAGGCGGCGGGAACGGCGGTGGCGACCGCCGCGGGGGTGGTGCTCGCCGGATTCGTGCTGTTCCCGCGGACGTCCACGCAGTACTGGCTGCACGCGATCGTCGAGACCGGGCGCATCGGCGCGCCCTACTACGCCGGTAACCAGTCCCTCAAGGGCATGATCTATCGACTCGGCCTGCCTGAATCCGCGGCCGTGGCGGTTTGGCTCGGACTCGGACTCGCCGTCGTCGCCGCCGGCGCGGTCGCGATGCACCTGCTCCTGCGCGCCGAGCGCACCGCCGACACCGGCCCGCTCGCATCCGGGAATGCCCCCGCGATCACGAAATTCTCGGTCGCGGCCCTGCTGCTGAATGCCGCAGTGCTGCTACTGGTTTCGCCGGTCTCGTGGACCCATCACTGGGTCTGGGTGGCGCCCGCACTGGTGACCGCCGCCCTGTGGTCCGCGAGCAGATCCGCGGCGGCGGTGGCCGGCGCGATCGCCGCCGTCACCGCTCCGTTCCTGATCGGACAGGTGCTGGTGCCGGGCGGCGGCGACCGGGAGCTCGACTGGAATTGGTGGCAGCACCTGCTGGGCAATACCTACGTTCTCGTCGCCGTCGCGCTGCTCGGACTCGCGCTCACGCGTCTGCTCCGGCGCCGCGCCCCGGCGATACCGGCTGCTCAGTCCGGCTGACAGGTGGGGCACCAGAACAGGTTTCGCCCCTCGAGCACGGCATGGGCGACGGTGGTTCCACAGATCCGGCAGGGCTCGCCGGCACGCCGATAGACGTAGGTGCGGGGTTTGCCGACCGCATAGGACGGCGCGCCGCGGTCGTGTTCGGGGCGCACCACCACAATGGCGCCCCGGCGCACGCCGACCTTCATCAGCGCGACCAGGTCCGCCCACAGCGCCTCCCACTCCCCGGCCGTGATCGCGCGGCCGGGGCGTTGCGGTGACATGCCGTGCCGGAAGAGCACTTCCGCGCGGTAGACATTGCCCACGCCCGCCACCACCGACTGATCCATCAGCAGCGCCGCGATCGACCGGTTCGAGCGGCGGATCCGCTGCGCCGCCCGATCGGGATCGGCATCGCGCCGCAGCGGATCCGGCCCGAGCCGGGCGGTGAGGACGTCGACTTCCGGTCCGTGCAGGACCTCGCACGCGGTCGGCCCGCGCAGATCGGTCCCGTACAGCGTGGTCGCCGACTTCCCGGCGCCGATCATCCGCATCCGCACCTGGCCGACCGGGTCGCTCAGGGGCGCGGGCGCTTCGGTGAAGGTGCCGTAGAGACCGAGGTGCACATGGACCACCAGGCCCGAATCGTAATGGTGCAGAAGGTGTTTACCCCACGCCTCGGCCTTGGTCAGCGTGGCTCCGTCGACCAGGGCGGCACCGTCGGCGAAGCGCCCCTGCGGACTGGATACCCGCACGACACCGCCCGCGAAGCGCTGCTGATGCAGCTTCGCCAGGCGATGCAGCGTATGCCCCTCAGGCATCGACCGAATTCCGTTCCACTCCCACCGGCGCGCGGCCGGACGGGCCGGACGGCGCCGCCCGGCCCGGTTCGGTACCTGCTAGCTCTGCACCGCCGGCGGCTGACCGGTCTTCTCGTATTCGGCGATGATGTCGATGCGCCGCTGATGCCGCGCCTCGTCCGACCACGGCGTCGCCAGGAACGCATCGATGATCGCGAAGGCATCCTCGGTGCTGTGCATCCGGCCGCCGATGCCCATGAGCTGCGCATTGTTGTGCTCACGAGCCAGTTTCGCGGTCTCCACGCTCCAGGCCAGCGCACAACGCGCGCCGGGAACCTTGTTCGCGGCGATCTGCTCGCCGTTACCGCTGCCACCGAACACGATGCCGAGGCTGCCCGGGTCGGCGACGACGCGACGGGCGGCGTCGATGCAGAAGGCCGGGTAGTCGTCGACGGCGTCGTACTCGTGGGCTCCGCAGTCGACCACGTCGTGACCGGCCTGCGTCAGATGATCCTTCACTTGGTTCTTCAATTCGAAGCCGGCATGGTCGGCACCCAGGTATACGCGCATGGCTGAGATTCTGTCAGGTGGGTGGTTTCGCTCCACATGGGGTCGTTTCCCGATCCTCTATAGAGTTCAGCCCATGCAGTCCGAAGATCAGTGGGCCGATCAGTCACCACAGCAGGGGCGCGGACCGGGGTGGAATCCGGTGACCGGTATGGCGGGGTGGGATCCTCGGCTGGGACCGCCGGGATGGGGTCCGCAGCAAGCGTTTTCGCCGCCGCACATCCCTCCGTACCAACCGACGCGGGGATTGTCCCCGTGGGGTATGCCGGCCCGGCACAGCTGGGAGATCCCGCTGCTGATCGTCGTGATTCTGGCCACCGTCAGCGGATATCTGATCGCGCTGCTGTTCCTGCTCGTCGGTGCGGTGAACTATTATGTCCTGCTGCTGATCCTCGCGCCGCTGCTGCTGTGGTTCGGCCGCGGCACCAATTATTCGATGCAGCGGCTCAATGCCGTGAAGATGTCGCCCACCCAGTTCCCGGAGGGATACCGGATGGTGGTCGAGGCGGCCGCGCGTTTCGGCATGGCGACCGTCCCGGATGCCTACGTGGTGCTGGGCAACGGGCAGATCAACGCCTTCGCCTCGGGACACGGATTCCGCCGCTACGTGGTCGTCTACAGCGATCTGTTCGAGATCGGCGGTCAGGCTCGCGACCCCGACGCGCTGGCCTTCATCATCGGCCACGAGGTCGGACATATCGCGGCCGGCCATGTGTCCTACTGGCGCCAGCTGGGCATGTTCCTCGTGCCGTTCCTGCCGATCATCGGCAACTCGCTGATTCGCGCGCAGGAGTACACCGCCGACAATCACGGTTTCTGCAACCGCCATCTCGGCGCCCCGGGCGCGATGAAAACCCTTGCGGGCGGCAAATACCTGAACTCGCTGGTCGATTTCGACGAGATGGCCGACCGCGCGCCACAGGACAAGGGGTTCTTCGTCTGGATGGTCAACGCCATGTCCTCGCATCCGGTGCTGACCTGGCGGATGTGGGCGCTGCGCGACCGCAGCCGGCACGGGCGGATGTTCCTGCGGCCGAGCGGTCCGCCGGCGGCCCCGCCGCCGCCGATGCCACCGGCCGGACCGCCCGTCCAGATGGGCAGCTACCCCGGATACGGCGAAGTTCCGGGGCTGCCGCCGCGGTAGCCGTGCGCCCGGCACGGGGCGCGCGTCGCCCCGTGCCGTCGATGCACTAGTCGAACTGCGGGTCCTCGGTGCGGGTCCGCTTGAGCTCGAAGAAGTGCGGGTAGGACGCCAGGGCGACCGCCCCGTCCCACACCTTCCCCGCCTCCTCGCCGCGCGGGATCCGCGACAGCACGGGGCCGAAGAAGGCGGTGTTGTTGATGTGGATGGTCGGCGTGCCGACATCCGGCCCGACCTTGTCCATGCCGGCGTGGTGGCTCTTGCGCAGCGCCTCGTCGTAGTCGGTGCTCGTGGCGGCCTCGGCCAGTTCGGCGGGCAGCCCCACCTCGGCGAGAGCGTCGGCGACGACCGCGGCCAGGGTGTCGGCCTGGTTCTCGCGCTCGTACTCCTCCCGGCGATTGTGGATGCGGGTGCCCATCGCGGTGTACAGCGGTGAGAGCACCTTCTCGCCGTGCTGCTCGGCCGCGGCGATGGCCACCCGGACCGGCCCCCACGCCGATTTCATCATCTCGACGTAGCGCTCGGGAAGGTCCTCACGGCCCTCGTTGAGCACGGCCAGGCTCATGACGTGGAAGTGCGTGTCGATATCGCGGACCTTCCCGACCTCCAGAATCCAGCGCGAGGTGATCCAGCACCACGGGCACAGCGGATCGAACCAGAAATCGACGCGGTCCCTGGAACCGGCGGTGGTCGTCTGATCGCTCACATTTCGTCCCTTCGAAGAAGCAGTGGGGAGGCCGCACGCCACCCGCCCTCAGCATTGGTCAACGCCGCGAAGTTGGCGATATTTCCCGATCGCCGCGGGATCGCACAGTAGGGTCGGATGTGACCCTGGTTGCCCGCTGCCCGGAGGTTTTCCCAATGCCCACAGATTCCAGGTTCGTCATCGTCGGTGGCGGTCTGGCCGCCGCGAAGCTGGCGGAGTCGTTGCGCGACAACGATTTCGACGGCGCCATCACGTTGATCGGCGAGGAGGCGCAGCTACCCTACGAGCGGCCGCCACTGTCGAAGGAACATCTGCTCGGCAAGAAATCGCTCGCCGATTTCACCGTGCACACCGAGCAGTGGTATCGCGATCACGAGGTCGAACTGCTGCTCGGCACCACCGTGACGGCCATCGACCGCTCGTCGAAAACGGTTGCGCTGCCGGACGGTTCGACCCGGCCCTACGACAAACTCGCCCTCGCCACCGGCTCGCGCTCGCGTCGATTGCCGATTCCCGGCGCCGATGCCGAGGGCGTGCACATGTTGCGCACGATCGGGCAATCCGATGCGCTCATCTCACTGTTCGGCTCGGCGCGGCGGATGGTCGTCATCGGCGCGGGCTGGATCGGCCTGGAGGTCACCGCGGCCGCGCGCACCGCAGGTCTCGAGGTGACCGTCCTGGAGGTCGGCGCGGTCCCGTTGCAGGGCGCGCTCGGCGAGGAGATGGGCGCGATCTTCGGCGAGTTGCACCGCGCGCACGGCGTCGACCTGCGCTGTGGCGTGAAGGCCGCCGAGATCGTGACCGCCGACGGGAAGGCCACCGGCGTCCGGCTCGCCGACGACACGGTCGTGGATGCCGATGCGGTGCTGATCGCGGTCGGCGCCCGGCCGAATATCGAACTGGCCGCCGACGCGGGTCTCGCGGTCGAGGGCGGCGTGCTGGTGGACGAGAGCCTGGCCAGCAGCGATCCCGATATCGTCGCGGTGGGCGATATCGCCGACCAGCAGCATCCGGTGCTCGGGCAGCGGGTGCGGGTCGAACACTGGGCCACCGCCCTCAATCAACCGGCCGTGGCGGCGCTGACGATGCTCGACCGGCCCGCGACCTACGATCGGCTGCCGTACTTCTTCACCGACCAGTACGACCTCGGCATGGAGTACACCGGTTTCGTCGCGCCGGGCGCGACCACGTCCGTCGTGGTGCGCGGCGACACCGCGAGCCGCGAATTCATCGCCTTCTGGCTGGATCAGGGCAATCGCGTGCTGGCGGGAATGAACGTCAACGTCTGGGACGTCACCGATCGGATCAAGGAACTGATCCTCGGCGGCGAACCGGTGAATCCGGAGGCGCTGGCCGACACGAGCACCACATTGTGACCACAGTCACAGCCGAGGTAGGTCGAGGAGTCGCGGCCGGCTCCGACCCGATCGTGAGCGCGCCGCGGTGGCGCGCCGGCGAGCCGAGGAGACCATCGTGAAGTACATGCTGCTCAAGACCTACCGCCCCGCCGCGCACTGCGATACTCCGATCGGCGAATGGCCGCCGGAGGACATCGCGGCCCATATCGAATTCCAGCGTGCGCTCGGTGCGGCACTGCGCGAATCGGGCGAGCTGGTCGACGCCCAGGGCCTGGCGTTTCCGGATCAGGCCCGCATCGTCAGCGCCGACGGGCGGTCCGCGCCGGTGGTCACCGACGGCCCGTTCCCGGAGACCAAGGAATTCCTGGCGGGTTACTGGATCGTCGATGTGGACAGCGCCGATCGGGCGTTGGAGATCGCCGCGCAGGCATCGGCCGCACCGGGCCCGGGCGGCACGCCCATCGGTGAATACATCGAGGTGCGCGCGGTGATGGACGCCCCGGCGACCGAGGCCTGAGCCGCCGAGCCATGCCCGGATCACAGGCACCGGCCGTCCCTGTCGGGCAGCCGTCGGAACGCGATACGCAGCGCGGCGAGTCCGCACAGGAGGTCGCGCTGCTTCTGCGTGAGGTCGCACCGGTCGTGCTGGGCATTCTGGTGCGCCGATACGGCGATTTCGATGCGGCCGAGGACGCGGTGCAGGAAGCGATGCTCGCCGCGGTCACCCAGTGGCCGGACAAGGGCTACCCGGACAATCCGCGGGCATGGCTGCTCCAGGTCGCGCAGCGGCGATTGATCGACTCGGTGCGCGCGGAGATCGCACGCCGCACTCGCGAGACGACGGTCGCCCTGCGGGACGTGCCACCCGCGGAGACCGATCCGGCCGCCGATGACACATTGACGTTGCTGCTGCTGTGCTGCCACCCCGCGTTGTCGCCCGCCAGTGCGATCGCGGTGACGCTGCGCGCGGTGGGCGGTCTCACCACCGAGGAGATAGGCCGGGCCTTCCTGCTGCCGGAAACCACAATGGCCCAGCGTATTTCACGCGCCAAGAAGCGGCTCGCCGCACTGCCGCGCCCGTTCGCCGAGTCCGCTGGGGCCCTGGAACACTGGGGGCCGCGGCTCGGGCCGGTCCTGCATGTGCTGTACGTGATGTTCACCGAGGGGCATACCGCGACCGGCGGCTCCCGTTTGTACCGCCCCGATCTCGCCGCGGAGGCGATTCGCCTGGCCCGCAAGGTCCACCGGCTGCTCCCGGACGATCCGGAGGTCACGGGGCTGCTCGCGCTGATGTTGCTCACCGACGCCCGCCGCGCGGCACGCCTGGGCCCCAGCGGTGAATTGATTCCGCTGGCCGAACAAGACCGCACCCGCTGGGACCGCGAACGTGCCCGGGAGGGGATGCGGCTGGCGACGGCGGCGGTCGAGGCGGGATTGGGCGGTCCCTATCGTGTCCAGGCCGCGATCGCCGCACTGCATACCCGGGCGCCGAGCGCCGAGGAGACCGACTGGGAGCGAATTCTGCTGCTGTACAACGTCTTCGAGCGGCTGTCGGACAATCCGATGGTGAGCCTGAACCGCGCCGTGGCGGTGGCCATGGTGCACGGGCCCGCTGCCGGACTGGAATCGGCGAACGCGCTGGCGGATCGCCTGCGAGGCAGCCATCGACTCGAGGCGGTACGAGGACACCTGCACGAGATGGCGGGTGACCGCGCGGCGGCGATCGAGTCCTATACGGCAGCGGCTCACCTGACCACGAGTACGCCCGAGCGCGACTACCTCATGCTGCGCGCGGCCGAGCTGCGCGCAGCATAGCCGGCGGGCGCCCGCCGATCATCGAAAACCGATGCGACGCAACCGGTTACGGATGCGA
Source organism: Nocardia sp. NRRL WC-3656 (assembly GCF_000720265.1). Classification (NCBI taxonomy): domain Bacteria; kingdom Bacillati; phylum Actinomycetota; class Actinomycetes; order Mycobacteriales; family Nocardiaceae; genus Nocardia; species Nocardia sp. NRRL WC-3656. The sequence goes on along the minus strand of NZ_JOJF01000001.1, from coordinate 13,904 downwards.
AGCTGACCGATCTCACGACCAGGTGTTGCCGGTGATGCGCTGATAGGCATCCATGTACTTCTCGCGGGTCACGGCCACGACATCGGCGGGAATCTCCGGGCCGGGCGGCTCCTTGTCCCAGCCGGTGGAGGTCGCCCAGTCGCGGACGAACTGCTTGTCGAACGAGCGCTGCGCCCGGCCTGGCTCCCATTCGTCGGCCGGCCAGAATCGCGACGAATCGGAGGTCAGGACCTCGTCACCGAGAGTGAGAACATCACCGTCCCAGCCGAATTCGACCTTGGTGTCGGCGATGATCACCCCGCGCCCCGCGGCGTGCTCGGCGCCGCGGGTGTAGATCTGCAAGGTCAGGTCGCGGAGTTTCTCGGCGACCTCGCGACCCTCCTGATTCACCACATCGTCGAAGGTGATCGGCTCGTCGTGTCCCGCGGACGCCTTGGTGGTGGGGGTGAAGATCGGCTCGGGAAGTTTGTCGCCCTCACGCAGCCCGCCGGGCAGCGCCACCCCGGAGACCGCGCCGGTGCGGCGGTACTCCTGCAGGCCGGAGCCGACCAGGTAGCCGCGGGCGATGCACTCCACCTGCACCATCTTCAGCGGTCGAACGCGCACCGCCCGCCCGGCGAATTCATCGGGCACGTCGGTGGTCGAGAGCACGTGGTTGGGCACATCGGAGAAGTAGTCGAACCACCAGTTCGACAACTGGGTGAGCAGCGCGCCCTTGTCCGGAATCGGCGTCGGCAGCACCACGTCGTAGACCGAGACCCGATCGGAGGCGACCAGAATCAGCGATTCCCCGTCCTCGTAGAGATCGCGCACCTTACCGGCGTGGATGTGCTTCACCGGCCCTCCTCGCTTCGCTGTCCGCCGCACACGAACGCCCAGCCTACCGAGCGCCCCGGCGGGCCCGGACGCTCGGTGGCGTGGCGCGCGGCGTTTCGTCACGCACGGGGTGCGGATGCACGGTCGGCCCAGCCGTGCGGTCGCGAACGTGGCATTCTGGGCACCGTCAGCGACTGCATCCGCAGCGTGGTTCACACGACCGGTCCGAGCGAAGGAGTCTCCTTGTCTGCACCGAACCTCACCCGCGACCAAGCCATCGCGCGGGCCGCGACGATCAGTGTGGAGAACTATCGCGTCGAACTCGACCTCACCGGGCAACCGACCGGTCCCGCGGCCACCGCCGGCGAGACGTTCTTCTCGCGCTCCACCGTCACGTTCACCGCCACCCCGGGCGCGCAGACCTTCATCGACATCGTCGCCGCGGGTGTGCGTTCGGCCGTACTCAACGGCACCGAACTCGACGTTTCCGGCTACGACGAGTCCGAGGGCCTCACCCTCACCGATCTGGCCGAGAACAACGTCCTGGTGGTCGAGGCCGACTGCGTGTACTCGCACACGGGTGAGGGCCTGCACCGCTTCGTCGATCCGACCGACGACAAGGTCTATCTGTACTCGCAGTTCGAAACCGCCGACGCCAAGCGGATGTTCGCGTGCTTCGACCAGCCCGACCTCAAGGCGACCTACGACATGACGGTCACCGCGCCCGCCGACTGGGAGGTGATCTCCAACGGCGCCGCGACCGCCACCCGCACCGTCGGCGAGGTGGTCGAGCACACCTTCGCCACGACGCCGCGGATGAGCACCTATCTGGTCGCGCTCATCGCCGGGCCGTACGCCAAGTGGATCGATGTGTACACCGACGATCAGTCCACGATCCCGCTCGGCATCTACTGCCGCGCCTCGCTCGCCGAATTCATGGACGCGGAAAGGCTTTTCACCGAAACCAAGCAGGGCTTCGCGTTCTATCACCGCAATTTCGGTGTCCCCTACGTGTTCGGGAAATACGATCAGCTGTTCGTTCCCGAGTTCAACGCCGGCGCGATGGAGAACGCCGGCGCGGTGACGTTCCTCGAGGACTACGTGTTCCGGTCCAAGGTCACCCGGGCCTCCTACGAGCGTCGCGCCGAGACCGTGCTGCACGAGATGGCGCATATGTGGTTCGGCGACCTCGTCACCATGAAGTGGTGGGACGATCTGTGGCTGAACGAATCGTTCGCCACCTTCGCCTCGGTCCTGTGCCAGGCCGAGGCCACCGAATACACCGGCGCCTGGACGACTTTCGCCAATGTGGAGAAGTCGTGGGCGTACCGGCAGGATCAGCTGCCCTCCACCCATCCCATCGCCGCCGACATTCCGGACCTGGCGGCCGTGGAGGTCAACTTCGACGGCATCACCTACGCCAAGGGCGCCTCGGTACTCAAGCAGCTGGTGGCCTACGTGGGGCTGGAGCCGTTCCTGGCCGGGCTGCGGGACTACTTCGCCGCACATGCCTTCGGCAACGCAACCTTCGACGATCTGGTCGGCGCGCTCGAAAAGTCTTCCGGGCGTGATCTTTCCGGCTGGGGCGCGCAGTGGCTCAAGACCACCGGCCTCAACACGCTGCGTCCCGACTTCGAGGTCGACGCCGACGGGAAATTCACCCGATTCGCCGTCGTGCAGGGCGGTGCCGAACCCGGCGCCGGCGAGCACCGCGTGCACCGCCTGGCCGTCGGCGTCTACGACGACCGCGACGGAAAGCTGGTGCGCACCAAGCGGGTCGAACTCGATCTCGACGCCGCCGAGCGCACCGAGGTCGCCGAGCTGGTCGGCGTCGAGCGCGGACAGCTGGTGCTGGTGAACGACGACGACCTGACCTACTGCTCGCTGCGCCTGGATCCACAATCGCTCGACACCGTGGTAGCGCGCATCGCCGATATCGCCGAATCCCTGCCGCGCACGCTGTGCTGGTCGGCGGCATGGGAGATGACGCGGCAGGCGGAGATGCGGGCACGGGATTTCGTGGCGCTGGTGCAGCGCGGGATCGGCGCGGAAACCGAAATCGGTGTGGTGCAACGGCTTCTGATGCAGGCACAGACCGCTCTGGCGAGCTACGCCGACCCCGAGTGGGCCGATCAGACCGGATGGCCGGCCTTCGCCGACCGGCTCCTGGAATTGGCCCGTGCGGCCGAACCGGGTTCGGATCATCAGCTGGCCTTCGTCAACGCCCTCACCGCCGCGCGCCTGTCACCGTGGCACAGCGAAGTGCTGGGCACGCTGCTGCTGGACTCCGATCCGGCCGCGGTCGAACTGCCCGGGCTCGCGGTGGACACCGATCTGCGCTGGCGGATCGTGCAGGCGCTGGCGGCGGCCGGTCAGCTCGATGCCGAGAGCACCGAGACCCCGGTCATCGACGCCGAACTCGAGCGTGATCCCACCGCCGCGGGCCGGCGCCAGGCGGCCGCGGCCGCCACCGCCCGGCCGCAGGCCGAGGTCAAGGAGAAGGCGTGGCGGACGGTGATGGACGACGACTCCGTCCCGAACATCACCGCCCGCGCCATCGTCGGCGGCTTCGCTCCCATCGGCCAGGGCGAACTGCTCGCGCCCTACGTGCAGCGCTACTTCGACGAGATCGCCTCGGTGTGGGAACGCCGCTCCAGCGAGGTCGCGCAGACCGTCGTGGTCGGCCTCTACCCGCACTGGGCCATCAGCGAGGAAGCCGTGGCCGTGGCCGACAAATTCCTCGCCGATGAGCATCCGCCGGCCCTGCGCCGCTTGGTGATCGAGGGTAAGGCGGGAATCGAACGCTCGCTGCGCGCCCGCGCCGCCGACATCGCCTGAGATCCGGTTGCCCGTGGTGGTGCGGTCGCCACCACGGGCCCGGAATCGGGGCGTGCCGGCTCGCCTCGAGTCCTGAGGGATGCGCAGCCTCGGCCGCGCATCGACTGCCGCTGCTGTGAGCAGATCTGCTGACAGCAGCATGACGGGCGCGTGCCGGGTCCGCTGCGGCACCGTGGGCGTATGGCTCACGACGACAACAAGATTCCGTTGTTCAGTTGGCGGTCGCGCGAGCAGCTGCTCAGCCGCCGCATCCTCGTCCTCGACGGCGGGCTCGACGACGACAACGGCACGCTGCTCACGACCCAGATGCTCACCCTCGCGGCCGAAGACCCCGACGCCGACATCTCACTGTGGATTCACTCGCCGGGCGGGTCGGTGCCGTCGATGCTCGCGATTCGCGACGTGATGCGACTGGTGCCGTGCCGGGTGTCCACGCTGGCGCTCGGATTGGCCTGCAGCGCAGGGCAATTCCTGCTCTCGGCCGGAACTCGCGGCCGCCGCTACGCACTGCCGCACGCCCGCATCCTCATGCATCAGGGGTCGGCGGGTATCGGCGGCAGCGCGGGCGAGGTGGAGGTGCAGGCCGACGATCTGCGCCACACGGTGAACACCGTGCTCGGACTGATCGCCGAGGACACCGGGCAACCGTTCGACCGCATCTACGAGGATTCACTGCACGACCGCTGGTTCACCGCGACCGAGGCCCGGGAGTACGGCTTCATCGACCACATCGTCGACTCTTTCGACCAGGTCATCCCGCAACGCCAGCGCATCGGAATCTCGGCCGGGAAAGCATAGGGGGCACCACATGACCAGCTACACCATTCCCAATGTCATCGCGCAGCATCCGCGCGGCGAGCGGATCATGGACGTCTACTCGCACCTGCTCACCGAGCGCATCGTCTACCTCGGCACGCCGATCGATTCCGGGGTGGCGAATGCGCTGATCGCGCAGATGCTGCATCTGGATGCCGAGAGCGCGGGCCAGGAGATCAACCTCTACATCAACTGCGAGGGCGGCGATCTGTCGGCGATGCTGGCGATCTACGACACCATGCAGCACATTTCGTCGCCGGTGGCGACCACCTGTGTCGGCCAGGCCATCGCGGTCGGCGCGGTGCTGCTGGCCGGCGGCGCGGCGGGCCGGCGGGCGATGCTGCCGCATGCGCGCGCCGTCCTGCATCAGCCGGCGACCCGCGGACAGGGAGCGATCCCCGATCTCATCATCCAGGCCGACGAACTCGTCCGGATGCGCGCCGAAATCGAGACGATCCTGTCCCGCCACACGGGCCAGGACGTCGCGACGCTACGACACGACACCGATCGCGACCGGGTGTTCACCGCGCAGGCAGCGGTGGAATACGGGTTGGCCGACACCATCCTCGACGCCCGGACCTGACCGGATCGCGGTGAGCGCTCGCCGGTCCCCGGTGCGGCGCGGCGCGGACTCAGGCGGCGCGGGCGAGCATGGTGGGGCCGGCCGGTGGGCGGGCGGCCAGCGGGCGCACCGGCGCGAGGCGAGTGACCCGCAGCAGGTCGGCGGCGATCTCCGCGGTCAGTTCGCCCAATGTGGTGCCGAGCGCACCGGCGAGCGCGGCGATCATCTCGCTCGAAGGTTCCTTGCGACCGCGTTCGATCTCCGACAGATACTGCGGTGAAATCCCGGCTCGGCCCGCCGTTTCGGTCAACGTCTCCCCGTGGTCGCGGCGCAGTTCGCGCAACCGTTCGCCGAGTACCTCACGCCACAGCGGTTCCCGGGCGGTGCGGGACTCCCGAGGCGGGCCGGGGCGCGACGGCACCGAACGCAGCACGTCTCGCTGCGGTCGAGGATCGGTTTCGGCCGGCGGTGCGGACTCTGCCGCAGTGTCCGCACCGGTCGAGGACGGGGACTCGAGGTCACGTCCGCCGGGGATCGAATGCAGTTGCGGATACTCGGCCATGCGGTGAGCCTACGGCCACCGGCGGGCCGGGACCGCTCGCTTACGCTCACAGCGTATTTCGGGTCGTCCGCATACAGCCGCACCCCTCCCCGGTTGTTCCGGGAAGGGGTGCGTGGCCCTGATGCGAACCGGCGCGAGCGTGCCGATCAGTGCGAACGAATCAGCTCGGGCGGCCGATCGCGGACGCCATCACGCGGACGGCGGAGACGACTCCGTCGATGAGCTGTCCCTGCCGCAGCGACGCGAGCGCCGCGGTGACGCCGAGCTGGCAGACCCGGTCGTTCACGCGGTCGGCGACATCGCGACCGGAACGAACCTCGACCGCCTTGTCGTTGGGCGAGACGGCGATGAGCACCGAACGTGCCGCCTCGGGGGTCGACGGAAACACCGCGTCGGCGCCGGCGGCGGCATCCGCGCCCAGATCGCCGATGTAGATGTTGAACCGGACCTTGGTAGTCCGGGTCGCCTCGGTGAGGGTGTTGTCCATCAGCAGCCGCTCATGATCGTTGAACGGCGCCTCCTTGAACACGTCACCGGCTTCGTGCACGCCGGATACCCGGCCGCTGGGGGTGATGGCGTACCCGTGCGGCAGGGTGGACGGGTCCACCACAGGCCAATTAGAAGTTGCCACTTGCCCGGCCTCCGATCAGATCTGCCCCGGTGGATTCGATGGCCGCATGGTGCCCATGCGACGACTCAGCGACACCGTGACCGAATGCGGTCACCTCATCGGTCGCGCTCCACAGCACCGGCTCCGCGGTCCACTTCTTCCCGAGGTCGTAGTGGACCGGCTTCTCGCCGGGCAGCGGTTTGCCGAGGAACGACAGTCCGGCGATCACCGCGTAGATCACCAGCGGGATGCCGAGAAAGATCAGCACTGTTTCGAGAATGCTCACGGATCAACGGTAGACGATCGTGGTTTGCCGCTCCGCGCCGAGCCGTCGTGTCACACCAACCAGGCCGCCGACTCCGGTGCGAGCAGGCCCTCGTGCAGCGGCACGCTCGTCAGCAGCACCGTGCCCGGAGGCAGTGCGATCGGGTCCGCGGCGGCGTTGAGCACACAGATCAGTCCGCCCGGCCGGCGGAAGACGAGACAGCCGGGCGGCCCGCCGAGCCAGTCGACGGTATCGCCGTCGAATTCGTCTCGGGTACGGCGCAGTGCGAGGGCGGTCCGATACAGCGACAGCGTCGAGGTGGGCGACTCGAGTTGCGCCGCCACGGTCCGATCGGCCCACTCCGCCGGAATGGGCAGCCAGGAGCCGGCACCCTCGGTGAATCCGAAGGGCGGACGCACGCCCTCCCACGGGATCGGCACCCGGCAGCCGTCACGCCCGCGTTCGGTGTGCCCGGAGCGTTCCCAGACCGGGTCGGCAAGCACGTCCTCGGGCAAGTCGTCGACATTCGGCAGCCCCAGTTCGGCGCCGTTGTAGACGAAAACCGCACCCGGAAGCGCGAGTTCGACCATGATCATCGCCCGGGCGCGAGCGATGCCGGACGCGCCGCCGCCGTAGCGGGTCACCTCCCGCTCGATGTCGTGATTGGACAGCGTCCAGGTCGGGACGGCACCGACCTGCGCCACCGATTTTAGCGAATTGTCCACTGCCGCACGAATTTTCACCGCGTCGAACGGCGTCTCGGCAAGCCGGAAATTGAAGGCGAGGTGCAGTTCGTCCGGACGCACGTACTCGCCGAAGCGGACGTTGTCCTCGACCCACACCTCGCCGATCGACACCGCGTCCGGATACTCGTCGACCACCTTGCGCAGCCGACGGTGGATGTCGTGGACCCCCGGATTGTTGAAGCGCGGATCGCTGTCGTCGTGCACCAGCAGTTTCGCGTCGGCGTCCGGCGTATGGGCCGCCGACGGGTCGGCGGAGAGGCCGACCGCGGCCACCACGGCCGGATCCATATCGGGCAGTCCGGACGGTTTGGCCATGCCGTGCGCCACATCGATGCGGAAGCCGTCGACGCCGCGATCGAGCCAGAACCGCATGGTCTGCTCGAAGTCAGCGACCACCTCCGGATTGTCCCAGTTCAGATCAGGTTGTTCCGATGCGAACAGATGGAGATACCACTGTCCCGGCGTCCCGTCGGGCTCGGTGATGCGCGTCCACGCCGGCCCGCCGAAGATGCTGGGCCAGTTGTTGGGCGGTTGCGCACCGCCGGGCCCGCGACCGTCGCGGAAGATGTAGCGGGCTCGCTCGGCACTGCCGGGTGCGGCCGCCACCGCGGCGGCGAACCACGGGTGGCGGTCGCTGGTGTGGTTGGGCACCAGATCCATCGTCAACCGGATACCGCGTTCGTGGGCCTCGGCGATCAGCCGGTCCATCGTCGCCAGGTCACCGAAGAGCGGGTCGATATCGCGCGGATCGCTCACGTCGTACCCGCCGTCGGCCATCGGCGACCGCATCACCGGACAGATCCACAGTGCGTCGACGCCGAGCAGTTCCAGATAGCCGAGCCGGTCGCGGATGCCGGCGAGATCGCCGATCCCGTCGCCGGAGGAATCGGCGAACGAGCGCGGATAGATCTGATAGAAGACCGCCGAACGCCACCACGGCGGCGGCGTCGATTCCTCCGCGTGCTCGGCGGCGACCGCCGCCGCGTCGAGCTCAGCCTGCTCCCCGGCCGATGACGGTGTCACAGTCGTGTCCCCGGCTCGGCTCACATCGGGGAATTCATCAGCGAATTAGCGGCCATCTCCAGGTAGTCGAGCAGCGCACGCCGGTGTTCGTCGTCGAGAACGTCCGGCTCGATTTCGGCAATCGCGATATGCATGCAGCGCAACCACGCATCACGCTGAAGTGGTCCGATACTGAACGGCATATGCCGCATGCGCAGCCGCGGATGTCCGCGTTCGTCGGAATAGGTGCGCGGGCCGCCCCAGTACTGTTCGAGGAACATGCGCAACCGGCGCTCGGCCGGGCCGAGGTCCTGCTCCGGATACATCGGCCGCAGGATTTCGTCGGCGGCCACCTCCCGATAGAACGCCGCGACGATCCGCCGGAACGTTTCCGCCCCGCCGACCGCCTCGTAGAACGATGTCGCCGTCTGTTCGCCGGAAGTCATCGACCCTCTCGATCTGCTCGCCTGCCCATATCCGCCCACCATTGTGCCCGCACCGCCCACGGACGGCCCACCCGTGCGGGAGCCGCCCGACGGTCACCGGCGGATCACGCGACGTTCAGACGACGGTCGCCGGAGGGACGGCAACACGGCAGATAATCGCCTCCGACACCGGTATCCGAGCACCGGATACCGAGCCGCACCGCGTCGACCACCGGCGATCCGCGCACCCGGCCCGAATTTCGGCACCGAAATCACTGTGCACACGGGCACGTTCCGTGGTCAACTTGGTGACAGTGTCTGCCGATCAGCACACGAACCGACCTAGCAGAATTCGGGGTCCATCAATGAAGCAGCGGCACGGCGCCCGGTCACACGAGGCGAGAACGCACCGACAACTCCAGCCCGCCGATGTCCACAATCGTGGGTCGGGGGCTACTCCGCTGCATATCCTCTCCGCATATTCCTCTCCGGGACATCCGTCCTCGTCACCGGGACGTTCGTCCCCGGGTGCGATCGCGCACCGAAACACCGAATCCGCAGCTACCGCCTGGGTGAAGAACCGGGTGCTGCTTCTGAATGCCACCTACGAGCCACTGACCGCACTGCCCGCCCGGCGGGCCATCGTGCTGCTGGTCTGTGACAAGGCCGATACCGTTCATCACAATCCCGAGGGCCCGGTCGTCCACTCCGCCGGCGCCTCGGTCGCGCTGCCGTCGGTCATCCGGCTGCGCAGCTACGTGCGCGTGCCCTACCGCGCCCGGGTCCCGATGACCCGGGCGGCACTCATGCATCGGGATCGTTATCGCTGCGCCTACTGCGGCGGAAAGGCCGAAACGATCGACCATGTCATTCCACGTAGTCGTGGGGGCGCGCATTCCTGGGAGAACTGCGTAGCCTCCTGCGCTCCCTGTAATCACCGCAAGGCCGACAAACTCCTGAGCGAGTTGGGCTGGACGCTCATGCACCCCCTGGTCTCACCGACCGGGCCGCATTGGCGGTTGCTGTCGACCACGTCGGATCTGGATCCGGTGTGGTTGCAGTACTTGGGCGAGGGCGCTGCCTGACCCTTTCGCGGCGCAACGATCACAATAGTGAGCGCCGCTCTTGATTTCTCTACGGACGTGGGGCAGACTCGTCCATGAACGCAAGAGCAGTGCTCACTGAAGTGATTGGAGCCCACAATGTCGGATCTGCATGTCGTCACCGGAGCCGGACCCGTCGGCACCACGATCGCCGAACAACTCGCCGCCACCGGGGTGACGGTCCGCATCCTGACCCGGTCGGGCAGCGGTCCGGATCATCCGCTCATCGAGCGGCGCCCGGTGGACGTCAACGATCGGCACCAGCTCGCCGCCGCGGTCGACGGTGCCACCGCGATCTACCACTGCATCCACGCCTCGCGATACTCCGCACGGACCTGGCGGGCGGAGCTGCCCGGCGCTGAACAGACGATCCTGGACGTCGCCGGACGCGCGGGCGCGGTCGTGGTGTTCCCGGAGAGCCTGTACTCCTACGGCCCGGTCGACCGGCCGATGACCGAAGATATGCCGCGCACCGCCGAGTTCGGCAAGCCGGCGATCCGCGTGCAACTCCTGCGCGCCCGCGAAGCGTCGCCGACGCCGACGGTCAGTGTGGCGGCCTCCGATTTCATCGGGCCGCATGTACGCACCTCGCATGCCGGTGACCGCATGGTGCCGAATATCTTGGCGGGCAAGACCGTTCAGATCTTCGGCAAGGCCGATCTTCCGCATTCGTTCACCTATATGCCCGATCTCGCCGCCGCCATGATCCGGGCGGCCGCGGACAGCGCCGTGTGGAACACCTTCCTGCACGCGCCGACCGCCCCGGCCGTCACGATGCGCGAACTGGTCGCCGCACTGGCCGAGGCGGCTCGGATGCCGATGCCGAAAGTTGTTGCGCTGCCAGGCTGGACGCTGCGCACGGCCGGCGTCGTGAGCTCGATGATGCGGGAGCTGGCGGAAATGAACTACCAGTTCGAGCGGCCCTTCCGGCTCGATTCCACGCACAGTGAACGACTGCTCGGCCTGGCGCCGACACCGCTGCCGGAGGTCGCGGCCGGAACGATCGCGTGGTGGAAAACCGCGGTGGCGGAAGGAAAGTGAACGATGCGGCGCCGGTCACCCGGCCAGCAGCGGCCCGCTGCGACGACGGGCAACCGAGCCGTACCGGGCGTCCAGCCGCAGCCAGGTGCGGGTGGCACGCACCCGCACGGTCTCGCTGGGCGCGATGCGCCGAGAGTCTGCTTCGCCTCCGGCGTGCGGAATGAAATCCATTGCGGTGAGCGCGAAGACGACTCGCATCGGCACCTCGACCCGCTCGTCGCCGCCGGTGACGGTCAGTACCGTCTGCTCCAGCAGCGAGGCCGGCGGGCCGTGCCCGCCACTGTGTTCGGCGGCCACCTGCGCGCCGCGTTCGGCGAGTTCGACCAGGCTCCGGGCCGGAACATCGTCGATATGGGCGAAGCCCACGGCAGGCGGCAGGGCGGTGCGCCAGGCCGAATCCATCGAGTACCCCACCTCGATGCGCCCGTCGGCGCCGGGCCGCTCGAGTCCCGACAACGCTGCGTCGCCGGCGACGGTGACGTCCGCGACGTCCAGTTCGCCGACCACCGTGCGCGCGGCCAGTACCTCGAATCCGGTGGCCGTCCAGGCGGTGACGTAGCGATCGCCGCGGCGATGCAGCCGCACGACCGCAGCCGGATCCAGGCGGATCGCGTGGGTGAGAAAGGTTGCGAGATTCTCCCGCTCGGCGGGATCGGATATGCGCAGCATCGAACCGATGTCGTCCGTGAGTGTCGTCGCCGCTATTCGGCCCGCCACAGGCTCAGATAGTCCCGTTCGTCGTCGGTGAGCCGGCGCAGCCGCTGGGTGTCGATATCGAAGGCCGCGATCTGCGTGGTGGCGACCACGGCCGGCGGTGAATCCAATGCCACGCCGTTCGCGCGGACCTCGTAGCCGATGGTGAAATCCACCGCGCGCAGCTGTTCGATCCACATCGCCACATCCAGCGGGGTGTCCTCGTGCCGGAGCTGGCCGCGGTAGCGGACGTGCAGATCTGCCAGCACACAGCCGGTACGCAGCCCGGCAGTGGGCCGCTCCCCCTCGAACAGCCACGGAATCCGCGCCTCCTCGAGCAACGTCACCATGCGGGCATGGTTGATGTGCTGGAAGACGTCCATATCCGACCATCGGACATCGACCTTCGCGTGAAAACGTTTGGGCAGGACGACGGTGCCTCCCGCTCTGGGGGCTCCGTTCACCGAGCCGACACTGGTCACGCTGTTCACCTCCGATCGGATTACCGCCCCGCGCGCATCGTGCGGCGGTGCCGGCGCGGGCGGTCGAGCAAGCCGAAGCGGCGTCCGGCTCCGCGCCGGGACCGCTTCGGCTAACAAGTATGCAGTTCGCGGCGCAACCGCCGATCAGCGAGGCACCTCCGACTGGGCCCCCACCCCGCTGACCATGCTGCGGACCTGCCGCGCCGCCACCGAGAGGGTCGCCAGGTCGTGCGCTCCGGAGGCGAACAATTCCGACAGCGCCGCTCGCGCGCGGCCGAGCCGGGATTGGTTCTTCGACTCCCAGTACGCGATCTTCTCCTCCGCGGTCTCCTCGGGATCGCCGGCGGACAGCACATCCAGGGTGAGCGACCGCAGCGACCCGTACATATCGTCGCGCAGGGCGAGCCGGGCCAGCGCGTGCCAGCGATCACCGCGCTCGAGATGGCTGACGGCCTGCAGCAGCCAGTCGATCTTGAGGTGCTCGTTGAGCGCGTAGTAGAGGGCACCGACCTCCTCGCCACTGCGGTCGGTGATATCTGCGATATCGACGACATCGAGCAGCGGGAACAGGTTGAGCAGACCGAAGACCTCGGTGGCGAGGTCCTCCGGTACGCCACGCGAGACGATCTTGGCCGAAGCTTCGGACAGCGTGTCGAGATGATGGCCGCGCAACCACCCCGGAACCTTCGGCGCGAGTTCGCGCACCGGACCGCTGTAGCGGTGGATTTCCGCACCGACCGCGACCGGCTGCGGGCGGTTGCTCAGCAGCCAGCGCGACGCACGGTCGAGGGTCCGCTTGGTTTCCAGCTCCAATTCGTCCTTCACCGCCGTCGGCACGTCGGCCGCGCGAATGCGCTCCCACAGCGAATGGAGGTCGAAGATCTGGCTGGTGGCCGCGAAGGCGCGCACCACATCGCTTGCGCTGGCGCCGATTTCCTCGTTGAGCCGGTGCGCGTAGGTGATGCCGCCGAGGTCGACCATCTCGTTCACCACCATGGTCGTGACGATCTCGCGGCGCAGCCGGTGGCGTTTGATGGCACCGCCGAATCGCTGCCGCAGCGCTGCCGGGAAGTACTTCGGCAACCGGGCGGCGAAATACGCGCTGTCGGGCAGATCGCTGTCGAGCAGATCGGCCTTCAGCGACAACTTCACATGCGCCAGGAGATTCGCCAGTTCTGGCGAGGTGAGACCGGTCCCCGCCTCGGCACGGCGAGCGAGTTCCTTCGTGGAGGGCAGAGCCTCCAATTCCCGGTCCAGACCCCGCCGCTGTTCCAGGTCCTCGATCACCCGCATGTGCACGTTGAGCATGCGCGGCGCCTCGGTGCGCGACATCCCCATCAGGAAGTTCTGGGAGACGTTGTCCCGCAACACCATTTCCGATACGTCGTCGGTCATCGAGGCCAGCAGCGGGTTGCGGTCGCCGACCGGCAGTTCGCCGGCGGAGACGACCCCGTCCAGCAGCACCTTGATATTGACCTCGTGGTCCGAGCAGTCGACTCCGGCGGAATTGTCGAGGGCGTCGGTATTGCATTTGCCACCGAGTTTGCAGAATTCGATGCGCCCCAGAGCGGTCACGCCGAGATTGCCGCCCTCCCCGATGACGCGCACGCGCAGATCACTCGCATTCACGCGCACCGCGTCATTGGACTTGTCGCCGACATCGCCGTTCGATTCCGTACTCGCCTTGATGTAGGTACCGATTCCGCCGTTCCACAGCAATTGCACCGGTGCCAGCAGAATGGCCCGGATCATGTCCGGCGGAGACAGGTATACGACATCCTCGTCGAGACCGAGGGCGCGCCGGATCTGCGGGCTCACCGGTACGGCCTTCACGGTGCGATCCCAGACGCCGCCGCCCTCGCTGATCAGCGAGGTGTCGTAATCCGCCCACGACGACCGCGCCAACCCGAACAACCGCTTCCGCTCCGCGAACGACACCCCCG